>NZ_MEJG01000013.1 GCF_002592045.1 Parasaccharibacter apium | reverse complement strand
CTTTTCGGGAGGACCGGAAAGGGACGATTAAGAAGCTTGTGAAGGCTGGTGTTTTGAGGGGATGGGCGGAGAATGCAGCGGATTTAGTGTTGTCGCAAAAGGGGCGGTATGGCCCCTGTGCTATTATCATGGGGGGATTGTTGGATAATATGGGGTATGAGTGGGGAGATGTTCTTCATCACGCACGGGCGATTAACGTAGAAACATATTATGGCATGGGCCCTCAGTGGGCTGTTTGTGATAGTAGAAATATGGAAGTGGACGCTGATGTGGGACAGCTAGCGTGGTGAGTTAAGCATCTGGTTGCTAAGGTTACCTCTTATTTATGA
>NZ_MEJG01000012.1 GCF_002592045.1 Parasaccharibacter apium | reverse complement strand
CCCCATTATTAATGGCGTTATTGTCGTCAATCATGAAGTGTTAGATGGCCAACGCCGTTGGGCTCCCTCTGGCGTTATTCGTGGATATGATGCTGAGAGCGGTAAGTTCCTCTGGGCGTGGGATGTCAATAATCCCGATAATCACCATCAGCCTGATAAAGACCATTTCTATAGCCGAGGCACGCCTAATTCTTGGGCCGCAATGACAGGCGATAACGCGCTAGGCCTTGTATATGTCCCTACAGGCAACTCCGCTGCGGATTATTATAGTGCAATGCGCAGCGAGGCGGAAAATAAAGTCTCCTCCGCCGTTGTTGCTTTAGATGTCCGCACAGGTGAGCCACGCTGGGTTTTCCAGACGGTTCATAAAGATGTGTGGGATTACGATATTGGATCCCAAGCGACCCTTTTCGACTATCATGCTGATGATGGCACCATCATCCCTGCCCTCATCATGCCAACCAAACGGGGGCAGACCTTCATCCTAGACCGCCGCACGGGCAAACCTTTGCCAGA
>NZ_MEJG01000011.1 GCF_002592045.1 Parasaccharibacter apium | reverse complement strand
CTTCCCCGTGGTGGAAAAACCCGCCCCAAGCCCCGGCTTTGTGAAGGATGACCCACGCTCCCCTACACAGCCTTGGTCCATCGGGGTGCCACGTCTTGGTATCCCCAAAATGACAGAGGAAGGAACATGGGGCATTTCCCCGCTGGACCAGCTAGCGTGCCGTATCAAGTTCCGTCAGGCGCATTATGTGGGTGAGTTTACACCGCCTACCATTAAGCAACCATGGTTGGAATATCCCGGTTATAACGGGGGAAGCGATTGGGGAAGTGTCGCCTATAACCCTCAAACAGGCATCTTACTGGCGAATTGGAATAATTTGCCTATGTATGACCAGCTCGTCAGCCGTAAAGTGGCTGATAAGATGGGGCTTATCCCTATCGACTCTCCGCAATATAACCCGTCTGGCGGTGGTGCAGAAGGTAATGGTGCCCAGGCCCAAACACCTTATGGGATTGTCGTAACACCTTATTGGAATAGCTTTACGAAGATTATGTGCAATGCCCCGCCTTATGGCATGGTCACGGCGATTGACCTCAAAGCCCATAAGGTTCTTTGGCAAAAACCATTTGGAACAGCACGCGCTAATGGGCCGTGGGGCCTGCCGACTGGCCTGCCTCTCACCGTTGGTACGCCTAATAACGGTGGCCCTGTGATAACCGCTGGTGGCGTTGCCTTCATCGGTGCCTCTACCGATAATCTGCTCCATGCCATTGATGTAAAAACCGGCAGAACACTTTGGACAGATGTTCTCCCCGGCGGCGGACAAGCGAACGCTATGACCTATGCTGTGAATGGCCGCCAATATGTAGCCATCATGGCTGGGGGACATCACTTTATGCGTAGCCCCGTCTCTGATGCGCTCGTTGTGTACGCACTGCCAGAAGAAGGAAAATAAATAACCTTTCGGCGTTTAAGGTCATATCTCATCAATATGGCCTTAAACGCTACGGTGCCTCTGCCTACGCAGAATCAGCCTCGTTTATAGGGAATGACCGCCCCTTAAGCTTCATCTCCCAAAAGGACACCCAAAATGCGTAATTCAGCCCCTTTGCTCGGTCTCCTTCTAGGTGGGACCATCCTTGGTGCTTCTATAGCCTTCGCACAAACTCCCGCGCCGCAAGACACATCCCCAAGTACTGCGCATCAAACTATGCCAAAGGAACTGACGGAATCGAGTCTGTTCCATCCCCCTGCGCCAGACACACCACAAGCACCGGGTGTGAATGCGGCGAATCTGCCCGATATTGATGAGCTTCCCATCGACCAGCTTCCACAAGCTGTCCCGCAGGAAAGTGCCAACCCTAAGCCAGAAGACTGGCCCGCTTATGGCCGAGATGACAAAGCCACACGCTATTCCCCTCTCGCCCAAATTACGCCTAAGAATGTGGGGAAACTTCAGCGGGTCTTTACCTATCACACAGGCGCACTCATCCCTAAAGGGAAGCTGAATAGATTAGCGCCTGAAACAACCCCTATTAAGGTTGGGGATTCCCTCTATCTCTGCTCCGCCTCTAACGACATGATGCGCGTTGACGCCGCAACAGGGCAGGAAAAATGGCATTTCCACTCTCATGAGAGTTATGATGCCATCCCCTTTACCTCAGCCTGTAAGGCCGTGACGTATTTTACCTCCTCAACGACGCCAGAAGGGCAGCCCTGCCATAATCGCATCATTGAAGGAACATTAGATAACCGCCTCATCGCTGTTGATGCTGAAGATGGCAAATTATGCGAGAGCTTCGGCCATGGGGGGCAGGTCAATCTCATGCAAGGGATGGGATGGTCTGTCCCGCGTTTTGTTGGTGTGACAAGCCCAT
>NZ_MEJG01000010.1:0-2500 GCF_002592045.1 Parasaccharibacter apium | reverse complement strand
CGTAGCGAGCTTAAGCCGATAGGTGTAGGCGTAGCGAAAGCGAGTCTGAATAGGGCGATTAAGTTACTGGTAGAAGACCCGAAACCGAGTGATCTAGCCATGGCCAGGCTGAAGGTGCGGTAACACGCACTGGAGGGCCGAACCCACGCCTGTTGAAAAAGTCGGGGATGAGCTGTGGCTAGGGGTGAAAGGCCAATCAAACTCGGAGATAGCTGGTTCTCCGCGAAATCTATTGAGGTAGATCGTCGCATATTACCCTCGGGGGTAGAGCACTGGATGGGCTAGGGGGGCCCAAAGCCTTACCACACCTAACCAAACTCCGAATACCGAAGGAGTATAAGTGCGGCAGACAGACAGTGGGTGCTAAGGTCCATTGTCGAGAGGGAAACAGCCCAGACCACCAGCTAAGGCCCCTAAATCGTGGCTAAGTGGGAAAGGATGTGGGGATTCCAAAACAACCAGGAGGTTGGCTTAGAAGCAGCCATCCTTTAAAGAAAGCGTAATAGCTCACTGGTCTAATAGAAACCCTGCGCCGAAAATGTAACGGGGCTCAAGCCACGTGCCGAAGCTGTGGGTGCATAGATTACTATGCGCGGTAGCGGAGCGTTCTGTAAGCCTGCGAAGGAGACGGGGTGACCCTCTCTGGAGGTATCAGAAGTGCGAATGCTGACATGAGTAGCGACAAACAGTGCGAGAAACACTGTCGCCGAAAGTCCAAGGGTTCCTGCGCAAGGTTAATCCACGCAGGGTGAGCCGGCCCCTAAGGCGAGGGCGAAAGCCGTAGTCGATGGGAATTAGGTTAATAGTCCTAAGCCTGCTAGAAGTGACGAACGAGATATGTTGTCAGCTCTTAACGGATTGAGCTGGCTTTTGGACCGTTCCAGGAAATAGCTCTAGCATATAGACCGTACCCGAAACCGACACAGGTGGACTGGTAGAGTATACCAAGGCGCTTGAGAGAACGATGCTGAAGGAACTAGGCAAATTGCTCGTGTAACTTCGGAAGAAACGAGACCCGTTAGTGGGCAACCATTAGCGGGTGGCACAGACCAGGGGGTAGCGACTGTTTAGTAAAAACACAGGACTCTGCGAAATCGAAAGATGACGTATAGGGTCTGACGCCTGCCCGGTGCCGGAAGGTTAAGAGGAGATGTGCAAGCGTCGAATCGAAGCCCCGGTAAACGGCGGCCGTAACTATAACGGTCCTAAGGTAGCGAAATTCCTTGTCGGGTAAGTTCCGACCTGCACGAATGGCGTAACGACTTCCCCGCTGTCTCCAGCATCGGCTCAGCGAAATTGAATTCCCCGTGAAGATGCGGGGTACCCGCGGTCAGACGGAAAGACCCTATGAACCTTTACTGCAGCTTTACAGTGGTATCAGGAAAGTTTTGTGTAGGATAGGTGGGAGGCTTTGAAACCAAGGCGCCAGCTCTGGTGGAGCCATCCTTGAAATACCACCCTGAACTTTTCTGATATCTAACCGAGACCAGTCAGCCTGGTCCGGGACCCTGTATGGTGGGCAGTTTGACTGGGGCGGTCGCCTCCCAAAGAATAACGGAGGCGCGCGATGGTGGGCTCAGGCCGGTCGGAAACCGGCTGTCGAGTGCAATGGCATAAGCCCGCCTGACTGCGAGAGTGACAGCTCAAGCAGAGACGAAAGTCGGCCATAGTGATCCGGTGGTCCCGCGTGGATGGGCCATCGCTCAACGGATAAAAGGTACTCTAGGGATAACAGGCTGATCTCCCCCAAGAGTCCACATCGACGGGGAGGTTTGGCACCTCGATGTCGGCTCATCACATCCTGGGGCTGGAGCAGGTCCCAAGGGTTCGGCTGTTCGCCGATTAAAGTGGTACGTGAGCTGGGTTTAGAACGTCGTGAGACAGTTCGGTCCCTATCTGCCGTGGGTGTAAGAGACTTGAGAGGATTTGTCCCTAGTACGAGAGGACCGGGATGAACGAACCTCTGGTGCACCGGTTGTCGCGCCAGCGGCACAGCCGGGTAGCTAAGTTCGGAATGGATAACCGCTGAAAGCATCTAAGCGGGAAACCAGCCTCAAAACAAGGTCTCACAGGGCCGTCCAAGACCAGGACGTCAATAGGTCAGGTGTAAAAGCATGGCAACATGTGTAGCTAACTGATCCTAATCGCCCATATCTCTCACACACCTAAAACACATGCACAGTAATCAGTCACACTCACCAAAAAACACCAACCACACCCCAATCACCTAAAAGGGTGAGCGGGAAGACCTGGTGGCTATGGCGGAGGATCCATACCCGATCCCATCCCGAACTCGGCCGTTAAAGCCTCCAGCGCCTATGATACTGCTTCTTAAGAAGCGGAAAAGTCGGTCGCCGCCAGGTCCCCTCGCTCACCCGCTCTATACATATACCACCCACCACCGCGGGGTGGAGCAGCCCGGTAGCTCGTCAGGCTCATAACCTGAAGGTCGTAGGTTCAAATCCTACCCCCGCATCCATTATCCACCCTCTCAGTTATA
>NZ_MEJG01000009.1 GCF_002592045.1 Parasaccharibacter apium | reverse complement strand
CTCTCTGCAACCGCTCAATAGACGGCGCATAAGGATGTTCCGCATTCGGATCTTGATACATCCGCCCAACGTCACAATCATTCTCCGCCGTCTCATAACTACGAAGATTCATCTCGCGCGCATCCTCTCGGCCTATTGGCATACCGGGCATCCGACGATAAATAATATTCTCTAACTCTTGAGCGCACTCTTTATATCTCCCTTTCTGTGAGCTCACGAGAATAGCCGCATTCTCCGCAACCGACCTATCAATTCCCCCTTCTACCATCTCATTAATTACACCCTGTCGGTCTTGCTGAAAATGCCGTACCATTCTCTGAACAGGATCATCCTCCGGGTTATAAACAGGCTTCGCAGGCGTCTTATCCAAAAAGGCCTTACTACAAATATGTACCTGCTCAATATCGTAAACAAATCGCCATGACCCAGAATTCGCTAAGCGAATACGCTCCTGCCTATCCTTATCCGGCGGCCCATCATCAGGGAACTCAGGATGCAACGCATCATACCCGCTCAACAGCAAACTCACATGCTGCGCGCACATAGACTCAGGCTTATACTTCGCCCCCCACAAAGCCTGCCGCGCTAACGCCGCACTCAAGCCCATCCGCTGCAACGCATATTGCTGCTGCGCCGCAACCATCTTCAACCCCTCCTCTATAGGCGGTATCCCATCAGCACAAACACCCTCACCAGACACCCAAACAAACACCACAAAACACAAAATCCCCGCAACAATGCCCCGCATCACAACCCCCAATAATCACAAAGTCAAAATCACCCTATCAACAAATAAACCATATTGTCACCTTAACATTCCTCAACCACCTTCTCCCCGGCCGCACCACCATCATGCTCTCTGTGAGCGATGATAATAACGCCCCCCTCACAACCCTCTTTATCGGGCAAATTAACGACGCCTATACGGATTATAACGACCCAGACACACCTTTCCAAATCCATGCCATGACAAACACAATCCCCGCTGGCATTCTCATCCCCGCAAAAGGCTATAGAGGCCCTTACCCCGCCCTCTCTATCCTGCAAGACATCTGCTACGCAGCTAAACTCCAACTCCTCAATTATGGCGGTTGGGATCATCACCAAACCCTCACCAACCATTACCGCTCTGGGACTGCACTAGACCAAATAAAGGGGGTCGTAAACGCAACACATATCAAATATAATATCCGACCTTACACCCCCATTACGCAAGACGAGACTAACAACCTCCCCAACAGCTACAAGCAGCAAATCTCCCAAACAACAGCCCATCTAGGGGTAGTTGAAATCTGGGGCGGCTCCTACACTGGCACCCCTCCAAATGGGCAAGAAAAATCAATACCCATCATCTCTGCCCAAAATGGTATGGTTGGCTATCCCAAATATAACGAGGGCGGAACAACCATCGACTGCATCCGCACCAACCTCGGCCAAAAACCACCTCATAACAAAGCACTATCCTAATACCTACCAGCGCAATGCACCGGATTCAGGGGCTTCTTCTGCATTCTCCGCATCACAAACCCCAGTCCCCAACCCTTTCCCATAATAAATCCCATCATTAATAGCTTTAACATGATGGGTAATATCCCCCCACTCATACCCCATATTATCCAACAATCCCCCCATGATAATAGCACAGGGGCCATACCGCCCCTTTTGCGCCAACACCAAATCCGCTGCATTCTCCGCCCATACACGCCTAACACCAGCCTGTACCAACCGCTCAATCGTCCCTTTCCGATCCTCTCGAAACGCTTTCTGCAACCGCTCAATCGATGGCGCATAAGGATATTCCGCATTCGGGTCTTGATACATCCGCCCAATGTCACAATCTCTTTCCGCTGTATTAGGATCAGGTGTATTCATCTCCCTAACGAGTTCAGGGTCTAACCCCCCACGAATACCATCCACATACATATGATATATAATCCTAGCACACTCTTTATACCTTCCCTTCTGGGAAGTCACCAATATAGCTGCACTCTCCGCAACATTCTTCTCCACACCGGCCTGCACCATCTCATCAATCATCCTCTGCCGGTCTTGCTGAAAACTTCGCGCCATAATCTGAACAGGATCATTCTCCGGATTATAAGCGGGCTTCGCAGGCGTCTTATCCAAAAAAGCCTTGCTACAAATATGTACCTGCTCAATATCGTAAACAAACCGCCATGACCCAGAATTCGCTAAGCGAATACGCTCCTGCCTATCCTTATCCGGCGGCCCATCATCAGGGAACTCAGGATGCAACGCATCATACCCGCTCAACAGCAAACTCACATGCTGCGCGCACATAGACTCAGGCTTATACTTCGCCCCCCACAAAGCCTGCCGCGCTAACGCCGCACTCAAGCCCATCCGCTGCAACGCATATTGCTGCTGCGCCGCAACCATCTTCAACCCCTCCTCTATAGGCGGTATCCCATCAGCACACACACCCAAACCAGGCACAAAAACAAACGCCACAAAACTCAAAATACCCGCAACAAATCCCCGCATCACTACCCCCAATAATCGCAAAGTCAAAGCCACCCTATCAACAAATAAACCATATTGTCACCTTAACACATCGCCAGAATATGGAGCCTACTATGCCTCTCCCCACCAACACCCCTTATCTTCGCCCTACGACGGGGAAAAATAACATTAAAGGCGCGCTGGATAGCCTTATTGCCAGCCACATTAACCAAATTGGACCTTCTATGTTGGTTCAAGTCGTGGATGTCTCGGCAGAGCCAGCCTCTATTACCGGCAAAGTCACCGTCCGCCCCATGGTCCAACAACAAGATGCCCTATCACGCCCTTTAGCGCATGATATTATCCATAATGTGCCCTACCTACGCATCCAAGGTGGCACATCGGCCCTCATCATCGACCCCAAACCGGGCGATATTGGCTTCATCATCATATCCGGGCGCGACCACACCCATGCCGTAACAACCCGCCAGCCTTCTCCTCCGGCCTCATTCCGGCAATTCGCTCTACAAGATTGCGTTTATGTGGGTGGCTTTCTCAATAACGGTCCCGACCAGTTCATTCAGGCCACAGAGCAAGGCTGGCGCATCGTAACGCCGGGGAAAGTCTCTATCGAGGCCCAAGGCGAGGTGACTATCAATGCCGCAAAATTATCAGCAAATTGCGATATCGTAACAAATGGTGACGTAAAAGCCGGCAGCATATCCCTTACACAACACACCCATAACGGGGTACAACCCGGTTCCGGCGATACCGGTCCCCCCCGATAATTATCATTGAGGGAACGGCATATGTCCATGCTGTGCAGTCTCGCGCATATTCTGCACAAACTCAGCTCCTTGAGCAAACTCAACCTGCTTTTGCCCACCACTCCACACCATCGTCACAGCATGACTTTGCGCCAATGCCGCGAACAGGGCCTTCCCTTCTGCCTCACTAACATAACAGCCCCATTGCGTGCCTCTGTTAATAATGCCGGTATAATGGAAGCTCTTTACCTCCAGACCGTTCGAAAAACGTACAGATAAAGCCGGGGCTTTAACTTCTTGACCTTTCAGCACGAACATCAAAAAAACATCTCCGCCACGACGTGGAGAAAAGGACAACATTACATCATCCTCAGCCAGCAAAGCCGTCAGAGTATGCTCCAACTCCAACATCTGCCACTTCCCCACCTGAGCAAGACGCTGTCCTTCCTGCGCAGACACACCAATAGCCGCTATGCCATTGGTCGTTACATGCCCGTCTTGCCCCACCTCAAGAGGGGCCTGTGCTCGCGCAGTACCTAAGGCTATCAAACAGCTCAAACTTAACCAGCACATCCCCGACCTTACATACTTCACAATACAAGCCCCTCCCATATACTTACTTCCATCATTTACTTCGTAACAATATCGGATTCATCACTAGAGACTTCATCAATAACTTCATGATGCCGCTCCCGCGCAGCAGGTCGCTCCTCAGGATGCAACTCATCAATCACCTTATGGGTCGGTTTAAGAGGCTCACCCTCGCCTTTAACTTTATCGGACATCCTCATATCTCCTTTTCACTACATAACACATCCTGCAGTTGGCCCCTCACGCAGCAGCCTTCAAGCCCCCCTGTAAAAGCCAACTACACCGAGTGCAGCTTTTAATTATCGCACGCTCTGCCGCTCACAAATGCCAGAATTCTCCAAATACACCACTAACCGTTGATCACTCTGCACAAATGCTTCAGATGCGCCTTTAGCATCTGCCGTAAGCTGACGAATATACTGAGCACACTGAGACCGCGGACGATGTACAACAGCCCATAATCCGTCCCTCGCTGTTGCTTCCGAAACACCTAAACGGCGCAGATTTTGTTCATCAAACTGCAACCCCTGCTCACTATGCCCACGATGATGAGAGGCAACAGCATTATCATGCAAAGCTTGAGAAAGCGTTTTCGTAGGTTCGGGCTGATGGCTCAACATATCCGCCTTCGCCACCCCCGCCATTGTCAAAGCAACGACACAAACAAGGATACCATATTTCATAAATACTACCCTATCTATCTACTTGAAACATTCAACACCATCAACTTGGTGGCACCGCAGGCGAACCAGAGTGATAAACCGGACGATCACCCGTTACGGCATTATCGCTATCCAAGTCAGGCCTGTAGCAATACTTCTTAACATTCCCATCACCATCATCATAGTAGGTAAACATATGGATAACAGCATCGTAACAAGGCCCACGCCTTTTATTGATGAATACATCGTAAGCATTATCAGCAACCCTCTTTTCCGAATATGCATCATGTAGAAATTCATAAGCCCGCTGGGGATCTACCGAAAACGTCCCATCATCTCCACGCATAAAATGCTCATCCGCTCGCGCCGCACCCGACAACACTAATCCTACCGCAATTCCCATAACCAGTCGCTTCATAACCCACTCCTTAATCATCTCCTAATCTGCTACCTCACAGGACGCCCCATGAAAACCCTCTCCCTTACCTCTGATTGGGACTTATCGCTTGATAGCACCGGCAATCTCGTTGTGCTGTCTGATAAAACTGCCATTTTGCAAGATGTCTGCTCTGCCGCCCGCACATGGCTGGGGGAGGTGCTGTACGACACCGGGCAAGGCATCCCCTACGATACAGACATCCTCAATTCAGAAGTGGATATCTCCTTCTACGCCTCCGAGGTCGAGGATGCCGCGCTCTCCGTCCCCGGCGTTGCCGCTGCGACCTGCCACCTCGCCAATCCCACAAAAGAACGCCAATTACGCGGCGTTATCCTCGTAACCTTCACTGATGGAAGCACGGATTATGCCCAATTCTGACTTCATAACGAACGTCCCTGCTCCCACCCTTACCGATGCAGGCTTCACCGCTCCTTCTGAGCAAGACATCCTCACCGGCGTGCTAGCGGACATGAACACCGCCCTCGGCGGCGGGGCTAATACGGCCCTCTCCACCCCTCAAGGGCAAATTGCCATTTCAGAAACCGCTATTCTTGGCGATTTTCTATCGGCCATGCTCGCCGTCTTTAATGGCGTGGACCCCGCCTCAGCCTCCGGGCGGATGCAAGATGCTATTGGGCGCATTTATTTTATGGAACGCCGCCCCGCCACCGCAACCACTGTTACCGTGCAAGCCACGGTGAACGCTCCCGGACAGGTCATCAAAGCTGGGACAATCGTCGCACAGGGTAGCGATGGCAACCTCTATGCCGCCCCGCAGGATATTACCCTCCCCAACACCAACACTGCTAATTTAGAGCTTTCATGCCAAACAGCAGGGGCCATTACATGCCCCGCCAATAGCTTAACGCTCTATCAAGCAGGGCTGGGGATTGCAGCCCTCTCTAACGCCGCCCCCGGTGCTACGGGAGCCGATGCCGAAAACCGCACGGACTTCGAGGCGCGGCGTCAAGCGAGTGTAGCAGCCAACAGCATCGGCCAGAACGCCTCTCTCATGGGCGCATTGCTTGCACTCCCGGGCGTAACAGATGCCTTTGTGACGGATAACCCCTCCCAAACGGACATGACGCAACAGGGCGTGACCATCCCAGCAGGGACGCAATATATCCTTGTCGAGGGCGGCAATCCGACAGACATCGGACGTGCCATCCTCAATAAAAAGCCCCCCGGCATTGCAACTGTAGGCACGCATATCGTCACCGTTCAGGATACCAACCCGGTTTATACGGGGAACCAACCTTCCTACTCCTTCCATTTCGATAGACCAACTCCGGTGGCTGTCTATGTGACCATGGAGATTGCGGCATCGGATGCAGTACCAAACAACGCAGCGCAACTCATCCAACAAGCCATCATGAGCTATCTCACAACGGGCACAACACGCATCCGCATCGGCAAGACGCTCTACGCCTCGCGCCTCTCAGCAGTTGTGGATGGGTTAGGTGATTGGGCGGAGGTGCTAACGCTCTCTATCGGCACAGATGCCAATGCGGGCCAGAACAGGCTCACCCTACCGATCAACCAACTCCCCACCGTCACAGCCGACACAATCAGCGTGCAGGTGGTGACATGATCGACATACGCGAGACCATCTTAGCGCAATATGCCAACAGCCCCGCCCTCACCGGCATTATTGGTTACTTCAATGCGGCCATAGACCCACAAAACCTCATTGAAACCTTCCAACAACGCGTCTGGAACCCCCTTACCGCCACGGGATGGGGGCTAGATGTATGGGGCCGCATTGTCGGAGCCCAGCGCGTCCAGAAGGTCAGTCAACCGCAATTCATCGGCTTTGATGAGGCTGATGACGGCACCAATTCAGCACGCCCTTTTGAAGATGGCGTCTTTTATACCGGCAAGAGCATCACCGAGAATTACGCCCTCACTGATGAGGCCTTCCGGCGGCTTATCTTCGCCAAGGCGGCGGCCAATATCTCCAACGGCTCCATCGCGCAAAGCAACATCATCCTTATGCGCCTCTTTGGCGGGAATGGTAAGGTCATTTACCTCTCCGAAGGAACCGCCGCCGACGGCTATCTCGGTTTTGCAGAGGCGCGCGGCCCTGCCAACAAACCCCAAACCTTCGAGAACGGCATCTTTTTCGATGACAGCTCTTTGGGGTCTGCCAATGGTACGATGACCATTTGCCACAACTGGGACCTCTCCCCCCTTGATGTCACCCTCATCCATCAAAGCGGTGCCCTCCCCCGCCCCGCCGGTGTCCACATCCTTTATCAACGAGTTTACATTCCATGAAACAGACCGACACACGCCCTCTTTTCTCTATTCCTTGGGCCGACCAAGCCGATAGCTCCACCATTGCGACCATTCCACAATCAGCAACCGCTATTGGCCGAGCGAGCATGGCTCTGGGCTTCCCCAAAGCGACCATGACCCCCATCGCCGCCGGTGGCGTGCCGCCTTATGGCGAGGATATGAATGGCATCCTCAATATGCTCTCACGTGCGGCCCGCACAGCAGAACTAGGGATACTGCACCCTTTCTCTGCCGATTATGCCGCCACTATTAACGGCTATCCTGTAGGTGCAACCATCGCACACCCTACCATCGCAGGGCGTTTTCTCATCTGCACGGCAGACAATAACACCAACGACCCCAGCCAGAGCATGAATGGCTGGCTAGACCCGCTAGGAAATTACGCCACAGCCACAGCCCTCCAACAGGAAATTCAGCGGGCGCAGGCAGCAGAGGCCGCAATATTCCAACTGCCTGCGTGGGTTCCTCTACCCAGTCCTTTCACAACGGCACCTGCCGGATTTATCCCAGCAGATGGCCGGTCATTTACTACTTCTCAATGCCCACAACTTGCCAGTGCATTTCCTTCCGGTTCCGTTCCAGACCTACGCGGATTGTTCATCCGAGGCTTAGACCCATCTGGAACCCGTGACCCAGAAGGCGCACAACGCTCCCCTACTTCCTTCCAAGAAGGTAGTTATCTCTTAAACCGCCACGACTGGGATGGTTCAGTCAGTTTCGTACCAAACGGAAATGCAAATATTTCCTATCGAAGAGATAATGTAGAGCCCAATACAAATTGGAATCTCCCTATTGGTTACGGTAATGATGGGGCTGCATGGGCAAACTATTGGGCTCATATAGGCGTCGCTCGCCCTAAAAACAGCGCATGGAATTACATCTTCCGTGCGGCATAAAGGAACAACATCATGATTAACTTTAACAAAAATGGATTCGCTTTAGAAAACGGTACAATGACCGTTTATGGCTTTGACGCTCAGACTGGTGTTTATACTGGCAGTTATACAGCACAAATCATTGTAGGCTGTGGAGCTCCGGGGAATTCTACCCCACTTGCCCCCCCTCCATTACAAACCGGCCAAGCCGCCACATTCGATGGGTCTGCTTGGTCTGTAGTGGAGGACCATCGCGACGCCACAGTATGGAACAAAGCGGACGGCTCCCCAACAACCGTTGTAACAGTTGGCCCCTTACCTAACACTGTCACCACCGTCCAACCCACAGGCTCATTTGTGACGTGGGACGACAAGACAAACACATGGGTGTTCAACCAAAGTTTGCGTGATAAACAGCTCAAAGCCCAAGCGACCTCCGCTCTGCAAGCCGCACGCCAGATTGTTTATAACAATTACGGCATCATTGGCGAGCCTACGCCTGATAACTGGGTCGCCTACATAAAGGCCTTAATGGCCATTGTGAACGGCACCGACACCACCAGCAAAACCCTCCCCACAGCCCCTAGCGAGCCAACAGCATAACAAGGAACCCCCATGAATCTCTACGCTGCCTGTAGCTTCCTACTGGCGGTGTTGGGCTTTTTGGGCGGGTTGATTTGGTACGCTAACCGGGCGGGGCGTAATAGTGCGCGCGTGGATACAAGCCAACGCGACACGGCCAATGCCAATGCGGCCACGCAGGCCGCACACGCCATGCTCAATGCCCGCACCAATGGCATCCGCACCGATAATCAGCTACTCGATACGCTGGATAAAGGAGCCTTCTAATGCCCAAGCGTGATTACGCCCCCGCTCTGGCAGTAGCGACCCTTATCGCAGCAGTATTATGCGCTCTGTTAGGCGGATGCGCAGCCCAACCCACGCTCAAGCCGCTTTGCCCGCCCCTTGTAGCCTACACGCCCCAAGAACAAGCCGCTCTAGCGCGCGAGCTACGCACTCATCCCGACCTCGCAGAAGTGCCGCTCTTCCTCACCGATTACGCTAATGAGCGCAAAGAACTGCGTGCGGCTTGCCCCCCATAAACACCCCTACCCTGCCAGATGATACAGACCGCCCCTTGAAGGGCGGTTTTTTTATAGCAAGAGGATAAAATGACCGACCAACTCCCCACGGCCCCGCCCTATGCGCCGCTTAATGAGCGCGTGGCAGCGTTAGAGGCCGTACAGGCACGCCATGATGACGACATCACAAAGCTTAGCGACAAAATCGACAATCTCGCCCGTGAACAACGCGCAGGGATTGAGGCATTAAGCAACCAGATTGCCGCCACCATCTCCACACGCTCCCGCCTCATTACCGCCGCCATCACAGGCAGCGCGGCCTTTGGCGGTGGCGTAGCAGTGGGGCTGTATCAGCTTATTCATACGCTCAACCCTCATCTTTTCGGAGGGTAACATGACACCCCGCGGCATCCGCAATAACAACCCCGGCAATCTCAACTTTGCCCACCAACCCGGCGCGGTGCTAGAGCCAGGGCCTAACGCGCGCTTCGCACGCTTCCCCACACCAGAGGCGGGGCTTGAGGCCCTGCGCGACCAGCTTATTCGCTACATCCTGCGCGACCGTATCGATACCGTAACGGGCATCATCAGCAAATGGGCGCCCCCGACTGAGAATAACACGGCGGCCTATATCAACGGCGTGTCCCACAGCCTCGGCGTGGAGCCTGATGAGACGCTCGGACAACCCACGCCCCGCTTACTCTCTGGCCTCATGAACGCCATTATCCGCTTCGAAAACGGCCAGAACCCCTATGGCGGCTTGGTTCTTCAAGTAGCATCAAACATACAAAAGGACGTTATGACATGATGCCATGCCCAGCACGCTCTCTTTACCCTTCTAACGAAGCCACCATCCAAACTTTCCCCAGAAAGAACCGGGGCGATGCGTTGGATTACAGCCTCTATCTCAACCCATTTTTGTGCGATCCAGACGAAACGGTTATCCGCCTCATTGTGGATGTGCCACAAAATACGGGTCTGACGCTGCTATGGGCGGCTCTCTCCAACGCGCTCGCCACCATCGGGCTGCAAGGGGGAACCCCCGGCACGCAGACCATCACCATGACGCTCGAGACTAGCGCAGGACGTCGTTATGTCCGCCCCTTACGCATCATCGTGCTGGATGATGCCGGGTCGGTCGATACCGTGCAAGCGAGTTTATCCCCACCTAGTGGCGCATCCCTCCAACCCAACCTCCTTACCTCCAATAAGTACATACTTACCCTCACTGATGGAAGGTTTCTAACCACATGACGACCATTACTGTTGCTAGTGAAAGCGGACGCGTTAGTGTTCGCGATCTACCTACTTTTGACACTCCAAAAATTGACGCCCATCTACTTGGGATGCAAAATGACACAACCGGGCTTTTCCCGGTTAGCTCGTTTTTCAATGGATCAGGCGGATCACTTGATCTATCTGACTACACCACAACTACCGCCCTTACTCAGGTAGTTAACACGTTAAACGAACGCATCAATAACGTAACTGCCAGCATCCCTACTTCAGCTGACCTATCAGGATACGCTAAAAAGAGCGATATTCCCGACACATCCAAACTCGCCACATCAGCAAACCTCATGGCCGAAGCCACGGCACGTCAAAATGGCGACCAAGCACTCGACCAAAAAATCGACCAGCTTCGCTCCACCATCCCTGCTTCAGCTGACCTATCAGGATACGCTAAAAAGAGCGATATTCCCGACACATCCAAACTCGCCACATCAGCAAACCTCACGGCT
>NZ_MEJG01000008.1 GCF_002592045.1 Parasaccharibacter apium | reverse complement strand
GATTCTTTAAACTTTCTACTCTCTCTCTCACAAAAATAAAAAAACCAGCCTAGAACAGGCTGGTTCTCTTACAAAAACCCCGAAACTTTTCGTGCTTCAAAGGGCTTTAAGATCATTTTGCTGTACCTTCTGAGCGACTTCGATCTCAGCACGTACAATCTGGATCTGACGGCTCAAACTCTCACGCAGTTCAATTTGATCCGGACCAACACTAGTCCACTGACTTTTCAGCTCATTAAGCGTTTGGCGTGCATCATCGATAGAAAGATCCTCCAAAGCACGGACCGAATCGGCTAAAATCGTGCAATGGTCCGCTGTCATATCGACAAAACCACCACCAACAAAGCAACGCTCTAGAACCTTGCCATCCTGGTACAAGGTCACAACGCCGCCACGAAGCTGTAGCATCAATGGGGCGCGGCCTGGCATAGCCGCAATATCCCCTTCCGTCCCCGGAACAACCGCCATATCGACCTCACGGTCGGTATAGCGCCTCTCCGGACTGACGATTTCAGTGCGAAGCGGCATGGATCAACCCTCCTGCTTCATCTTCTCGGCCTTGAGTTTTGCCTCCTCAATGGAACCAACCATATAGAAGGCACCTTCTGGCAAGTGATCACACTCACCATTCACAACGGCTTTGAAAGAACGCACCGTATCTTCCAACGCGACCAACTTACCAGGAGAGCCCGTAAAGACCTCTGCTACATGGAAGGGCTGCGATAAGAAACGCTGAATACGGCGCGCGCGACCGACGACCAGCTTATCTTCCTCAGACAGCTCATCCATACCCAAGATGGCAATGATATCCTGCAGCTCTTTATAATTTTGCAGGATACTCTGAACAGAGCGTGCCACCTCATAATGCTCTTCACCCACAATTTTAGGGTCTAAAGAGCGGGAGGTAGAATCCAACGGATCAACAGCCGGATAAATACCCATCTCAGCAATAGAGCGGCTTAGAACGGTTGTTGCATCAAGATGGGCGAAGGTCGCTGCGGGGGCAGGGTCGGTCAAGTCATCAGCGGGAACATAGACAGCCTGAACAGACGTAATAGAGCCCTTCTTTGTAGAGGTAATACGCTCCTGCAGTGCGCCCATCTCAGTTGCGAGAGTTGGCTGATACCCCACAGCAGAAGGAATACGCCCCAACAACGCAGAAACCTCAGAGCCAGCCTGGGTAAAGCGGAAGATATTATCCACGAAGAAGAGAACATCCTGCCCCTCAACATCACGGAAATACTCTGCCACGGAAAGACCCGTCAAAGCCACGCGCGCACGGGCACCGGGCGGTTCATTCATCTGCCCATAGACCAAGGCGACCTTAGAGCCATCATCACCGCCATTTTTATCGAGCTTGATAACGCCCGCACCCTGCATCTCATAATACAGGTCGTTTCCTTCACGCGTACGCTCACCCACACCAGCAAAAACCGACACGCCACCATGTGCCTTCGCGATGTTATTGATCAGCTCCTGAATGATAACGGTTTTACCAACACCAGCACCACCAAAAAGGCCGATTTTACCACCTTTCAGGTAAGGGCAAAGCAGGTCGATAACCTTAATACCCGTTACGAGAATCTCCGTATTGGCTGCTTGCTCCTCAAAGGATGGTGCAGGCCGATGGATTGGAAAACGCTTATCCGTTTTAATCGGGCCACGATCATCAACAGGTTCACCAACGACATTAAGAATACGCCCTAATGTTGCTGGCCCGACTGGAACAGTAATTTGCGCCCCTGTATCCGTTACCTCTGCCCCGCGCGTGAGACCATCTGTCCCCTCCATAGCGATACAGCGGACCTGGTGCTCGCCGATTTCTTGTGCGACTTCCAAAATAATCGTTTGGTCACCGTTCTTGACATGCAACGCATTCAAGATATGGGGCAATTTATCGGTAAACTGCACGTCCACCACAGGCCCACGAATCTGGGTGATCCGTCCGACACCTACGCCGGCATGGTCAGCAGAGCGGTTGATTTCCTCAGACATCAGATTTCTCTCCTGCATGATCTCAGACGGCTTCCGCGCCGGAAATAATTTCGATCAGCTCGTTAGTGATATTGGCCTGCCGCGTACGGTTATATGTAAGTGACAGACGCTCGATAGCCTTGCTCGCATTCCGGCTGGCATTATCCATAGCCGTCATACGGGCCCCTTGCTCACCTGCAGCACTCTCTAGAAGGCCAGAATAAAACTGCACCTCTAAATTGCGCGGCAAAAGTTGCGCCAAAAGCCCAGGCCCATCAGGCTCAAACTCATAAATAGCGCCATCTTCCCGCTTACTGGCATTGTCATTTTCTGCCACAGGAAGCGGAACAAGGCCTAATTTCTGAGGCTCCTGCGTCATCGCATTCACAAAGCGATTTCTCAAAAGAGCGCAGGCATCAATCTCCTCGGCCTCAACCATATCGACGACCTTCTTGGCGAGTTGCTGGGCCAAAGCGTAGGCAGTCTTTTGAGTGCTGGCGTCGTTATGAAACGACTCCACAATAAGGTCAGCATAATAACGCTTAAAGACCTCTGTCCCCTTACGCCCCACTGTTAACAAACGAACAGTGCGCCCCTCTGATTGCAACGCCTCAATCTCCTGGCGGGCCAGACGAATGATGTTCGCATTAAAACCGCCAGCTAAACCACGATCAGACGTTACAACCACAAGAAGATGCACATTATCCTTCCCGGTTCCTGCCAAAAGCTTAGGCAGGATGGAAGGGTCCACCCCTTGAGACACCGCCGCTAACTCGCCCATCATACGCCGCATGGTATCAGCGTAAGGCCGGGCCGCTTCGGTTTGATTTTGGACGCGCCTCAATTTCGAAGCAGCGACCATTTTCATCGCGCTGGTAATTTTCCGGGTTGATTTAACCCCGGCAATTCTCCCGCGCAGTTCCTTCAATGAAGCCATGACCTAGATCCTCAGGCCGTGAACCGTTTACCGAAAGCATCCAACAGGGACTTTAACGTACCCTCACTCTCCGGCGTTAGTTGCTTCTCTTGATGAATTTTCGCCAACAACTCCTTACCGCTACGCCGGACTTCCTCCAGAAGAGCTGCCTCATAAGAGGTCACTTGGTTCACAGCGATGGAATCCAAATAACCATGAGTACCAGCATAGAGTACAACGACCTGCTCAGCCGCAGAGAGAGGAGAGGTTTCTGGCTGCTTCAGCAACTCCACAAGGCGGGCACCGCGGTCCAATTGACGGCGTGTAGCGGGGTCAAGATCAGACGCGAACTGGGCGAAAGAGGCCATCTCACGATACTGAGCCAGCTCCAGCTTAATGCTCCCGGCAACCTGCTTCATTGCCTTGATTTGCGCGGCAGACCCAACACGAGACACGGACCCACCAACATTCACAGCGGGGCGGATACCCTTATAGAAAAGGTCCGTCTCCAAGAAGATCTGCCCATCGGTGATGGAAATCACATTGGTAGGAATGTAAGCAGATGTATCACCAGCCTGTGTCTCAATCACCGGTAGACCCGTCATAGAACCACCGCCGCATTTATCGGACATCTTGGCAGAACGCTCCAAGAGACGGGAATGGAGATAGAACACATCCCCAGGAAACGCCTCGCGCCCTGGCGGACGACGCAGAAGCAAGGACATTTGACGATAGGCAACAGCCTGCTTGGAAAGGTCATCGTAGCAGAGCAGGGAGTGCATACCGTTATCGCGGAAATACTCACCCATAGCCGAGGCAGAATAAGGGGCGAGATACTGCATTGGCGCGGCATCGGATGCTGTTGCTGCCACAACGATGGAGTATTCCATCGCCCCGGCTTCTGTCAGCTTACGCACGAGGTTTGCCACTGTGGAACGCTTCTGCCCGATAGCCACATAAATGCAGTAGAGCGTCTTTTTAGGGTCACCCTCGGAGTTTACTGCCTTCTGAGCGATGATTGTATCAACCAGAATAGCGGTCTTACCTGTCTGGCGGTCACCAATCACAAGCTCACGCTGGCCACGCCCGATAGGCACAAGGGCATCAATGGCTTTAATCCCCGTCTGCATCGGCTCGCTAACAGATTGGCGCGGCATAATCCCTGGGGCACGAACATCAGCACGACGATGCTCAATATCGTTTTCAATAGGACCACGGCCATCAATCGGGTTCCCTAGCGCGTCTACAACACGCCCTAGAAGGCCCTTACCAACAGGAACTTCCACAACCTTGCCGGTCCGTAGGACAGTGTCACCTTCGCTGATCTCATCACCATCACCAAAGACAACAACACCCACGCTGTCATTTTCAAGATTGAGGGCCATGCCACGCACGCCACTCCCCTCGAACTCGACCATTTCCCCAGCCTGAACATTGGTCAGACCATAAACGCGCGCGATACCATCCCCAATGGATAGGACAGTCCCCGTCTCTGAGACGGCCTCTGGCTGATCGAAAGACGCGATTTGCTGCTTGAGAATTTCTGAAATCTCGGCGGGACGGATATCCATCACGCGGCTCCCTTCATGGCGTTCTGCAGACGGGCCAGACGCCCGGCGATCGATGTATCAAAAAGAATAGACCCAACACGCACAGTCATGCCCCCTAAAAGGGACTGATCGACACGCTCGGTCATGGCGACGTTATTATAACCAGCCTGCCGCAAACCGGCACGTAGGCTCTCGCGCTGACCATCATCCAGCGGTTGCGCGGTGGTTACTTCTACTGGGACTTCCCCACGCTGTTGAGCATCCAAAAGGACAACAGCATAAAGAATTTCATCTAGGCCGGACAAACGGCGCTGCCGCGCAATAAACCCGACAAATCGACGCACCGCATCCCCAAGCTGCAACGTTGCAACAAGACTCTTCACCACCCCTTCAGCTTGGCTAAGCTCAAGGCGCGGGTCAGCCAAAGCGGCGCGAAGCTCAGGCGATTGTGCAATCGCCTCACGCAATGTCGCTACATGCCCCAAAGCAGTCGCTTTATCTTGTTTGCTATCTGAGAGATATTCCTCAAAGGCCCGGGCATAACGCTGCGCCACTTCTCCTGGCGCTCTGATCTGCTTATCCTGTGCAACCGTCACGGGTTCATTCCGTCTTCATGAGGTTCTGCTTGTCGGCCGGTTTCCCAACCTCCCCTAACCGGTTGCCTCAAGGGACGATCACAAAACTGCAACCCTCTCCTAAGACCGGAACCCGGCCAGCGTTTCGTTCACAACCACTAACACGGCCTTCCCCTCTAACGCAACTAGAGCTCTTTGCCATATAGACGCGCCCTTTGCCGGCTTTGCCTATCACCCTAATAACGCAATCCTATCCTTATCAGGATACTCAAAAGACTCACCTGCACAATAGGTTTAATCTCTTGAAAGATTAAGATTTTTCTTATTCTCTCGCAGTCTCTAACACAGAGAATCACTACACAGCACACAGCGTATTTAGAAGGCATGACTCCACGCTCACACACCCCCCTACACCCTTATCCCTGCATAGAAAGCATAGCGGAACTGACAAACAAAACGCACGCCACCAGCCCGCAGCAACACTAGGTGAAACCCCTAGATATGGAGCCACCAAATATTTGAGCATAATTTTATGAGAAGCTGGAGCGGGCGAAGGGAATCGAACCCTCATCAGAAGCTTGGAAGGCTACTGCATTAGCCATTATGCTACGCCCGCTCTGGATGTCGCGGCTTATACATTATCCCCTCTCCCCAGCGCAAGAGATTCTGAGCTACCCCTTAACATAATAAAGTTTTTCCATTTTCATGGAGATTGCTCTTGACTTTATAGCGTTCTCGTTATCTTTTCCTGCCCATCATCCAGCCCACGGGTCGGATGATTGAGGTCGATTCGACCCTGAAGGGGTGTAGCTCAATTGGCTAGAGCGCCGGTCTCCAAAACCGGAGGTTGCGGGTTCGAGACCCTCCACCCCTGCCACGTCATACCCTGCCTGATCTACTCACCTTACGATGAGGTGAGAGGTGAAGGCCGCAGTCGATTTGAGGATAATGGTGTCGGTCACAAAGCCGAAAGGCACTTCGCCGAAAAGGCCCCCGGCCCAGAAAGGCCAAGGATTTAGCCTTCGCAGATATTTTGCAGATGTTCGTGCCGAAGCCAAACGTGTAACATGGCCTACACGGCGCAACACTATTGTAACGACCGGTGCTGTGCTGGCGATGGTCGTTGCAACCTGCATCTTCTTTTTTGTCGTTGATCAAGTCATTGGTCTGGGAATTAGCAAAATTTTGGGCATCGGAGGCTAAAGAAACATCATGGCAAAGCGTTGGTATGTTGTGCATGTTTATTCAGGCTTCGAGAAGAAGATTGCTGAGCATATCCGTGAGCAAGCCGATAAGAAGGGCCTGAGTGACCAATTTGAGGAGATTCTCGTCCCCTCAGAGGAGGTCACAGAGGTACGCCGTGGACGCAAGGTAAATGCGGAGCGTAAGTTCTTCCCCGGTTATGTGCTGGTGAAGATGGAGCTATCAGACCAAGCATGGCATCTCGTCAAGAACACCCCCAAAGTGACGGGCTTCTTAGGGACGCGTAATAATCAGCCAACGCCGATTAGCAATGCAGAAGCCAAGCGTATCCTCCAGCAGGCACAGGAAGGTGTGGAGCGTCCACGCTCCAGCCTCAGCTTTGAGATTGGCGAGCAGGTCCGCGTCTCTGATGGGCCTTTCACCTCCTTCAATGGCAGTGTTGAGGATATTGATACAGAGAATCAACGCTTGAAGGTGAGCGTCTCCATCTTTGGCCGCTCTACACCGGTTGATCTCGATTATAATCAGGTCGAGAAGCTTTAAATAACGCTGTCTCTGGCACACTCAATGCCCGCCCGCTCACGCCTTTATACAACAGGGTGAGCGGGCTTTTTTTAGGCAAGAGCCCCATCTAAACCAATGTGCAACGCTCTTTAGCGTTGCTCTGGCATAGTCGGAAGGCTGGATAAAAGCTGGATGGCTTGGTCCGACAACACACCAACCCCTTCTGCTAACCCAGCGACAAGAGCGGCCTGACTGCCAGATACAGGCTGCGGTGATACCCATTGCACAGAGGTCGCACGCGCCTGCGCTATTGGTGTCCCTGCCCTATGTGCTGACAATACGCCACTGATAATAGCATGGCCGGACTCATCCTCCTCAAAACGAGAGAGGCTTAACTCCACAAAAGCCCCCGGCCCCACTGCTACAGACTCATTTTGTGAAAACACGATATGGCCTGGTAAGCGTTGGCGCAAATTCGCCACCAAAGTATGGCCTATCATCTCATTAAGCGGCTCACTCCAGGCCGCACCGGGGACGATATGGTCCTGCGCGTTGCGCGTTACTTGCACAATACCATCTTTGTCTAGCCGTGCCGTAACCGAGGGTGTACGCACCTCGACCACTTGTGGCACACGCATCCCCGCCAGAGAGGGTACAACAGTCCCTTGCTGAGGAGCCAGCACATAATAAGACGTTGGCCCGCTACTACAGCCAGCTAAACCTAACACAGCCAGAAATGTTAACTGGCCCCATCGCTTACCAAGACACATGGAGGAGGAATGGAGGAAAGTCATCATAAATCAGTGCTTCCGACCTACAATAAGAGATGAAGGGTGACGGTCCAAATAATCAGCTAACATCTGGAACGAACGAGACATCCGCGTTAATTGCACAATTAAGGCTTCGATATTCCGGCGGGCATCTGTATCGCCCCCATAAGCCCCTAACAAAGTTCTCGCTTGGCCCAGCGCCCCATTTAAATTCTCCATAACGGCGGGCAAGTTTTGGTCTGCATGATCCAATAACTGATTAAGAGACTCTAAGGACCCCCGCAAAGCCGTGATAGAGCGTGCCACGTCTGGGCTTTTTAGGCGCTCATCACTATGAGCGAGAAGATCATTCAGATGCTCTCCCATTTGGGTCAATGGCATTTCGGCAATTTTATTTGTAATTGATGAGACGGACTGGAGAATACCATCCATGCCACCTGGCTCACTCGGAATCACAGCCACGCCATTATGAAATTGAATCGTTGGCCCAGTCTTCCCTGCGGCTTCATGCACAAAATTGAAGGCAATCATCGATTCACCCGTTAAGAAGCTCACATTCTGGACCGATGCACGCATTCCCTCCGCGACGAAATCCCCCAACAGCTTGGATGTATCCGTCGGGTCGCCATCACTTTCACCAGCAACACGCTCGGGCTCTAGCTGCATCTCAACACGTACACGTGGATTATGAGCTTTATTACCCAGCTCCAAATGTACACCCGTAACTTGGCCAATTTGCAGGCCAAACATGGTCACTTTGCTGCCCTCTGCTAACCCGCCGATGGAGGTATCAACATAAGTGACGGCCCTCAACCTGTGCCGGTAGCGGGCATTATCAGCATCATCCTGCGTCTCATAAAGATGGAACACGGAATTGGATGTAGCAACAGGCGTATCCTCATTCTGCATCTTATCAGGCCGCCCAAAAGCAATACCGCCAGAGAGCAACGCTTGGATAGATTGCAAACGAATTTTCAACCCACCAGGACCAAAGCCAATCTGCATCCCCGATACATTCCAAAAACGGCTATCGGTCCGCAGATAACGATCATAAGGAGCTTTTACAAAAACCCTTAAAAGTAATGGCCCTTCCCCACCTGGTGGCACGGTGTACCCCAATACTTCTCCCACCTGTATATCACGGTAGAAAATGGGAGCACCCGGCCCTAAAGAATTCAACTTAGAGGAGACTAACCAATACATACTCCCTGGTTGATCTGACCGCACACCGGGCGGATTCTTCAACCCTTGGAAATGATCTTGATACCGTCCCCCTTCTGGCTCACCAGGGTCCATCGCGATATAAGCCCCAGAGAACAGCGTATCCAACCCGGTAATACTCGTCCCATTAATGCGCGGGCTAACAACCCAAAAACGCGTATGTTGATTCAACGCACGGGAATCAACACCACTCATTTGGACAGTGACATCCGCATGGGTCATATCAGGGCTTAACGTCACAGACTGTACAACACCAAGTGTCACAGCCTTATTCTTCACCTGTGTTTGACCGGGAATAATGCCATCAGCAGCATCAAAGGAGATAACAATACGCGGGCCCATCGTGGCAAAATGCTGCCATACCAACCACCCCGATATCCCCAACGCAATGACAGGAATAATCCAAAGGACAGAAAAACGAGCCGGACGGGTCTCCCCTGCTACGTTACGCCACTGCCCTGGATGTTTCTTATGCTGCTCGTCACTCACGCTTTTTCAGGCTCCATATCCTGTAATGCCGGTTTATCGCTTTCTCTTATCTGCGAGGTGCGATCAAACGATTCCTGATTATATCCTGCGGCATCCCACATGCAGCGTGGGTCATACAAATCCGCTGCGAAAATGGTTAATACCACCACCATGGCAAAAAAGACCACACCAGCCTCTGCCTCCACGCTTGCCATAAGGCCAAAGCGTACAACAGCTGCCAAAATAGAAATCATGAACACATCAATCATCGACCATCGGCCAATGAATACAACGACCTTATAAAGCCGCGTCAACCGCCGCAGCACTTTAAATGAAGCGCGTCCGCGATACTGACAGATCATCATAAGGCCCAGCAAAATAATCTTTAAAACAGGTACGGTGATACTCGCAAACAACACCAATAACGCTAGAAAATAAAGATCAGACTGCCAAAGCTGTATAACACCAGAAATAATCGTACTAGGATGCCCATGGCCCATTTTTACAAAAGCCATTACCGGCAATAAATTAGCAGGAATGTAAAAAATAAAAGCCGCCAACAAAAACGACAACGCCGCCCGCAAACCATTACGCTTCCGCCGCCGCAATATCTGCCCACATCGCGGGCAATCCCCCATATCGCGCTCATTCTCTACAGCATGCCGTGCTACAAAGCTCATACCGCACGCATGACAAGAGAGCATATGCTTCTCCGGTGGGATGACGCGATTTTTAATCTGATACACACCCAATTTACGCCGATATGGGATGGAACGATGATGCCAAATCATCTCCGCATCAAATGTGGAATCCATCGCCGCCATCAACACCATCAACCCACCCAGCAAAAACACCCCCGGCTGAAGCGTAACAAGGGCTAGGTCCACCAACTTAGTGTAGGCTACCAACACACCTATGACGAAAACCTCAACCATCGACCACGGGCGCAGCCGCTCGTACCATGCCATTAATGGACGTACCCAAAGGGGCATCTCTCGGCGTGAGGCCCCGTAAAGGATCATCGCCATAAGGCCAAGGACAATGCCGGGCATCAGCACGCTTGCAAGCAATACCAACATACTGATTTCACCAAAGCCTTGCCGGGCAAGCTCCATAGGCCCCCGATAAAGCGATACCGTGCTCTCCCGCCCATAGACATTGATCGTCAATAGCGGGCTTACCAATAACACGATATAAAGAGCTAATGAGGCGAGGCAAAAGATCAACGGCCCGCCGATCTCATCCGTTTTACGACGGCGTGCCATTGTCTCCCCGCACCGTGCGCATGTCAGCACATGACCCGGCTTTAACGGTGGAAAATGCTGGAACAAGCCGCACCCAGCACATTCATGCACGCCTTCTACAATCTTGAGATGAGGTTGTTCGCTCTCATGCCGCGTAAAGCACAACGCTCCGCCTTGGCTCCACAACCCCTTATGAAAATGGTCTTTTCTAAGCATCACCTTCTCATGCTCTGTCGCGTGCTTACCTACAAGCCCGCCTCACCTCTTAACAAGAAATATTTTACCCACGCCATTGCTCCCTTTTACAATTTTTTGTATAGGCTCGACCGGACGCCGACATAGCTCAGGGGTAGAGCAACTGATTCGTAATCAGTAGGTCCTCGGTTCAATTCCGAGTGTCGGCACCATGTTCCTTACCTCGGAGCGGCAAACAGCATGACAGCAGATGTGCCGTCATTCCTCCCCGGGCATGGCATCGCTATTCTCCCAGCAGATTTTTGGCTGCTCTTTTTTTTCCTCCTCCTCTTTTTGCAATATCGCCGGCATGTACGACGCAAACATAAAGCGTGGCATCTTCTCTGTCGTCTTATTGCTCATCATCAAAACACACTCGCCCAACGCCGCCAAATCTGCTTAACGAAAGATCATTACGGTATAATCCATAAAAAACGCTGGGACACAGAGCTTAATTATTTCTGCCAGACAATTCTACACACTGCATTAACACAGCAACATCTTAGTGCCTTTTGGCCATCTCTTCAGCATCGTACAATCCGGCGGATTAATCGCGTCACGAAAGTGATCCTCAAGCGTCAAAGTGAGGCTCTTAACCATCTTCAAGAGAACGCTGCTAGCCTCCCACCAGAGCATTTCACGACCGCTATGGACCCGCTAGATTATGAGCGTTTCTGCGCTGGGTTACTGCAAAAAGCGGGATGGCAGGCTACGCCAACCCCACCGGGAAGTGACCAAGGGATGGATATTCTTGCCGAGCAAGCGGGAGTATATTTTGTACTTCAATGCAAGCTCTATACACGGCCAGTTGGCAATAAAGCCGTGCAGGAGATTTTTGCAGCACGGCAGCATCGGCATGCTCATTATGCCGCTGTGGTTTCTAATGCCGATTATACACGCGCCGCTCGGCAATTAGCCCACGCAACGGGTGTCCATTTGCTGCATCACGACCAACTGACAACCCTAACCCTTGAGACACTCCAACCTGCCCCAGATTTGTTCCAGACATAAGAAAGGCCGGCTTTTACACCGGCCTTTCCTCCCTTCAGAACACCTAAGCTTTAGGAGGCTGCTGGGACGCGGATCAAATGATCAAAGGCGGAGAGAGCGGCCTTTGCCCCTTCACCCATAGCGATGATGATCTGCTTATAGGGCACCGTGGTCGCATCGCCAGCAGCGAACACGCCGGGGATGGAGGTGCGGCAGCGTTCATCAATGCCGATCTCACCGATGCGGGACATCTCGATGCTGCCACCTTTCAGCCAGTCTGTGTTCGGCAACAAGCCAATCTGCACAAAGATGCCGTCAACATCGATGCTATGCTCGCTATTATCCTTCACATCCTGCCAGCTTAGGCCCGTCATCTTACGGCCATCACCGCGAATCTCGGTTGTGCGTGCATTCACCACAATATCGACATTCGGCAAGCTGCGGAGCTTGTTTTGCAGCACCTCATCGGCTGTTAAGACCGGGTCATATTGGAGCAGCGTCACACGGGAGACGATACCGGCGAGGTCGATAGCCGCTTCCACACCGCTATTACCACCGCCAGCCACAGCCACCGGACGTCCCTTAAAGAATGGGCCATCACAATGCGGGCAGTAAGCCACACCGCGTGTACGATATTCTTCCTCGCCCGGTACGTTCAGCTGACGCCAGCGAGCACCCGTTGCCACAATGATAGTACGCGCCTTAAGATGCGCGCCACTCTCCAGCACGATCTCATGCAGCCCACCTTCCTTCTCAGCAGGGATGAGCTTTGCTGCACGCTGCGCCGTAATGACACGGACATCATAGCTACGAACATGCTGCTCCAGATTCTTCGCCAGAGCGGGGCCTTCTGTCTCCGGTACGGAGATGAAGTTCTCAATCCCGGCTGTATCCATGACCTGACCACCAAAGCGTTCAGCCAGAATACCAGTCCGCACACCTTTACGCGCGGTATAAATCGCCGCAGCACAGCCTGCCGGGCCGGAGCCAATCACCAACGTATCAAACGGGGCTTCATCATTCAGCTTCTCAGAGGCTTTTGCGGCACCCTCTGTATCAATCTTAGCCAGAATCTCCGGCAGTTCCATCCGCCCGGTGGAGAAACGCTCCCCATTAAGGAAGACTTGCGGCACAGAGCGTACATCACGCTCATTCACCTCATCCTGGAACAACGCCCCATCAATAGCGGTATGATGGATGTTCGGGTTAATCACGCTCAGCGTATTGAGAGCCTGCACAACATCTGGGCAGTTATGGCAGGAAAGGGAGAAATAGGTCTCGAAGTGGAACTCACCCTTTAGAGCCTTAATCTGCGCAATCTGCTCAGCCTCAACTTTTGGGGGATGACCACCCACCTGTAGCAGAGCCAGCACCAGAGAGGTGAACTCATGCCCCATTGGGATACCGGCAAAACAGACCTGAACATCAGAATCCGCAGCACGAATCACAAAGGAAGGACGGCGAGAGTCCGTGCCATTATCTTGATAGGAAACTTTATCAGAGAGTTCGGAAATTTCTGTCAGAAACTCCTTCATCTCACGGGACTTGTCGCCATCATCAAGGGACGCAACAAGCACAATATTATGGCGCAGATGCTGGAGGTACCCTCTCAGCTGGCCTTTAAGATCATCGTTCAGCATGATTCTCTCCAAAAGCTCTGGTGCTAAATTGCACTCTAAATGAGGGCGCAAGCCCTATAAAAAAGGAGGCGCGCTACAGCACAGCACGCCTCCCCCAAAAGGTGGGGAGAGGCCCCACCAATATCCCTTAATAGGGCGCGATCAGATCTTGCCGACCAGGTCCAAAGAGGGGTTCAGAGTAGCTGTATCGCCGCCCTCTTTCCATTTAGCAGGGCAGACCTCACCAGGGTGAGCTGCAACATACTGAGCAGCACGGATCTTATCGAGCAGCTCGGCAGCACTACGGCCTACGCCCTCGGAAGTGATCTCCATGTACTGGATCTTCCCTTCTGGGTCGATCAGGAAGGTCGCACGATCAGCTGTGTGGCTGCCATCAGCGCGCAGAGCATCAAAGTTACGTGCAATATCACCAGAAGGATCGCCGATCATGGTGTACTGCACCTTCCCAATAGCTGGGGATGTGTCGTGCCATGCTTTATGTGTGAAGTGCTTATCGGTAGAAACACCGAAGATCTCTACACCCAGCTTCTGGAATGTCGCATAATTCTCAGCGAGGTCTTCCAGCTCTGTCGGGCACACAAAAGTGAAGTCAGCCGGATAGAAAAACACGACAGACCATTTGCCGCGCAGGTCTGCATCAGAAACCTGAAGGAACTTACCATCACGGAAAGCCTGAGCGGTAAAAGGCTTAATTTCGGAACCAATAGCAGGCATGAAGACCCCCTTAATTTACTAACGAATTGTAGACTTCCACAGGGTTTGTGGATGCTCCCAATGGGAGCAACCTAAACACGAGAATGTCAAGCAAGTTTGTTTCTACCCCCCGGCCACAAGAACGTCTAATTGAGAGTTGTTATGAGTATAATTAAGAATCATTATCAATCTTTATGAGTTTCAATCTTTCCCTCTTGGCTCTGCCTCCAACTCCGCTTATGGATAGAGTCTATGTCCTACGTTCCTCTCTCCGGTTTGTCCCTACGGGACATCGAATATGTTGTCGCAGTTGATGATCTGCGTAATTTTTCCCGCGCGGCTGAGCGTTGTGGCGTCAGTCAGGCGGGGCTTTCTGAGCAAGTGCGCAAGCTAGAGCAGCTTCTTAACGTCACTTTGTTCGAACGCTCCCGCCGGCATGTTGCCCCCACGCCAGAAGGTGAACGGCTCATTGCCTTAGGGCGCGATGTCCTCGCCTCTGCCCGCAATCTGCTAGAGGTCGCCCGCGCTCATACGGGGCCGCTGGATGGCTTGCTGCATATTGGCGTCATTCCCACCTTGGGGCCTTATTACATCCCCGGCCTTCTCCCACGCTTACGCCAGAAATATCCCCAACTGGGGCTGCGGCTGAACGAAAATACAACCCCCAACCTTGTCCAACTCCTAAGGCAGGGTAATCTTGATGTTGCCTTTATGGCACCAACAGCTGCAACCGAATCGCTAGAACATGCTCCGCTCTTTCAAGAGCCATTCTTGGCTGTGTTCCCCAAAGACCACGACCTTGCCAACAAAAAGGGCCTTTCCATAACGGATCTCGCCCGGCCTGATTTACTTCTTTTAGAAGATGGGCACTGCCTACGTGAACAAGCCCTATCCCTCTGCCCTAGCAACTTCCGCTCTCAAGACCAACGGCTTGCAACCAGTTTGGAAATGCTCTGGCATATGATCGGTGCGGGAGAAGGCTTTTCGCTCATCCCTCGTCTTGCCCTAAATAACCGGCAAGAATTTGAGGGATTAGTCACGATTCGTGAATTGAATGAGCCAGAAGCACGACGGACCATTAGCCTTGTTTGGCGTCCGTCTGATCCACGGGCAACGTCTTTCCGCGAGTTGGCTAATTTCCTCCGTGTTGCCACGCCGGAGGGGTGTCTCCCTCTCCCTAAAACCAAAATTCCAACCTGATAAAACCTCGTTCGGTTATATCGCCATAAACAATAAAAAGGGCCGGGTGAATCACACTTCACCCGGCCCTTTTGTAAAGGAGGTTTTCCCTCCTCTGCCGTTAGCTCAGAGCCATCAACTCCGCATTACCACCAGCAGCTGCCGTGTTAACGCTCACCAACTTCTCTTGCAGCAGCGCCTCTGGTTGAAGCGTTGCACCATCTGCCCAATAAACCAGCGGTACAGGGGCATCCGGGTTCTTGAGATGATCTGCTACAATCTGCCACAGCCCCTCATTCGCACTCTCAGCAAGAATGACAGAACATGCCTCGACATCCTCTAACGAATCAGCAGGATGAATCGCCTCCCGTAGGACATCTGGCATGGTCTCCAACGTCTTAATTACCGCGGGGGCAGCAAGAGCAATGACCTCATTGCCACAGCTAATTGCATAGCTGATCATGCGCTTTAGGCCCTGCTCCGTCTCTGCCACAGCGAGGACACGGCCCCGTGGCTCCAACGTGTAGGTATTGCTCTCCCCAACCGGGGATGGCAGCGCAAGCTTGCAGGACAGCAAGCCATGATCCATCCAAGGTGTGACCTCATGAGCTAGATCACGATCATTCGTACCCAGCCATAGCAACCATGAGCGTGCCATAGCCGGCATTGCCCCCGGCTGTGCGAGTGGCGTCCGTGGGGCTTCAGCCAATTGGCGGCGCAAGGCCAGCGGCCCCCCAGCCTTTGGCCCCGTGCCAGAGAGGCCATGCCCACCAAAGGGCTGCACACCCACAATCGCCCCAACAATATTGCGATTAACGTAGATGTTCCCTGCTTCAACCCGCTCCACAAGGAAGTCAATGCGAGAGGCAACACGGCTATGCACACCAAAGGTGAGGCCATACCCCCCTGCATTACTGCGTGTGATAAGGGCTTCCAGCTCATCACGTTTATAGCGTAGGACATGCAGCACAGGGCCGAAAATCTCCCCGCCAACATCAGCGATGGAACTCACCTCAATCAAGGTTGGTGGCACAAACGTCCCCCCTTGTGTTTCCTCCTCCACTGTTGGAGCTTGGAAGACAGGGTGATTCCGGCGACGTAGAGCCTCGATGTGATCGTTAATCCCTTTGCGAGCGACCTCGCTAATGACAGGCCCAACATCGGTTGCCAACTTGGCGGGAATCCCGATCCGTAGCTCTTCCATCGCGCCTTTCAGCAAGGAGATGATACGATCCGCAGCATCTTCCTGCACGCATAGCACGCGCAGAGCCGAACAGCGTTGCCCCGCACTATCAAAAGCGGAGGAGACAATATCCTTCACCACCTGCTCTGGCAAAGCGGAGGAATCGACAATCATCGCATTCAACCCGCCAGTTTCCGCCACAAGCGGTACGGGCTGGCCATTGCGGCCTAAACGGCCATTCAACTGACGTGCAATAATCTGCGCAACAATGGTAGAGCCCGTAAACATCACACCACCGATGCGCTGGTCTGCCACCATGGCCGCCCCAACATCCCCTTCACCAGGAAGGAACTGAACAACCTCCTCTGGCACACCTGCCTCATGCAGAAGCTTCACAGCTTCCATAGCAATCAATGGGGTTTCCTCAGCCGGTTTAGCGATGACGGTATTCCCCGCAGCCAAAGCGGCGGACACCTGGCCAAGGAAGATCGCTAACGGGAAGTTCCACGGGCTAATACACACCACAGTGCCTAGGGGGCGGTGCGTCTCATTATTAAACTCCCGCCGGACTGTCCCACCATAATAACGCAAGAAGTCGATCGCCTCACGGACCTCAGCCACAGCATTGGGGTAGGACTTCCCTGCCTCACGCACGGCCAGCCCCATATAGGCAATGTAGCGTTCCTCCAGCAAATCAGCAGCACGCTCTAAAATCGCACCACGTTCCTCAGCTGGACGGGCGGCCCAACCTGCAAAAGCTGCTTCTGCAACATCTACAGCGTGGCGAATATCCTCAGGCACCGCAAAGGTCACTTGGCCGACCTGATCCTTACGCTCTGCAGGGTTTGTAACGGGATGAACCGGACGCGTCGCCTCACCCAAACCGGGCACTAGCGGATAAGCCTCATACTGCTCTGGCAGGCTGTAAAGCACCTCGCCAAGATGGCTCAAAACAGGCTCATGGTTCAGGTCCATACCCTTAGAGTTTTGCCGCTCTGGCGCGAACATATCGAGCGGTTTTTTAATCTCAGGGTGAGGGGCTCCCACAGGGCTGTAAGAGCGCGTAACCTTAACAGGGTCCTCCACCAATTTTTCTAGCGGAATGTTGGGGTCACCAAGCAGATTAATGAAGGAGGAATTCGCGCCGTTCTCCAATAGGCGGCGGACGAGATAGGCCAACAGCGTGTCATATGTCCCCACCGGGGCGTAAATACGACAAGGCCGGTTGAGGTTCTTTGCCCCCACAACGCGCTCAAAAAGGGCCTCACCCATGCCATGCAGACATTGGAACTCAAATTGCCCCGGTTGGAAGTCCTGACCAGCCATTGCGTAAATCGTGGCTACTGTCCGCGCATTATGTGTCGCAAATTGTGGGAAAATCGCATCCGTTGCCCCTAAGAGCTTACGCGCACATGCAATATAGCTAACATCCGTATGGCATTTACGCGTAAAAACGGGGAAGTCCGAAACACCATCAATTTGAGCCTTCTTCAGCTCGCTATCCCAATACGCCCCTTTTACGAGGCGAATCATCACACGGTGATGCGTCTCACGGCCAAGAGCGATGATGTAATCCAACACAGCCGAAGCGCGCCGCCCATAAGCCTGCACAACAAAGCCGATGCCATCCCAATCCGCCAACTCTGGGTCGCGGCACAAAGCTTCCAGAATATCGAGCGAAATATCCAGCCGTTCGCTTTCTTCAGCATCAATATTCAAGCCGATATTGTAATGCTTCGCCCGCACAGCGAGGGCTTTTACAATTGGCAGCAGCTCCCCCAACACGCGCTCACGCTTTGCCCGCTCATAACGCGGATGCAGGGCAGAAAGCTTAATGGATAAGCCGGGACGCTCATAGACATTCTCACCCTTAGCCCGGCTGCCGATAGCCTCCAACGCCGCATGATAAGACGCCTGATACCGCTCGGCATCGGCATGGTCCAACGCAGCCTCACCCAACATATCGTAGGAATAGGTAAAGCCTTGCGCCTCACGCTTGCGGGAATCCTTCAATGCGCCTTCAATAGTCTGGCCGAGGACGAATTGCTGGCCCATCATCTGCATTGCAAATTGCACGGCCCGGCGGACAATCGGCTCCCCACGATCACGCAGCAGACGATGAATCACGCCCATACGCCGCTTAGGCGCAACGAGACGGCCGGTAATGTCCAACCCCCATGAGGCTGCATTAATGATCAAACCACGATCACGCCCCATATGAGAGAGCCAGTCCCCCACACCAACTTGGTCCCGAATCAACGCATCACGCGTGGCATGGTCTGGTGTACGCAGCAAAGCCTCGGCCATGCTCATCAGAGCCACACCCTCCGATGAGGCAAGGCTGAACTCTTGCACCAAGGTCTCAACAAGGCCTGGCTGGCGATGATCGCGCAGCGCACGCGCTAGAGAAAGCCCAACTTTGCTGGCGATTGCTTCCTCATCAACGCTCATCTCAGCGGCTGGAATTAAAGCCTCAACGCAGGCTTGCTCTGGGTACCGGATTTTCTCGGCAATGGCCTTCCGTAGGACAGAACGTTCCGGCAATGAACCAAAATGACGCACAAAATAAGCCATACCAAACCCTCAAGCTGATAGCGTGATAATCACTTCCCATTGTTGGTGGAGAAGGAACTTCTCTACCTCCAGCCAGACCATGAAACATAGGGGGTTGTCCATATCCAAAAGGAAGATTTGTGCAAAATATATTTTAAAATCGAAACATTCTTAAAATAGGCCCCTCATGCAAGGATGAATCCACCACCCAAAACACGCTCCCCCTCATACATCACGCATGCTTGCCCCGGTGCGGGCAAAGCGGGCTCTTCGAGCTGAACTTCTGCCCGGTTTCCCTCTAAAGGTCGTATAAGGGCCTGGCGCAACCCCTCACGCGCACGTAGCTGCACCCCGCAGCGCACGCCATCTGCTGGGGCATCAATCAGCCAATTCATATCCCTTAGCTGGACGATGCGGCGGCTCTCATCATGAATGACCTTCTGACGCGGGCCAACAATGATGCGGCGGGAAGGCACATCAATCGCCGTGACCATCTGCCGTTCCCCCGTACCGGTATGAATATCCCCCAACCGGCGGCTCTGCCCCACAGTGTAACGCGCAATCCCCTCATGCTGGCCCAGCACATTGCCGTGCTCATCTACAATATCGCCCGGCCCGCCAATCTCTGGTCGCATCTTCTCCACCAATGTGGCGTAAGAGCCATTCGTCACAAAGCAAATATCCTGACTATCGCGCTTTGTCGCCACATCCAGCCCTAGCTCCTCCGCTAAGGCACGGACATAAGCTTTATCGGGCATCTCCCCAAGGGGGAAGCGGAGGAACTCCAACTGTTCCCGCGTTGTGGCAAAGAGAAACCAACTTTGGTCTCTATCCCGATCCACAGGGCGGTGCATCTCCACCCCAGTAGGGCCCTCAACCCGGCGGACATAATGGCCAGTCGCCATAGCCTCGCAGCCTAAATCCCGCGCCATTGTCAGGAGGTCCGTAAACTTAACGCCCTGATTACAAGGCACACAGGGGACAGGGGTTTCTCCCCGGGCGTAAGAATCGGCAAAACTCTCAAAGTGTGT
>NZ_MEJG01000007.1 GCF_002592045.1 Parasaccharibacter apium | reverse complement strand
GAGCTCTACATATAGCGAGGGACTGATCAAAAGCTTCTTGGAGCGAGAAGGTTGTGGAAAGGGGCGCTAGCGGATTTATTCCAATTAAAAATTAATGATAACTCAATTTTTACTTATTTGTTAGGTAATTTTTCTGATAGATGGACGTTACCAAATTTGTGTCAATCATCAGATGAAATAATAGGAATAATGATGCATCGGAGTACGATGAAAATCGGGATGAGGAAGTGTATCTGTAGCTTTTTCCTCCTGTTTTTGGGAAGCCTTACATGGAGTTCGGTTGTTAATGCGGCACCTGCTGGTGCGGTAGCGACAGCGGCGGCTAGTGATGGGGCGAAGACCTCTCCGATGGTGATGTCCGGTACTGCGGGGGAATGGGGGTATCGTTGTCTATTTCCCCCGACTAATCCGGCAGCGGGGCCGCAATTCTGTTTGATGCAGCAAAGCCTAATGATGGAGGGAGAGAGCGGTAAAGCTGAGGCTCTAGGCGCAGTCATCCTCGCCCGCGCGACTGAAAATACGGTAAGTACGCCTCTCTCCAGCCGGCCGTGGCGGATGACAGTTGTAGTGCCGCTGGCTTTTTCTTTATTAACCCAACCGCGCCTCGCTCTGGATGGCAATAGCCCTATTACTCTGCGTTGGCAATCTTGTGTGTCTACAGGCTGTATGGCCTCGCTGGATCTGACTACAGCACAGGCTGCGGAGTTCAGAACAGGTAAAAACGGGCATATTATGGTGGATAAGGTAGTGGGTGGTACGTTGACCATCAATTTCGTCATGGATGGCGCCGTTGCTGCATTGGACCAGCTTGAAAGCTGGATCCATCAATCCCCGTTTCGCCGTTAAGACATCGGGGAGCAGGGAGAGGGTTAGCCTCGTCTGGTCGCTTTGAGGTGGCCGGTCCCATTTATAATTATGTATCATGATTGTGGCAAATTACAGGGCCCGTGGGTCGCTATAAAGCGATGGATGCTGCCTGCGAGAGAGGATCGAAAAGGGCGGGTATGTCTTTTCCTCTGGGGCATCCTCCTGGCTGTGTTATTGTCTAGTCTGACGGAGCCTGGGCGGGCGGAGCCTTCAACGCCGCCTGTGCTACCTGGCTTACCTGCTGGGCCGGGTTCGGCTCAGGATCAGTTTCAGCGGTTTCGTCAGCATCAGCAGCAGCTAGATTCCCTGCCTCCTCCTACGGCTAATGTGCAGATAGCCCCACAGCCAACGCCGCAAGATGCGTCCCCGGCCTGCATGGTCATCCATAAGATAAATATAAATGGAGCTCAGCATCTCCCTGCTGGAGAGCTTAAACATATCGCCACTGAGTATGAGGGGCGATGCCTTGCGGTAAAAGACCTCAATGCCCTGCTAAATCAGTTGAATGCGGCCTATGTAAAGCATGGCTACATCACCTCTCGCGCTTATCTGCCGGAGCAGACATTAAGCAGCGGTACGCTTACCGTCACGGTGGTGGAGGGGCAGCTTGAGGGGGTGGATATACAGGGTCGGGCACGGCGGTTAGTCATTGTCATGGCTTTCCCTGGGCTGAAGGGGCATATTCTCAATCTGCGCGACCTTGAGGAAGGTGTGGAGCAGATGAACCGCCTGCCCCATTTTGGCGCACAGATGAAGATTAGCCCCGGTACGAAGCCCGGTACGTCCCGCGTGACGGTCAATGCGCCGGAGCAGAACATCCTGCATGGTCAGCTCTGGGCGGATAATAACGGCCAGAAGGCGACAGGCCGAGTGGTTGGTCATGCGCTGCTGAGTGCGGAGAACCCGCTGGGTTTGTTAGATATGTGGTCGGTAGAATATGACCACTCTCTACGCGGGCCGGATCATGGGGCACGAGGTACGTCCTTCCTCTCAGCGAATGGGTCAATTCCCTTTGGATATTGGACGTTTTTTGGTTCGTGGTGGCAGTCGCAGGATGCTTATCCACTTTTAGCGGGAACGGATATTTATCACCTTACTGGCTCAAGAATGGACTGGCAGCTAGGGCTTTCTCGTACGTTATGGCGGAATAATACGGGCGTGACTACCGCGCAGGTTTCCTTTGAGCGCAAAAGCTTCGGTTCGCAGGTAGATCATACCAATGTTTGGAGCCAGAGCGGGCGGCAAGCTTACGTAAATGCCAATATTAGTGAATCTCTCCATATCTGGGGGAGTAGCTGGTATATTACAGGCGGGGTGAAGATTGGCTTAGATGGGGCGGGGAGTTGGAATTACTACACCCATCCCGCCTGGAATGAGCCACATCGTGCCTATGTAAAGCCCATGCTGGATATTGATGGTTATGTGCCTTTTGCTGCGCGCTGGCTCTGGCATACCACCATGCATGGGGAGGTTAGCTCTCATGATCAGAACCCGACCAATGAGTTGCAAGTAGGCGGCCCATATACGGTACGCGGTTTTCTGGAGCAGGCGTTTGTCGGCAATAATGGCGGGTACATGCGTAATGACCTCTCCTTCTCACCGGAGACGGATACGCTGAGATGTGGCCCTTATACTGGGTTTTGTCGCGCTTTCTTCAAAGGAGTGCAGTTTTACGGCGCGCTGGATTTTGGCGTGGTGCGCGCCGGTTTTGCCTCGCGTGCGACCCCAGCGGTGTTGAAAGGCGGCGAGATGGCGGGGGTAGGGCTTGGCATCCGTAAGGCAAGCGGGGTGCTCTTTTGGGATGTGATGCTGACCCATGCCATCGCCCGTGGCCCGCTCCCTGCTGAGGGGCTGATTACCTTCTTCAGTGCGGGGATACGGATGTGAGTGAGATGATAGAGAATCAAAAGGTACATGATGACATGGTAGGGCCTTCCCTGTTCCAGCGGATTGTGAATCTCTTTTGTGCTTCTGTGCTGCTCATGGCCTCAACGGCCACACAGGCATTAGCCCAGCAAGCCCCACCGCAGATCGTGGTGGACCCGGCTGGCCATGGTCCCCATCCCGTGCTGGATAAGACCCAAAACGGACTTGACCAGATCAATATCATCCAGCCCAACGGGGCGGGTGTGTCTCATAATATGTTCCGTGCCTATGGGGTGCCTCAGCGTGGTGTAATCCTTAATAATGCTACTCATGATACTCAAACGAAGATAGGCGGTGTGGTGTTGGGTAATACCCAACTGCACGGCCATGCGGCGGGGCTGATCCTTAATGAGGTGACAGGCCCACTGCCCAGCCAGATATTGGGTTATACCGAGGTGGCAGGGAAGCAGGCTGCGGTGGTGATTGCTAACCCGAACGGGCTAACCTGCAATGGCTGTGGCTTTATCAATACGTCTCGTGTCACGTTGGCTACGGGTCATCCAGAGCTGAACAGCCAGGGCGGGTTACAGGCTTTTACCATTGCGGGCGGTACGGTGCATTTTGGGGCGCAGGGGGCTGATTTTGCCACTGTGCCAGTGTTAGACATCTTATCGCGGCGCGTGAAGATTGACGGGCAGGTTAATGCACAGCGGGCTAACCTTGTGCTGGGGCGTAATCATGTAGCTTATGGCAGCAATGCCGTTACACCCTTGGCGGATGATGGGCGCAAAAAGCCGGAATTAGCTGTTGATACTGCTGCGTTAGGCGGGTTGTACGCCAATAGCATCTATATGATCGTTAATGAGGCCGGGGCTGGTGTACGGGTGGATGGCACCATGGCCGCTAATGCCGGTGATATGCATTTGGATGGACGGGGTAATCTTGTTCTTAATGGCACTATGGCGGCTTCTGGGAATGTGGTGGCGCATCAGACAGGGCCTATCCAGCTTGGCGCACAAGGGCACGTTTATGCCGGGGAGCAGGCGGAGATTCATAGCCAAGATGGGCTAGATAATGCCGGTCACATTGCTACACAGAACGGTACGTTGAGCCTGCATACAGAGGGCCTGCTGAATAATAAGGGCATTATTTATAGCCAGAATGGGGCGGCCCATCTTCATGGGCATGACATTACCAATAGCGGGCAAATCATTACCGGACAGGATGCTTTGCATCTGGAGGCTGAGCAGCTCACGAATAAAGGCGGGTTGATTTACGGTAATGGAGGGGTTGAGGCGGTTATAGGTCGGTAGATTGATAACCGACAGGGTGTGATACAGGCAAATGCGGGAGACCTGCATTTAGCCACAGCTCAGCTTCTGAATGACGGGGGCGGGTTGGTGGCACTCTCCCCCACTCATGGGTTGGTGATTGACCGGGGAGGTAATGGTACTCCCTCTGCCTCTGCGCGCGACAGCCTGACAGATTTTCAGAATGGCCAAGGGCTTGTGGAGAGTGCGGGGGACCTTCGCCTTGCTGTTACGGGGTTGAACGGCTTGGATCAGCTCATAGCGGGGCGGGACCTTACTGTTACGACTACCTCTTTGGTTGGGCGTGAGGTCTTGCAGGCTGGGCGTAATGTGGATGTCAGCTTGCCGGGGGCTTATAGCATCGCTCAGGGAGGGGGGATTCTCGCGGGGGGAGGTATTCAGCTCACGGCGGGTAGCGTGAGCAATGATGGCGCGCTTTCCGCTCAGGGAGGGGCACTGTCTGTTACGAGTGGGGGAGACCTGCGCAATACGGGGGTGATGGAAGGGGCCAGCGGGGTACGGTTGACCCTACCGGGCACCTTGACGAATAGCGAGGGGGCCATCCTTGCTGATAATGGTAGTATTGCCCTTAGTGGGCCGAATGGTCGGGCTATGGCGGGGCTTTACAATCAATCCGGCCAGATTACCGCCTCTGGGGCTACGAGTGACCTTGTTATTTTGGCGGATCAGCTGAGCAATACTATCCTTAAAGGCACGCAGGTTGCACAATCCCGCCATACCTTCTGGGGCCAAGGGCGGGGTAGTGGGGATGCGGATATTGCTGTCCCTCAGGGCCTGTTGAACGCCCAAGGCACACAGGGGACGGGGTACATACGTTTTCTTGTTTCTCATAAAAGCCCCCATGGGCGTCGTGGGGCTGCCCATGCCTATGAGGAAGAAACCCATACGAGTGCCAAGAGTGCCGAGCCTCTGCTCTCAGCGGGGCAGGACCTGCTGATTACCAGTGCCGGTGGCATCCTTAATGATGGGGGTCATCTGGCGGCTGGGCGTGATGTTGCCCTTAGTGGTGGGGCTCTCAATAATATTGGCTATCAGAACGAGCGGCGGTTTTTCCTTTCTTGTGATGACCATGCAGGTTGTGGCTGGGACAGTAGCCATGCTGACCCAGCTTTTACCGGCTCTACCCCTGGTGGCAAGAAAGGTTACCGGCCGCCGGCGCAGCAATGGGGGCCGACAGTCCAACTTCCCGGCGTGCAGGGCAGTATTACGGCAGGCCGTACTATAGCGGGGGATTTCACTGGGGCGATTAATAACAGCACAAAGATTGCCCATGCTACGGCCCCTCTCTCTGGCCATAGTGCCGTGTCATTACCTGGCCTGCAAAGTGATAAGCTGACCCCGGTTCGTCCCGCTGATGCCGCAAAAGCCCATAACCTCACCTCTCTCCCGGGTTTTAATAGTGGCGATAGACCTACCCAAACCTTGCCTTCCGCAGGGATTAGCGGGGTGTTGGATAGTCTTTCTGCTGGGCATACGCTTTTTGTGCCTAATCGTTCTCCTTCTGTGCATTATCTTTTGGAGACGAACCCTCGTTACGCAAGCTTTGCGGGCCTTCATAGCTCGGATTATCTGTTGGGGCGTCTTGGTCATTCCATGGGGGATTATCGTTTCCTCGGGGATGGTGGGTTTGATGCCCGCTATATCCAGCAGCAGATTGTCTCGGCTACGGGGCAGGTCTTTTTGGGCGGGACGTACCAGACAGCTGACCAACAGATGCACAGTTTGTTGGATAATGCGGCTGATCAGGCTAAGGCGCTTGGTTTAACCTTCGGTGTGGCCTTAACCCCGGAGCAACAAGAGAAGCTGACACATAGCATTGTCTGGTATGTGCCTGTTAATGTAGATGGCCAGATGGTGTTGGCCCCTAAACTTTATCTCGCCCCTGGGGAGGAGCAGCTTGCTTCTGGTGGGGTGATAGCCGCTAAGACGATTGCCCTTTCGGCAAATGAGGTGACCAATAGTGGGCTGATTACTGCTCAAGATGGGTTGGGTATTACCGCGATAGCAGGTGATTTAGCCAATCTGGGGGGCAGTATTAGCGGTAATGATGTGGCATTGGCTGCCCTGCACGGCAACCTGCGCAATGAGAGCGTGCTAAACCAGCAGCGCATTGTAGGTGGCATGCAGGATGAGTTGGTCCAACAAAGCAGTATCCTCGCCCGTGGTAAGGCGCAGTTGCAAGCAGGGCAGGATATTATCTTCAAGGCGGGCAATTTGAATGCTGATGGGGATATTAGCCTCGTAGCGGGGCGTGACGTTACCTTAGGTAGCTTGACGACCCGCGGTGCGGGTGGGGTGAGGAGACATCATTTCACGCAGACGGGCAGTTTTGTGAAGAATTATGGCTCTAGCGTGATGGGCAACGGGGCGGTGGAGGTTGCAGCCTTGGGGGGCGACCTTACCCTAGCTGGTTCTGGCGTGATGGCTGGCAAAGATGCGCTTTTGCAAGCAAAGGGTAATCTAGCTCTTAACGCCGTAACGGACGAGCAACACAGCTATAGCCAGAGCGTCAGCCATAGCTTGTTCCGTAAAAAGACTATCGCCCAGAGTTCTGACAGTACGAATGAGGTTGGTAGCCTTGTCGTAGCGAATGATAATGCTGTGCTGAAATCTGGTGCGGATATGTCTATCAAAGGCACGGTGAGCGGCAGTCAGAATGCAGCACTAACCGCCGGTGGTGCACTGAGCATTGATGCACTGAAGGATACGGCAGCATCTTATTTTGATCGTAAGAAGTCTGGCCTTAGCCTGTCTCTAGGCAAGGATGGGAAAACATCAGCCGGATATGGAAAGTCTCACCTCACGATAACCGGGGAGGGTGCGGATTGGACTTCCAGTATCCTTTCGGCAGGACAGGGTGATCTGGCGATTACGGCGGGAAAAGCCGTGAATGTAACGACATCATCGCTTAGTGCTGGGCGTGATCTCTCAGTGGATGGAGCATCAGTTAGTTTTCATAATCATACCCAGGATTCCAGGAACATACGGAATAATAAGACCTTTTTTGTTGGCGGCTCTTTTGGTGTGGCGGAGGATTCCCTGCTTGGGCAGGCCTTGCAGGCGGCTTTGTCGGCCAGTCAGACCAAGGGCAAAGGAAGTGGCATGCTTACGACGCTTAATGCCATGGAAGGTGCTTATGGTGTTGGTAGTGGGATTGCTAAAGCACTGAGTGAAAGGGCCTTGGCCCCGGCAGGTAGTCTGTATAACGGTGTTGGCAAGGGGGGAAGCCCGATGGGTACGAACCTTGCTGGGGTTAAGGCTTCTGTTGGTTTTAATAGTAGTAAGGATTATTCGGAGCAAAATAGCCATACGGTTGAGGGGGCAAGTGCGACAGCAGGGCGTCAGCTGAGTATGGTGGCACGTGGGGGTGAGAGAGAGGCGCCGGATAATGGTATTATTCATCTGACTGGTGCACAGCTGAAAGGGCAGGATATTTCCCTTGAGGCACAGAAGGACATAGTGCTTGATGCGGGCTGGAGCAGCAGTGATTCTTATAGTCGTTACAAGAGTACTTCTGCTTCGGTTGGTGTGGAGGCGAGTGTAGGAGCGACAAATGTTGGCTTCAGTGCTCAGGCATCTTTTCAGACACAGAAACAAGTTCAGGAATCGCATGAACGGCAGGCTGAGGATACGGTAATTTCTGCCACGCATGGGGTGCGTCTTCATGCTGGGGACTTGCTTGCATTAAATGGTGCGGAAGTAATAGCGCAGCGGATTGATACGCAAAGTCGGGCGCTAAATATCACAAGTCCACAGAATGTGTTTGATTTTCAAAGTCATAGCATGCAGGCGGGAGCGCATGTTTCTGTACCAATTATGTCACCTGGTGAGTTCGGATTGGGAGGAAGTTTTGAGAAGCAAAACACAAAAGATCATTTTGCTTCCACCGGGAAGACGCTTTCTGGGCTTTATGCGGGTAATCAGGGTATTGGTGTTGATGTTGCGGGTGATACGAGCCTGATAGCCGGTGTGATTTCGAGCACGGCGGATAACAGCAAGAATTATTTGAATACTAAGAGTCTGACGGCGCGTAGTGTTAGGAATACGTCTACTTGGAAGAGCAAAACTTCCGGTGCCAGCCTAGATGTTGGCAGCGACATGTTAAGTAGCGTAGGTGGTGTGCTAGGGACCATTGGGCTGAATGGCGTTGCCAATAGTGCGGGCATGATAGGTAGTAATCGCACACATGATGAGAGCAGCGAGAGCCAGTCTGCTATTAGTGGCAATATTACCATCAATGCCCAGAGCCAGAGTGGGAGCTATAGTCGTGATGTGGAACATGCTAATGGGGCTCTAACAAATAAGTTTGATGCGCAGAAACTCCAAAATCAACTACAGGCCAGCCAGTTAGGGACGCAGCTTGTGGGGCAGGTTGTGGGTAGTGTGGCTGATGCGCTGGGGACGAAGCGAGATAATTTCGGTCATGTTGTTAAGCCAGGCGTACCAGGTTTTGATGATGGCAAATTAAGTGATAACTGGGCCCGTATTATCCTAGAAGGAGGGGCAAATGCGGCTGTTGCCGCCTTGACGGGCGGGAACCCCACCGTTGCGGGAGCAGCGACCGTTGCAGGAAAGGTTGCGTCTATTTCGGCAGCTCCTGCAATTGGTAGGTTAAGTGCTTCGATATTTAAGGATGATAGAGCTGCTATTACTTTTGGCAATGCGCTTGATAATGTTTTGGCGGGTGCAAGTGGGGCCGCTGTGGGAGCGGCTATTGGCGGGCATCAGGGGGCGTGGAATGGAGCTGTTACGGCTTCAATCATACAGCAATATAATGATGCTGTATCAGATAAGATTAATGAAGCTGTTGCGAGAAAGCGTATTTCTGATAGTGAAGCGGCTCTTTACAAAAATCATGCTGCAATGGTCCGTGCGGCAGCAGCTTACATGCATGCTTTTCCTGAGGGTGATTCATCGCAAGGATTTTGGAATGCTGATGGTTCTGTGAATATGAAAAACAATGCCGATAAAGATTATCATCTTCCTACTGAGGATGAATTGAGGGAGGAAGGAATTGATGGTTATGAAGGATTGAGAAAGTTACTATATCATCCCATCGACTCCAGGAATGGGAAGCCGACTGATCTTGTTGGGGCATTGTATATACCTAATGATATAAAAGACAAAGCCACGCCAGTATCAGTTGTTTATCGGGGGACTGACGCGTCTAATCCTAGACAATTACAAGAAGATTTCTTCCAAAATATAGGGTCTGATGGTTCGGGATTTGGCGGGAAATATTCTTTAACTGAATATCGTGTGGCACAGGATATTGCGATAAAGTTATCTAATACGACATGGGCAAAGAATGGTCATATGATGTTTAATGGAAATTCGTTGGGAGGTGGTTTAGCGATAGTTTCTTCTAGAGTGACGGGGATTCCTGCTTATGTTACAAACTCTGCATCCGTGAATGATTATACCTATGTGTATAAAAATGGGGATAGTTCTATAAATGCTGTCTATGTTGGGAGAGAATTTTTACATAGCTTGCAATCTGTCTCTTTTTATATAACTGTGTTTGGCCATCCTCCCGTAAGTGGTGGAAGTTCTATGATTACTCCACCACTTGAGGATAATGTAATGAGAGGAGTGAGGGTTGATCATATTGATCCAGCTAAATCTGACGAATACTCCGTTATGAACCTAAAGGCTTATGTCTTGCTTCATTATGCGTCTGCAGCTTATCGAGCTGTTGTTGAGAGGTTGAATAAAGATTTGGAGAAGATAAAATGATCAATAGGATGATTTATGTTATAGAATTATTATACTTTTTTTATTTTTCTCTTTCATTATTTTTGAGAGAGTACGATTTTTTTATGGTTAAGTCATTCACTATTTTTTGTTTGTTATTGTGTTTTGTATATAAATCAGAGGAAGAGGAGTATTTTTTTTCAACTATTAATTTACTTCTCTTTATCTCTTTCTATTTATTTGATTATGTAAAAGTGATTTTTAGATATGGCCTTACATTCCCAATTGTTTGGGTGGTGTTGGGGGCGACTGCAGATGGAGGAGGTTTTTCTGAGAAGAAATTAGTGGACGCTACTAATATTGCAGGAATATTCTTTGTAATAATCTATATATATATTTTTTCTTTTTAAGGAAAAATAGAAAATATATAAGTAAAAGTAAAATAATTGAATACATTATAATGATAATTGATTATGTGTTCTTAGCATAACCTAAACATATTAGATGGTTTTAATATTAAGTATCGCATTGAGTATGAAGATTATTATCTAGAGTCCTGATAATATAATGATGTATTTTATATTGACTAAATCTGCATACTACCAAGATTTTTTACATTACATTATGTGTTTACAACCTATCGAACCTTTTATGAACGATTAGAAGGGGAGCAGGAGAACATATTTTGAGTTTTTATTTATTTCAATACTCTGAACTTGTAATGATATTTTCTATTGCTTTCCCCCTAAATTGTATTTGGCTAGGTATGAGAGCAGGCGAGGGGACGGAGCATTGAAAGCAGTTGAACTTGTAGATATATGTTCCTTTGGATCTGCATATGCATATATACAGCGTTTTCAATATATTTCTTAAAAATAAGAAAATAGGTTATATTTATACATATACTTATTCATGGCGATAGATTGCATATTTTTCTCTAAGAATATTGATTTATATAACGTATTGTAATGTCTAATAAAAAGAGGAAGAAGGGAAAAAGAGCACTAGATTGAGTATTGATGGAGATGGCGGTGTGCATAGATTTTTTGGTCAAACAAATGGACGTGGCGTTGAGGAGTATCATTGGAGTGGTAGCACGTCAGATGCACGTAACCCATTGGGGAATTCTTCTTTGGGTCAGGAAGGAAGAAAAATCCTTAGAGAGAAAGGGGTTAAGATAAAATGATATATGGTGATCCTTATAAAATAGCGTTGCAGTTTGATGCTGTTAAGGAATGGAATATGGAAGGTTGCTCGTGGGTAAATGGTTTATTTTCAGTCTATATGGGTGGAGAGCCATTCTTGTGTAATACAGAAAATACAACATTAAATATATTCTTCTTCTGGTATGCACGGTTAATTGAGAGAGAATCTTTTGTAAACAATAAATCCATAAAAACAAGGACAATTGATTATTATAATCGATTGTATAAAAAAATATATGACAGTATATATGTGGATGATAGTTTAAATGATGATGAAATATCAGGTTTTTTTGATCTTTCATCGCCTCCTCTAAGTGATTTTGGCAAAAATATTTACGTTTCATTGGGTGAGGATGATGTAATTCTCTATGGAGGTGGCGATAAGGGGCGTAGCTCCATATTGCCTGGGGGGACTTTGTTATCATTGTTCAATGATATGAATAAATACCCTTTATTTTCATTTTTTAATGAAGGAATAAAATGGGAAGAGACCTACCATTACTATGCATCCCATGAGTATATAAAAATGAATAATGTGTTGTAGGCAGTTTTGGTGGCTTGCGGGGTTTAGAGCAGAGGGGGGGGAGAAGTTTAGAAAAATGATGCATAAATTAGTTAAATATATAATTTGTAGAGCAAGGGATAAAGATATTTCTGAGGGGCTCATGGATTCTTTCTCCTCTTTTGGGGATGAGATGAAGCAATCTATTACTCTTTTTAGGGAACTTAATAAAATAAGTGATTGGTATGCTACAGATGATTTAGGTTTGTTATTGGATAAATTTGGCTATAGTTTATCAAGAGTAATAAATTTCTATGAGGTGCTTCATGAATCTCTTCTGTATTTGTTTCATATTCATGAAAATGACTCTGTACCCTATAAAGTGAACTTCAGTGAATTGTATAAAGATCTTTTATTTGAAGATAATAAAAACTTTGATGTTATCTGTTTCCAGAGGGAATTGGAGATTTTTTATGGCAAACTTTCCTCATGCAGAAATAGTTCATTTTTGAAGGATTTTATCTTTTTGGAGCGTAATTTTACATCTTTTTACAAGAAAGAAAAAGATCTTCAGATGGCAATTAATGTATTATTTTCAGAAAAAGCAAAGCATAGTGATTTTTATGATGTCCCTTTTTTGTATAATATTAATTATTTTCTTTTGAGGTTAAGAGATTTTCTTTCTTTAAGTCGGCTTTCCATATGCTCTTTACGGAGATATATGTAAGTCATCAATTATGTTATTAGACAATGGATAATGTTCGGGTGCTGCTTTGTCGTGAAAATGGGGATAAGTTGGCACAGTAGTAGCCCTTTAATAGCAAAGGCACTTTTCCTGATGATGGCGCGTTTTTAAGCCAACGTCGTATTAAGTATTGAGAATGTTGTGATAGGATGTGAAGAGACTATTTTTGGTGCATAAGTATCTTTTCATCAAGTAAGGGATTTTTAGTATAAGGATATGTTCTGATGTATTCGTATGACTATGTTTTCAATTTCACTGAGTTTAACGAGTTGGGCACGAAGGAGATGAGGGCGTTTAAAGAATGGTTTTTATCTTCGCTAGAGGATCGTATGGAGCGCTTTGTTGCTTTTGTTAGGCAGCGTGATGGCTATGGTGAATGGGCAGGCGATTACAGTGAAGAATCGTTATTGTCGTTAAGTGCGTGGCTTTATCGAAAGATTTCAGGAGAAAGTCATCAAAATTAGGTGCAGGATTATCTGACGAAGGGGAGAGTATATGCATTAATATAGGTGTTTATATGGCGATGGTATTTTTGCATCAAAACGAGGCTCTTGCTTGGCATTTTGATTTAGAACGGAAGAAAAGTCTTGATTACAGACAGTCTACAATAGGTCCATTGAGACTAAATTATATGAATACGATAGAAATTTCAAAAGTTATATTTCTTCAAATGATTGATAAAAGAGAAGATAAGAATGGTTTGTATAAAGCATTATGGAATATGGAAAGGAGATTTATGAAAAACTATCTAACTATTGTCTGTCTTATGTATTTAGGTATGAGTTTTTTTATTGAAAATGTTGATTTAGGCTGTCTGTCTTTCCTAAAGATGAAAAAAAGGCGCATCCGGGTGGATGCGCCTTTGTGTATCACAGCAATCCTGATTACTTAGACCAGCGTGACAGTTGTTTTGATGTTGCCTTTGGTGGCGTTGGCGTAGGGGCAGACGAACTCGGTTTTCTTCAGCAGCTCAACTGCTTTGGAGCGATCCATGCCGGGGATGGAGGCCTCGATAGCGACCTCAAGGCCGAAACCGCCATCGCCACGGGGGCCGATGCCAACGGTGGCTTGCACATGGGTATCGGCTGGGATGTCGATTTTTTCCTCACCAGCAACGAACTTCATAGCACCGAGGAAGCAAGCTGCGTAGCCAGCGGCAAAAAGCTGCTCTGGGTTGTTTCCCTTGCCATCGCCGCCCATTTCTTTGGGGACGCCAAGCTTGACGTGGAAGCTCTTATCGGTTGTTTCGGCAGAGCCATCACGGCCACCGGTAGCGCGGGCTGTGGTTTTGTAAACGACATTAACGGACATCAACATAGCTCCCGGCCCGACCGGTTGCGGGCCTTCTAGGGTTGTCTGACAAGGCCTAGCTCGTAGTAACGAGTATGCCTTCCCCCCAGAGATGGGCCTTTTTGAGAGTAAGACAATGGGGGAAGAGGAAAATAATAGGGGCTAAGAGCCATGAGGCCCGTCAGTGAGGTTGGGTGAGGAGACGGGGAGGTCTGCGAGGATGGCGATGTTGCTTTGGCAGCTGAGGACGGCGGCCTTCTCGGCGGGGGTAAGGCGGGCGAGGGCGATTTCGAGCGTTGGGCTTTCCTGCAATTTGAGGGAACCAGTGAGCAAGGGAACAGAGATAGGCTCCCCAGCTTTGCGCGGTGGGGGTAGCGTGGCGAGGTGGGCGTGCCGTAGGGCTGTATTGCTCCGCAGAGCGTGAAAGGCCTCTAAAATAACCGGGTGAGGGTGGTTGCGCTCTTCAGCGGCGCGTTGGAGGATGGGCGGAGGGGTTGTTTCTTCTGGGATGAGGAGTAACCCCGCTTTGCGGGCCCATGTCCCCCAAACGCGACTACCGGTTAGTCCGACAAGAGGAATAGCAATGAGCAGGCCAACCAAGACTGGGAGCATCCAAAGGAAAAGCGCGAGAGATACTGACCAAGCGGCCGCACTGAGGATGAGGCCAAAGAGGCTATAGAGCCAATATTTACGGATTGTATCGCCCCAAGGCAGGCTACCATCATCACGATTTTGGGCAGACCAGCCGGAATCGCGGCCTAAGAGAATGGAGAGAATGGCCGAGGTTTGGATGAGCATAGCGATGGGGGCAATGAGCGCACCAAGGAGGGTCTCCAAAATAATGGAGATAGAAAGGCGTATGACCCCGCCTACTTGTTGACGTTCCTGCTTATCAAAGCAAATAGCAAGGAAGGCGAGGGCCTTGGGGGCGAGCAGCACAACCATGGTTTGGATGAAAACCAGCCGCGCCAGGATGGGGTCCACATGGGGCCAATGTGGGTAGAGGCTGCGTTGGGTGCTGAAATATTCGGGGTGGTAGAAATGCGCTTGTAAAGCAATCAAAATCCCAAAAAGGAGAAAGAGCAGCCACAGCGGGGACATGATGTAAGAGCCTATCCCTACCAACATGTGCGAGCGGCTGACCCAGTGCATACCCTTTGTAAAAAGGATGCGCGCATGTTGGAGATTGCCTTGGCACCAACGGCGGTCCCGCACGGCGATGTCGGTAAGGGAGGGGGGGCTTTCCTCATAAGACCCCATAAGGCCGGGGATCATATGGATGGCCCAGCCGCCACGGCGCATCAAAGCGGCCTCGATGAAGTCGTGACTAAGGATGTGCCCACCAAAGGGGGGCTTGCCGCGCAGATGGGGGAGGCCAGCTTGCTCGGCAAAGGCTTGGGTGCGGATAATGGCGTTATGGCCCCAATAATTGCCCTCTGAGCCATGCCACCAGGCAATGCCCTGAGCAATGAGCGGACCATAAACGCGTCCGGCGAATTGTTGTAGGCGGGCAAAAAGGGTCTGCCCTCCCACAATGACGGGGAGACTTTGGATGAGCCCGACTTGCTCATGCTGCTCCATCGCAGCAGCCATACGGACAATGAGACTGCCATCCATGAGGCTATCAGCATCAAGGGTGAGCATAGCTGGGTAAGCCCCACCAAAGCGTGTGACCCAGTCCGCAATGTTGCCGGCTTTGCGGTCCGTATTTTTAAAGCGGCGGCGATAGAAAAGATGCTGGCGTGCGTAAGCGTGTTGGTGGAGGTCCAGCACGGCTTGTTCTTCTTGCACCCAAATATCAGGGTTGGTCGTATCGGAGAGGATAAAGATGTCGAAATGCTCGCCACGGCCTGTTTCTTGCAAGCTTTTCAGCATAGCGCGAAGATTGAGCATCACGCGTTGAGGTGGTTCGTTATAAGTGGGGAGTAAGATAGCGGTGCGGCTTTTTAGCTCCGGCAGGGGGCCGGTGCGGCGGATGCCAAGGCCTAGCCCACCATGGCGCAGCATGGACCAGAACCCCCCTAAGGCTGATGCGCAGGAGAGGGAGATCCAAAAGCTAAGGATGGTAAATAGCCCCAGCATCACCATCCCGAGGAGGCTTGTGCCGAGTGAGTTAAAAACGGCATTGATTTTGACAACACTATAGGCTGTTAGCGCAAAGGTTGTCCCAAACACAAAGAGGCGGCGTAGCCAGAGGAGGGTGGGTGTGGTCGGCAGCCGCCGGAAGGCCCGCCCATGTCGCTCCGGTGCTTTATGGAGGGATTGCACCGGCATGGACAGGGGGGATTCAGGTGGCAGAAAGGCAGTGATGTGGGGGCTGGTCATGGGGTTAATTAAGCGGTCCAGCGGTAGAGCCATGTTTCAGAAAGGGGGCCTTGGGCACTGGCGAGTTGGACATGTAGCTCGCATAATTTGGCGGCTCCGGGGTCTAGTTGGAAGAAGGCACGTACGCCATTAATTTCCGGATTAGGCATAATGGTGATGGCAGAAATCTCCCCCGCAGAGCTTTGGGCGAGGAGATGATAGGCGGTGTCACTGGGGAGGGTGCGGAAGGGTTCGCCGTCAAAATCGAGGACGAATTGTACTTTCTCTGGATGGTCGGTTACAGCACCGACGCGTGTATCATGAATGCGCGCAAGATGTGTTGGCCAAGGCGTATCCCACCCCCAATACATCCGATAGGTGAAGTTATAGCTCTGTCCTGCTTTTAGCGGTTGGTTAGGCCGCCAGAAGGAGACGATATTATCATTGACCTCACTAGGGGTGGGGATTTCGACAAGTTGAACGCCGCCTTCCCCCCAATTTCCAATAGGTTCGACCCATAAAGAGGGACGTTTTTCGTAATGGAGGGCGAGGTCTTCATAATCGTGAAAATTACGTTTGCGCTGCATCAGCCCATAGCCGTAAGGCCCTGCATCACTAAAGGAGGAGAGCTGAAGGTCGGTTGGGTTCGTGAGTGGGCGGTAGATGTTTTGGCCTGCCCCTGTCCATATTTGGAGGGCCTCACTATCATGCGCAGCAGGCCGCCAGTCATTAATGTGGGTCCGGTCATTTGCGTCAAAATAATACATGCCTGTTAGGGGCGCGATTCCTCCCGCTGTGATGTCCGTGCGGGGGAAGAAGGAGGATTGAACATCAAAGAGGGTCGTCTCACCGGGGCGAATGGTGAAACGAAAGGCCCCCGTAAGGGAGGGGCTATCCATTAACGCATGGAGGATGAGAGATTGGCTACCGGGGACGGGTTTCTCCAACCAAAAGCTGCGGAATGTGGGGAACTCCTCCCCCGTTGGGGTGCCGGTATCTTTTGCAAAGCCGCGGGCGGAGAGGCCGTAAGTTTGCCCCTTAGCGACCGCGCGGAAATAGGATGCCCCGAGGAATACGGCACATTCTTCCATCACACCGGGATGATTGAGGGCATAACGGATGCGCAAGCCAGAGAAGCCCTCCCCCCCGGTAAGGTTTAGGGAGGGGTCTTTACTGGTGAACATATCGGCCGTGTAGTTAACAGGGCGTGCTGTACCGTCATGGACCTCATAAACATCAATAAGCTGCTTATAGAGATACCCGCGCGGGAAGAACTCAACATCAAAAGCGAGGTTGTCTTGCTTCCATAATGCTTTTTCTGAGTTGAACTGAACGGCAGAGAATTGGTCAAAACTCATATGAACCAGCGCATCGGGGAGGTCCTTGCGCGGGGGCTTGTAGCCTTTGGAGGCAAGGTCGCGCGCTAATGTGCGGACGGTGCTGTCATCAAAATGGGTGGTAGAGGTGTCATCGGCATGGGCAGAGCGAGAGGCGTGCGCACAAAAAGCGAGCCCGGCCCCAAAGCCGACGCTTGTTTTGACCATTGTCCGCCGATTGATTTTCATGATGATACTTACAAACCCTATCTATCTTTGAAGCAATTTGGTCCTCTTTACCCTGATATGGAAGGGGGAGGAAATGGGCATTGCAAGGATAGACACATTAAAAAAATGTAGTTTTTAGGATGTTAATAGGTTCTATGACGCGTTCATGGTGGCCCATGGGGGGATATGCGTTGCTATGTGGCGAAGGGCTGTGGCGGTTGGTGGGGTAGAAAGAGGGGCAAGATGATAGAGGGCGCGGCATTGTCCGATACTCTCTAAGATTTGATTATTTTGTGGGGAGTCTACCCCATTAGTGATGAAGCCAAGGACGGGAATCCCACGTTGATACAGGGCCTCAAGGCTTAAAAGGGTGTGATTAAGCGTGCCTAAATTGCTGCGGGTGACGAGGATGACGGGCACACCAAGTTGGGCGATGAAGTCAATCATCAACATAGTCTTCGTTAGTGGCACCATAAGGCCGCCTGCGCCTTCTATAATCAAGGGGGCGTGGGGGGCTTCTGGTAGGGTAAGCTGTTCGGGGTGGAGGGTTATGCCCTCAAGCGCGCTGGCAGCAGCGGGGGCGAGCGGGGCTTGCAGCGCGTAAGCTGGGGGGAGGATATGGTCTTGGGAGAGCTCTGTAAGTTGTTGGACGGTCTCAGTATCGCCGGGCTCCTCAGCAAGGCCGGTTTGGAAGGGCTTCCAATAGGTTCCATGCCACGCGCGCGTTAGGGCGGCACTGATGAGCGTTTTGCCGATTCCTGTATCCGTCCCGGTGACAAAGACGCCTTTTGGCGGGTGGGATGGCAGTGGGGGAGGAGGGGCATAGAGCATGGGTTACACTCCTTTTTGGAAGAGGCCGAAGGCGGCATGATAGGTCACATGGTCGTAATGGGCATCAAAATACCGCATCGCTTTGCGGAGCTGGGCGGCAGGGCGATGGGTGTGACGTGGCAGGGAGGCCCCAATGCGGCGCAAGCCCTGGAGGAAGTCCCGCGCAGATGGGGTAGGGTCTTGCATGGCTTCACCCCGCCAGACGCCCCGGCCATGAGCGGGCCAGTCTTGCTCTAGCTGGGTGAGGGTAGGGTAGTTTGGCACACCGCAAGCGGTCGCGGTGGCGTGGCAGCTTTCCCGCCATTGGTGCAAGCTGCCTGCCTGTAAGGTGCTGACCATAAGCCGCCCGCCGGGGCGTAAAAGCTGTGTAAGGGCTTGGAAAGCGCGGGCGCGGTCCTCAAACCATTGGAGGCAAAGATTAGAGGTGATGAGGTCGAACCCTTCTGGCGGGGCTTGGTGGGGGTGGGGGGCTTCACCATCCATGACATAGCAGCGTATGTGCGCGGGCAGGGCGGCGCAGTGGTGGCGGGTGCGCTCTACCATAGCGGGTGCGATGTCGGTGAGGTGGTAATGACCTTGTGGAAAGGCCTCAATGAGGGCGCGGCTGAGTAAGCCTGTCCCACAGCCGAACTCTAAAATATGTTTGGGTTTTTCCGTGCGATGTTCTTCCTCAATCCATGAGGCAAGTGTTGTGGCGCAGCGTTTTTGGATGGAAGCGGCTTGCTCATAATGATGGGCGGCATCAAAGCGGGCGGCGATGGTGGCTTTGCGGTGGTTTGTCATAAAGAAGCGTTGATGATGCGTGTGAGAAAGGCTGCACACTCTTGCGGGTGCGTGAGGGGGAGGCGATGGCCGCCTGTGCGTTCTACTCCCCACGCCGCAGCTCCCATGCCGGAACGCGCGGGGATGAGGGGGTCATCCACACAATGGAGGCTATAAAGCCGCCCCTGCCAATAAGGCAAATGGTCGCGGTGATCGACCGTCTCGAGCATGGTGAGACCGTCCGTTAAAGCGGGGAGATTGAGTGTTGAGGGTAGGGTGGGGTCTGGCTCTCCACACATATGGCGGAATTGCCGCAGGACGGTTGCAGGCTGGCGTTCAAATTGCCGTATCATGCGGTGCATAATGCGTGGGGGGAGGCCCTCTGGGTAATCGGGGGCTGCGGTAAAGCGAGCAAAGCCGTTAAAGCTGATAAGCCCACGGCAGAGAGGGGAGCGTAACGTGAGCAAAGCGCAGGCCCCTGCGGAGTGACCAACGGCCCAAAAGGGAACCTCTGGTAATGGGGGGTGAGCAGGGGAGCCAAAATAGCCTGCATCAGCACAGATATGCTGCCATGAGGGGAGATGCGTGTGCAGCCCCTCCCAAAAATGGGCATCATACCCCCAGCCATGAAGATAATAGAGAGTGGTCATCAGGCGGCATGGCTCCTCAAGCTAGAGAGGAGGGCCTCGCCGAGCTGGTCAATCATTGAGGCAGAGAGCTGGCTTGTTAAAGCGATGCGGAGGCGGGCTGTGCCGGGGGGAACCGTTGGCGGGCGGATAGCCACGCTGAGAAAGCCGCGTGCCTCCAAAGCGTGGGCTATCTGTAAAGCGGTGTGGCTTTCCCCAACCATAATGGGGATGATGTGCGTGCTAGAGGCCCCCGTATCCCAGCCTGCGTCTTGAAGGTGAGAGCGGAGACGGTCGGCTTGTTTTTGGAGGTGGCAACGCTCATGCTCTAAGTGGGGCACGAGCTCTAACGCCGCGTCTAAAGCACCAAGACAAGCGGGGGGTAGGGCCGTGCTGTAAATAAAGCCGGAAGCGTGATTGAGCAGATAATCACATAAGGCGCGGCTGCCTGTGACAAAGGCCCCCATCCCCCCGAGGGCTTTGCTGGCTGTACTCATGGTAATATCGGCCATGCCTTGGGTAAGGCCGCGCCCTTCTGGCCCTAGTACAGCGGTTGCGTGGGCTTCATCTACATAAAGAAAGGCTTCGTAACGTTTAGCGAGGGCGCGTAGGGCGGCAATATCGGCTCGGTCGCCATCCATGGAGAAAACACTCTCCGTGATGATGAACTTTAAGCCCGGTTGGGAGGCATGGCGGTGGAGGAGGGTTTCCAAATGGGTGAGGTCATTATGGCGGAAGCGGATTTGCCGTACCCCTGCTGCTAAACAGCCCTGATGAAGGCTGGCATGGTTAAGCTTATCCATAAAAAAGAGCGCAGGATGGCCCATCTGGCGGAGCGATAGCTGGTTAAGGGCTGGCAGGAGGGAGGCATTGGCTTGCCATCCGCTGGCAAAGAGCAAAGCCGCTTCGCTCTTTTTAAAAGCCGCAAGTTTAGCCTCTAGCTCTGTGTGGAGGGGCAGGGTCCCGCTGACAAGGCGGGAAGCCCGTGCCCCAGTGCCGTAACGCTCTGCCCACTCTGCGGCGCGGTGGCGTAATAGAGGGTGATGGGCGAGGCCGAGATAATCGTTGGAGGTGACATCAATCAGGGCGCGCCCTTGGTGGATGAGCCGTTCCCCTTGCCGCATCATGGGGGTGAGATGGCGGCGTGTATGGTGCTTGTCACGCTCTTGGAGAGCGGCATGGAGAGCGTTTTGAAGGTGATTCATCCTAGATGCTCTTTTAGGACACGCTTTATAGCCCCAGTGAGGTGGGTGAGTTCATCTGAGGTGATGGTAAAGGCGGGGGTAAGGTAAATAATGCGCCGGAAGGGCCGTATCCATACGCCCTCTTTAAGGAAGGCGCGTTTTAGGGCTTCAGGGTCATCTAACCTTTCAAGCTCTACAACGCCAATGGCCCCAAGAGTGCGGACATCGCGCACGCCGGGTAGGTGACGGCATGGCTCTAGCTCATGGGTCATTTGGGTATGAATGGCGCGGACTTGCTCTAGCCGAGGTTCTTGGTCGAAAAGATCAAGCGAGGCATTAGCAACCGCGCAGGCGAGTGGATTGGCCATAAAGGTGGGGCCGTGCATGAGGGCGTGGAGGGGATTGTCCGAGAGAAAAGCCTCAAAAACTGTTTTGCGGGCCACCGTTGCGGCGAGTGGCATGGTTCCTGCTGTGAGGGCTTTGGAGAGGGCGATGATGTCTGGTGTGATGTCGGCTTGCTCGCAGGCAAAGAAGGTGCCTGTGCGGCCAAAACCGGTAAAGACTTCATCCAAAATTAGCAAAATCCCGTAAGAATCGCAGAGGCGGCGGAGCTGGCGAAGGGTTTCTGCGGTGTGAAAGAGCATCCCCCCTGCCCCTTGGACGAGAGGCTCAACAATGAGTGCAGCAATTTCATGGCCTTGTCGGGCGAGGAGGGCCTCCAAAGCGGCGGAATGTGCGGGCGTGGTGGGGAGGTCTGCAAGGATTTGCTGCGGTAAAGCTGCGCCAAAGAGGCGGTGCATTCCTTCTTCAGGGTCACAAATGGCCATCATCGCTAGGGTATCACCATGATAGCCCCCGCGGAAGGAGAGTAGCTTATGCCGTCCTGTATGGCCTTTATTGAGATGATATTGAATGGCCATTTTCGCTGCGACTTCCATCGCGACAGAGCCGGAATCCGTAAAAAAGACGCGCTCTAAGTCGCCCGGTAAGCGGGCGGCGAGCCGTTGGGCAAGGGTTATGGCTGGTTGATGGACCATACCGCCAAACATGACATGGGGCATGCGCTCAGCTTGTGCGATAAGCGCGCGGCGTATGGAAGGGTGGTTATAGCCGTGGCAGGCTGTCCACCAAGAGGCAATGCCATCTATAAGGGTGCGCCCATCAGCAAGGGTGATGGTACTACCAGAGGTTGCTTGTGCTTCAACCGGGAAGGGAGCGGTATGCATTTGGCTATAAGGTAGCCAGAGATGAGGGAGGGTGCTGGCAGTGGTCATAAGGTAATCGTAGAAGAGCGGTTAGGATGAAGAGGTGATCATTATTGGTTGATAATGTCCCTTACAGGAGAGAAGGAAACAAAAGGAAGGGTTATCTTATAGGAAACGTTGCAAAAAACTCACTTGACGTTAAGTTATCTGTATCTAAAGAGAGAGTTATCTACAGAGGATAATGTGCTTTGGCTATTAAAGGCTGAGGATTGTAGGGTTTTCATAAGGGTTGTGAGAGAGATGATGTTGAAGAAGCAAGCCTTCATGGCGGCTCTTATTGTGCCATTTTTTGCTTTGGCAGCCTGTGAGACACCAGGGCAGGAATCACGGCCTGATGTTTATGATCAATCCCAAGTCAATACCGTGCAGCGGGGCCGTGTTGTGCAGATTATCTCCGTTTCTGAGGCGCGTGTTAATGTTGATAATGCACGCAATCGGCGTACGGCTAAGATCGTAGGTGGCCTTGTCGGGGCAGCTTTAGGGAGTGGCTTAGCTGTTGGGGCGGGTCATTCTGGCTGGGGTGGCGGTTTGGCTGCTGGTGCTGGTGGGGCTATTGGTGGGTCCCTTGTTGGTGGGCAGGTTGTGGGTGACCATACGCTCGTTAAAGGTGTGACGATTGCCTATCAGGACCGTGCCGGCGGGGAGGTGCTTCTTTCTACCCAAGTGGGACGGACATGCGAATATAAGCCTGGTACGGCGTTATTGGTCTCTACAGGGGGGACGGGGACGCGTGTTCAGCCTAATGCGGTATGTCCGCGCCGGTAACGCTGTGTGAAGGAGGGGTGAATGATGCGGCGTAATAGATGGGTTGCGGGATGTGCTTCTGGCCTTATTTTGGCTCTTTATAGCGGGGTGGTTTACGCACAGGCGATGGACCCTGCTCAGCTAGAGCATTTAGGCCAGATTCAGGATAGTCAGGACCAACGTCGCGTCTCTTTGGAGGCTGCACAGCAGCAAGCTGCACAACGGGCGGCCCAAGCACAAGCGCGGCAGTGGCAACAGGATGAGGCTCATGCAGCGCGTATTGTTGCAGCACAACGTGCGCGTGCTGAGGCTGATTGGCAGGATAATCGACAATATCGTGAAGCTAGTCGTGCTCTTGAGTTGCAGAAGAAGCAGCTGGAGCTCAAAATGTTAGAGAGCCGGGCGAATCATGAGGATGAGTTTGTCAAAGCGGATCTGGCACAAAAGCAAGCGCAACTAGAGCAAGTGCGTCAGGCGACGCAAGGCGATGCAACGCTAAAGGCCGATTTGGGGCAGGCTGCAAAAATGGAGCAGCGTCATTGGTGGGAAAAATAGGTAAGGCGGCACATATTATGGGAGATGGCATGACGATAAGGCAGGTGATGAGACGCGGGATTTTAAGCCTGTTCATGTTGGGTTTTGCCTCTATAGCACATGCTGCAACAAGTTTGCCGGATCATGTTTCATCAATACAAGAGACATATCAAGATTGGCGGTTACTTTGCCAAGCGCCTGGAGGGATGAATAAGACAGATGAGGTAAGATGCGTGCTAACGCAAAAAGCGGTGGATATTCGCACGCATCGGAGTGTCATGAGCCTGCGATTGGAGCCAGATGGTGAGCAGGTGCGTGGGGTTGTGACGGTCTCGTTTGGGTTGGATTTATTGCATGGGCTAACGCTCACCAATGCGTCCCAGCCAGTGGGGGATGTTTATTCCTTCTCTACCTGTTTGCCGACAGGCTGTCTTGTCCCGCTCTCTTTTGATGATGAACAATGGCATGCTGTTTTAAAAGATAATTTTGGGACCTTCACGGCGTTGAGCTTTTCTGGCCAGCCGGTGAAGCTTCTTTTCTCCACACGTGGGTTAGAGCAGGCCATGAGGCGGGCGCGGGAGTTGATGCAGTAGCAACATAATCCCGCGTATTGTGTGGGTTATGTCCCGCAAAATGTGTAGCGGACTTCCTCTTCTGGCAATGGGGGAGCAGCGAGAGCATCCTCCGCTTCGGTAAAGGGGCTCTTAAGGGCTTCATGTAACATGTGGAAGGGCTGATAATCTCCCTTGAGAGCGTGTGAGAGGGTTGCCTCTACCTGATGATTGCGTGGAATAATACGCGGATTGGTGGCTTGCATGGCTTTTTGCCGTGCCTCTGGGGAGCGTTCTTCTAGCGTAAGGCGGTGGAGCAGCTCTGTCCGGCAGAGGTCAAAATGGCCCTTATTGGCGGGGAATAAATCCCGCAATACATCGTATTGGCCTTCTAGCGCAACGGGTGCAGAGCTGAGCATACGGAATGTATTGGTGAAGTCTGCCTGGCCAGTATGCATGGTCTCTAACAGATGTTCTAGCAGGCGAATATCATGCTCGTCTTGTTTCTCAAGGCCCAATTTACGGCGGAAGCCTGAGAGCCACTGATGGTGGAAGAGATGGTCAAACTCATGCAGGGCCTCTTGTGCTTGCTTAATAGCGCGGTGCTCGTCCTCATCAAAGAGGGGGAAAAGACATTCTGCTAAGCGGCTGAGATTCCAGAGGGCAAGGGAGGGTTGGCGGCCATAAGCGTAGCGGCCCTCTTTATCAATGAAGCTAAAATGCTTCATGGGGTCGAAGCGGTCCATAAAAGCACAGGGGCCGTAATCCAGCGTCTCGCCAGAGAGGGCGCAATTATCGGTATTCATAACCCCGTGGATGAAGCCGACCTCCATCCATTGGGCGATAAGGGCTGCTTGCTTTTTGATGACAGCCATGAAGAAAGCACGATACCGTGCTGGGCCCTCCTCTTCTGCAAGATGAGGGAAAAGACGTTGAATGGTAAAATCAGCGAGTTCACGCACGCGTTCTAACCCGCCATGAGCCGCAGCATATTGGAAGCTGCCTACCCGAATATGGCTACGAGCGGCACGAATGATCATAGCACCGGGGACGGGACCGTTATCGCGCTCAATCACCTCCCCTGTGGTTAGGACGGCTAAAGCCCGTGTGGTAGGGATGTTAAGGGCGTGCATGGCTTCGCTGACGATATATTCTCGCAAAGCAGGGCCAAGTGTGTTTTTGCCATCTCCCCCGCGGGAGAAAGGGGTTGGTCCACTTCCTTTAATCTGAAGTTCCATCATAGTGCCGTTTTGATCTTGGCAATCAGCAATGAGGGCGGCGCGCCCATCGCCTAGAGAGGGCACAAAATGACCAAATTGGTGCCCTGCATAAACGCTGGCGACGGGGTTTGTGTGAGGTGCTTCTATGTGATCTGTGGGTAAGCGGCCTTGGCAGAGAGAGGTTATCCCGGCTGGGGAATGTAGCCAATCCACGTCTAGCCCTAATGTTTGGGCAAGGGGGATGTTAAGAGCTACGAGGTGAGGTGCTGGTGGGGCTGCTAGGGAAATAGGCTTATAGAAAAACTCTGATAATGTAGTGGCATAGAGCGAGGGGGAGAACATAAAGGTGCCTTCGTGTGTCTGAACAAGGAGATGCAGGCCTAAAGGCTGGTTATTGTTCCAGATAGGGAGGGTAAGTGTAAAATGAAAGATGGGTAAAGAGGAACAAATTAGTTCACGAAGAGAGGAAAAAGAGAGGTGAATGCCCTTTGTACCCTTGCTGTCTGAGGTGACAAATTATAGATTTCTGGCTTAATAGAGTATGAATGGGGTTTTGTGATTTATAAATCCCTCGTTGTAGGTTGACGAGATAAGGTAAGGATATTCTGTGGAGAACCAGCCCCCAACTGGCAATCAGTCTTCTGGGCAGAAGGCGGAGCGGATAAACCCGGTTTATATTCGCCTGCGCGCTGTAATGGCGGCAGCCCGTTACCACGGGATCGAGCTCGACCTACGCGATTTTGCGGCAGAGCCGGGGGAGGCGTCTCCCTCTCCAGCGACGCTGGTGCGTTGGCTGCGTGATTATGGAGCTGTTGCTAAAGGGATGCGCCTGCGGTGGCGTTATCTTGTTAAGCTGGGATATACACCGCCGGTAGTATTGCTCTTCCGTGATGGGTCTGCTGGGTTGCTGGTCCGCACAGACCCAGAGCAGGGCATCGTCTGGTTGCGTGACCCGCTTAAAGGGGAAGGCGAGCCACCTGTCCCGATTGATGAGCTGCGGTTGATGCAGCTTTGGACGGGTGATGTTGTCCTTATTAAACGGCGAACAGATGAGTCAGAATCCGATGCGGTGTTCGACTTCTATTGGTTTGCCAAGATGGTCCTGCGGGAAAAGAAGGGCCTGCGGGATATTATATTTGCCTCTATGATTCTCAGCGTTTTGGGGCTGTTTCCTGCGATGATTGTCATGCAGGTGATTGATAGGGTTATTAATTATCACTCTATGGCGACATTGGTGTCGCTAAGTGGTTTTGTGTTGATTCTTAGCCTGTATGAAATTTTGCTGAGTTATGCGCGGCAGGAGTTAACACTTGTCGTGACGACGAGGATAGATGCGCGTATCTCCCTCCATGCGTTTAACCGTCTGTTGGCTCTGCCGTTGGAGTTTTATGAGCGGCAACAGGCTGGTGAGGTGCTCGGTCGCTTCCATTCCATCTTTAAAGTGCGTGACTTCATGACCGGGCAGGTGATGAACACTCTGCTTGATATGTTCATGCTGATGGTTGTGATGCCCGTTCTCTTTTATATGAGCTCCACCATGGCGTGGTTGACCCTGCTGTGTGCTGGGGGCATCGGGCTGATTGTTGTCATTATGCTACCTGTTGTCAGCCGTGTTGCTGGGAAGATGGTGCGGGCAGAGATGCAGCGCGGGGCCACGCTATATGAGACAGTGGCTGGGATTCGAACGGTGAAAACCTTGGCGTTGGAGGCTACAAGACGGGCTGAATGGGATAATCGGACGGCAACTGTCATCCATTGGCGCTTAGCCTCGCAACGTCTCTCCAACTGGGTGAACACATTGGTGCAGCCGCTCAATATGTTCATTAATCGTGGGATTATTCTCGTAGGGGCTTATTTGGTGCTTACCGATTCTGACACGATGCAGGGCGGTGCGCTTATGGCCTTTATGATGCTCGGTGGTCGTGTAGCTGCCCCGTTGGTGAGTTTGGCTAAGTTGATGGAATCTATCAATGAAGTCACTGTCTCGCTGGGTGAGGCTGGGGCGGTGCTCAACCAACCGACAGAGACATACGCCCTAACGCACGGTATGCGCCCGCCCATTAAAGGGGCTCTTAGTTTCGATAACGTCAACTTTACCTATCCTGGGGCGGCGAATAAGGCCCTTGTGGATGTTAACTTTAATATACCGGCGGGGACGATGCTGGGGCTTGTGGGGCGGTCTGGCTCGGGTAAATCGACCATCACGCGTTTGTTGCAGGGGGTTAGCCGTAATTATCAAGGGTATCTTCGCCTTGATGGGGTCGATCTGCGTGAGATTAATCTGCATTATTTGCGACGCTCTTTTGGCGTTGTATTGCAGGATAACTTCCTCTTCCGTGGGACAATCCACGACAACATTACCGCAGGGCGGCCGGGTTTGACCTTAGATGATGTTATCCGTGCAGCCCGCCTTGCTGGTGCGGAAGAATTTATTGAGCGTATGCCCGCTGGGTATGAGACATGGATTGAGGAAGGCTCTACCAATATTTCCGGCGGCCAACGGCAGCGTTTGGCGATTGCGCGCGCTGTAATTTCTGACCCTAAATTGATGATTTTGGATGAGGCGACATCGGCTCTGGACCCTGAATCAGAAGCGTTGGTGAATGCGAACTTACAAAATCTGGCAAAGGGACGGACGATGGTGATTGTCTCGCATCGTCTTTCTTCTTTAGTGACGTGCGATCAAATTGCTGTGCTGGACCAAGGGCGTGTCGTGGATATTGCGCCGCATGAAACCTTGTTGGAGCGGTGTGATGTCTATCGGACGCTCTGGCTACAGCAGAATCGCCATCTTGACCAATCGCAGTCAGCCTCCGCGCGTGGAGCGCGGGCTGAGACTGGCCAGCCCGCAGAAGGACAGGAATGATGAGCGATCCTAAAGAGACCAGCCCTAACTCTCAGCGGGAAGAGAATGCGGCAACTGTCCCGGTGGAGGATGGTCATGCCCAAGGCCCGCGTAAAGCGGATGATCCTTTCGCACCTCATGATATGCCTGTTGCGTTGTTAGAGTTCCACTCTCCGACATTAGGGCTTGTAAATATGCCCATGACGGCATCAGCCCGTTATATTGTGTGGATTGTGGGTTCATTGGTGTTGGCATCTGTTGCGGCGATGGGGCTTTTCCCAGTCAATAAGGTGGTGACGGCAACAGGTCGGCTTATCTCAACAGAGCCAATTGTTATTGTACAGCCAAGTGGCTCTGGGCGTGTAAAATCCATTAATGTCAGTGTGGGGCAATATGTTCGTAAAGGGCAGATTATGGCCCGGTTGGACCCGACATTGAGCGATGTGGATATGGAGAATCTTTCCGCCCAGATGCTCTCTCTCCAAGCTGAGGTAGCTCGGCTGAAAGCGCAGGCGAATAATCAGACTTACCATGTTGATATGAATGTGCCGGCGTCTCTTCAGCAAGAGGACGTATTCCTAAAAATGCAGGCTGATTACCAAGCGCATTTGCAGGATTATGATCGTCGTATTGCCGGGATGCAGAATGACCTACAAGCGGCCAAGGGCAATGTGGCGATGTATAGCAGCAAGCTGCGTGTAACACAGGCTGTGTTAGACATGCGCCAGCGTGAGCAAAAGGAGGCTGTAGGTTCTCGCTTGTCCACGTTGGGCGCGCAGGATGCGGTGATGGATACCGAGCGACTGCTCATTGCTGCGCAGCAAGATGTGGGGGGGACGCAAAATCGCCTTGTTGCCCTCCAAGCGCAGCGGGATAGTTATGTGCAGTCTTGGAAGGTTAGCATATATAATCAGCTTGTTCTTAGCGAGCGGCGATTAGACCAAATGAGAAGCCAGTATCGCAGGGGGCGTGAGGCGCAAAAGGATATCGACCTCCGTGCGCCTGCCAATGGGATTGTCCTAACAATCGCCCCTATTTCTGTCGGAGCAATGGTTTCGCCTTCTGTAAGGGTTGTGACGTTAGAGCCAACCGATACAGGGATGGAGGTCGAAGCGATTATGAGCCCGCAAGATAGTGCGTATGTGCGGGAAGGACACCATGCGATTGTTAAATTCGCAAGTTTTCCTTACGCGCAATATGGTGGGGCTAAGGGGACGGTTCGTCTTATCAGTGCCGATACATTTTTGCCGCCGGAGATGGTGGAAGGAAATATTCGCGCAGGGATTGATCCGTCCGCTTTGATAAAAGGCGGCGGGGCTGCGATTTTCTATCGTGTCCGGTTGAAGATTGATAAATATACCCTCCATGGCCAACCTTCCTTTTTCCATCCGAGCCCGGGTATGCCTGTTTCGGCTGATATTGATGTCGGTAAACGGACTATTTTGGAATATCTGTTTAGTCGTGCCATACCTGTTGCGACAGACGGTATGAAAGAGCCTTCCTAAAGGGAGGCCTTGCACGTATGGCGCGCCGATTTGCATTTCTTGACTCTGTCCCCCGTAAGCTGAACCGTGCAAAACGGTTGCAAGAGCAGGGGAGAGCGCCACAGGCCTTCTCTTTACTGGCACGGTTAGCAAGCTCTGGTGTGCCAGAGGCTGCTTACCGGGTGGGGCAATGTTATTTGGCAGGGCAAGGGACGCCAGCCTCGTTGGAGGAAGGAGCCCGTTGGACTTATCGTGCTGCCCGCTCTGGGATGGCAGATGCCTGTTTTACTTTGGCAACCTTATTTGCCATGGGTTTACCGAAAGAGTTTGACCCGAGGGCACCTGCCTCGGTGGATGAAGGGCTGTATAATACGGCTGCTTATGAGGATGAGGCAGACCCATATGAGCCGGATTTTGTACAAGCGCGTTTTTGGGCAGAGCATGGAGCGGCGGCGGGCCATGTCGAATCTCAAGCGCTATTAGGGCATATTTTTAACCACGGTCCCGAGGAGGTGCAGGATCGTGCAGCGGCGCGCCACTGGTACGGGGAGGCCGTACGGGGTGGGTCTATGCAAGGGGCCTTGGGGTTGGGCCTTATTTTGCTGGACGACGCGGTGGATGATAGCCAGCGTGCTTATGCGATTGCTCTTCTTCAGCGTGCGGCAGATAGCGGCGTTGGTATTGCGAGTGCAGCGATGGGCTGGCTTTATGAGCATGGCGTTGGAGGCCAACCGCGCGATGCTGAGAAAGCGGCCACATATTATGGCAAGGCCGCAGAGCTAGAGATACCTTCGGCCCAAGCGCGTTATGGGTTGATGCTGCTTAAGGGTGTTGGTGTTGATGTAAACCTTGTACAGGCGGAAAGTTGGCTGCGTCGTGCGGCCTATGGTGGCGATCCTGAAGCTGCGGCTTTGCTGGGGGATTTATATATTCGTGGGGAAGATTTTCTCCATCGCCCTGCGGAGGCGGCTCGATGGTACGAGCTTGCAGCAGAGCAAAATCATACCCCCGCTGCGCGTGTGCTGGCCGTGCTGTATCTGACTGGGACGGGCGTTGTACGGGATGAGGAGAAGGCGGCTTATTGGTTTAATTTCGCCGCTATGCGAGGAGATCACCGTGCGGATGCCGATTTTGGTAATCTCGTTCTCGCTGGTGTGTCTCGTCCTGATGAAGAACGCTCTGACCTCCAAAAGCGTTTACGGCGGCAAGCTGAAGGGGGTGATCTGCTAGGTGCTTTCAACCTTGGTGTGTGTTTAGCCCAAGGGATCGGGGCGTCTGCTGATGAGACAAATGCGTTTTATTGGTTCGGCCTTGCACGGGAGGGCGTGGTAAATGCTCAATATTGGTATGGCCGTATGCTGTTTGAGGGGCGTGGCGTTACTAGGAATCAGCGTTACGGGTTGATGTGGATGGAAAAAGCGGCGCGGCAAGGGATGCCAGAGGCTTGTGCGAGCGTGGCGCAGATTTTTGTGACGGGGCAGGTCGGGGGGATTAAAGACCATGCCCGCGCGTTGGAGCTGTACCATCAGGCGGCAGAGGGTGGCTTGGTAGAGGCGTATTTCTCCCTTGGAGCGATGTATGGGGGTGGGCACAACGTCCCTGCCGACCTTCCCCGTGCGCGGCATTATTTTGAGGAGGCAGCACAACGGGGCCACGGTTTAGGGCAGATGATGTTAGGGCGTTATTTGTTGAAAGGGCTAGGAGGCGAGAAGGATGAAGAGCAGGCCCGCTACTGGCTTGGCCAAGCGGCACAGCAGGGTATTGAGCGGGCGAAACGCTTGCTAGAGGAGATTCAAACCGCATCGTCTCATGCGGTAGATTATACAGCATCGTGAAAACACCAAATACGTTCATTCCGGGATATGGTCGTTTTTGCACCCCGCAGGAGGAAGCCCGCTGGCAAGAGCAGCATATGCGTGAGCTGCATAGAATGTTTGACCAAGGGGTTGAGTGTTTAAGGCGGGGTGCGCGAGAGGAAGGCTTGTTTTGGTTAGGGCGGGCGGAGCGTCTATCGGGCAGGGATGATACGGTTAGCTTCACCTATGCTGTGGCTTTATTGGAAGGTGGCGATATAGGGTGGGCCCTCCCACGGTTAATGAGAATATGGAAGCGGTGTGGGGTTAGGGAGGCTGGTCTTGCCCTTGCAGGTGTGTTGTGGCGCAGCGGGCAAGCTGTGGAGGCAGCCCATGTTATAGGGCAGGTCTTAGCGCGTAATAGCCTTGGGGTCGGGCATGATGTGTTAATGGATGGCATTGCGGCCTCTATAAAGGCTGTTGGATGGGCATCATTGTCGTGCGCGGGGGTGTTATGGCTGCGCGTTAGAGAACCGGTGACGGTGTTTTTAGATGATGCCCCTTTAGGGGCGTTCTCTAGCGGTATGTATGACCTCGCAGAGCATGCCCCTCAACAGAAAGGCCCGTGGTGGCGTGGGGAACGCCTCCATCTTATTTGTGATGGCCATACTGTGTTAGGAGGCCAGATTGACCTTCAGGCCGTGATACGCTGTCATTCCCTCATCACGCCAGAGGCCCAAGGGGTACGCGGATGGTTATGGTACCCCGGAGAGCCGGGGGCTGTGCCCACTATTAGGGTGGATGGTCATGAAGCACCGATAAAGATAGAGGGGCTAGCGGAGGGCTTTAGCAGCACGGCCCTTTTGCAGCGTCCTTATGGGTTTTACCTTCCCTATGAGGCATGGCCAGACTTAGCGGTAAAGCGGACGGGCTTTTATGATGGTTATGGCAGGTTGTTACAGGGCGCGCCGTTAGACCCGGCCCTTGTGCAGTTGATGCAATTGCCCTCATCTACTGGGAATAAGCGGAAAGGCTGGACGCGGGAAGGTTGCCGGAAGGCGCGTAAGCATGTGGGTAAGGGGCAGCAAAGCACGGTAGCAGCGGGATGCGCGGTGATTATCCCTGTTTATCGGGATAAAGCTATGGTGCAAGCTTGTGTAGAAAGCGTGTTAGCGACCATTCCCCCCTCATGCCGGGTTATTATTATTGATGATGCGTCCCCAGAGGTAGCTTTGCGTACGTATCTCCTCTCTCTCGCACAAGAGGGGCGTGTGCGGATTAAGCGTCATGAGCGTAATCGAGGGTTTGTGGAGAGCATTAATACCGGCCTTGCTTTGGTGCCAGAGGGGTGGGATGTCATTTGGCTTAATAGCGATACGCTTGTCTTTGGCCCGTGGGTAGAACGATTGCGCCGTTGGTTGGGCCAAGTGGGGGTGGGGACGGTCACGCCGCTCTCTAATGCGGGCGGGTTGACCTCTTACCCGGTGCCGAATCGTGACAATCCCGCTCCATCTGTGCAAGAAGCCGCCGCGCTAGATGCGTTGTGCCAACAACAAGCGGAGGCCATGCCACTTCATGTGAGCTTACCGACAGCAAATGGGTTTTGCATGGCTGTTTCGGCTGCGTGTCTTAAAGCGGTAGGACGATTACGGGGGGCGTATTTTGCGCAAGGTTATGGGGAGGAAAATGATTTTTGCCTAAGGGCTAGTGAGGCAGGTTTTACGCATCTTGTGGGGGCGGATGTGTATGTTCTGCATTATGGTCATGGCTCTTTTGGGGCCGAAGGCAGCCCGCTTTTGCAGCGGAATCTTACGATTCTGAATCGCCTTTATCCCGGTTATGATGCCGCAATCCAGCGGTGGAAGCGGGCGGAGCCGCTGCGTGTTTTCTGGCGGCAGTTGGATTGGCAGCGCATGGCCCAGCATCGGGCGCGTTTTTCCAGTGCGGTGGTGTTGCTCCAACATCGGGGTGGTGGGGGTGTCGCGCGTGCTACAAAAGAACATGCGACTCGGTTAAGTAAAAATGATGTGCTGCCCTTTATTATAGAGCCCACGCAAGAAGGATGTCGGATTGTTAGCCCTATAGACGGGGTGGAGGCCCCTAATCTGATATTTTGTTTGCCAGAAGAATATCCCATCTTAGTAGCGTTTTTGCAGGCAATGGGGGTGGTGCGCGTTTTTTGGCATCATTTGTTGGGCCATGAACTTGCTATGCGGCAGTTACATCATAAGCTGGATGTGCCTTATGAAGTGTATGTTCATGATCACATTTGGTTTTGCCCGCGTATTGCTTTGTTAAATGAAGAGGGCCGTTATTGCGGAGAACCGTCTTTAACGGGATGCGCCGCTTGTCTAGCGCGAGGTGATGCCCCAGCAGAGGTAGGAATTAGCCTACCTGATTTAATTGCGCGCTCGACGAAAGAGCTGAATGAAGCAAGCCGGGTTGTGGCCCCTAGTGAAGATGCTGCAAAGCGACTAGAACGTCATATATCAATTAATAATCCGGTCGAGAGAGAATCTTTAGAGGATGATGAGCAAATATGCTCCGCACCTGGTCCATTGCGTCACAATCACTTTATTGTGAAAGAACGGCCTCTACAGGTTATTATCTTAGGGGGTATTAGTCGTTGGAAGGGTTATGACATAGTTTTGACACTAGGTCATTATATTCAGCAGCATAATCTTCCATTGCGGCTAACAGTGATTGGCGGCACTCATGATGATGAGAGTCTGCTAAAGGCTGGGATAAAGGTGACTGGCTCTTACGAGGATGTAGATACGTATGCGCTTATCCGAGAGAGTGGGGCTGACATAGGCTTTTTGCCCTCTATCGCGCCAGAAACCTGGTGTTATGCGCTAGGATGGTTATGGAGGGCAGGGTTGGCTGTCATAGGGTTTGATATTGGGGCGGCTGCTGAACGGATAAAACGAGCAGGGCCAGATTGGGGGCGTGTCGTGCCCTTGGGCCTGCCAGTTGACCGGTTGGCAGCCCTCTTTATGGCACTAGGACGATAGTGAGAATGAGCTTTAGAGGTGTGTTTTGCAGAATAGCTTAAAATAAGGTACCTTAACAGTGACATTTCAAGCGGTTCTATGCAAATAGGTTCTGCATTTTTGTAGTCTCGGCCTACTGGAGAAAACATGCCCGATACAGAGAAAGACCAACCCCGTCATCATATAACGGATCTGAAGGCAGGTGCGCACGTGATGACGTTGGATGCGGGGGTGTTTTGTGTGTTCCATGCGCCAGGGCAGATGGAGGCAGGGCCGAGTGGATTGCCGGGGATTCGGATATCGCGTGCGCCGGGTTCTCCTGAGGATGCTGTGGAGGTTGTAACCTTTGCAGAGGATGGCTGGATGGGGGCGGCTAATAGTGCGGCGTTGGTGCGTATTCGTCGTGGTCCTGCTGGCATTATGGTGACGACCTATCAGGATGGTCAAACAGGGGGGGAAGCCCCGCGCTTGCAGGTCATTCGTCTTATTGGTGGGGTTCCTGCTGGGCAGGTAGCTGGGGAGAATGTGGCCTCAATTGCAACGGGAGAGGCTGGTACAGGCCGGGCATCTGTCTCTGGGGCTGCGGGGCAGGGTACGCATGAGGTAATTGCGCATGTGCAGCGGCGTGGTGATGTGGGCTGTGCCGTGGGAGAATGGGTCGGTAAAAAAGATAGTAAGAGGTGGGTTGAGGGTTTCTCCATTACACCATCTGGGGATGATATTAAGGCGAGTGATATAGAATATCAGGCTGTGCTAGGGCGTGGATGGTTGTCACCATGGGCTGAGGGCGGACAGTTCTGCGGTTCACGTGGGATGTCCTTGCCGATTCTTGGGTTACGTGTCCGGTTGAAGGAGGCAGCAGCGCAAAACTGGTCGCTTGAGCTGACGGCATGTTTTACCGATGGGACGGAAAGCACTCTGACTGAGGGAGAGGATGATGCTTTGCAGGCAGAGAGCCTTGCCCCGCTGGAAGCGTTTTGCGTGACCTTTGTTCCGCTACGACAGCGGAAGAGTGTAAAGGCCTCCTCCACCGCAGGGGAGGGGAAAGCGATTAAGCAAGGTGGTACGAATACGCGGACTCGTTCTTCTAAAGCGTAATAACCCAAGGTTGATTGGGGGAGCGGGTGCGTTTTCTTTTTGTTCATCAGAGTTTCCCGGCACAATATGCCCATATCGTGGCTCGTCTTGGCCGTAAGCCGGAACATGATGTTGTGTTTATTACAGCGGGTAAAGGGCCGGATATTCCGGGGGTGCGTCGCGTATTATATCGCTTGCCAGAGGTTGAGCGGGGAAAGGCTCATCCTTTTGTAGGGGAGTTTGACTATGCTATTCGCCGGGCAGAGGCGATTGCAGCTGTTGCGCGTTCTTTAAAGGATTTAGGCTTCCAGCCTGATATTATTATTGGCCATCACGGTTGGGGAGAGCTTTTAAATTTAGATGCTGTTTTCCCCGGTGTCCCTTTATTAGGGTATTTTGAATTTTATTATGGCCTTACAGGGCGCGATACGGGGTTTGATCCAGAGTTTCCCATGCCGGAGAATGCTGGGTTATTGGTGCGGTGTAAAAATGCGGTCAACCTCCAGGCGCTAGCGGGGCCGGGGTTGGGGCAAACGCCTACACATTTTCAGAAGGCAACTTATCCAGACTGGGCGCAGGATAAGTTGATTTTGTTAGATGAGGGTGTGAATTTAACGCAGTGCCGTCCTGCCCCCACAATCCGGCAAAAGCCTTTCCAGCTTGGTACGGTGAGGGTGGCCCCGTATGAAAAGCTCGTGACATATGCTGCGCGTAATTTAGAGCCTTATCGTGGTTTCCATAGTATGATGCGTGCTCTACCAGCTTTATTAAAGGCGCGACCGGATTGCCGAGTGATCCTTATGGGCGGGGATGAGGTGAGTTACGGTGTACCGCCTATTGGTGGGGGAAACTGGCGTGAGACGATGTTAAAAGAACTTGAGGGCCAGTTAGACCTTTCGCGGATTCATTTTGTAGGCTGGCTAGAGCGGGAGCAGATGATTCGTGTTTTACAACGCTCGGATGCACATGTGTATTTGACCTATCCTTTTGTATTGTCATGGTCATTGCGGGAGGCAATGGCATTAGGGTGCCCCTTGGTAGCAAGTGATACAGCCCCTGTGCAGGAGTATCTAACACACCAGGAAACGGCGCTTATGGTGCCGTTTTTAAAGCCAGAGGCGTTAAGTGATGCTGTGTTGAATCTTTTGGAAAACCGTACATTAGGGGAACGACTGAGCTATAATGTACGCCAAAAGGCAGAAAAGTTATTGGATATGGAGCAGTATTTGGCTCAATATGAAGCACTCATATGCAGGATGACAGGCCGGGAGGCGATATAAGATGCTCGATATAGATAAAGCGGCTTTGTTGAAGTTAGCCGGTGGATGGGTTGTTAAAAAATCGGCCTCTTCTGCACCACAGAAATTAACAGAGGAAGATTGTGCGCAATTGGTAGGGGCTGCGTATTCTCATTGGCAGGCTATGCAGCTAGGGTCCTATGAGGATAGGCCAATTAGAAATGCGCTTTATGACCTGACGAAGGATTGGATTGTTCAGCGTGAACGGGGTGCTGTGCCCGGTCGATTAGCGGATGATGATTTCCGCGCGATTATAGATTGTCTGGGTTTGGGGGAGCCCTCTCAAGGGGGCGAGGAAGGGCCCTTGCAGCCAGAACAATTGGTAGAGCCTGAGCCTTCCTCCGCTCTTCTTCCTGAAGGTGTTGCTGTGGGTGAGTGGCGGAAAGATTTTATGCCTGCTGATCTTGCTCAAGAGACTGATGTGTTGGCAGATGGGCGGCGTGTAAAGGATGTTTTAGAGGAGGATCCCTTCTATTTTGCTCGACAGCATTTGGCGTTATCGCTTTAAGACGACCTTATAAAAAAGGCGTGTCCCTCGTTGGGGAGCACGCCTTTTTTAATAAAGAGGGGCCAGGTTATAACAGCCCCTTTTTTTGAGGTACGGCTATTAGCGCGGACCTGCTTCAGCCTGGAGGTGAGCCTCTAGGAACCAGAGGTTTTTATCCAAGCCGCGGGAGATCTCTGTAAAGAGGTCAGCTGTATCATCATCGCCAGCCTCGGCCGTTGTCTTAATGGCATCGCGGATTTTGTTGGCAACAACACCATAACGCTCTGCTAAGGCTTTAACATGGTCCAATACAGTGAAGATTTCTGTTGGATAGGGGGCGCAGTTTGTGTGGCTATGTACGGCCTGAACTGTCCCCAAAGCAACACCGCCGAGCTGCACAGCACGTTCTGCAGCAGTGTCGATAAAGCCATCAAGCCCGCTACGAAAGCCATCGAGCATTTCATGCACACCGATGAAGTTTGTCCCTTTGAGGTTCCAATGGGCTTGCTTGGTGACTAAGGCGAGGTCGATTAGGTCTGCCAGACGGGCATTAAGAGTCTCGATAGAGACGCTCTTTGTGTTGTCTGGTGTGTTGTTGCTTGTGTGAAAGTGGTTGATCTTGCTCATCGTAACACTCCTTATATGGTGTCGGTTTCCCCCTAAAAGAGGAGGAGAACGCTCAGAAACCGGGCGGGAACTTCTCCCAGGCTTCTTCCTCATACCCTTTAGATTATAAATCCTCTGGGTTGCGGAGGTCAAAGAAGGTCCGCAGGTCCTGTCTGAAGTAATGTGGGTATGCTGGATCATTTTTAAAGAGTAAATTTTCTTTCCAGCGTTCAAGCATGACTTGTTTTTCGTGGAAGAAGCGGGCCTCATGCTCGGGGCGATCATCACTGCCACGGGAGTAGCTTTCATGATGGACAGCTTCTGCCATAGCGCAGTAGATGATGGTATGACCGCTGGCACGAATTTTTAAACAAAGGTCAACATCATTATAAGCGACGGCAAGGTAGGTTTCATCAAAGCCATCAAGCTCTTCAAAAAGAGTACGAGGGACCATGAGAGCCGCCCCGGTTACAGCTGTAACCTCATGGGGTAAGCGGATACGACCAATATAGCCAAAATCCGTATTGGGTTGGAGACGATGAACATGCACCCCAATAACATCCGGCCCGACAGAGACCCCAGCATGTTGGATTGTCCCGTTAGGGTATAAAAGCCGTGCCCCCACGGCCCCGACTGTTGGGGAGGCGAGTGTCTCATGGACCATGTGGGTCAGGAAGTCGGGTTGGGTGATGATGACGTCGTTATTGAGGAAAAGGAGTTGATCACTTTTGCTTTGACGCGCGGCAAGGTTATTGAGCCGTGCGTAGTTAAAAGGCTCTTCCACCCGTAAGACGGATACTTGTTTATGGCGTTGGATACTCTCCAGCCAAGAAAGTGTGGCTTTCTCAACGGAGAAATTATCAACAAGGATAATCTCAAATTTACGATATTTTTGTGAGGCGAGAAGGGAGTCAACGCAATTACGCGTCATCTCTAATTGATCGCGGAAGGGAATGATAATGCTGATAGAGGGTTGTTTACGGAAAGGCCATTGGATGGCGTAAAGGCTTAGGCGATCAATGGATGATACAGTCGCTTTGATCTTCCGACGGTGAAGATGTGCGGCGACACAGTCCGTGCCTGCTTTTACAGCGTAGCTTTTATTACCGATATTACTGGCTGTAGAGTTAGGTGTTTTACGCCAATGATACAAAATATCTGGGACATGATGGATGGCCTCTCGGGGGATGAGCTCCACCGCACGCAGAAGGAAGTCATGGTCTTGCGCGCCATTATACTGCCCTTCTAGCGGGCCGATCTTACGGACAAGCTCGGCCTCCATAACAGTGAGATGGCAAATATAATTACAGCCTAATAGATAGCGATAATCATAATCCGGTTTGAGGTTAGGCTCTAAAAAATGGCCAGCTGCATCTATTTTATCTTCATCACAATAGAGGAGCTTGGCCCCCGTTGTGAGTGCTGCGCGGACCATGCGCTCTAAGGCGACATCGACGAGGAGGTCATCATGATCAAAAAAGGCGATATACGCCCCGCGCGCAGCTTTGATTGCTGCATTAGTAGCCCCGGCAATGCCTTGATTCTTCGGTAGGACGACAGAGCGAATACGTTTATCGCTTTTGCAATAATCTTGGATAAGCTTTGTCGTACGGGGGCATGCACTGCCATCATCGACAATGATCAATTCCCATTGTTGGTAGGTCTGTGCGAGTACGGAGTCCACCGCGGCGCGGAAGTCGCCTTCATCTGGTCGCCATGTGGGACAAAGGACGGAAATAAGGGGGGTGTCTTTTAAAGGATGAGCTTGCCGTTGGAGGGCTGTTTGCTCGCTTAGATGGGTGTAATAACGGCGCGCCCAACGGTCATAATGTTGGAGGTTGAGCGGACGTTTGGGGATGAGGTTATGCGTCTCTCGGCGTAGAGCGGTGAGTTGTGTGTGGAGACTGGCAATCGTGTTTTCAATTTGTACCAACTTGGCAGCGAGTTGGTCATCAACGAGGGCGGTGATTAAGGGGCTGCCCGCTAGGGGGATATTATCGGGGATACTTGTGACGCTAAAATTATGCGGTATGCCATCATGGAACTGCTGAGGGATGGGGACTTCAAAACCGCAATTAGGCTCACATTGGAGGGCTTCGACCACATCGCCACGATAATGGTTTGCGCGGAATGTGCCGAGTGAGAGCCCATCAGCTTTAACGGAGATGATGACATTTCCTCTCCATGGCTCGCTGGGGCGTTGGCGGGCTACAACCCAACCACGTAAAAGCCCTTCATGGAGGCCGTCAACGCAACTTCTATACTCTATCTGCGATGAGTGGATGAAGGAGATAACGTCATGCGTTTTGTTAGGGTCTTGCCTATCAGGAAAGGGTAGAGCGGAGCGATCTGCAAAGCGTAGTGAGATCTCATGAGGCTGCTCATCAAGAGCGGCAGGTGGTAGAGTGAATTGAAAGCCTAGTTTTTCGCTAGGGGTATGCAAGGTGCTGCGGACATCTTCCCGCGGGAGATCACAGAGAGCCTGCATGACCTCCTGTCCATCCATAACGACATGTAACCGCACTGGTTGGAGCGGGTTGCGTAAGTTGATGGCCCACCCGCGGATAATGCCGCTGTGAGTGTCTATGGCGTCAACATAACCCTGAAACTGGCTGACAGGCAAAGACCCCTCCCCGTTAAGGCGTAAAAAGCAAAGTCTGTCATCAATGTGAAATATAATTGTGGCAGACAGACGACAGTTTGCCATAAACTATAGGGAACTGTACAAAAAAACTAGTCATTCTGAATGAAAGTGCTTCAATCGCTTTAAGAGACGGTTGTTCTTTGTGGGCAGGGGCGTTAATGCACGGAATTAGAGGTGGCTATGATCACGATGATAGCTGCCGATGTTGTAACGGCCAAGGCTCCAGATAGATGCGCATGACGCCCGTAACGCGTTCTTCTCACCATAGAGTTGGGTTTGACACTATTTTCCATGGGTTGCTTTGGGTATGTGCGGTGCTTGTATTAGCATCGCTGGGGGGCCTTATCCTGTTGATGGCAACAGGAGGGTGGCAGGCTTTTACCGCCTTTGGGCTTGATTTCTTTACACGAACGTCATGGAACCCCGTTAAGGATATATATGGGGTTTTGGCCCCGTTATTGGGCACCGTTGTTAGTACTATTATTGCGATGTTGATTGCCGTCCCTATGGCGTTTGGGACGGCTTTTTGGTTGGTCTATATTGCTTCCTCACGCTTTGCTTCAATTGTTGGGACAACCATCCAGCTTTTGGCGGCTGTGCCATCTATCATCTTTGGCATGTGGGGCTTCCAGACGATTGTTCCCTTCATTGCGCGTGATGTTCAGCCTTTTTTAAATCATCATTTTCGCCATACACCCATATTAGGGCCGATTCTCTCAGGCCCGCCTGTGGGGACGGGGCTTGTTACAGCGGGTATTATCCTTGCGATGATGATTGCGCCTTTCATCACTGCTGTGATGGTGGATGTGTTTGGAGCTGTACCGCCCATGCTGCGGGAGAGTGCTTATGGCCTTGGGGCCACACGCTGGGAGATGATGCGCAAGATTGTCGTGCCATGGTCGCGTAATGGGATGATTGGCGCGATTGTGCTGGGGATGGGGCGTGCCTTAGGTGAAACGATGGCGGTGACCTTCATCATCGGTAATGTGACGAGTGTTGGCTGGTCGCTCTTTGCCCCACGCAGTACGGTGGCCTCTTTGATTGCTCTACAGTTCCCAGAAAGTCCGGCGGGGTCTTTACGGCTTTCCTCACTGATGGCGTTGGGATTCATTCTTATGGTTTTGTCCTGTGTTAGCCTCGTGTTGGCGCGCTTGCTACGGGGGAAGCGGTCATGAATAATGTAGAGTCTACCTCCTTTATGATGGCGCGGGATTGTTGGCGGCCTAGTCGTAAGGCTATGTGGCGGCGTTTATGCAATAATTGTGCAACAGGGGCGAGCGTTGCGGCAGGGAGTGTGTTGTTGCTCGTGCTGGTGTCTATTTTATGGACTTTATTGCGCCGTGGGTTAGAGGGGCTCTCTTGGGCGACATTGACTCATACAATGGGCCCTCCTGGCTCTGGCGGTGGATTAGCTAATGCGATTATCGGCAGCTTGATCCAAACAGGTTTGGCTTTATTGATGGCGGCTCCTGTTGGGTTGATGTGTGGGATTTACCTCTCCGAATATGGGCGGAAGGGGAATTATTTCGCCAGTGGGGTGCGGTTTGTAGCAGATGTGTTGATGTCTGCCCCGTCCATTTTGATAGGCTTGTTCATCTATCAGCTTTTGGTCGTGCCGATGGGCCATTTCTCTGGTTTTGCAGGGGCATTAGCCTTGGCGGTTTTGGCTCTGCCCCTGATTGTACGCACAACAGAGGATATGCTCCGACTCGTCCCTACAGCGATGAGGGAAGCTGGGGCGGCCTTAGGGGCGGCACGGTGGCGTGTTATTATCTTCCTCTGTTTACGCTCTGCACGGAAGGGCGTGCTGACGGGGATTCTTCTTGCACTTGCGCGGATGGGCGGGGAGACGGCGCCGCTTTTATTTACATCCTTGGGCAATCAAACCATGTCCACAGCGATGAATCGCCCTATGGCGAGCTTACCAATAGCTATCTACCAATATGCTGGGGCCTCTTATGAGGACTGGGTGCAGCTGGCATGGACGGGGGCCTTGTTGGTGACCTTTGGCGTGCTTCTTATCAATATCACTGTGCGGCTTTCATCCCGTCACTGATGTCTAGGAGAGAGAGTTTCATGATGTCTGCCTCGATGCCATTTACCGAGCATCTCACCGGGTCATCAGGCGATGAGCCTGTTCAGGAGGTCGCCCTTGCTGTGCGGGGGGTTAATTTTTATTACGGCTCCCACCATGCTTTGCATGATATTTCGTTAGACTTCCCCGCACGCTGCGTTACTGCCATGATAGGCCCGAGCGGCTGCGGAAAATCCACCTTGTTGCGGATTTTTAACAAGATGTATGACCTCTATCCCGGCCAACGGGCAACGGGGGAGGTGATGTTTGATGGGCGTAACATCTTAGACGATTCGATTAGTCTTGATATGTTGCGTGCGCGTATTGGGATGGTTTTTCAAAAACCCACGCCTTTTCCGATGTCGATTTACGAGAACATTGCCTTTGGTGTGCGTCTGCATGAAAAATTGAGCCGTACTGCGATGGATGAGCGTGTGCAAGATGTTCTCACACGTGTGGCCTTGTGGAATGAGGTGCGTGATCGCCTCCATGCACCAGCAACGGGGTTATCAGGCGGGCAGCAGCAGCGTTTATGCATTGCGCGTAGTATTGCCACCCGGCCGGAGGTTCTTTTGTTAGATGAGCCAACCTCTGCCTTGGACCCGATCTCTACGGCGCGGATTGAGGAATTGTTGGACGAGCTTAAAGAAGAGTTCACTATCGTGGTTGTAACGCATAACATGCAGCAGGCGGCACGTTGTGCGGACCAAGTGGCGTTTTTTTATCTAGGCCGCTTGGTTGAGATGGATACGGCGGACCGTATTTTCACCAACCCGCGTCAGAAACAGACGCAGGATTATATTACCGGTCGATTCGGTTAAGCGGGGAAGGGAGAGAGATTATGCCACATGAGCGTTCTCACATTGTCTCAAGCTACGAGCAGGAGTTAGACCAGCTACGGGCTATGGTAGCGCAGATGGGGCATATTGTAGAGGAACAAGTTAGCCTCGCCTTATTGGCTATTGCTGAGCATGATGAAGCCGCAGCGGATGAAGCCACACGTCGTGACCCAGAGGTTGATGAGCTAGAGCGCGATGTGGAGACGTTGGTGATCCGTCTTTTAGCGTTGCGTAGCCCGATGGGGGCGGATTTGCGCGAGATTGTCGCAGCATTGAAAATCACTGGAGATTTGGAGCGCATTGGTGATTATGCGGCTTCCATTGCGCGTAAGGCCATCAAGGCGGCCTCAAGTGAAGCTCAGATTTCATTCTCTGGCTTGCGGAGTATGTGCCGTCTTGTGCGGGATAATTTAAGCCGCACGGTGGAGGCTGTCATCCAGCATGATCCGAACATGGCGATGGAGGTATGGCATGCTGACCGTGGGGTGGATGAGCATTATGTCGCTCTCTTCCGTGAGCTTGTGACGTATATGATGGAAGATGCGCGCAATATTCGCGCATGTACCGAACTTTTGTTCATCGCTAAGAATTTGGAGCGTATTGGTGACCATGCGACCAACATGGCAGAGCGTGTTTTTTACTCTGTTACAGGAGAGAATTTACCACCAGAGCGGCCGCGTGGGGAAAACTCGATGCGTAAGCTTAATAGAGAGATTTGAAGGTCTTTATAAGCACAAAAAAGGCCCGATAAGTTGCTGCGCTTATCGGGCCTTTTTTATGGAGAATGAAGGAGGATTTAAGACGCTTCAGTAGGCTCGTCATCCTCTTCCTTTTGGTTGCGTTTGAGCAAGACCCACCCGCCATAGAAGATGAGAGCAAGAATGGGGATGGAGCCAACAGTGATGGTGCCAGAGGGATAATCAAACGCCATCATCACCAGCACGAGCAAGAGGAAGGCAAGTGTAAGCCAACCCGTATAAGGGGCACCGGGCATAGAGAAGCTGGTGACAGCAATCCGTCCCCGTTTAATGGCCCGATGCAGGCGGAGTTGGCAGAGCAGAATGGTTGCCCATGTACCCAAAATACCAAGAGAGGAGATGCTCAATACAATCTCAAAGATTTGCGTGGGGTATAGGTAGTTCATCAAAACACCCACGAGATAGATAAAGAGCGTCACACCAATGCCGACATAAGGCACGGCATTACGGTTGAGCTTGCTCATGGCACTAGGGGCAGACCCGCCGAGGGCTAAGGCGCGTAAAATGCGGCCTGTAGAATATAAGCCGGAATTAAGGCTGGAAAGAGCTGCCGTGAGGACCACAAAGTTCATGATGCTGTCAGAGGCAGGTAGGCCAAGCTTGTGGAAGAAGGTCACAAAAGGGCTTTCCCCACCATGATAGGCTGACCAAGGCATGAGGCAGACGAGCAGGGTGACAGAGCCTACATAGAAGAAAATAATACGCCAAATGACGCTGTTAACAGCATTGGGGACGACCTTGCGGGGGTTATCGCACTCCCCAGCAGCAATGCCGATGAGCTCCGTTGCGGCATAAGCGAAGATCACACCTTGGATGAGCATCAATGAGGCGACAACCCCATGGGGGAATAACCCGCCGGACTGCGTGATGAGATGAACCCCCGGTGTGTAAGGCCCAACATGGGTGCCGCTAAGAAGGATGTACCCGCCTACTGCGAGGAAGATGACCAGGGTGAGAACTTTAACAAGAGAGAACCAGAACTCAATCTCACCAAAATAACGTACACCGGTAAGGTTTACCGCCCCGACCACAACAAGTGCACCGAGGGCAATCAGCCATTGAGGGATGGCCCCAAAAATGGGCCAGTAATGGATGTAAAGCGCAATGGCGGTAATATCGACAATGCCCGTCATCGCCCAGTTGAGGAAGAAGAACCATCCCGCTGCATAGGCGGCCCCTTCCCCAAGGAACTCACGAGCATAGGTGACAAAACTCCCGCTGCTTGGGCGGTACATCACAAGCTCGCCCATAGCGCGGAGGATCATAAAAGCGCAAAGGCCGCAAATAGCATAAGTGATGGCCAGAGATGGACCAGCGACCTGAAGGCGCGAGCCTGCCCCAAGGAACAAGCCTGTACCAATCGCCCCACCAATGGCGATCATTTGGACATGCCGCCGGCTTAGGTCCTTCTGATACCCCTCCTCACTGGTAGAGGTCGGTTCAGGGGTGGTTTGCTCAGGGGAGGGTGTAGTCATGCGATCATCCTGCAATGGGCGGTTTGCGGCGGGGGGTACGGGGGGCTAGAGTTTCGCTCCTGTATGGTCTGCTATGTGTTATACGAATAGATTCTATAGCTAACCATCAAGGCTTTGCCAATGGATGATACTGGTAAAGCGAGATTTTAATAACCAATTACAGAGGCGTAATAATAAGCTGTTTTTATGACAGGGGGAGAGGGGTGCAGCCATGTAGGAAAATGCGCAATCCTTCTTCTAAATAACGCTGCAAATCGGCCTTGTTGCGTGCGGCTCCGCAATGGGCGAGGCGGGAGAGCATCGGCCCGCCAATGGTCAGGCCAAAGAGATGATCGGCGGCATCGGCGGCATTAGCGAAGGTGAGGGTGCCCGCCTCCTTTTGGGCTTGTAGCCAGTTTTGTATATTCGTTTTACTGCCTGCGAGGTGAAAAAGCTCTGTCATGAGCTGTTGGATGGAGGGGGAGCGGTTTGTTTCCCCAATAATTGTGCGGAGAAGGCTGAGGCGTTTTTCACAGAGGAAAATTTCAGCCATTTGGAAGATTATTTCCCGTAATTGAGACTCAACACTGTTTTGTGGCAGGGGGGCTGGGGTTAAAGGGGGAAATAATTCTTCTAAAATAAGTTGCTCTATGAGTGTCCGTTTGGACGGAAAAAAGAGATAGAGTGTCTTTTTGGACATCCCTGCGTGATGGGCGATATGGTCCATTGTGGTGTGATGGTAGCCTTGTTTTTGCAACAGAGCACAGGCTACTTTCAGGATTGTCCTGCGGCGGTCTGTATCATGGGGGGGGGAAATGGCACCACACTCCTACAAGGTTAAAAGACACAGCGTTAGGTACAATATGTGTAAGGCTGCTAAGCCCCGTTACGCGTATAAAGGGTTATAGCGCACCTTTTTTATGGATTATAGGCTTGACCTTGTGAATGGAAACTGATTAGTTTCCATTTATCATTACCGCTCCTTGTATGAGACGAGTGATGCAGGTAACGCGGTTTGCCTGCTAGATAGTTTTAGTTTGATTTTCCTAAGAGAGCCAGTGTCATTTATGTCCATATGTCGCGTGTTTCCGGCTGTTTGTTTGTCTCGTATGGCTCTTTTGGGCGGGACAATGTTACTAGGCACCACCTTTTTAGCGGGCTGTCAGAAAAAGGCCCCGCATAAGGCTGCCGTGCAAGAGGTCGCTGTGGTGACCTTGCATAAGCAAAATGTCCCGATGGAGACCTCCCTCCCCGGCCGTGTGGAAGCTTATGAGCAAGCACAGATTCGCCCGCAGGTTGGTGGCGTGTTGGTCGAGCGTATGTTTGAGGAGGGGAAAGACGTTAAAGCTGGGCAGCAATTATTCCAGATTTACATTGCTCCCTTCCAGGCGGCGTATGACCAAGCGCGCGGACGGTTGATGGAAGCGCAGGCGAGTGCCATTCGTGCTCATGCGCAGTTGCGGCGGTATCAGTCCCTTGTGGGTGCGCGGGCGGTAAGTCGGCAGGAATATGATGATGCCCTGGCGACAGCACGGCAAGCGGATGCAGAGGTTGTGCAGAGTCAAGCTGCGGTGGAGAGTGCGCAGGTTAATCTTAACTATACGCATGTTTATGCCCCGATTGATGGGCGCATTGGTCGGACGCTTTACACAGCAGGGATGCTGGTAACGGCGAATCAGAGTGATGCGATTGCGGTTGTGACCCAGTTAGACCCTATCTATGTGGATGTGAATCTCGCTGCAGAAGATATGATACGTCTACGGCGGGAGCTGGCCTCTGGTCAGTTAGAGCGTAAAGGTAATGATGCTGCTGTAACGGTAGAGCTGCCTGATGGCTCTCTTTATGGGCATACAGGCCAGCTAGAACTTTCTGAAGTCACGGTGGACCCAGCAACAGGGACATTGGTCTTACGTGGGGTGATGCCTAACCCTGATAAATTGCTTTTGCCGGGGATGTTCGTGCATGCCCATATTAAGGAGGGCAGCGACCCTAACGCGCTCCTTGTGCCTCAATTAGCGGTGCAGAGGACCCATAAAGCAGAGCCTTATGTCATGGTGGTGGATAAACAAAATCATGTTCATTTGCGGATGGTGACGGTGGGGCAGACCATAGGGGCTAATTGGCACGTTTTACATGGGCTGAGTGAGGGAGAGGCCGTGGTTATCTCTGGGCTACAGAAGATACGGGCCGAAGGTACAGTAAAGCCTCATGAAGCTGATAAAGCCGAGCTGGGGCTGGAGTAAGAGCGTATGTCTTTATCGCGTTTCTTTATCGACCGCCCTGTTTTTGCGTGGGTGGTTGGGCTGATTATTATGCTTGTGGGTGGTGTCTCCATCACCCGTATGCCGATTGCCCAATATCCTACGATTGCCCCACCGCAAATTGCCGTTGCGGTGGATGACCCCGGGGCCTCTGCCGATACGGTGAATAACACGGTGGTGCAGCCGATTCTCCAACAAATGTCCGGGTTGGACCATTTGGAGTATCTATCGGCACAGTCTTACGGCAATGGGCATATGGAAATTGACCTAACCTTTGAGCAAGGGACAAGCCCCGATATTGCTCAGGTGCAGGTGCAAAATAAATTACAGCTTGCCCAACCGCGCCTTCCGCCGGAAGTGGTCAATCAAGGTTTGAGTGTCACAAAGGCTGCCAAGAACTTTATGATGGTGATTGGCTTTATCTCCACTGATGGCAGCATGAGCGGGAAGGATCTTTCCGATTACGTGGCCTCTAACGTGATGGACCCTCTCTCGCGTATTTCTGGGGTGGGGGACCATACGCTCTTTGGCTCCGAATATGCCATGCGTATTTGGATGGACCCTGATAAGCTGTATAAATATGGCCTGACAGTTGCTGATGTACAGCATGCGGTACAGAATCAGAATATTCAGGTTGCCTCAGGGGAGCTAGGCGGCCTACCAGCACAAAAATCTGTAGGGTTTGATGCCACTATCATCGGTCCCGTCCGCCTGACAGACCCGGCGCAATTTAGCGATATGCTGCTGAAGGTCCAACAAGATGGCAGCCAAGTGCGGATGCGCGATATTGGGCGTGTGGAGCTAGGCTCACAGAGCTATAATTTCACATCCCGGTATAATAATGAACCCGCCACAGCCCTAGCCCTCAAGCTCGCCCCCGGGGCGAACCAGATGGTGACAGAAGATGCCGTGCGCGCGGAGATTAATCACCTCTCCCAGTTCTTCCCTAAAGGGGTGAAGGTGGTTTACCCGCTGGATACGGAGCCTTTCATCACGCACTCGATTGAGGAAGTGATTGAGACATTGGTGGAAGCCATCATTCTGGTTTTTGTCGTGATGCTCGTCTTTCTTCAAAATTTCCGCGCGACATTAATCCCGACCATCGCCGTGCCGGTGGTGTTGCTGGGGACGTTTGGGTTGCTGTCCATCATGGGGTACAGCATCAACACCTTGACGATGTTGGCTATGGTCCTCGCAGTGGGGCTATTGGTGGATGATGCCATCGTGGTGGTGGAGAATGTCGAACGTGTGATGAGCGAGAAGCATCTCCCCCCGCGTGAGGCAGCGCGTGAATCGATGGATGAAATCTCTGGCGCGTTGGTGGGGATTGTGTTGGTCCTTACAGCGGTCTTTTTACCTATGGCCGCTTTTGGTGGGTCCACCGGGGTGATTTACCGGCAATTCTCCATCACGGTTGTGGCGGCTATGTGGTTGTCCGTCCTCGTAGCGATGATTATGACACCCTCTCTTTGCGCTACGATGTTAAAGCCAACCAATCATGAGGTCCATTTTCGCCCAGCGATCTGGTTTAATAATGGCTTTGAGTGGCTAACGCATCGCTATATAGGCGGGGTGCGGCATTTATTGCGTTTACGTCTCCCGGCGATGTTAGTGTTTTTAGGCCTAACGCTGCTTGTGGGCTATATGTTCATTAAGGTTCCAACAGGCTTCTTACCTGATGAGGACCAAGCCCTTATTTTTGGGCAGATTAGTACACCACCAGGGGCTACTGATGCACAGATGGGGGTGATTAACCATCGCATCACCGATTATGTACTAAAAACATATAGCCATGATGTTGAATCTGTTTTTACGATGAATGGCTTTAGCTTTGCAGGGCAGGGGCAAAATGCTGGGGCGTTCTTTATCCGGCTGAAGCCATGGGATAAGCGACCGGGCTATAAACATTCCAGCATGGCGATTGCTAGTGAGATCATGAAGCATTTTGCTGGTGACCCTGCGGCGCAGATTTATGCTCTTAATCCCCCTGCTGTGATGGAGCTTGGTAATGCGACTGGCTTTGACTTAGAGCTTGAGGATAATGGTCATATTGGCCATCAAGCCTTCCTTGCGGCGCGTAATAAACTGCTTGATGAAGCGAAGAAGAACCCTCTGCTTACTGCTGTGCGCCCAATGGGGTTGGAAGATGCGCCGCAATTTGTGTTGGACTTAAACCGTGAGAAAGCTAACGCGCAGGGCATTACCAACGAGGATATTAATACGACCATTCAGGGGGCTTTAGGCTCGATTTATGTGAATCAATTCACCCGGAATGACCGTGTAAAACAGGTATATATCCAAGGTGAATCTTTTGCCCGCATGAGGCCAGAAGACCTCAATCGCTGGTATATCCGCAATAATCTTGGCGAGTTAGTGCCCTTTAACGCTTTTGCCTCTGGCCATTGGATTGTAGGGCCGCAGAAGGTGGAGAATTATAACGGCCTTAATTCTTACGAGATTCAGGGTGTGCCTGCGGCAGGGGTAAGTGCTGGTCGTGCCGTTGCGGAGATAGAGGCCATCCTAAAAACGCTGCCCCCCGGCGTCGGGCATGAATGGACAGGTCTCACTTTTGAGCAATTAGCCTCTGGCAATGCTACAGGGCCGCTTTACGCGCTGGCAGTGATTGTGATTTTGCTCTGCCTTGCTGCTTTGTATGAAAGTTGGGCGATTCCTTTCTCCGTATTGCTGGTGCTGCCTTTGGGTGTCTTAGGGGCGATTGCCTCCACCCTATGGCGAGGGCTGAGCAATGATGTGTATTTCCAAGTCGGGTTGCTGACCACTGTTGGGTTGGCTGTCAAAAACGCCATTCTGATTGTTGAATTCGCCAAGGCCTTTTATGAAAGCGGCGATACGCTAGAAGAGGCTGTGTTGAAAGCGGGGCAAGAGCGTTTACGCCCTATTTTGATGACCTCTATCGCCTTTGTATGCGGTGTGTTTCCTTTGGCGATTGCCACCGGGGCCGGGGCTGCGGCGCGTGTAGCGATTGGGACCTGCGTTGTCGGGGGGATGATTACGGCAACGGTGTTGGCTGTGTATTTCGTCCCCATCTTTTTTGTCGTGGTGTTGCGGCTTTTTCGCGTCAAACGTCTTTCAGAGCGGCATGAAGCTGGGCAGGAAGGAGGCCAAGCATGAGCCTTTATAGCACAAAACGGAGCCTCACTTACGGGGTGATGGCTGTGGGCAGTATGCTGCTTGCCTCGTGCAATTTATCCCCGAAATATCACCGCCCAGACCCCGCCGTTGCACAGAAATACCCAGCCGATGCGGAGTTAAAGCCTGGCCAGCCGGTACATCAGCGCGTCTCCGACCTTGGGTGGGAGGATTTCTTTACAGACCCCCGCTTAAAGGCCCTTATCACTCTGGCTTTGACCAATAACCGAGACCTCGCCGCGCAGATGGCGGCAGTCGCGGCAGAGCGTGGGCAGTATCAAGTACAGAATGCCGCCCTTTTCCCGACCATTTCGGCTGGTGGGGGAGCCCAATATGTGGGGCCATCGGATACGGCGGGCTTTGCCTTTGCGCCGGGTTCTGGTCGCTCAATTTCTACATTGCGTTTTTATCAGACATCCATTGGGTTCTCATCTTACGAGATTGACCTATGGGGGCGTATTCGCAATATGGCACGCGCCCAGCAGGAGCAAACATTAAGTGCGGCTGAGAATCTGCGTAACCTGTGGCTGACGACAGTTTCGCAGGTGGCAAGTACATATATTCAATGGTTGGCTGATAAGCGATTGCTAGACCTTGCGCGCAACACAGCGCGGACGCGGGCCGATACATGGCGGTTGAATGACCTTAAGTTTAAGCATGATGAGTTAGATGCGCTCACTCTCGCCCAAAGTGCGGCGGAGTTAGAGCAAGCACGCTCTGATGAGGAGAAAGAGACGCGGGCCGTTGCTGATGATGAACATTCCTTACAACTTTTAGTCGGTACGCCCTTGCCGGCGAATCTGCCCCCGGCTTTGCCGATGGGCCGACAAACGATGATTGCGGAATTACCGGCGGGTTTGCCGTCCGACCTCTTAGAGCAACGGCCTGATATCATGGCTGCAGAGCATCTGCTATTGGGGGCGAATGCCTCTGTTGGTGCGGCGCGGGCGGCCTTCTTCCCACGGGTAACCCTTACAGCGAATGAGGGGACAAGCTCGCTGCAATTTCGCAAGCTCTTTAGCCATTTGGCAGAAACATGGGGTGTCTCCCCTAATATAAGCATCCCCTTGCTCACATGGGGTGTGAATCAGGGGAACTTACGGACAGCAAAAGCACGGCTTGCGCAGAATGTGGCGCAATATCAAAAAGCCGTGCAATCGGCATTTCGAGAAGTATCCGATGCGTTGACAGCGCGGGAGACTTATCGCCGGCAAGATGAGCATATGGTTGTTTTAGAGACACAAACCCAACGGGCTTACGACCTCGCCCGGATGCGCTATCATGCGGGGATCGATAATTATCTAACCACCTTGGTGCAGGAGCGTCAGCTTTACCAAGCCCAGCAGAGCCGTATTGTTGTGGAGGCGGCACGGTTCCAAAATATGGTAACCCTTTATCGTGCATTAGGTGGGGGGTGGAGTCGTAAGAGCCAAGGGCAGAAGTAACGTACGCGTCGCATTGCGGTGGGTGAGGAGAGAGGCAATGGGTTTGGTAAAGACGCTCGGTTTAGGGCTAGGGCTGATGGCCCTGATGATAGGCAGTGCGGGGCTTAGTTATGCTGATGATGGGGCTGATGGGCTAGATAGTGTTGTGCGTAAGCCCATGCCCAAAACCAGCTTGCCGCGTGTTCATGCTGATTACAGCATGTTCCATTTTGTCCCACGCGGGGATGAGGTGACGATTCAGCCAGAGCATGGGCGGTTGATTTTTCGTAAAAAGAGTGGCGTGCCTGATGGCTATGCCGAGCGGCGCGGTGCGGCGATTGTCTATTATGATTCCACAGGTAAAGCGGTGCGGATTCAGCGTCTCACCCCTGAGGAGCTGGACCGGATGACCCAATAAAGGGTCGTCGCTTTTTAGGCCTTCCACCGCCAATAGCCATAGAGGCCGAGAAGGGTATAGCCCCCGTAAAGCAAAGCGGTAATGCTGAGCGAACGGCTGAAGAAAAGCCCTGTATAAATTACATCAATCCCTGCCCAGAGCAGCCAGCTTATGCGGTGCCGCCGTGCGGTCCATAATTGGGCGAGTAAGCTGGCCCCGCTTAGGCCGCCATCAAGGAGGGGGGCTGGGTCGTCACTCCAACAGCGCAGGGCTATAACCCATAAGGTGGAGAGGATAAAAAAGCCAAGCGTCTCTATGATGGCTTTTTTGAGGGCCAGCGGCTGGGGCGGGAGGGCGTTTTGCCGTGCTTTATCCCGTGCCCATAAAGCCCAGCCATAAAGGATGGTGAGGCTAAACACCCCTTGCAATATGGTATCGGCATAAAGGCGGGCATGGAAAAAGACCCAGCCATAAAGAAAGGTCGCTAGGAGGGAAATTGGCCAGCCGATGAGGCAGCGTTGGGCGGTTAGCCATACCCCACTTGCACTAAAGCATGCAGCGATAAGCTCCATCATTTAACATGCCTCCAACATGCTTAGGAGGGTACGCCCTGTGGGGGAATGGAACCATTCTGCATGGCCGATGAGATAATCCCGCCAAGAAATCTCCGCCGCTGCTTGGTTATGGAGCGTATGGCCGTAATAAGCCGTTTCAGAGAGGGCAAAGGTCACATGGCAGAGGGGGAGCCAGCGTGCTGTGAGGTGTCGTTCTACGAGGCTTCTTGGACGTTGGGCATCATAAGCGTGGAGGAAGGCGCGTAGCTGCTCCTCATGCACGGTGGGAGAGCCGTCAGGGGCGAGCCAGCTAATGAAGCTACGCTCTATCGCTACAGCGAGGTCAAAAGCGGCACTGGTTTGGTCACACATGCCGAAATCGAAGATACGCACGGCGGTGAGGTCTTGCCCCTCATTCTGCCATAAGAGATTTGCCCCATGCCAATCACCATGTCCCCAAAGGGGGCGGTCATGCGGTAAGAGGGGGCGTAAGGCCTGATGAAATGGCTCTAAAAGGGGCAGAACGTCAGAGCGTACATCCTCAAGGGAGTAAAGTGATGTAAGGCCCTTTTGCTGTGCTGCCCAAGGGAGGAGTGTATCGTCTAAGGATGGCCCGAGCAGGGGATGGCGGATGGAGGTGAGGGGGGGATTATGGCGCGGGGGCGCGTCATACCCCGCACTAGCGTGATGTAACTGGGCAAGGAGCCGCCCGCTAGAGGCCGCTTGGGGCGTGCTTTTATAAGGCCGCCATGATTCAAGCCCGCGATAAGCATCGTGCTCGGTAAAGAGGGGAAAGGCCTCATAAACATAATGCCCTTCTGCTTTGGCGGTGGTGCCATCCTCCATAGGGAGTGGGGCGCATATGGCTAGCCCTTGCGCTGCGAGATGTTGGGCAAAGCGATGTTCCTCTGTCACTGTGCGGGCGGAGCGCAAAGCCCGCCCATGCCGTTTGAGGAAGATATGCTGGCCATCCTGCAATGCGATGATGGCCGAGGCAGAAAAGGGCCGCTGGCTATGCCAGAGGATAGGATCGTTAGCGGGATGCATGCCCCAATGAGGCAAGAGAGTTGCTACATCAGCGCGCGTAAGGGCGGGCCATACACAGCTATTATAGCCGCTCTCTAAGCCAAGGGGGCGTGCAGACATGCTCAAAACCCCGCTGTAAAGCTTGCAAGGGCGGCAAAGGGACTGCCGATGAAGTAATCAGGGCTGGAGCCTTTAATGCGCGTCCCATGCAGACCGGTTGTCGTATGAGCGTTAAAAGCGGTGCTGTTAATACCAGAGAGGTAACGTTGATTGCTTAAATTGCTCAGGTTCAGGCGCAAGGTGGGTTTTTGGAGTACGCCGATATTGTTAAAGCGGTACCCCAAAGCGAGGTCTGCCGTCATGATGGCAGGGATGCGCTCATCATTCATAAAGGTGGCATATTGGTGGCTCATATAATGCATCGTCACCATGCTGAAGAAGTGTCCATCATCATAGCGTAACCCCGCTCCCGCTTGGAAATGAGGGCTACGGATAGCCGTTTTGCCTGCTGTAGGGAGGAGGTCTCCCCCAGCGGCAATGTTACTATCGATGGTGGCATGGAGATATTCAAAAGAGGCATAGGGGCTGAGATGATGCCAAGGGCGTGTGCCAATCTCTACATCTACCCCGCGTGAGGTTTGTTTCCCCGCATTGATGGAGGTGGAGATATTGGGGTTATTGGGCTCCCCTGTTTTAATCTGCCGATTGCGGAAATTGTAGTTAAAGAAGGTCACGCTCGCAGTAATCCATTCCCCCGTACGGCGATAGCCGAACTCCTCTGCGATGGAATATTCATTTTTAAGATGGTTTGTCCCCGCTTTGCTGAGGGAGCCATTGGCGTTGCCATTCGCATCTGTCCCAGCATATTGGTTGTAATAGCTGGAGGCTGTTGGGGCGCGGAAATTGGTGTTGACGTTGAGGAAGAGCTGGTCCTGCTTGGTAAAGTTCCACCTCATGCCAAAGCGCGGCAGTGGCTCGGCTTTATTACTAGAGATGGTCCGCTGAGGGCCGGGGACATCATTGGTTCCCCAACGATGCATCATGACTTCTTTAAAGCCAATATCCATCGCTAATCTATCCTGCATGAGGGAGATATGGTCGCCTATATACAGCGCATTGACCTGCGACATAGTATGAAAGGCCCCCGCAAGGTAAGGGTTACCATTGGGCATTAGCACACGGTCATGCCGTTTATCGGCCCAAATATTGGCCGAACTTCCATCATCATTAACGGTAGTAAAGGGTTGGCGTTGGTTATCATCGGAGTAGTCATACCAATACCCCATAACGAAATCATTCCATTTATACCGGGCATGGAAGGCCATATTCACCCCAGCGCGATAGCTACGCTGCGTGTATTCGGAACGGACGGTTTGATTATCGGTTAAAGGGAGGGAGGAGACAGGCTGGGTGCCATAATAATTCCCTGTACCAGAGAGCTGGGAGCCGTACGGGAAGTTACCATAAGCACTTTGAGCATAAGGGGTGATGTCAAAACTATAACGCTGGTTAAAGCGCAGATGCACAGGCGCACCGACATAGAGCGTTTCCTCTGGGTCGCGGGAAAGCCGCCAGTAATTATAGCTATTATCGCCGGGTTCATAATGGTGGGTAAGGGCACCGCTATGGGTGCCGTATGTTTTCCAATCCTTGAGGGACGTGAAGGGATAATAGCTGGTGATGGCTCTGTTCCATGACCCAACAAGGCTTGCGCGATTGTCCTGCTCCCATTCTTTAAGGAGCTTGAAGTCAATATGCTGGCGGGTATCGTACCCGCCGCTGCGCCAATTATCAGTATGGGTGTTGGAGTAAGAGGCAAAGCCGCGGACGCTACTATGACCAATCTCGCCTGTCTCAAGCCGGAGGAAGCCGCGCCGCGTGTTAAAAGAGCCATATGAGAAAGAGGCAAACCCGCCGGGTTTAAAGGCCGGGTCTAGGAAGGAGAGCTTCATCAACCCCCCAGCGGCATTGAGGACGGGGCTATCCAGGTCTGAGGAGCCTTGTTGCAGCCCAACGGTGCTGTAATTCTCTGTATCAGCAAATTGGTTGGGATACCCACCATAAGAGGCAATATCATTGAGGGGCATACCCTCTAAGACATAGCCAATAGCATCCCCATTTAGCCCACGGACACTGATATTCGTATTAGGGGAAATGCCAAAAGGGTCGGAGGTAGCAACATTTGCACCGGGTAAAATGGAGACAAGCTGAAAAGCCGAAGCCGTAGGGGCTTGTACATCCATATAGCTACGGCCCACCTCACTGATGGATTGCGTGCCATGTTGAGGGCGGATTAACCCCCCACCGCGTTGGGTGACCTCCGTTGTGGCATGGGTGGTGATATATTCCACCTCTTTTGCCTGCACATCATGGGGATGTGAGGTGGTGGGATGTGTTGGTGTGTGCGTCTGTTGGCCCTTTGTTTGCTCCTCAGCCAAGGCTAAGCTGGGGCAACATAAGGGGAGTAAGAGGAGGGCCCGCAAGCCAGAAAAAGATAAGCGCATAGAATCTTCACCTTCGAGAGGTCGATAGGGAAGGTTCGCTGGGCTGGCGTTAGTTCAGGGGAAGATGGGGGTGTTCCATCCATGCTATTTTCCTGTCCCTTCGCCGGTACGAACCGGATCAGGTTCAAAGGGTTGGATGGCCTTACCCATCCTCTCAGCCTTGCAGATGAAGGCACCCCTCGGAACATATATGCTTTGTTAGCAGAGATAAGAGTGTGCGTTCAATAGAGACAAGCCCTATGGGGGAGGAGGGGCGGGCGGTTTCTCTTGTAAAAATGCCTGTTTCTGCCAATATCGGGATGTATGAATTTAGTCTTTCTTAAAATGGGGGGCATATGCCTGTAATTGCACCGAGCCTGCTTGCTGCTGATTTCTCTAATCTGCGTCAGGAAATGAGCGCGGTGGTAGAGGCCCCATGGTTGCATCTTGATGTTATGGATGGGCATTTTGTGCCTAATATTTCCTTTGGGATGCCGGTTATTAAAGCCTTGCGGCCGCATAGTCAGGCTAAGTTTGATGTCCATTTGATGATTGACCCTGTGGACCCGTATTTAGAGGCCACGGCCAAAGCGGGAGCAGATCATATTACGGTGCATGTGGAGGGGAATGCTCATCTGCATCGGACGTTGCAAACCATCCACGCCTTAGGCTGTAAAGCAGGGGTGGCGATCTGTCCTGCAACCCCACCAGAGGCTTTGTCCGAAGTCATGGATATGGTCGATATTATCTTGGTTATGACGGTTAATCCCGGTTTTGGGGGGCAGAAGTTCCTGCATGGTCAGCTTGCTAAAATCCGCACCCTTGCAGAGATGATCCGTAAGAGCGGGCGGGATATTACACTAGGCGTTGATGGTGGGATTGATGAAACCACAACCCCGTTAGTGACGGAGGCCGGGGCGACAATGCTCGTGGCAGGCTCTGCTATTTTTGGCAAGGATGACCGCAAAGCCGCTATAGAGGGGATGCGCGCTGCGGCCCGCCCCGCACGTCGTGCGTGAGAGGGGGCTGAGGCTTGTTTAAGTCCTGCTGGCGGTATGTTCGGCTTTTATGTGCTTCTTTACCGGCTCGCCAGCGTGGTGAGGTTGGCCCTGTCTGCTTGTATCAGGATCGAGAAGAAGGGGACATCGACCAAGCTGCGTTGCTGACAGGTGGTGTATTCCGCTTTGCACAAAAAACGTATCGCCTACCAATGCGGGATGTTTGGCATAAGAATGATTGGCCTGAGGATGTACGGCGTTGGTTCTATAGTTTTGATTGGTTGAAGGATCTGCGTACGTTCGGCACGAATGGGGCGCGGCTATTGGCGCGTTCTATGGTGGCCTCATGGGCGGACCGTCCTCCTAATGACCCTATTGCGCGGGAAGGTGGGGTAATAGGCCGCCGTTTGGCAAATTGGTTCGGGCATTATGAATTCTGCCTTTCCACCGCTACAGTGAACACACAGCATATTGTGTTAGAGGCTGCAGTGAAGGATGGACGGCGGCTCTCGGCAATGTTGCCTCTTTCCTCATTAGGTTGGGAGGAGCTTGCTGCTCTGCGTGGGGTGTTAGCCGTCTATATGGCGGGGCCTCATTATGATGGCTTTTTTAAACGCTTTGAGGAGCAACTTCCCCATGTGTTGACCCGTCTGCTGGGGGAGGAGGGTATTGCAGCAGAGCGTAGCCCGGAAGCGCAATATCGCTGCGTGCAGGAACTTACTGCGATTCAAGGGATGTTCGGTGTTTTGCAATGGCTGCCACCAGAGTGCGTCTCTGTCGCTTTAGGGCGGGCTTGTGCAGTATTGCGGGCTTTTTGCCATGGCGATGGGGGGCTAGCCCTCTTTAATGGTGCGCAGGAACATGGCGCAAAATCCATTACCGCTTTGTTAGAGCAAGCTGAACGTTACCGCATTGTTGCCTCGAGTTTGAGCCAAGGTGGTTTTGTGCGGCTTACAGCAGGGCGGGCCCTTTTATTGGTGGATGCAGCCCCACCCCCACCGCGCGGGTTGGACCGTATGGCCCATGCGGGGACGTTGTCTTTTGAGTTCTCCCATCATCGGCAGCGATTATTTGTAAATTGTGGCTCTGCTATGGGCGGGGGATGGCAACGCGCCTTGCGCTCGTCTGCTGCTCATACAGCCCTAATTGTGGAGGGGGAATCCTCATCAGGGTTTGGGGCGGATGGTCATATAACGCATCGGCCTTCACAAGTGCGTTGCCAGCAAGAGCGAGAGGGCCGAGCAGACGCCGTGCATCTCTCTCATAATGGCTATTATCCTTCTCATGGGGTGATATGGTCCCGCTCGCTTTTCTTAGACCCTTCAGGGGAGGAGTTACGCGGCTGCGAGCGTGTGGAAGGGGAGCGTGATGTGTCTTTTGCGCTGCGTTTCCATATTCATCCTGATGTGCGGGTAGAGCGCGAGGATGAAGAGATTATCCTCCATACAGCCTCTGAGATATGGCGTTTTCATCAAACAGGTGGAGAGATAGCTGTGGAGGACGACCTGTATATGGGCCGCGGCACACCGGTGGAAACGCGCCAGATTGTCGTTTATTCCCGCCCCGGCCGGACGTTAACATCACCTGTAACAGAGAAGGAGGGGGCCGAGACACGCCCCCGCCGCCAGCAAAAGGTGGAATGGGTGCTGGAGCACGTGCCCCTCTAGGAGGGCTGCCCTGTTACTCTACCCGGATGAGGATATGCTTCTTCTTGCCGGAGGAGAGCTTTAGCGTACCGTCTGTTAGGTCTGCTGGTGTGATGATTTGATTCTCATCTTTGATGACGACATCATTCAGCCGGGCACCACCCCCGCGGATGAGGCGGCGTGCCTCGCCCCCGCTGGCGGCTAAGCCTGCCTCTGCAAAGAGCTTAAAGGCAGGTACGCCCTCGGCAAATAGGCTGGCAGGCAGGGTGACTTCTGGCAGGGCGGCTTGTGTGCTGCCTTGCTCAAACACGGTGCGGGCAGTTGCAGCGGCTTCCTCAGCGGCAGCACGGCCGTGGCAAATGGCTGTGGCCTCTGTAGCCAGAATCTTCTTAGCTTCGTTAATCTCTGCCCCTTCCAGCGCGCCGAGGCGTTCACATTCCTTCACGGGGAGGTCGGTAAACATTTTGAGGAAGCGGCCCACATCCGCATCTTCCGTATTGCGCCAGAACTGCCAGTAATCAAATACAGGCCGCCGCTCTTTGCGGACCCACACCGCCCCATTGGCGGACTTGCCCATCTTAGCCCCAGAGGAGGTGGTAACAAGCGGTGTTGTCAGCCCAAATAGCCGCGCTCCATCGGTACGGCGAGCGAGGTCAATGCCGGAGACGATATTGCCCCATTGGTCAGAGCCCCCCATCTGAAGGATGGCCCCATGACGGCGATAGAGCTCCCGGAAGTCGAATGCCTGAAGGATGGAGTAGTTGAACTCTAAGAAGGTCAGCCCCTGCTCACGCTCAAGGCGTTGCTTCACACTCTCAAAAGAGAGCATCCGACTGACAGAGAATTGCACCCCAACATCTTGCAATAGGCTGATGTAAGAGAGCTTATCCAACCAATCCGCATTATTGACGAGGCGACATTTACCATCATCAAAATCCAAAAATTGCCCCAGTGAGGCGCGCAACCCTGCAAGATTATGGGTGATGGTCTCGTTGCTCATGAGCGAGCGGGCCTCATCGCGGAAGGACGGGTCGCCAATTTTCGCCGTCCCCCCACCGATGAGCGCAATAGGGTGATGGCCGTGCTTTTGTAAGAGCCGCAACATCATAATCGACATCGCATTACCCACATGCAGGGAATCAGCTGTAGGGTCAAAGCCGATATAGGCCGTAATGGGGCCTTCCTGCATAAGAGCATCCAACGCCTCATAATCGGTGCATTGGAAGATCATCCCACGGGCCTGAGCTTCCCGCAGGAAAGGGCTTTTAAGCGCGATATCGGTCATGAAAAAGCTCTTCTCAATAGTCTATAGCACTGGGGATGTTTAGCCGATGGTCTCTTCAGCATGTTCTGGCTCTGCTTCATGCTCTAGCGCGGGGGCAGCGATAGAGGCAGGCTCTGGTGCAAAGAGGTTTTTCTGCCGGGTGGTGACATGGTCCTCCAACGCATCGGCAATCAGCTCCGCTTGCTGGGAGAAGATGTGGTCTGCCTCTGGGAAGATGCGATAATCCACCGTCACATTCTTTTGTGTGTTGAGCTTCTCAACCAGTTTACGGATGACAGGCTCCGGGGCCATGCTATCCCGCCCACCAGCAATCATTAACCCGCTACAGGGGCAGGGGGCGAGGAAGTTGAAGTCATAATCATCAGCAGGGGGGGCAACGCTAATCCAACCGCGGATTTCTGGCCGGCGCATCAGCAGTTGCATCCCTACAAAGGCTCCGAAGGAATAGCCAGCAATCCACAACTCCGAGGAGTTGGGGTTAATCATCTGCATCCAGTCCAGAGCGGCGGCTGCATCGGAGATTTCCCCAATACCGCCATCATAACGGCCTTGAGAGCGGCCAACCCCGCGGGAATTATAACGCAGGACGGAAAACCCCATCATCTGAAAACGCCGATACATGGTGTAAGTGATGCGGTTATTCATCGTCCCGCCATGGAGCGGGTGGGGGTGGATGACAAGGGCGAGAGGAGCGTTAGGGTCTTCGGAATGGTGATAATGGCCTTCAAGCCGCCCATCAGGGCCAGCAAACATGACTTCAGGCATGCGTCTCTCAATCTTTTTGTCCACCCTACTGCCTGTATGATTTAAGGCCCAGAGTGATGTGCGAACCGATATGCCCAGCCCTGTATCAGACGACTAGACACGATTTTACATCCTTAGCGTGAGGTTATGGGCCCCGCTAAGAGAAGCATATCGGCGTTGTATATCGGTTTTGCTTTACTAATTTCTAGTAAAATCGACTCTCACATGCTGGTTTTTTCAAAAAAGTAAATCAGATTATGTTTGTCTCTTTATAAGGGTCAGGTTTATCAGAGGCAGCAGAAAGAGGAGGAGTCTCCATGCTTCATGCCCCGCCTTCACAGCATAACCCGCTTTATTTGGATGCTAATGCGACAGAGCCGTTACGCCCCATAGCCCAACAGGCGTTGAATGAGGGGCTGGCCCAGCTGGGCAATCCCGCCTCTGTGCATACAGCAGGGCGTAAGGCCCGTGTGATGCTAGAGCAAGCACGCAAACAGCTTGCCGGGGCTTTTGGGCGAGAGGCGGATAGCTGTGTGTTCACTTCCGGCGGGACGGAGGCGAATACGCTTGCCGTGCATGGTTTTGGCCATGCGGTAGGGCGGTCTATCCTCATCGGTGCGACCGAGCATGACGCCATTCGTAAAGCCGCGCTGGAGGCATGTGTGATTCCGGTGGATCAAAATGGTCTCATAGAATGTGCCGCTTTGGAAACACAGCTTGCCTCCCATGCAGCAGAGGCAGGTGCGCTCGTATGTATTATGGCGGCGAATAATGAGACAGGCGTGTACGCACCGTTGGAGGATATTGCCGCTTTATGCCGTCAATATGGGGCGCATTTGCATATTGATGCGGTGCAAGCAGCAGGGCGGATGAGCGGGACAGACCCTTTCTCTCAAGCCGTGGCGTCAGGGGCGTTAGTAGGGGCGAGCCTTGCTTTATCTGCCCATAAGATGGGTGGGGTAATGGGGGCGGGGGCTCTTCTTCTGCCAGAGGACCGGCCCTTACCCCCCCTTCTTCCCGGTGGGGGGCAAGAGCGTGGACGGCGCGGGGGTACCCCCGCCCTTGCAGCGCATCTCAGCATGGCCGCTGCGTTGGTGGAAAGCCAGCAGCAAGAATGGAGTCGCCTGCAGATATTGCGTGATGAGCTAGAGGCCATCTGCTGCCATGCAGGGGCGGTCATTATGGGCCGTGACGTCCCGCGCTTGCCGAATACGGTGAGTGCCCTTTTACCGGGTGTAGCGGCGCAGATGCAGCTTATGGCCTTGGATATCGAGGGTTATTGCGTCTCTGCTGGCTCAGCTTGTTCATCCGGCAAAGTGGCGCGCTCCCATGTGTTGGAGGCTATGGGGCAAGGCGAAGGCGCGGGGCAGGCGATTCGCATCTCTCTGCCATGGAATGTGCAAGCAGAGCATGTGCGTGCCTTTGGGCAGGCTTATAGCCGTATGGCACAGCGATTTGCCGAGCGTGGCCTCTTACAAAATCGTACTACGTTATGAAGGCGGATAAGCAGGAGGTTATCTATTTAGATTACCTCGCGACAACCCCCTGTGACCCGCGTGTTAAAGAGGCCATGCTGCCCTATTTTACGGCCTCCTTTGGTAATGCTGGGAGTGTGCATCAGCTTGGCCGTGCGGCGGAGGAGGCCGTAGAGGAGGCCCGCCAAGAGATGGCGCAGCTTTTGCAGGTGAGCCCTCATGAGGTGATATGGACCTCGGGGGCGACTGAATCCAATAATCTGGCCATTAAAGGGGCGGTGCGGTTCTTAAAGACGCAGGGCGATACAAGACGGCGTGTTATTACAGCCGCAACGGAACATAAATGCGTGTTGGAGGCTGTGCGCTCCCTCGCAGATGAAGGGTTTGAGCCTATTATCCTCCCCGTAGGGCCTGATGGGCGTGTAGAGCCAAATCGATTAGCCGAGGCCTTAAAAACACCAACTGCGCTTGTAAGCCTCATGGCGGCAAATAACGAGACAGGTATCGTCCACGACATCTCCCAGCTTATGCCGCTTATCAAGCAAGCAGGGGCGTTGTTGCATGTTGATATGGCCCAGATGTTCGGCAAATTGCCATGTAGTTTAGAGGGGATCGACCTCGCCTCATTCTCGGCCCATAAGCTATACGGCCCTAAAGGGGTCGGAGCGTTATATATAAGGCGGCGGCCTCGTGTGCGGTTATTGCCTTTGGTCTCTGGTGGCGGGCAGGAGCGTGGTATGCGCTCTGGCACATTGCCTGTCCCGCTCATTGTAGGGATGGCCGTTGCTGCACGTTTTGCCCTAGCCGCCCAGCCGGAGGAGGTGCCGCGCCTTATGGCATTGCGCGGCCAGCTTTGGCAGGCTATGCAGAGGCTTTGCCCAACAGCGCGGCTTAATGGCGGCCAAGCTCCGCATTTGCCGGGTGTGCTGAATTGCTGCTTACCTGATGGGCCGGAGGCTCAAGACTTGATGAAATCCCTGCCGGGGCTGGCTTTTTCGGCCGGTTCAGCATGTTCGGCAGCGTCTGGTGCGCCGTCTTATGTATTGCAGGCAATGGGCTTGACCGATAGAGAAGCACGCAGGAGCTTGCGTCTTTCGGTCGGACGCTTTACCTCAGCAGATGACGTGGAGCGCGCAGTGGCTCAGTTTAGACAGGTTTTAACAGGTGGTTAACCACGCCTGCGTGGATTTCAGAGGGAGTGAGGGTTTATGCCACGGATGGTTTTTGTTGAGCGTGATGGTAGCCGCCATGAGGTGGAGGCACAGGCAGGTCTCTCCGTCTTGGAGATTGCCCATGAGCATAATATCGACCTTGAAGGAGCCTGTGAGGGCTCCCTAGCATGTGCGACATGCCATGTTATCGTGGACCCAGCATGGGCCGATAAACTCACCAGCCCAACCGATGATGAAGAAGATATGCTCGACCTCGCCTTTGGGCTGGAGAAAACATCGCGCCTTGGTTGCCAAATCATCATGACAGATGAGCTGGATGGCCTTGTCGTTCATCTTCCCAAAGCGGGGTAAGGTAAGCGTTATGCGCATCCTTGTAGCTATGTCTGGTGGGGTCGATAGTTCTGTTGTGGCAGCGTTGCTCAAGCAGCAAGGCCACGAGGTCATCGGGGCCACCTTACAGCTTTACGACCATAGCGGCCCCGCCAAGCCGGGGGCTTGCTGTGCAGGGCGGGACATTATGGATGCGCGCTTAGTGGCGGAGAAAATCGGCTTTCCTCATTACGTTATTGATGCGGAGAGCC
>NZ_MEJG01000006.1 GCF_002592045.1 Parasaccharibacter apium | reverse complement strand
TCTCTTTTAATATAGCGCGCCTCGTTGCAGTGGATGTTTATAAGCTATCAAGGCTTTTAAAATTATAGGACACCAGCGTAATAAGTTTAGCCTTTTCTAGACACAGCCATAACTTACGAATAAGTTTATTGATGCTCTATGAGTCGTAAGGAATTGATTGCTGTGAAAAAAATTGCGTTCCTATTGAGTTGTATCCTCGTACTAAGTGCCATGCCAGCGCAGGCGGATGGTATGTTTAAAATTGCGGCAGCGGATAATCAGCCCTCCGGTTTTGGGACAGAGGCTAGCGCTCTGGTAGTTGTGGAGGTGTATCGCATCTCCGTACCAGCAGAGAAAGCACGGGCGAGTATGAAGGATATTCGGCAAGCCTTGGGTTTAGTGCAGACCTTCAGGGCTCTGCCTGCTGGGACGACCTCCATTACGGCGGCAACTAAGGAGGAGTTCTGGAAGGGCCGGAACATGCGTGAGCGTGTTTTTATCAATATGATTCGTAATCAAGGGTATGACATAGACAAAGTGGCAGAGGATGTGACCCCCTTTAACACTTTGCCTGTACAGATGTCTGACAATAATAAAGGTAAGATTGATAGTTCAGAGATGGCGTTCAATTTTAATGCACAAGCATTTAAGGCAGAAGATAAAAGCGTAAAGCTTACATTTAACGCCTCAGCGAAGCCCTTTAGCGAGAGTGACCAGTTTTTCAGTAAACAATATACGTTTAAATTGAAGAATGTAGAGACCGGGTACGCGTTTGATAAACCAAAAGAATCATCCAAGCTTGGGGATCGTAATATTTTTGTCTTTTCAATTACACCATTTTTGATGGATAGTTTTGTGTACCCTGTTCAGGAAAAATAAATACATAAGGGGGAGAGGGTATGATGCAGTCTGTTATGGAGTGGCCTGCTAAAAGCCCTCTCCCTGATAGCGATGTTGAGCATCCCGCGCTTTATCATCTACTTGATGTCGCAGCAGTGGCGGAAGTGCTTATTGAGCCTTTCCCCTTTTCACCGCCTCTTAAACAGGCTTTTGTGGCTCTTGTTGGGTTGCATGACCTCGGTAAGTTTAGCGAGAGCTTCCGCGCTATGTTGCGGGAGGGGATAGCGCAGCTGTTTCGGCATTGGGAACTCACAGAAATCTTCCTGTATGAAAAAGATGAGTATTTGGAGGAATGGCTCGGTGGTGAGGAAGATGTCCGGCGTTGTTTATATGCGTCTATAGCTGGACATCATGGTCGTCCTCCGAAAGTGAGTCTGCAAGGGGATAAGTATGACGAATGTTTAGAACAATTTGGTGAGGGAGCGGAGAGTGCGTCGGAGGTTTTAGAACTATTCCGTACGCTTTGGCCTGAAGCCTCTTTAGCGGAGCTGAATGAGGAGGATGCTATCCGCCTATCATGGTGGTTACCCGGTTTCTGTACAGCGGCGGATTGGGTTGGGTCGAACACATTTTATTTTCCTCCGCTAGCCCCGGGGTTGGAGCCGCAGGCATATTTAGAGAAAGCCCGTGAGACAGCGCGTAAAGCTGTGCAGGAGGTAGGGCTTGGCAGCACAAGCGCGCGGGATGAGGCGTTATTTTCCTTTACGCTGCGTCCGCTACAAACCGCGTGTGTTGATGTGCCTTTGCCGGATGGTCCTAGTTTGGTCATTTTGGAGGCAGAAACTGGGGCAGGCAAGACGGAAGCGGCATTGCTTTTGGCGCAACGTATGGCTTTGGCTGGGAAGGGGCGAGGGTTGTTTTTTGCCCTCCCCACTATGGCAACGGCCGATGCGATGTTTGAGCGTGTTAAACAAAGCATTGGCAAGATGTTTGACAAGCCAACCCTTACCCTTGCGCATGGGCGGGCGGGTCTTTCGGTCCCTTTTCAAGATTTAGTGTTGGGGCAAAGCCGTACGGGCGAGGATGTACCACATGATAAGGTTACGAGCTCCGCATGGTTGGCCCATGATAACCGGCGCGCTTTGTTAGCAGATGTTGGTGTAGGGACGATTGACCAAGCGTTGTTGTCGGTTCTCCCCGTGCGGTTTCAAACATTGCGGCATTATGGCTTATCCTCAAAAATTATAGTGGTGGATGAGGTTCACGAGATGGGTGAGCCTTATATTGCGCAAGAGCTAGTGGCTTTGTTGAAAATGCATCGGGCGATGGGGGGCTCGGCCATTTTATTAACGGCGACATTGCCTTTAACGTGGCGGGAAAAATTACTGGCCACATATGGTGGTGAGGCGCAGTCTTATGCTTACCCCGCGATAACTGTAGCAGGTGGTGAGGCCGTTACTGCTTTTGCTGCGGATGAACGCCCCCAAAAAGGCCCGGTAAAGGTAGAGCGTCTCGGCACTATGGATGAAGCCGTGCATTATCTTACCGAATGTGCGGCAAAGGGAGCGGCTTGTGTATGGGTGCGCAATGCGGTTGATGATGCTATTGCCGCGGTAGAGGCTTTGCGCCAGCAAGGGATAGAGGCGCGGCTTTTGCATGCGCGTTTTGCGTTATGCGATCGTAAGCGTTTGGAGCATGAGGTTCTCTCCCGCGTGGGGCGTGATGGCACTGGGCGTGACGGGTTTATTTTGGTCTCGACACAAATTGTTGAGGCATCGTTAGACCTAGATTTTGATGTCATGGTCTCGGACCTTGCGCCTATGGGCTCTCTAATACAGCGTGTCGGGCGGTTATGGCGGCATATGGACCGCCGTCCCGCCGCAACTCGGCCCGTACCTGCACCGGTTTTGAAGGTTCTTTCACCTGACCCTGCGGTGATAGAGGGCGAGCGTTGGCTACAAGGGGCTTTGGGTAAGGGGGAATGGGTGTACCCCCTGCCTGATATGTGGAGAACAGCCTCTGTTCTATTCCGTACGGGGCAAATTGAAGCTCCAGAAGGCTTGCGGAGCCTTATTGAGGCTGTTCATGGGGATGAGGTCGAGCCGGTACCGTCCGTTTTAGAGAATGCGGAAAATGAAAGATGGGGTAAGGATTCAGCGGCTAAGGGCTTAGCTTATCAAAATATTGTCGCTTTAGGGAATGGCTATCGTAAGGCTGGCAATGGAGCGGATGATGCGCGTTATCCGACACGTCTGGGTGATGAGACGAGGACATTAATGTTAGCGCGTTATACAGAGGCAGGCTTACGCCCTTGGGCGCAGGCTGATGGCAGTACCAATGGTGATGAGAAGGCTTTATGGCACTTATCGGAGCTTTCTGTGCGGGTTGCTAAAGTAGCGCATCTTGAATTGCCAGACCAAGCTGCCCCAGCGATTCAGGCTATTAAGAAAGACTGGCCTCAATGGAGGCAAGCCAGCGTTACGCTATGCCCTGTGAAGGAGACAGCAGGCGATATTTGTGCGGGACTGCATTATGACAGAGATAACGGGCTAGTATTCTACAATAAAGAGGATGAAAAGAGATAGTATTTATTATCAACCCAGAGTTGTGAATATGTGGCTATTGCTGGGTAAGATTTCTCTTTACGGTTAGTTTGAATAGTTTGTGAGGGCTTAGCGTTGTTGAATCTCATCACGGATCCGTGGATTCCTGTAAAATGTAAAGAGGGCCGCCGGGTGATTGCCCCGTGGCAAATAGCGGAGAGTGATGTACTATTCCCCGATTGGCCTAGGCCTGATTTTAACGTTGCGTGCTTGGAGCTATTAATTGGGCTTGTTTATATGGCAACCCCGCCTTCTGATAAGAAGGATTGGAAGGCACGTACAAAGCCCGACCCGGAGGGATTAAAGACCGCGTTGGAGGCTTATGCTCCGGCTTTCTTTTTAATGGGGGATGGGCCGCGTTTTTTGCAGGATTATGACAAGCTTGATGGTGCGCCTAATCCTGTTGATATGTTGTTTATCGATAGTGCTGGCGGCCAGACGATGCGGAAAAATCTGGACCTTATGGTCCACCGGCACCGGTATAAGTGTTTGACGTTGCCAGAAGCGGCCATGGCTCTCTACACCTTGCAGGATTTTGCGCCTGCTGGTGGTGCGGGGAATCGGACCTCTATGCGTGGTGGTGGCCCGCTCGTGACGATTTTAGACCCCGGCAAAACATTGTGGGATTTAGTGTGGTTGAATGTGCCATTCGGCCAGCCTTCTATGATGAAGGACCTCCCGTGGATGCGCCCGACTCGAACATCAGAGAAGGGGAAGGGGCCTGTACGGCCTAATGATGGTAAGGATGAAAAGGCTCTTCCTTTTACGGTTGAAGCCTTTTTTGGCATGCCCCGTCGCCTACGTCTTGTAGGAGATGAACGGGGGATAACGGGGGTTATCCAGAGACCTTACGGGACGAATTATGAAGGGTGGGTACATCCTCTTAGTCCTTATTATCGTATGAAGTCCGGAGAAATGCCACTTCCCCGGCACCCGCGTGCGGGGCGGTTTGGGTACCGTAATTGGCTGGGTGTTCTTATTGTAGGGAAACCTTCTCGTGAGGATGAAGAGGGTTTAGAGCATCGGGCTTTAATTCTTCAAGAATGGGACGGGATGGACAGACCAACAGGGAAGCAAGTGTCTGTTATTGTCGCGGGTTGGGCTATGAGTAATATGAGCCCGTTAGATTTTGTTTTTTCACGTCAACCAATGCAGATTTGTTCGGTTGAAGCGGTAAGGCGTGTGAAACGTTTCATCGAGGCCGCGGAGATGGTGGCCTCTATGCTGCATCAGGCTTTAGCGTCCCTTTTGGATAAAGGGGAAGCGCGTGACGCGCAGCGGGAGGAGTTTTATCTCAAGACGGAACCGGCTTTTTATGAGCATTTTCGCGACATAGCCGAAGGTGGTAATCCTGCCGAGGCGTGGTTGGGTGAGATGCGGGCTCAAGCTTTGTCTCAATTTGATGTCTTAGCCAAACCAGGACTCTCTGAGCGTGGCATGAAGGAGATGAAGGCGATCGCAGAGGCGCGGAAGTTCTTGAGCATAGCATTATATGGCCATGGCAAAAAAACCGGGGCTTTATTGTTCCAGAAGTTAGGTCTTCCTGTTCCCACATCAAAAACGCAGAAGAAGGGGCAAGCGGCATGAGTGAGAAACGACCAATCGGGGAGGACATCTTTCAATGGTGGAAGGATTATATCGCCCCGCGCGTGCAGGGCCAGTCTGAGGATGAGGCGGAGAACAAAACCCAAAGATCGGGTGGTCGTAACGCACGGCAAGGTGCAGCGCGTGCCCTAAGTGCGCGGTTACGCCGCAGCACATATTCCGATATTTTGTCTGAGCCGGATGTGTCTGAGCTGGTCGTTAAGCTGAGCTTAAGCAAGGATCAGCTAAAACCTTTTGCCTACATGCTGCATGTTATTAGTTTTGTGCGTCACAATGTGCCCGATAGCTTAGCAAAGCGGTTAAAGGGCGCGGATGAAAAGCCTGTGATGTCGCATGCGCGGTTTAGGAAATTAATGACAGCAGAGAGAGATGAAGTCGCGTCCTTATTGCGGCGTGCTGTCACGTTAGTGGGGTATGAATGTAATGTATCACGTCTTGTGGAAGACATGATGTTTTGGGGCGACCAAACGCGTACACGCTGGTGTTTGGATTATTTTAGATCCTCGGTTAGGGAAGAGGTAAATGACAAACGACCACTCGGGGAGAAAGTCCTCCAATGGTGGGAGAATCATGTTGCGCCGCGTGTGCAGGGCGACTCTGGCGATTATGACCCGCGGCAAAGTGCAGCGCGTGCCCTAAGTGCGCGGTTACGCCGCAGCACATATCCTGATATTTTGTTTGAGCCGACCGTCTCTAGGCTGGTCGTTGAGCTGAGCTTAAGCAAGGATCAGCTAAAACCTTTTGCCTACATGCTGCATGTTATTAGTTTTGTGCGTCGTGATGTGTCCGATAGTTTAGCAAAGCGGTTAAAGGGTGCAGATGAAACCCCTGTGATGTCGCATATGCGTTTTAAGCAATTAATGACGGCAGGGGAGGATGAGGTCGCGTCCTTATTGCGGCGTGCTGTCACGTTAGTGGGTTATGAATGTAATGTAGCGCGTCTTGCAGGGGATATGATGTTTTGGAACGACCAAACGCGTACGCGCTGGTGTTTGGATTATTTCGGGGTTCCGTCTGACTCTGAAAAGAAGGCTGAGCCTAGCCAAGCTTGAGTTTCTGTTTTTACCTGATGGATAGAGTGAGTGTTTTATCATGACTGTTTTTGTACAATTCCACCTTTTGACGACATACGGCCCATCTAATCCTAATCGTGACGATATGGGGCGGCCGAAGCAGGCTGTGATTGGTGGTGAGACGCGTTTGCGGCACTCCTCACAATCGATCAAGCGCGCGTTGCGGGAGAGTGCCTTCTTTGCGGAGAATCTTGCGGGTCATATGGGGGTGCGGACGAAGCGTCTTTACGGTAAGTTGGTCGAACATTTAGTGAAGAATGGCATCAAAGAGGCGGTTGCTCATAAAACTGCTGAAGAGGTTGCGGGTATTTTCGGTAAATTAGAATCTGCAGGGAAAGAGTCCGGCGATAAGCTTGCTACGACACTAGCTTTTATTTCTCCAGAAGAACAGAAATTGGCCTATGAATTGGCTGAATCTGCGGCTGCAGGTGAGAAATTACTGAAGGATAAAGACCTTAAAAACCGGGTTCTTCGGAATGCTGATGGTGCGGTGGATGTGGCTATGTTTGGGCGTATGCTGGCCTCTGATGCGGACTTCAACCGGGATGCCGCTGTGCAGGTCGCTCACGCTTTCACCACACATCGGGCGGTCGCGCAAGAAGACTGGTTCTCTGCGGTGGATGACCTCAATAAAGCAGATGAGACAGGGGCCGCGCATATTGGCGAGACCGGTTTTGGCTCTGGCGTATTCTATCACTATGTCTGCGTGAATGTGGACCTTTTGATTGAGAATCTAGCGGGTGATAAAGAGCTTGCTGTTAAAGCGTTGGAGGCCTTGGCAAAAGGTCTAGCGCAAGCGACGCCTAGCGGTAAGCAGAACAGCTTTGCTCATCATCCACGCGCCCATTACATTTTGGCAGAGCGTGGCGAGCAAGCCCCGCGTGATTTGTCTGGTGCCTTCTTTAAGGCTGTGAAAGGTAAGGACTTGCTGGGTAAATCCGTTACGAAATTGGAAGCTACCCGTGAGGCGATTGATAAAGCCTATGGTCCATGCTGGGAGGCAGAAGTTAAGCTGCATGTTGGTCATGAAGGTGGTGCGACATTGGAAGAGATTGCTGCATTTGCAGGCGAAGCCGCGCGGGGTGCGTGATGTCTTCTTATCTGGTGTTTTCGCTCGCAGCCTCTCTTGGGGCGATGGGCGAACTTGCCGGGCATGAGCGGCGCGGGTCGCTGCTCTGGCCCGGTCGCTCCGCCCTTATTGGTTTGATGGGGGCAGCCTTAGGCATTCCGCGTGATGGTGATTTTTCACTGTTAGATGCGTTAAAGATTGATGTGGCGATTTTTGCAAGCGGTGAGGGGGTGCGGGATTTTCATACAATCCAAGCTGTGCCATCCGCTGCGGTGAAGAAGCCCAATTCGCGCCCGGAGGCTTTGTTAGCTGCGGGGGACAAGGTAGAGACGAGCATTACGCTGCGTGACTACCGGGCGGGGGTGTTCTATGGCATCGCTGTACAGGGTGAAGGCTTGAAGGTTATAGAAGCTGCCTTAAAGAAGCCGTGTTTTACGCTCTATTTAGGGCGGAAATCATGCCCGCTTGCTGCACCACCACACCCGCAAATCGTAGAAGCGGATACGGTGGAGGACGCTTTGGGGCATATAATAGTGCCGAGGGTGCCACATTGGTTTTCGTCCTTTGGGGAGGAGGGCAAATTAGAGGCACGCACCCTCGTGGTGGATGGCGCGCATAGTGATGAACACGCCCCGCGTGAGATTGTGCACGATGTGCCGTTAGACCGGCAACGCTGGCATTTTGCTGCGCGCGAGGTTGCTCTGCGCTCGGTGTCGATTAAGGCACAAATAGCCGAAGAGGCAAAGGGGGAGGCGCACTAATGGAGTGGTATTTAAGCCGTATTCGCCTCTCGCGTAGTTCTGTTGTGCGTGTTTTGGAGGATACGTTAAAACAGCCTGATGCGGGACACAGGCGGTCTGCTCAGCATAATATGTTATGGTCTGCTTTTGCGACAGACCCCGACCAAAAGCGGGATTTCCTCTGGCGGGCAGAGAGCGATGGGAGCTTTATCACTTTATCGCCGCGCCCACCACGGGATGATAATGAGCTTTTTGAAAAACCGGTGGTCAAGCCTTTTGCCCCTCAGTTGCAGGTGGGGGACCGGTTGCGCTTTCAACTACAAGTCAACGCAACACGGATGAAGCGTGATACGGGCAAGCGTGTTGATGTTGTGTTGGATGCGCTTTATCCCGTGGCGAAAGAGGAACGAGCAGCAAAGCGTATGGACCTCGCACAGCAAGAAGGCCAAGCATGGCTCGCCCGCCAAGGTGAGAGTGCTGGCTTTGTGTTGGAAGATATGCAGGTTGAGGATTACCGTGTGGAACGGCTGCCACGTTTTGATAAACGGCGTGGCAAAGAGCAGCCAGAATTCGGTATCTTGGACCTGACAGGGCAGTTAGAGGTCACGGACCCTCAAGCCTTTTTGGAGAGGATGGGTAAAGGCTTTGGCCGCGCAAAGGCCTTTGGGTGTGGGCTTATGCTCATCCGGCGGGCTATATGAGCGGGGCGGGGAAGGGTGGGTTACCCGGTCTTGCCCCGCCAAAGCCCATCCCGCTTAAAGACCGTGCTTCGCTCATCTTTGTTGAGCGTGCCCAACTTGATGTGCTGGATGGTGCCTTCGTTGCTGTGAATGCAGATGGCACACGGACGCAAATCCCCGTTGGTGGATTAGCAGGCATTATGCTGGAGCCGGGGGCGCGTATCTCTCACGCAGCAGTATGTTTAGCCGCGCGTGTGGGGACGCTCATCACATGGGTAGGTGAGGCGGGGGTACGGTTATATTCGGCTGGCCAACCCGGCGGAGCGCGGTCTGATCGCCTGCTCTGGCAAGCAAGTTTGGCGTTGAATGACGAAGCGCGTTTGCGCGTTGTGCGGGAAATGTACAAGCTGCGCTTTAAGGAGGACCCACCAGCACGGCGATCGGTCGAGCAATTACGCGGTATTGAGGGCGCGCGCGTGCGGGAAGGGTACGCTCTTTTGGCAGCACAATATGGCGTGAGCTGGAAACGCCGCTCTTATGACCGGAAAGATTGGGATGGCTCCGATATTCCTAATCGATGTCTTTCCGCCGCGACAGCGTGCTTGCATGGTTTGTCCGAGGCCGCTGTATTGGCCGCTGGTTACGCCCCAGCGGTGGGGTTTCTCCATAGTGGGAAGCCGCTCTCCTTTGTGTATGATGTGGCTGATATTTTTAAGATGGATACAGTCATACCAGAGGCTTTTCGCATTGCGGGTAAAGCAGAGCGGGGCCGGTTAGATATGGCACCAGATCGTGCCGTAAGGCTCGCTTGCCGGGATAAGTTCCGCAAAGAGCGTTTGTTGCAGAAGATTATCCCTACCATAGAGGAGGTTCTCTCCGCTGGTGGCTTGCCTCGGCCTGACCCTCCGCCAGAGGCCGTACCCGTCGCGTTTGAGGATGAACCCTTTGGCGACCCCGGGCACCGCTAATGCTTGTTGTCGTGGTTACGAATGCCCCGCCACGCTTGCGTGGTCGCCTTGCCGCTTGGTTGGTGGAGATACGCGCTGGTGTTTATGTGGGTGATTACTCTGCCCGCACACGGGAGATGATATGGGAGCAAGTGCTCGCTGGCTTAGGGCCGGGAGATGCTGTCATGGTCTGGCATGTGCCTAACGACCAAGGCTATGCCTTTCGCACCGCAGGGCGGAACCGCCGCATGCCCGTTGATTTTGATGGGTTAGAGCTTGTCTCGTTTCGCCCGGAACAGGAGGGAGGTGATAATTCTTAAAATATAATTTATGTTGGTACGCTCTTTGACAATTGAAAAAGATTTATAATACAGTTGGTTTTAAGAAGTATGTTCCCCGCCCCCGCGGGGATGAACCGGCGTATTCTTCCATGAAAGCCCCAAATGCCATATGTTCCCCGCCCCCGCGGGGATGAACCCGCGCATTAGCCCGAAAGCTCGATTCCTGATTCATGTTCCCCGCCCCCGCGGGGATGAACCGGCCGCCCTACGGTTCAAATTCAATCTCGGCTAATGTTCCCCGCCCCCGCGGGGATGAACCGATTCATTGGCTGTATTCGACAGGTATAGCCTCATGTTCCCCGCCCCCGCGGGGATGAACCGGAGATACGCACGCCCGGCGGCGGTGTTATCATATGTTCCCCGCCCCCGCGGGGATGAACCGATGTGAAAAAGGTTTTTCCGATAGCGAAAAATGTTCCCCGCCCCCGCGGGGATGAACCGAAACTCCCTTTGGCAATGGCAGTGAAGTTCACATGTTCCCCGCCCCCGCGGGGATGAACCGCAGCACCATGACATGCTGATGCAGGTTTTCTAATGTTCCCCGCCCCCGCGGGGATGAACCGGATTTCCTTTTTTTATACGCAATGTAAATAATGTTCCCCGCCCCCGCGGGGATGAACCGGCTATTTTTATTCTTGCAAAGTCATGGGGCGATGTTCCCCGCCCCCGCGGGGATGAACCGGCGCTGGCAGAGGAAATAAGGAAAGCCTATCAATGTTCCCCGCCCCCGCGGGGATGAACCGGGCTGCCTTCTCAACAACTAGCTGCCCTGCGGATGTTCCCCGCCCCGCGGGGATGAACCGGCTGACCAGCCCATCTCGGGACGCTTTTTTAAATGTTCCCCGCCCCCGCGGGGATGAACCGGGGCATATTCTTTATACAGAAAAGCGGAAAAATGTTCCCCGCCCCGCGGGGATGAACCGTCAAAAGGCAGAGTAAGCCCATTACCTATTGAATGTTCCCCGCCCCCGCGGGGATGAACCGACTGTGAAAGGTTTTGAACCTCGTTTTGATTAATGTTCCCCGCCCCCGCGGGGATGAACCGGAAGACCGTTTTATTTGCCTACGTCAATATTTATGTTCCCCGCCCCCGCGGGGATGAACCAATATCTAGATTAAGGGGATTGCTCGTTTCGTCATGTTCCCCGCCCCCGCGGGGATGAACCTTAGTACGGAGGTGCAACGAGCTAAACAAGCGGATGTTCCCCGCCCCCGCGGGGATGAACCGTCAAGAAAACCCCTGACAAATATCGAGATTGTATGTTCCCCGCCCCCGCGGGGATGAACCGATCAGGACGCAACTGTTCACGTGGAATGCCCGATGTTCCCCGCCCCCGCGGGGATGAACCGGGGGTATTCATGAGCATTATGGGCTTGTGACAATGTTCCCCGCCCCCGCGGGGATGAACCGCTGAAAGGCAAGCGGCCGATTCCCGCGTGGATATGTTCCCCGCCCCCGCGGGGATGAACCGAAGGGGAGAATCTGTTCCCTCTGGCGAAAATAATGTTCCCCGCCCCCGCGGGGATGAACCGGGGTACAGGATGGCAAAATCGTGCCCTACACCATGTTCCCCGCCCCCGCGGGGATGAACCGCTACCGTGGCCCCCGCAACGTGGTGTCCATCCATGTTCCCCGCCCCCGCGGGGATGAACCGCTGGCCCGGAATAGCGGGGACATTGCCAGCATATGTTCCCCGCCCCCGCGGGGATGAACCGGCCGAGTTTTTCGCATCATATTCACAGATGAAATGTTCCCCGCCCCCGCGGGGATGAACCGTCCCCGTCCACCTCAGTGCGTCCGGCACGCCCATGTTCCCCGCCCCCGCGGGGATGAACCGTCCACACTATTAGCAACGTTGTTGGCGCAAACATGCTCCCCGTCCCAGCGGGGATGGATTGTGATGCAGTAGTTTTTTAGAGATTGGGGGCCGGTATCCCCCGCTTTCGCGGGAGATACCGGTGCTTCAGGCGTTAGGGGCCGCTCTGAAGTCACCCACTGATTAAATGTTTGTAGGTTCAGTGGAGAGATTGTTTTTTAACCGAAGCGATCTTTCCACCCCACGTATTATGGTTTCGCAAGTCATACCTTTCAAGATTTGTTTGCTGCGTTCTTGTACATAAATCGTGAAGGTCGATCTTTTGACCCTTTGGGATCTGGCAGACTCATATTCATAATTACCGAGGGTCGTTGCTTAATCGTCAGTTGTGATGGGGTGTGGGATTTGGCCGCCAAAGCCATTCTAGGGCTTCTGGGAGGGTTTGGTCTATTGTGGGGCCATCGACATGCTGGGCGTTGCGTGAGATGATAAATTGATACGCATAGCCTTTTGCCGCAAGGACACGGGCGAGATTCTCGCCAGCGAGAAACCAATCATGCATCCCATCAGGCATAGGGCGCACGGGGTAAAAGAGGTCTTGGTCGCCCATCTCGTACCAAATGCGTAAAGGTAGGCGCGGGCTCGCTGGGATGAGGGCCGCGCCGGGGTGGGGTGGTATGGCCTGCGGCGTGCCTGCCCATGGGGAATGGAGCTGCCAGCCCCCACCGGGTAGAGCGGGGTTATACGGCCATTGTTGATTCACTAAAGAGGGAGAATAGGCCAGGACCCGATGGTACAGCGTGGGACGAAACCATGCCATGGCAAAGGCGGCGGCCCCGCTAGAGCTAAAGCCCATGGTTGCGCGGTCATCAGGGTTATGGGAGAGATGGAGGTGAGCTTTTGCCTCTACAAGAGGGAGGATATGGGCCTCGATCCAATCGGCATAATCGCCGGACATCGTATCATATTCGCGCCCGCGTTCGCTGCCTTGGGCATCACCCCCGCCGGAACCAACACCAATGATAACCATCGGGGGGATGCGATGCGCTTTGATGAGGGCATCAACCAAAGAGAATAGGTCATGCCCCGGATAAATACCGTCATCGCCCGCATCACCAAATATGAGAAAGGGGAGAGGATGGTCTGTTGGTGTATGGGGCGGGATATAAATATCAACGCTACGGTGCCAAGAGGCGGGATGGGCACCGGGGACGTCTAGGCGTGAGGGGTCGCCTGCGTGGCTGGTGGACATATTGCGCATCCCCGTTGCGCAGGGCTCTGCCTCATCACGGGCGATGCCGGGGTTATAGCCGCTTTGAGGAGAGGATGAGAGTGTGAAGTGAATCAAGCGGCCTTGTGCGGGTTGGGTGTTGTTCCACTCTGCGGGGAGTGTGTGGGTAGGGCCTAGGATGTAATTACCGTTTTGGGTGAGGGGTGGGAGTGTGGCATCGGGGAGGTCGGTCGCAGGGGGATAAAGTGGGTTATGCGGGTCATGAATGGGCATAACACCGCTGCCGCTTAAGCCGGATGTATCGATATAGAAAGGTTGGGTGGGGTCTGTCGTATTAGCGTGCGGGGGTTGGAGGGCGTCTAGCGGCATACAAGGGCCTGCGATAGCAAGTGCAGGACATAAGATGGCCAAAGCCAGTACGGCTCTTACAGTGAGAGCCAACAGAGAGATGGGGGCGTGTGAGCGGATGAACATAGCCCCACGCTATCATAAATTGGGTCAAAACATACAGGCCCCGTTCGTTATGCCGGGGCCTGTGGGTGAAGTTTACGCGGGTTGATGTGTGTGGATGAGGGTAGCGAGCTGGTCGTAATCGTCTTGCGAGACACCTTGCAATGGGCGTGGGAGCGCACCCGGCCCTGCTAGATTCATAATCTCCGCAGCAGAGGCGATAACGCGTAGTGAACCATTATAACGGGCACTCATAGCCCAGAAAGGCGCGAATATCGCCTCAATGCGGGTTATTTCAGCCTCATTTTTAGCAAGGGCCGCATCGGTGAGGTGCCGGGCTAGACGAGGGAACAAGCCGCCCCATTCGGAGTACCATATGCGTGCACCATGTATGAGGGCTTGGGCCGCGGTTGGGTCGCCACTAATGCCGGGGGTGATGCTCTCTGGCAGGGTGGGGAGGAGGCGCGCCATCCGTGCAGCAGCTTCCTCAGCGGTGGGGGAGCCGCTAGGGAGCTTAATGGAACGGACATGCGAAAGTTTGCAAATATGCGGCATTAACGCATCGGAGAAATGGAACTGCGTTGTACCGGGCGTATCATAAACAATGAGCGGGACGGAGACGTGGCGGTTGACGGTCTCATAAAGTGTAAAGACCTCTTCATCTCGTAGGGGGAAGTAGCTCATAGGGGGGAGAAGAAGGGCTTTTGCCCCGGCTTTTTGGGCATCTTCAGCAAGTAGGAGTGTATCGCGTAGATGAATAGCCCCAATGCTGACAAGGACGGGGATGCTACCCGCATGGCTGACGGCCAAGCGTGCTAGTTTTTCCCGCTCTGCGCGGGTGAGGAAGGCATAACTTCCCGTAGAGCCGAGGGCCCCGATGGAATCCACTTTGGCCTCCACCAACCGGGTGATGAGGGCAGCAAAGCGTGCCTCATCGGGTTTGTCCTGCTGCATAGGGGTGATGGGAAAGGCACTCAGGCCGTGGAAAGAGATGCTCATAAGTTATCCTCATGATGAGACAGAATGGGTGCGTCATCATGCTAGAGAGGCCGTGTTACGGTATAGAAGGAATGTGACCTTATTTGTTTTATAAAAGCGGTGCGGGGGTAAGTGGAGGTATGGTGGGGTCCTGACGATAGCGGCCCGGTGTGGTGCCAAAGGTCCGGTGAAAGAGCCGGCCCATATGGCTTTGGTCTGCAAAACCCGTATTCATGGCCGCTTGCACGTTGTTTATCCCTGTGCGGAGTTGGGCTTTAGCCTCGTTTAATTGGCATAGAAGCCGAAAAGCCTGCGGGGTTACGCCGTATTGGCGTTGAAAGCGGCGGGAATAGGCCTCCCGACTCATTCCAGCTTCTCGCGCAAGGGTTTGGATAGAATGAAGGGGGGTGCCATCCTGCATAGGGAGGGGTAAAGCCGGTGCGGGAATGATGGTGATGTGAGTGGGGCGTTCCCCAACAGATTGTTGGAGGAGGGCCGCGCAATCGGCTGGGTCGTGATAACGGTGGGGTGTGAGATAGAGATTGAGGCATAATGTGTCCCCAGTGCGGGCAGGGTCATCATCACGTGAGAGATGCGGTGTACCAGCGGGGATGAGCAAAGCCTGCCCCGCTGTAAGAGTGACGCTGCGATGAGGAAATAGGAAATGACGACACCCCGTTAGGAGGAAAGCGAGTTGGTCTTCTTGATGAAAATGCAAGGGGAGGGCCAGTTTTGCACCATATGCCATGCTCATCTCCCGAATATCAGGGTGATGTATGCGCCAATAATGCCAAAGCGGCCCAGAGGATGAAGAAGATGACGGGGTGAATGAAACAGGCATAGCAGCGCGTATGATACTGAGGGGAGCGTGGGAGCGTCCAGAGGAATGATGTGGACTGACCAGTCTATTTCAATTCTGGACAGATAGGCTTGTTTTTGATAGGGGATGAAAGCATGACAGTGGCAGGGAAGCATGTGCAAGCGCGTCGGCGTATTTTGGAATCGGCCCGCCCGCTTATAAGCCAGCGGGGATTTTCCGCTGTGGGGTTAAGCCAAGTTTTAGAGGCGGCGCAGATTCCTAAAGGTTCCTTCTATCATTATTTTGAATCGAAGGAGCATTTCGGTGCGGCATTGTTGGAGCTGTATAATGAGCAATATCTCCAAAAGCTGGATGCTCTGATTGCCGAGCGGGGCAAGACGGGCTTTGAGAAATTATCCGCTTATTGCCAATGCTGGGTGGACGCGCAGCAACATGGCTGTTTGAGCGAGAAATGCCTTGTCGTTAAATTAGCGGCAGAAGTCTCCGACCTTTCCGAGCGCATGAGGTTGATTTTGGAGGAAGGGACAACGGCCATTATTGCGCGGCTTGCCTGTATGGTGGAGGAAGGCCAACAGGATGGGACTATCACAAAAGCTCTACCTGCGCGTTTAGCGGCATCTGTTGTATATCAAACATGGTTAGGGGCGAACTTGCTTGTTAAGGTCACGCATAAACAAACCGCTTTTGAGGATGCGTTTGTGGCAACGCGGCAGCTATTAGCCTCCTAATAGGGTTATTAATATGAGTTTTTTGTAATGAGAGGGTTTTTTAAGGATGCCCCCCTTTCATTTTCGAGATGACCGGTCTATTTTTAGTGTATGTCCAGAATCAGCGAGGATGCTATGGATAATTTTGAGTTTTATAACCCGACAAAGATTCTCTTTGGCAAAGGGATGATTGCCAAGCTGGATGAGCAGCTTAGCCCGCAAGCGCGCGTGCTTGTCCTTTATGGTGGGGCGAGTGCAGAGAAGACCGGCACATTGGCAGAGGTACGCAAAGCCCTTGGGTCGCGAGTTTTCTGCGAGTTTGGGGGGATTGAAGCCAACCCGACTTACGAAACCCTCATGAAGGCTGTTGAGGTTGCGCGTAAAGAGAAGGTGGATTTCCTCCTCGCAGTTGGTGGTGGCTCCGTTATGGATGGCACCAAGTTTGTTGCGGCTGCTGTACCTTATGAAGGTGAGCCGTGGGACATCCTGTTAAAGCAGGGGCAAACGGTTAAAAAGGCTCTGCCTTTGGGGACGGTTGTTACCTTGCCTGCTACGGGCTCGGAGATGAACAATATTGCTGTGATCTCTCGCAAGGAAACAGGCGATAAGCTTGCCTTCTCTAACCCGCATGTGTTCCCGACTTTTTCCATTTTGGACCCTACACGCACCTTCAGCTTGCCGCCGCGTCAGGTGGCCAATGGTGTGGCGGACTCGTTCGTCCATGTGATGGAAGCTTATATGACCCTGCCGCAAGATGCGATGGTGCAGGACCGTTACGCAGAAGGGCTTTTGCTCAGCCTGCATGATATTGCACAGCGCATCACAAAAGCCCCTGCTGATGATTATGACCTGCGGGCAAATCTGATGTGGGTCGCAACACAGGCTCTTAATGGTTTGATTGGGGCTGGTGTGAAGCAAGATTGGGCAACGCACGCTATCGGGCATGAGCTCACGGCGAAATATGGCATTGACCATGCCCGTACTCTAGCCATTGTTCTGCCGGCTATGTTGAAGGAGCGGCGGGAGCAGAAGCGGGCGAAGCTGCTGCAATATGCAACGCGTGTTCTGGGGCTAAAGGATGGCTCTGAGGATGAGCGGATTGATGCGGCGATTGCTCAGATTGAGGCCTTCTTTAAAGGGTTGGATATTCCTGTTCGTCTCTCAGCTTATGAGATTGGCCATGAGGGGATTGAGCCTATCATCACGCAGCTAAAAGACCACGGCATGACAGCCTTAGGGGAAGGGGAGGAAATTACCCCAGAAATTAGCCGCAAAGTGTTGGAACGCGCTCTATAAAATTCGGGCAAGAGAAAGAGGTATATTATGGCTTACGCAACAACAAACCCTTATACGAATGAGGTCCTCAAACAATTCCCCGAGGCAACGGACCAAGAGGTCCAAGCGGCACTAGCCCGGGGGTATGAGGCTTATGAGGCATGGCGGACAACGAGCTTTGCCGAGCGGGCGAAGGTTTTAAAAGCTTTTGGAGCTTTATTGCGCCGGGATGCTGATAAATTAGCGCGTCTTGCTGCTTTGGAGATGGGCAAGGTACTGGCTGAAGGCAAAGCAGAAGTCATTCTCTCAGCCGAGATTTGCGAATATTATGCTGAGCATGCAGAAGACCTTCTGAAGCCAGAGGAGTTGAAGGTCTCCAACCCTGCCATTGGGCGGGCAAAGATTGTGTATGAGCCGCAGGGCATTGTCCTGGCGATTGAGCCGTGGAACTTCCCTTATTATCAGGTGGTGCGTATTGCAGCACCGCAGATTTCTGCAGGGAATGCGGTCATCCTCAAACATGCTGGTAATTTGCCGCAATGTGCGGCGGTGTGTCAGGAGTTGTTTGAGGAAGCAGGGGCACCGAAAGGCTTGTTCCAGAATCTCTATCTGGCCCGTCATCATACGGAAATGGTGCTGAATGACCCGCGTAGCTGCGGTGTGGCCCTGACAGGCTCGGAAGGGGCTGGCTCGGTCGTGGCAGGGATTGCCGGTAAAGCGTTGAAGAAAGCCACGATGGAATTAGGCGGTAGTGATGCCTTTATCGTGTTGGATGATGCTGATTTAGAAAAGACCGTCAAATGGGCTGTGTTTGGCCGCCATTGGAATGCAGGGCAGGTTTGTGTGTCTGCTAAGCGCATCATCGTGGTGGATAGCCTCTATGACCGTTTTGTGGAGCTGTATAAAAAAGGCATCTCTGAGCTGAAGGCCGGTGATCCGTTAGACCCAAGCACCAATTTTGCGCCGCTCTCTTCCCAAAAAGCGGCTGATGATTTGCGTGCCCAGGTGGAAGAGGCCAAAAAGCATGGGGCACAGGTTGAGACAATTCCTCTGCCTATCCCCAATCAGGGGGCATTCTTCCAGCCAATGATTATGACAGGGCTGGATGAGAAGAATGAGGCACGCCATTGGGAGTTCTTTGGCCCGGTCACGCAGCTTTATCGGGCAAAAGATGAGGTTGATGCTATTCGCATCGCTAATGATTCCCCTTATGGGCTTGGCGGCTCTGTCTTTACAAAGGACGAAGCCCGTGGTGCCCGTGTGGCTGCAAAAATCCGTACTGGTATGGTGTTCATCAATCACCCAACTGGGACAAAGGCCGAGCTACCTTTCGGTGGGATTGCCCGCTCCGGCTATGGCCGGGAGCTTATCGACCTTGGTATTAAGGAGTTTGTGAATCACAAGCTCATCAATATCGTGGATATTGATGCTCCTTTCTGAGGCTTACTACTTACCGTTTGGATAAAGGAAAAGGCGGTCCTGTAAAAGGGCCGCCTTTTTTATGTGTTTTGTGCCAAATTGGGATTGGTTACCGCCCCAACATGGAGCCCATGACACCATCGCGGCGGATGACGCCGTGCAGCAGGGCCGCTCCGATATGGGCGAGGATGAGTAGGATGAGCCCATAGGCGAGCAGGCTGTGTAGGCAGCGTAGCGCACCCCATAGATGGGGATGAAAGCCCATAAGAGGCGGAATGTGACAACCGCCCCATAAGGTAATGGGGTAGCCCCCGGCTGAGAGCATAGCCCAGCCAACCAGCGGTAAGGCGAACATGAAGCCATAGAGCAGGATATGGGAGAGATGGGCGGCGAGTTTCATGGGGCTGGGGAGGTCTGCCGGGAGGGGCGGTGTGCGATTGGTAAAGCGGTTAATAAGCCGGATGACCACGAGCAGTAGGAGGAGGAACCCGACCGTGCGGTGCAATGTAAAGAGGCCCGCATAATGGATGCTCGATATATGCGCCATAAACAGCCCGACAAAGAGCATCACAAGGATGAGTGCGGCCATGATCCAATGAAGCATGATGGAGAGGCGAGGGAAGGGCGCAGCCTTACCCGTATTTTGCGGAAGTGACATAGCTTACTGGCCCTTCTCGTCTGATGTGAGGGTCGGGTTGGCGACATCGTTAGGGGTGACCATGCTCGGCGTTTTATGCTCAGCAGAGCGTGTTGCGTAAGACTTCATATACACCGAGGCTCGCAGGGCGAGTAAAGGGTCTTGCGAGACGCTGATGCCCTCTGGGAGGATGGTGGGGTCAAAGACCATAGGACCGCAGGGATTTTCATCCTCACTATAGGCTTTGGTGAAGGTTACAGTGCCAACGGTAACTTTTTGGTCTGCGTCATTCCAAGGTTGGCTGGGGTCGTTCACCGGGTCGCCCTCACGGGCAATGGTGGCCACAATGTCCCAGCTTAGGGGGCGTTCATCAAGCGTTTGCACTAAGCGTTTGAAGAGGTAATTGCCATCATTCGCACCGCTCCCTTCAGCTGGGCGGAAAGGCTCTTTTGCCTGTACAGCCCAGCGGACGGCTGTTTTCTTACCTGCATCATTTGTCAGGATGAAGCTGTCCAGGCTGTTATAAGTATCGTTTGTCAGGTCGGATGGTTGTTGATGGGCTTTTGCTTGCTCAAAGGCGGTGTTTAGCCAAGGGCGTTGGGCGGCATAGGCTTTAACTGCCTCAGGGTCTGGCTTATGGGTTACTGGGTCTAACCGTGCGGCTTTGAAGAAGGCGTAAGCATCAGCAATGTCCCGCATGGATTGTAAAGGCATATCAACAAGGGCCATGCGCCAATCATCTCCTGAAGGCGTGCGAATCTGCAAGGCTAAGCTGCGGGCTATGTTGGGGTTATCGGGTAAATAAGGCAGCGGGGGTGCGAGTGAGAAACGCCCGATAACGGGGAGATGCTCCCCTTTAAAGACTCCTGCATGGGAGAGGGCGCGGCCTTCTGGTGAGGGGTCAAACCAGCCTGTTACACACATCCCTTTGGCATGGGCGCGGCGGAAGCCTGTATTAGGGGCCCCAGCATTATGGAAGCGTTGCATAAAATGGGAGGGCGAGATGGAGGCCGGGGTTAATAAGCCAGCCGACCACGCCAGAAAGCCCCCCAAGCATAAAGGTGGCAGAATGACAGCAGCCCAGCGGGCTGGACTCGCTGAATGGGGGGAGCGCGCCATAAGAGAGCATCTCCTTCGCAAAAGATGAGGAACGTGCTCTCAAGCTTATCAGATGTATGGGGTAACAGGAAGAAAAGACTATGCCCCATCATGACGTGAGACCATCACGATGGGGCGGGTGTTGCGTTATGGCATGGCCCCAATGGGCAACGGTTTGAGATGAGCATTGGTGCCACGGCCTACAGCATCGGGGGCATCATGAGTGAGGTCCTCATGCGCTTCGGGATGCTCGGAGGCATGGACATCCCCCACCTGTTTGGGGTGGTGCAGCCCTTCATATTGGAAGGCCCCGACCGAGAGGGTCTCACCCATACTGGGGAGGTCTTTTACATCCCAGCCCCCGCCAAGGCTGCGGATTAAGGCAACATCTGCTTGGTAAAGCCGTGTAGCAACTTCCACTTGCGCAATGCGGCTGCGGAGGGTGTTTTCTTGGCTGAAGATAGCATCCAGATATGTACCGACCCCACCTTGGTAGAGCGTCATGGTCATATTCTGGGTCTCCATATTCGCATTAACAGCTTTTTGGAGGGCTTGGTTCTCCAACGCAAGGCGATTGGTGCGGGAGAGGCCATCTTCCACCTCGCGGAAGGCCGAGAGGACGGTCGTGCGGTATTGGTCCCGTGTTTCCCGATAGGCTGACCAAGAGCGTTGCAGCTCAGCACGGTGAATCCCGCCATCAAAGAGGGGGATGTTCATCCGTGCGCCATATGTCCAGAGGGAGTTGGCAAGATTGGCCAGCTTGAAGCCATTGGCCTCAAAACCTGCATCCGCATTGAGGGAGAAATGCGGGTAAAAGGCGGCGCGCGCAATGCCGATAGCACGGTTTGCTTGGGCCATTTCCCGCTCTGCACTGGCAATATCAGGCCGGCGTTGCAGCAAGGCTGATGGCACCCCGGTGGGGATTGAAGGTTGGTGGAAGTCCAACGCCGTTACCGGGTCGATATGGAAGCTAGAAGGCGCACTATTGGTCAGGACAGCAATCGCATGTTCTGTCACCTCACGGGCGGCTTGGATGTCATATAACGCGGCTTGTGTGGTGTAGAGCTGCGCCTCTGCACGGGCGAGGTCTAACCGGGGGGCGGCTTTATATTTCAGTTGTGTGCGTGTGACATTAAGCGCACGCTGATAATAGGCGATGGATTGCTGATAGATAGCAATCTGTGCGTCATAGCCGCGCAGCTGGATGTAATCACTTGCAAGCTCGGCCTCCAAGCTGAGGCGTGCCATCGCAAATTGTGCCGCCGATTGTTGAGCAGCTTGCCGGTTTATTCTCACCCGGTTACGGATGGAGGACCAAATATCTGGCTCCCATGAGGCCAGGCCTGCATATTCCTCTTGCGTTTGGGTTAGCGTAGCCCCGTTACGAAAGAGCCTATCGGCTGATTGTTTATTATCAGACCCGCCTACATCAAGGCTGAGATGAGGCAGAAGGCCCGCGCGTGCTTTAGCGACTAAAGAGCGTGCTTGGAGGAAGCGTTCCGCCGCAGCTTGGAGGTCGCCATTCTCGGCAATGGCGCGGTCCTCTAGCTTATCAAGGAGCGGGTCATGCAAGAGGGTCCACCAGTTTGTAGGTAAGGTGGCATCAGCTGGCTGGGCGACAGCAAAAGGGGCTTGGCCTTGCCAGCTATCAGGCACGACAAAATGCGGAGGCTCATAGCGTGGGGCGAGGTCACACGCGCCCAGGGCGGTGAGGGCCAGCAGGCCACTCCCAAGGGCTGTATGGCGGGCAAACCGTCCCAGCCAATGGCGTGTTTTTTGTACAGGGCTGGCGAGGGTGGAGGGTGTGGTTGTCATGCTAGGCATTAGTCATCATCCCCGGATTCTTCCCAGCCGCTTTGGTTATAACCACGCGCAGGGGTGACGATATGGACGGGGTCGCCCTCTAGTAGGTCAGCCGGTGGGTTATTGATGATGCGGTCATCAGCATTAAGCCCCGCTTGGACCTCTGTAGAGCTATCAGCCATTTTACCAACGCGGATATTTTTAAAATGCACATGGCTTTTTGCATCCACCGTGGCAACTTGCATGCCTTTTTCTTGAAAGACGAGCGAACCGGTGGGGATTTTCAGCAAATGAGCCGCGTTATTATTGGCTTTCAGCTCGACTGAGGCGAAGGTCCCTGGCCAGAGGGCATGGTCGCTATTCTCCAAGGTGAACTCGGAGACGGCTGTCCGTGTGTTAGGGTCATAACCGAGCGAGGCGGTGAGGAACTTGGCTTCAAAAGTCCGGCCCGGATATTGCGGGACATGGATGTGCGCTGTGAGGCCGTCTGTTAGCATGTAGGAGAAGATTTCCGGTACGGAGACGAACAAGCGTAGCCGGTGCGTATCTGCTACGGTGAACAGCTCAGACGCGCCACCGGTGGCATTAAGCTGGCCCCCACCGCTATTGACGTAATCCCCCACATTGATGGAACGCTCCGTTACCACGCCATCAAAAGGCGCGACAATTTGCTTAAACTTCTCCAATGCGGCGAAATGGTCCAGGTTACGTTGGGCAGCCTCTAATGTAGCGAGGGCGGCTTTTTCATCCGCTGTGGCAACAGAGACAGACTGGCCCGATACAGCCTGGGACTTGCCCATGGCCCGCCAACGGTTAGCCGTGACAGAGGCCAGATTATAGCGGGCTTGTTGGGCGTCGAGGTCAGCACGCGCTTGGGCGTATTGAGCATCCAAAGCGGGGGCGTTAATCTCGGCTAAGACATCGCCTTGATGAACGACAGCCCCGTAATCTTTGTACCACATTTTCACATAGCCAGAGACCTGAGCATAAATGGGGGCTTGGTACCATGCGTCAATTGTGCCGGGGAGGGTGAGGCTTACCTTGCTATCAGCCTTATGAGGTAGAATGACCGCGACATTGGGGACGGCACTTTCCTCCGCTACGTTATGGAGATGGGCCATATGGGCGATGCGGCCTATCAATAATGAGGCAATGTAAAGGCCCAGCACTAAGGCAATCAGGCCGAGCAGTAATTTACGGTTGCGAGACATGCTGGCCATTAGATGGTCTCCTTATGAGAGGCAGTACGGTTATGGATGATGGCGTAAACACAGGGGACAAACAGGAGCGTGGAGAGTGTGGCGACAATCAACCCACCAATAACAGCCCGGCCTAAGGGAGCATTGGTGGAGTTAGAGGTCGCCATGGGGATCATCCCCACAATCATAGCAAGGGCTGTCATCAGCACGGGGCGGATACGCTCTCGCCCGGCCTCTGTTGCAGCGCGTAGGGCATCGCCGTGGAGCTCAATCCGCTCTCTTGCGAAGGATACAACGAGGATGGAGTTCGCCGTTGCTGTCCCCATGCACATAATGGCCCCCGTCAGAGCCGGGACGGAGAGGCGTGTCCCGGTGAGGAACAAGGCCCATGCAATCCCCGCTAACGCGCCGGGTAGGGCGGTGATGATGATGAAAGGGTCCGTCCAAGATTGGAAGTTCACGACAATGAGCAGATAAATCAGCACGATGGAGACCATCAGCCCGAGGACGAGTTGGCTATAAGCACTATACATCGTCACCGCTGCCCCGTGGATGTCTGTTGCAGCTGTTTTGGGCAGGAGGGGCTTGGTATCGGCGATGACCTGCTTAACATCTGCCAGCACAGCCCCAAGGTCGCGCCCTTCGGTCGAGACGTAAATATCAACTTCGGGCATGGAGTTAAAATGTGAGACCTCGCCCGGTGTGCCTGTTGGCACAACAGTGCTGATGCTGCCGAGCAACTGGTCCCCCGTCCCGGTTGGGTTGCCATCGCCTTTATCGACGGGGATGGTCAGCAGGTCGCTCAAATGGGTGAGCTGGTCTTGAGAGACGTAGGTATTGAGCGGGAAGGTGACATCATTACTGGGATCGAGCCAGAATTGCGGGTCCACCGTGCTGGAGCCGGAGAGTGTCATAAGCTGGTTATTGGCGAGGTCGGCCTCGGTGAGGCCGGTGGCCATACTGAAGGTCCGGTTACCACGAATCATCAAGGTGGGTGTTTTCATCGTTTGCTGGATGACCACATCCGCCGTGCCGGGAATATGACGTAAGCGGGCGATGATTTTACGCGCATAGTCGTAATTATCGGCAATATCTGGCCCGTTAATTTGAATATCAATCGGCGCGGGGGAGCCAAAATTGAGGATTTTGGCTGTCAGGTCCGCTGGTTGGAAGGTAAAGACCGTACCGGGGAATTGCGCGGAGAGGTCTTTACGCAGTAGGGCACGATAATCCCATACCGGGGAGGCCTCATTTTTGAGGGCGATGGTCAGGTCGCAATCTTGCGTGCCGATGGTAGGTGTTGGGATAAAGGCCTGATTATGCGCCCCTTCTGGCAGGCCGCAATTACTGACAATTTCTTCCACTTGGCCGGGGAGGTCACGCTCGATACGGTCAGAGACGAGGGCAGCGATACGCCCTGCAACCTCAATACGTGTGCCTAGTGGGGCACGCATATGCATTTGTAGAGCGTTGGATTTTGTCTCCGGGAAGAAGTCCCGTCCCGCAGTGAGGTAGAGCCCCAAAGAGAGGACAGAAAGCCCTAAGAACACCCCGACAAAGAGCTTACGTTGCTCCACACAGCGGACGAGGAGAGCGTAATAGCTATCGCGAAAGAGATTGAACTTTTCCTCAAAGCTTTGTTGGAAGCGGATACAAGCTCCCATAAAGCCGCTGCGTGCTGGTAGGGGGGCGGAACGGTTATGGCTAGTCCCATCTCCACGCTGGGCAGGGTGGCCTGCGGCTACAGCAGCGGCGTTGCTATCGGCAATATGCTGCTCTCTATCTGGAATATCATGGCCATGGTTATGATTAGCGAGCAGATATTTCGCCATAGTGGGGACGAGTGTCCGAGAGAGGACAAAAGAGGCGATCATCGCAAAGATGATCGCTTCTGCCATGGGGCGGAAGAGATACCCCGCTACCCCTCCAAGCTCAAAGAGAGGGAGCCACACAATGCAGATGCAGGTGGTGGAAACAAAGGTCGCTGTGACAATTTGATTCGCTGCATCAATAATAGCAGGCTCAAGCTCTTTACCCATCTCAAGATGGGTATCGATATTTTCAATCATCACCGTGGCATCATCAACGAGGATACCAACAGCGAGAGCTAGCCCGCCAAGGGTCATGACATTGATGGATTCACCAGCCCAGCTTAGCCCGATGACAGAGCAGAGAATGGCCAGCGGGATAGAGGTGGCAATAATGACGGTGGACCGCCACGAGCCAAGGAAGAGCAGCACCACAATCCCGGTCAGGAAGGCCGCTGTGACCATCTCCCGCACCACATCTTTAATCGCGTCTTTCACGAAGATGGAGGCGTCTGTGAGGATGCTGACATTGACATCATCTGGTAAGACGGCCCGTAGGCGGGGGAGGGCTTTTTTCACACCATCCACGACATCTAGCGTGGAAGCCTCACCACTTTTCATGACGACAACCTCAACGCCTTGTCGGCCTTTGACCAGCACAAGGTTGGTTTGTGGATGCCCGCCGCGATACACATCGGCTACATCACGCACGTAAATGACGGCATTGCCTACGCGTTTGACGGGGATATTGCCAATAGCCTTCATGCTCTTAGGGGTGGCGTTGGTTTGGACCATCCAATCCACAGCATCAATCTTTTGGTCACCAGCGGGGAGGACGATGTTTTGATTATGCATGGCATTTTGCACATCCATCGCTGAGAGGTGATGAGCGCGGAGCTGGTCTTGATTCAGCGTGACCATCACAAAACTATCCATCCCGCCATAAGGGTGCGGTACCACCGCGCCCTCTACCGTGACGAGAAGGGGCCGGACGCGAATCATCGCTAATTTATAAAGGTCGGATGGTGTTTGCTTGTCGGAGGTAATTTGCAGTGAAATCACGGGGACAGAGGAGGCATCCAGCCGCATAATCATCGGGGCTGGGATATTCACCGGCAGCTGCTTGATGACTGTTTGAGAGATTGCGGTTACTTCTGCCTCTGCTTCGCCAATCTCCGTCCCGGGTTGGAAGAAGATGGTGACAATCCCGCGCCCGTAATAGGAGTTGGACTCCATATGCTCGATGCCCTCTACGGTAGAGGTCACCATGAGTTCGTAATTATAGATGATGCGGCCAGCAAACTCTTCTGGCAGCATCCCACCATAGGTCCATACCGCCGAGACGACCGGGATTTTGATATTAGGGAAGACGTCTGTCGGTGTTTTAAAAACAGACATTACCCCAAACATCACAATCAAGATCGACAAGACCACAAAGGTCAGAGGCCGCTTGAGCGCGGTGATGACAATGGCATTCATGACGCAGGTGGTTTCCTGTTATTGCAAAGGCAGAAAATTATAGGCGTAATTTAAGCAAAAAAGAGGGGTTAGCGTATTAAATACGGTTTTAGTCAGCTTTATGACATCGCTGTAAGACAAAGCGTATCCAAGCCAAAACCAGAGGAGACGGCTTTTCCTGATTTTATGCTCTTTAAAAGAAGCACTCTCTTTGCGTTATTTTATATTACAATAATGTCACTTATAGCAGGACGGTTTCATCTTAGTTTTTCGGTAAGATGGGGGGCACGGTGGGGTGAGCAATCTGCTGGCGAAGCCGCCGGACTTTATCCTCACTAACGCTGCTGCTGTGATTGCCCCAACTATGGCGGATGAAGCTTACAAGCTCTGCGACCTCTTTGTCAGAGAGCGCATCGCCAAAAGCGGGCATTGTAAAGGCAGAGGGCGCGGTAGGGAGGGGGTGCATTGTCTCGCCCGCGAGGATGATATGGATGAGCGAGGTGGGATTATCCGTCATCACGACAGGGTTCCCTGCTAGAGGGGGAAAGACCGTGCCATAACCAGCCCCATCGCTGCGATGGCAAGCTGCGCAGCGGTCTAGATAAGTTTGTGCGCCGGGTTGGGTGATATCACCCCGGCGTAGGGCGTCTGCCGTGCTTGGGTCATAAACCCAAGGGGCTTCTGGGCGGGCGGGGCTTAGTGTGCGTAAATAGCGCGCAATCGCGTGGAGGTCGTTATCTGTAAATGCGTAGGTGCTGTGGATGACAACAGGCGTCATGCCTCCGAAGCTGGCACCGGGGCGAGCGCGACCAGTACGGAGGAAGTCCACAATATCTTGCTCACTCCAACGGCCTAGGCCGGTGCGATTTTCTTGCCGCAGGGAGGGGACAACCCATTGTTCTACAACCCCACCGCCGGAGAGAAAGAGCGGGCCATCTTGGGCTGTTTGGGCCTTTTCATTCAGTGCGATGCCGCGTGGTGTATGGCAGGCCCCGCAATGGCCCGGCCCTTCGACAAGATAGGCCCCTCGTGCCAAGGTTGGGTCGGTGAATTGGCTATTGGTGCGTTGCTGGGCATAGCGAATGCTAGGGGCAAAGAGCCACCGCCAAACGCGTAGCGGCCAACGCATAGAGAGCGGCCATTTAATTTTATTCTCTGGTGGTGCTATCGCTTGAGGGGCCACACCATGTTGAAAATAAACATAAAGCGCGTGGATATCCGCATCACTTAGCCGCGCATAGGAGGGGTACGGCATAGCGGGATAAAGTGTGGAGTCATCTTTACGCACCCCAAGCCGGACAGCGCGGGCAAACTCTGCCTCGCTATAACGGCCAATGCCATGAACAGGATCTGGCGAAATATTGGTTGAATAAATCGTGCCGATGGGCAGCTCAAAGGGTAAGCCCCCGCTATAATCAGGGCGGCCCGGTGCTGTATGGCAGGCAGCGCAATCGCCGAGGATAGCTTGATAATGGCCTTCCTCTAGCAAAGCAGGCGGTATGGAGGTGTCTGCTCGAGCTATGGTGAGGGGGGAGGAAAAAATGGCAAGCAGCCCTAATGCTGCATAAAGTGCCGCATAAAAGGGAGTGCGGAAGATATGGGTCATGCGGTTACCATAGGGCCGGGGTTACGGAGGTAAGTATGGCGGATATGGTAAGCCGACCAATAAGCCAGCGCGGCCACCAGCCCGGTGGGGTTATAGCCTAACCCTTGGGGAAATGCGCTAGAGCCAATGACAAAGAGATTAGAGACATCCCAACTTTGTAGATAACGGTTCACCGCACTGGTTTTGGGGTTTTCCCCCATGATAACCCCGCCATTAAGGTGCGTGGTTTGGTAGAGGCGGCTATCAAAGTTCTGGCCATGTTGGAGGCTATTGAGGGCAATCTTAGTGGCCCCCATGGCTTTGGCGATCTGACCAATATGCTGGACGGCATATTGATTCATGCGGATGTCGTTCTCCTTCCATGTGAAGGTCATGCGTAACATGGGTTGGCCATAAGCGTTGCGCCATGTGGGGTCGAGGTCCAAATACACATCGCGATAAGCCATATTGCTGCCATGGGCATCAATACTGAGAGAGTGGCGATATTGGTCAATCATGGCTGTTTTATAAGCGTGTCCCCAGCGGGGTGCGCCCTTGCCACCACTGCTAAGGGCGGCATTGATGGGTTTTGTCCCTGCTTGGTTTACCCAAATGGGTGAGCCACCAATAAAGCCCGCTTTCCCACGGTCTAGGCCGGGATGGTTGATGTCATCAATGGCAACACCCCCGCCGCCAGCGCCAACAAATTGGTTGGTAAAGTGCGTTTTAGGCAGCCAAACGCGGGAAGAGGTAATGGTTTGATAGGTGAAGTTACGGCCAATCACCCCCGTTTGCGTTACTGGGTCATAAGGTTGGCCAATGCCTGAGGTGAGCATGAGATGAACATTATGGAGCTGGAAGGCACTCAGTATGACGAGGTCAGCCTGCATTGTCTGTTCGGATTGTGTTGTGAGGTCAATATACCGTACGCCTGTGGCGGTCTTGCGGTCATCATCTAAGAGGATTTCCAACACTTGCGCCTGTGTGATGAGGGTGAAGCGTTTATCCTGCCGCAGGGCGGGGAGGATGTTCACATTCGGGGACGCTTTGGAATAGAGATAACAATCATAACCGCTGCAATAACCGCAAAAATTGCACGGCCCCATCTGGCAGCCATATGGGTTGGTGTAAGGCTGGGAGGCATTAGCAGCAGGCATGCTGTAAGGGTGAAACCCAACCTCGGTTGCGGCTTTGCGGAACAGGCTGGCTGAGAAAGTATCAGCCAGTGGAGGTAGTGGGAAATGGTCGGAACGATCAGGCGCAAAAATATTTCCGCCGCCTGTAGCTTGCCCTCGTACGGAGGAGGCCTCTCCTGCTGTACCGAAAACTTTCTCGGCTTTATCGAAGAAGGGTTCTAGCTCCTGATAGCTCACCCCATAATCTTGTAAGAACATGCCATCTGGGATGAAGTTACGCCCATATCGCTCTTGTGTTACGCTACGGAGGCGCAGTTCATCCTCTGTGGTGCGGAAGTGACAGCCTGACCAATGCAGCCCGGCCCCGCCTACGCCCTCGCCGGGAAGAAAGGCGGCAAGTTGGCGGTAGGGAAGGGCTGTTTGGGTGGGATGGTTGCGAATGGTCAGAGAAGTGCGCGCGAGTTTTTGGAAGAGACGCTTGCGTATCGCCCCGCGTAATTCATCAATCGATTCAGGATACGCACCTTCTACGGCCGTGCTATGGTCATGCCCGCGCTCTAGCATGGTAACATGCAGGCCAGCCTCGGTTAGCTCTTTTGCCATGATGCTGCCAGCCCAGCCAGCCCCGATGATGAGAACATCTGGCTTTTTAGGTGGTGTAACGTGGTCTGTCATGCGTGGTTAATCTTCCTCATCATGAAGCGCATCAGGGCCATAGGGGGCAACATTAGGGGGCATACCAACAGGGCCAAGCGGATAAGGGGCCCCTTGCTGGTTGACCCAATCCATAAAATCGGCCCGCGCACCGGGGAAGCCCATCATCTTCCATCCCCCCATAGCGTCATTACCGCCATAGAGGGGGTCGGCAAAGGCACCTTCTAACGTATTGGTGCGTAATTGCTCAAAAAAGACAGCCCCGGGAATATCATTAAACTGTAAGACGCCGTCCTCAAGTTTATGAAGAACCTCATCTTGCTGTGTGGTGGTGAGGTCTGCAAAGAGGGCGTTATAGGTCATCAAACAATGGGTATTAATAGGTTCGATCGTACGGCGATACAGCTCTTGCGGGCCGTAGGGAAGTTGGTAGCCGAGTTCTGGTGGACCATTGCCAAATGGGGGGTGAAGGTACCAGAGGTCCCCTTGCCCGTAAGGGGTTTGCATTTGTTTATCAATAAAACGCGGTACAGCTAAGGCTAATGCACCGGGCCCATTTTCATCTTCTGGGAAAATCCGCTCACAGGCATGGCAGAGGAAGCGATATTCCTCCGCTGTGAAGAAACGCGGCACATAACGGGCGGGATCATTCTCTGCTTTTCTGGCCTGCTGGGTCTTTAAGTCAGCACGGGCTTGGGCTGCATGGCTTAGTAATGATGAGCCAGAAAGCGCACCAGTCCCCCTTATAAATCCCCGCCGCGATAACGCAGTACGGGATGGAGCAGTGGGGTGAGAGGGGGATGACGTCATCGTGTGGGGTGGGCCTGAGGAGATGAAGAGATGGTTAAAGATGCGGTAAGGTGAGCAAAATCTTCGCAGAATACAAGTGAATCTGCTGTCATATACTCACCTTATAGCGAGGAGGTAGGTTTAATGTTGTGGTAGGGAGAGAACACCCGGCGGTGGGGAATGGAACTTTGTCGGTGTTGTGCTCTCATATGTTGTGGAAGTGGGGTGAGGGGCAGCAGGAGCCGTGGTGTTGAGGGGGGCATGTTGTTGTGCGCTGCCCTCCAACGCGGGGAGTTCTGTACTAGAGAGGTCTTGGCTTTGGACGGTAGTGGCATTTAGCGGCGTACCGGTGGCGTCAGTCAACCAAGAGGCAAGATGATTGCGGACCTGATATTCCAGCTCGACATTCATATCATCCATGAGGGCCGTGTTTAGCGTGTGGAGGTCACGCTCCAGACTATAAGAGCCGGGGGCCTCAATGGTGCGATGGACGCGTGCGGTGATAAAGCCATGGCGTTGATGGGTTGGGTCATCCAGTGTGAGCTTTACGCCATAAGTCCCGCTAAAACTATGATGAGAGAGTTTTGTCATCTCGATTTGCGTGACGATAAATTGCGCTGAGCCGGACGTTCCCGTTGTGTGTAATCTCTGACGCGCCATGAGCTGGAGGTCACTCTCGGGGTTGTTGGGGCTTCGTGCGGTTAAATCGTCATAATTCGGTTGGATTTGACTAGTGATTGTGATCTGGCTGACATTTAGATTTAGTGGTGGCAGATAGCTATAATCAGCTTTTGGGAAGGTCTCATTACCTTCATCATGCGCACAGCCTGTTAAGAGAGCCAGCCCGAAGAGGAGAGCCAAACAAGGCCATAAGCGCGAGAGGGGGGCAAAGCGTGTAATGGTCATGAGCGGCGTTTCCGTCCTTTTTTACGTTTCTTCTTACGAGGTTGATAGGGCTTTTGGGCCCGTTTCTGCGTTGGTTTGTTGTGTATCTCATCCTCTAAAGGGGTAAAGGGCGTCTCTCCTAGAGGTCGCAGAAAAGCGGCCTGTCCCCATAATAGAGAGGAGAATGGGAAAGAAGAGAGTATTTGTCCAGCCTTCCCGCGTTCGGTTGTTTTTTTCGGGGAGGAAAGATTGTCCCATAAGGCAGAGGCATGGCCAACGCCGTAATCCTCTAGCGTGAAGGGGCGGGCTTGTTTGAGCTCTTCAACACAATGTGGTGTCCCTATAAACCATGAGAGAAGAAAAGTAGGTACTAACGGGGTAAAGAGTCCCTCCCCGACTAATAGTGAGGCTTTGGGAAGGTAGAAAATGGGTGGAATGGTCTCGGGAGAGGTGTTGCCTTCATCCCCATGTGGCCAGAAGAGATAAAAGGTGAGTTCTTCCTGTGGGTCAGTAAAGCGACATGCTATGCCTTGCTCTAAAGTGATTGTCAGCTCTGTACGGATAATGTCCCCATTAAAGGGGGAGCAGGCCAGACTATGCGGCCCGGCTAGACGTGTGCGGAATAGCTTTTGGATGAAGGCGGGGGGAAAAGGGCTTTCATTTTCATGCTCTAAGAGGGCTGTAAGAGAGATAACATGCATCGCCGCTCGCGCGGTTTGGAACCATAACGTCACCAGTTGCAAACGTGCGGGTGCAGGAAGAGCGCGTAGAAGGGGAAGAGGTTCGTTTAAAAGATCATCTTCAGAGGGAAGGGGAGCAGCCCCATCAAGCAGGCTTGCACTAAGGGGTTGGAGGACAGGGTCTAATGTTTTGACGAGGGCCTCTTGCCATGTCCCCCTTAGGGCGAGAGCATGGCAGGCTAAAATCTCGCCATCGGGGGAGAGCCACCAATAGGCCTCTTCTTTGGTGCGGGGATGCTGAAGGATTAGGATGTCCATACCCGCAGGGCCAGAAATACGCTGGCCCATTTCCCAGCCGGGATAAAGCCCTGTAAGAGGTTGGCCTCTGCGGTGGAGTTCTGCGGGGTGTGCTGCCGTCATGGCGTCTCGGCAGAGAGTGTGTTTGTATGATGCGTAAGGCTATCACGAGGGAAGGTGAAGGCCGTGTTGCAGAAATGACATTCCATAGAAATCACCCCATCTTGGGCCATATGGTCAAGGTCATCCGTGCTGAAACGCTCTAACACCCCTTGCAGGCGGGCACGGCTACAGCGGCACCCAAAGGAGAGCGGCCTCGCCGGGGCAAGCTCTACCCCCAATGTGCCAAAGAGCCTTGTGATAAGGGTAGAGGCTGAAAGAGCAGGGTCAAATAATTCATCCGCTTTTAGGGTATGAGCAAAGGTGCAAGCCGTCTCCCAGAGGTCTTGGATGGTCGCCTCGGAATGTTGCTGGTCATCATTACCGGCAACGGGGTCGCTATCGGGCAGACGCTCTAACACCAACGCCCCCGCTTGCCACCCGCTCTCTGTTAAGCGGGAGAAAAGTTGGATGGCACAATCATGTTGCTCACTGGTTTGAAAGTAGTGCGTCGCCATGTCGGCGAGGTCTTTACCCTCTAGCCCAACAATCCCTTGGTAACGCTCCGTCTCTGGCCCTTGGTCCACTGTAAAGGCCAGATACCCCTTGCCAAGCAAGCCCGGAGCGGTTTCAGGCAGGGGGGTGGTGTAGTCCTCTGCCATGCGGGCGGTAAAGCGCAACGCCCCTGTATCGGTGCAATCGGCCAGAAAGAGCGAGACCGGTCCATCGCCTTTAACTTGTAGGGAGAAGGAGCCTTTAAACTTTAAAGCCGTTGCCATAGCCGCTACCAAGGCAAGGGCTTGGCCTCCAAGGGCGCGCACAGGCTCTGGAAGTTCATCATGGCGGGAGAGGATGGCATCAGCCAACGGCCCAAGCGTAATTAATCGCCCTCGAACAGGCACATGGCCGAGATGGAAGGGCGTAATCGCATGGGCAACCGTTAGGTCTGGTACATCCTGCGGGCGGGTCGTGGCTGTAGGGGTGGTTTCTGTCACCGGGTTTGTCATGGTCCTATCCTCCCTTTTTGCCCCGATAGAGGGGAGAGGGGTGTGCCCTCTCAGCCCTGATAAGCGGAGAGGTCATCTTCCCCCAAGCACCAGAGCAGCAATCCCTTTTGGGCATGTAGGCGGTTTTCTGCCTCATCAAACACAACAGAGGCCGGGCCTTCAAACACGGCCTTGCTGACTTCCTCCCCTATATGGGCAGGCAAGCAGTGCATAAACAGGGCCTCCGGCGCGGCAAGAGCCATGAGGGCTTCATCAACATGATAAGGGCGGAAGATTTGATGGCGTTTTTCAGCATCTTTATCCCCCATGCTGACCCATGTATCGGTGATGATGGCATCAGCCCCCGCGGCAGCCTCGCGCGGGTCGTGAGTGAGTTGAATATCACCGCCCTGCGCACGCGCCCAGTTTACAGCCGTCTCAGAGGGCATAAATTCCCCTTCTGGTGTGGCGAGATGCAGGGAGAAGCCTAGCCGTGCGGCGGCCTCAATCATGGAGGTGGCGACGTTATTGCCATCGCCAATCCAAGCTAGTTTTTTGCCGGTAATGGAGCCGCGATGTTCCTCAAAAGTGAGAATATCGGCCAAAATCTGCACAGGATGGGAGACTGGCGTTAGCCCGTTAATGACGGGCACATCACTCCAGCGGGCAAGCTCCCGAAGGTTAGCATCTGTCCCCGTGCGGAGGGTGATAACATCCAAAAAACGGGAGAGGACACGCGCCGTATCGGCAATGCTCTCGCCCCGGCCAAGCTGCATATCCGCAGGGGAGAGGACATTAACCGTCCCGCCAAGCTGCTTCATCCCCACCTCAAAAGAGACACGCGTGCGGGTGGAGGGGCGGGACATCATCAGCCCCAAAGCACGTCCGGCTAATGGCAGACCAGGGCAGAGAGGGCGTTTGCGCTCTTGCTGTAGAGCTTTGATATGGGCCGCAAGGTCCAGAATATGGCGCAATGTCTCGGTGGAATGGTCCTTAATATCCAGGAAGTGCCGAGGGGATGAGGTATAATCGTTGCTCACGCTACTGCTCTCCTTATTGGTTGCTTAGGGCGTGAGCTGCACGCCCGATGCGGGTGCAAGCCTCCGCGCAATCTGCTTCTGTGGCGATGAGGGGGGGGACGAGGCGCAATACATTATCGCCCGCCCCGATGGCGAGGAGCCCTTCTGCCATAACAGCCTCAAGCACCTCCCCTACAGGGATGCGGCACCGCAAACCCCGCATCAGCCCAATGCCGCGTACTTCCTCAAAAATGGAGGGATGGTCTGTAACACAAGCCTCGAGCATTTTCCCAAAAGCTGCGCCTGTTGTGCGGACATGCTCTAGGAAGCCGGGGCGGAGGATTTCGCTGACGACAGCAAAGCCCGCTGCACAGGCCAGCGGGTTCCCCCCATAGGTTGTGCCATGCGTGCCGGGGGTGAGATGCTGGGCTAAATCTGCACGGGCTAAAACAGCCCCAAGGGGGAAGCCCCCGCCAATCCCTTTGGCAGAGGAGACGACATCTGGCGTAATGCCAGCATGTTCAAAAGCAAAGAATGTACCGGTACGGCCCATCCCACTTTGGACCTCATCAATCCCTAAATACAGCCCTTTTTCATCACAAAGAGCGCGTAAAGCGCGTAAGAACGCAGGCTCTGCAGCACGGATGCCACTTTCCCCTTGGACAGGCTCTATGAGGATGCCAGCGGTCTTGTCTGTGATCGCTGCACGGACGGCGTCAATATCGTTAAAGGGGACATGGTCAAACCCTTCTACGGGGGAGCCGAAACCTTCCAAATAAGCGGGATTTCCCGTGGCGGAGATGGTCGCTAATGTCCGACCATGGAAGGCGTGATGAAAGCAGATAATCCGCGTGCGTTCAGGATGGCCGTTTTTATATTGCGCCCGGCGGATAAGCTTGATCAGCCCCTCATTCGCTTCCGCCCCAGAGTTACAAAAGAGGACGGAATCCGCAAAGCTATGGGCTACGAGCAGGTCCGCTAAGGCTTTTGCTTGCAGCACCTGATAGAGGTTGGAGACATGGATGAGCTTCTTTGCTTGTGCGGTAATCGCTTCGACAAGGGCAGGGTGGCTATGGCCGAGGGAGGAGACGGCAATCCCCGCGCCGAAATCAAGATAACGTCGTCCATTTGTGCTTGTAAGCCAGAGGCCTTCGCCATGCTTAAAAGCAAGGTCGAAGCGTTTATAATTCGGCATGATGGAGGCGATCATGATGGACGCGTTCCCCGACTTAGATATAACACCACATAGCGTATTCTCCGTTAATCCAACGGAAAACACCCCTGTCTGAAGGAGCAGATCAGGGGGGCTATGCTGCTATACTGCGTGGAGAAAGAGCCGTCGTCAATTCCTATAGGTGGGAAAACGGGTCTTTAAGTATGTGTTCTCGCTGCGCTGTCTGCCTCACTTTTAGGAACGCGTTGATAAATCAGGTTCCGGGCTAGCCAACAGCTAATGCGGAGTTGATGGATTGTTCCCTGGCGGCGTTCAAAATGGAGTGTCCAATCACCAGGGGCGGTATGGTCTAAAGCGCGCGGGCAGGGGAGAACCCATAAATCCGGGCCTAAATGTTCTAGCCGTTCCATCCGTCCAGTGCCTAAAAAGCCAGAGAAACCTCCATATAATAAGCCCCCTTGGTTTGTAATGGTAATGCGGGCGTTATCAAGCTCCTCACAGTCATAAAGGCCGGTGAGGTCCTCTAGGGAGGGTTGAGGCGTTGTGGGGTAGGGGCGGAGGAGGGCGTGACGATTTTCCCCTGGGCGAACCATAAGGATATGCGCGCCTTCCGCTCTATTAGGCGGCGTTGTATGCATGGTTTTATCGTGGATATGCCGCAGTGTGACAGACCCGCTCTCAGCCAGGTGCGTATTAACAATATCAAGCTGTTCCGGCAGCATAAGGTAGCGGAGCTGCAATTTCCCCGGTTCTGCTGCGCTGATGCGGGCGGAGAGCCCTGTTTCTTCATCCAGCCAGAGGCCTTCTAATATATGGGGGGATGTAGGGCAGGAGCGTGCAGGGCTGGGGGTGGGTTTAGCGGCTTCGTCACCTAAGAAGGCATGAGCCAGATCCGCCGCGGCCTGTTGGGCTGGGGCCATATGATTGAAAAGCACAACCACGGATAAACGCTGCTTAGCACAATGCAGCCGATTAGACCGCCAACCGCGTAAGGCTCCCCCGTGTGAGGTGATGTCGTAGCCTGCGATTTTACCATGCTGGAGGCCGTAGCTATAGGGGGCCTTATGGCCGTTATCAAACTGTACAATAGGGCAGAGACGGTTATAGAGGCCTTGAGGGTCATCACGCTGTTGGTCGATAAACTGCTCCCATGCGATCATATCTTCAAGAGAGGCTGCCATCCCGGCATCACCTGTCCAATAAATATGATTACGGGCAGGCCAATAGCCCCCCTCCTTTGTGCCTTCATAACCGGTTGTCCCGTCTGGGAGGGCGGTTGTCTCGGCGGCGAGGATGGCATGGTCCATGCCTACAGGCTTAAAGATATGCTCTTGGAGTAATGAGGCAAAGCTTAGCCCGCTTTCTTCCTCCATCGCTTCGGAAATGAGGCGGAAGTTCTGATTTACGTAGGAATAGGATGTTCCCGGTATAAAATGGAGCGAGCGCGTCCCCGCTATCACTCTCTCAGAATCGGCAGGGCTGAAATGCCCTTCAATCGCTGCACCATGGAGCATCGCTACAGCCCAATAATCGCGCAAGCCCGATTGATTATGGGCTAACTGGGCAATGCTTGGTGGGTCAGAGAGGAGATGGGGGAGGCGTTTACGAATATAAGGGGCGAGGATTTCGGGGTCGTTATAACGGGCGAGCATAGTCGCGCAGGTAAATTGTTTGGTGATGGAGCAAATACGAAACAAACTTGTTGGTGTGAAAGGGATTCGGCGTTCAAGTGACGCATAGCCCCATGTCTGGCACGCAATAACCTCCCCCTCATGGAGGACCGCCACGGCCCCACCCGGGCCGGGATAACGGTGTTGAATGGTCGTAATGGCTGTTTTTATACGCTCAAGCTGGGAGGTGTGAGAATGTCGTGGCATGGGCGGCCTTAATGGTGAGAATGGAAGCAAACTCGGTTTTTCAGAGATGAAGAGTTTGGACGCCAAGAGCAAGACAGGCTATAGGCTGAAAGCATGTCTGACCTTCCACCAGCACCGGACTATCAAAAGCTACGCGAGGCGGCTTTGGCGCATCTGGCCCGCTTTGCCACCACGCGGCAAAGCTTGCGGCAGATGTTGCAACGGCGTGTAAAACGCTGGGGCATGCGGGCTTTACGGACCGGTATGTTCGCTGAAGATGTCGCTATAAAGGAGCAAGACTGCCAACCGTGGATTGAGCAGATTATAGAAGATATGCAGCGTTTGGGGGCGGTGGATGATGCCGTATTTTCGCGTTCAAAAGCGCGTTATCTGGCGCGGTCGGGTCGGTCACGCCGGGGCGTACAAGCGCAGCTTCAAGCGAAAGGGGTGGAGCGAGAGACCATCCAACAGGCATTGGATGAAAGTTTGGGTGAGGTTGGGGATGAGCAGGCCCGCCAGGCAGAATTAACAGCGGCTCTTATTTTGGCCCGTAAGCGTGCTATTGGGCCGTTTCGACGGCCTGATAGGCCGGAGAAGGAACGGCTTAAACTCCTAGCCATTTTTGCACGTAATGGATTTTCACATGATATTGCCGAAGCGGCTTTGACGATGGAGCGCGAGGAGGCTGAGGATATGATTATTGCGTTTCGGTCTTTATAAACCGGCCTTGAGGGAGGGGGAGTATCATGGTGATGCGTGGGATAACATGGCGGGTTATGGCTCTTTTTGCCGTGTCGTTATGTCTCGCCCTTGGGGCCTGTAGCAGTTCCTCGGTGGGCTCTTATCATGGCCCGGTACAATGCGCACCTTATGCACGGCAGGTGAGTGCGGTTCAACTGCGTGGTCGGGCGGCAGCATGGTGGTGGGAGGCTCGTGGTCATTATCCGCGCAGTCATAAGCCGGTTGTGGGGAGTGTGTTAGTCTTTAAAGCGAGTTCACGCATCCCGGATGGGCATGTCTCTGTCGTGCGGCGTATCCGCACGCAGCGGCAAATTGAGGTTGACCATGCCAACTGGGTTGGCGGGCGGATAGAGCGTCATGCGCTAGTAGAGGATGTCTCTGTACGGGGGGATTGGTCGCATGTGCGCGTATGGTGGGCCCCCTCCGGGCGAATGGGGCGGCGTGTTTATGCAACCTATGGCTTTATTTTGCCGATGCGTTAGGATGTAGTTACACCATTATGGTGCAAATAACGGGGAGGGGTTGCACAATTCTATCACCCCTGCCACAGTAATAAAGCATTAACCTTATTAGGGAGTAGATCCTATGGGTAGCATGAGTCCGATTCATTGGGTGATCCTTGCCGTCATTGTACTTGTCTTGTTCGGCGGTGGGGGCAAGATTAGCAGCTTGATGGGGGACTTTGCGAAAGGGATCAAATCCTTCAAGAAAGGTATGGCGGAGGATGATAAAGAGGGGTCTGCCTCTCAACAGGGTGACCAACGTTTATCCCCCCCGCCGCAGGCCTCTCAATCAGGCCAACAGAACGCCCCTCATCAAGATCAGTCATCTCAACAAGTTGATGTGCGTATGGCTGATGATGAGTCCCATCATCCACGCTGAAAAGCGGTATTTGATACTTCGGTAAAGCCTTTATGATCTTCTGCAAAAACTGGCGAGCTGTGCCGCGCTCCTGCTGGCGAGCCGCGGTTGCTCTGGGTAACTTTGATGGCGTGCATCGTGGCCATGTCCATCTGATGCAGAGTTTGAAGATGGCTCGGCCGGGGTATCGGGTTGGGGTTTTAACATTTGAGCCACACCCGCGTTCTTTGTTTCGTCCGCAGGACCCCTCCTTTAGGCTTATGCGCCCGGAGGTACGTGCCCGTGCGTTAGAAGAGCAAGGGGTAAGTTGCGTTGTACAAGCACGTTTTGATAATGCGTTCTCCCATTTAGGGGCGGAAGCTTTTGTCCGTGACGTGTTGATTGACGGGCTACATGTGGCTCATGTGGCGTGTGGGGCAGACTTCGCTTTTGGCCATAGGCGAGAAGGCGATGTGGTATTGTTGGAGCGGTTGTTGGTGGCTCATGGCGTTGGTGTGAGTATCGTTCCCCCTCTGGCTGATGCAGCGGGGCCAATTTCTTCCAGTCGTATTCGTCGTTTGTTGCAAGAGGGTTATCCAGAGAAAGCGGCAGAATTGTTAGGGCGTAATTGGGCCATTACGGGGGAAGTTGTTAAAGGGGACCAGCGTGGACGGACGCTGGGCTTCCCAACAGCTAATATTGCGTTAGGCGATCATATTGAGCCTGCACGGGGTGTTTATGCGGTGCAGGTGCATCTTCCTGGTGGGCGCGTTTTCCCAGGTGTGGCGAATATTGGCCGCCGCCCAACGATTGATGATGGGCAGGAAAGTCGCCTAGAGGCGCATCTTTTTGATTTTGATGGGGACCTATACGGTCAGATATTAAAAGTAGAGCTTTTTGCTCTTTTGCGAGAAGAGAAACGCTTTGCCTCTTTGGATGACCTCAAAAGGCAAATCGCTCTTGATGCCGCCCAAGCGCGGGAGGTTCTTGCCGCAAGGGCTTGACCAAAGAGGCCGCATCTCTCCATAAATAGGGGTATTTTCTTAGCTATTAAGCAGGCGCGCTTATTCCATGTCTGAGTCTGTCGAAAAGACCGATACCCTCTTTCGTGAACAACAAGACCGTTATCGCGGTACGGTGTTCCTCCCCAAAACCTCTTTTCCTATGCGGGGGAACCTCCCTAAGCGGGAGCCGGAGATTTTGGCTCAATGGGCCGAGACAGGGCTAGATGAGCAGATTCGCGAGGCAGGACGTAAGGCGGAGCGTATTTTCACCCTTCATGATGGTCCGCCTTATGCGAATGGGCATATCCATATCGGCCATGCGCTTAATAAGGTGATGAAGGATGTCATCAACCGGGCGCATCGGATGGATGGGGCGGAGGTCCGCTATATGCCGGGGTGGGATTGCCACGGCCTGCCGATTGAATGGAAAGTTGAGGAAGAATATCGCAAAAAAGGCAAGGATAAGGACGCTGTGCCTGTCCTCCAATTCCGTGCGGAATGTCGTGAGTATGCGGCAAAATGGGTCGAGGCCCAGCGGGAGGATTTTAAGCGGTTAGGCATTCAGGCAGAGTGGGATCATCGCTATGTGACGATGGATTTCTCCTCCGAGGCCCAGATTGTAGAAGAAATTGGCAAGTTTTTGCTTAATGGGCGGCTTTATCGTGGGTTACGCCCTGTAATGTGGAGCCCTGTAGAAAAGACAGCCCTTGCCGAAGCGGAGGTCGAGTATCACGATATCACCTCCACAACGCTTTTTGTGGCTTTCCCGAATGTGAAGGACCCGACAGAGGGCCATAAGCTAGAGGGTGTCTCCGCAGTTATCTGGACGACAACGCCATGGACCATCCCCGTCAATCGTGCCCTCGCGGCAGGGCCGGAGATTCTCTATAGCGTCATTCAGGTTACCAGCGTGAAGGAGGGCAGCCTCGTGCCTGTGGGGGCCAAGCTGCTCATCGCTGAGGATCGTCTTACAGCTTTTGTGGAGGAAGCGGGCCTTAGCGCCTATAATGTGCTGCATAGCTTGCCCGGCCAAGCCTTAGAGGGGGCTGTTTTTGCGCACCCTTTGCGGGGGCGTGGGTTTGATTATGACGTGCCGCTCTTGCTGGGAGAGTTTGTCACGACTGATGCCGGTACGGGGTTGGTTCATATGGCCCCGGCCCATGGTCATGATGACTTTATGCTCTGTCGCGCTCATGGGGTGGAGGTCACGGAGGAGGTCCGCGATAACGGCACCTATGTGGAGTGGATGCCGGAGCTTGGTGGTGTGCATGTCTTTAAGGCTACGCAGCCTGTATGCAGCTTGCTGACCGAGGTACGCGAGGCCGCGCAAAAGGCAGGCCAGCCCGCTTGTGGCTTGATGGCCCAGGCAGAGATTATCCACTCTTACCCTCATTCTTGGCGGTCTAAAAAGCCGGTGATTTTCCGGGCAACGCCGCAATGGTTCATCGCGATGGAGCCGCGTGAGGGTGATGAGGGCGGCCCCGGCCTGCGGGAGAAAGCTCTTAACGCGTTGGAGGATATTACCTTCGTTCCTGCAAGCGCGCGCCGCCGCTTAACCAGCATGATTGAGCAACGGCCCGATTGGTGTATTTCTCGCCAACGCTCTTGGGGCGTGCCGATTGCCGTATTTGTGGAGAAGCGCACCGGTGAGGTGCTGCGTGATGCGGAGGTCATGGCCCGCGTGGTGCAAAGCTTCCAAGAGCGTGGGGCAGATGCATGGTACGATACGGACCCTGCCATTTATCTTGGTGAAGGCCGCAACCCGGACGATTATGACCAAGTCTTTGATATTGTCGATGTCTGGTTTGAGAGTGGATGCAGCCATCGCTTTGTTCTGCATCAGGAAGGGGTGAATTACCCTGCTGATTTGTATTTGGAGGGCTCAGACCAGCATCGCGGTTGGTTCCAATCCTCTTTGTTGGAGAGTGTTGGGGCAGAAGGTGAGGCCTCCTATAAGGCGGTTGTGACCAATGGCTTTGTGCTGGATGGCCAAGGGCGGAAAATGTCCAAATCCCTCGGCAATACAATCGGGCCAAAGGATGTTACAGAGACCCTAGGGGCGGATGTATTGCGCCTATGGGTGTTGAACTCCGATACAAATGAGGACCTCCGCATTAGTAAGGAGATTCTCAAACAACAAGGCGAGCTGTATCGCCGCGTGCGTAATACGCTGCGTTGGTTGCTTGGCGCGCTTGAGGGGTTTGAGGCAGAGGAAGCTATCCCCCTTGGGTGGGAGGATGTTTCTGCCCCAGCCGATAAGGTGTTGCATAAGCTGTTCCCAGAGGATGCCGCGCGCGCATTACGCTATAAAACGACCGAGAAAGCGCGTAAGGCCCTGCCGCTTTTGGAGCAATATATCCTCCATCGCCTTTACGAGCTGTATCAGCGTATTCAAGAAGCGGTGCAGACTCATCAATGGAATGGCGTTTACCCGCTGCTGCATAATTTCTGCAATAATGAGCTTTCAGCCTTTTACTTCGACATCCGCAAAGATTGCCTCTATTGCGACCCGAAGGATTCGCCTAAACGCCGTGCAGCACGCACCGTGCTGGATATTCTCCATCGTGCTTTAACGACATGGCTCGCCCCGGCTTTGGTCTTTACGGCAGAAGAATCATGGCAGGCGCGTTTTGGGACGGAAAGCAGCGTACATGCAGAGCGCTTCTTCGTGCCTGAAGATGGCTGGCATAACCCGGTTTTAATCGAACATTGGGAGCTGGTACGTCAGGTACGTCGTCGGGTGAATACAGCGTTAGAGGCTGCACGGCGGGAAGGGCTTATTGGCTCCTCGCTGGAAGCACAAGTGATCCTTTCTCTCACGCCGGAGGAGCAAGCGGCTTCGGAGGATGTGGATTGGGCGACGCTGTGCTTGGCTTCGGAAGTGCATCTACAAGAGGGTAGTGATGCAGACCCCGTACAGGTGCGCCGTGCAGATGGGCAGAAATGCGCGCGCTGTTGGCGTGTCCTACCTGATGTGGGGCAGAATGAGGAGCATACGCATCTCTGCTTGCGCTGTGTGGAGGCGGTAAGCGCATGATGTCCCCAACCGGGCCGGAGCCTCAGAATGAGGCGAAGGCTTCCTCGCCTGTGACGTCTCAACCTACGCCGCGTTGGCGGCGTGTTGGGGTGGTGGTCGCTTTGCTCGTCTTATTGGTGGATCAAATCAGTAAGGCATGGATTTTACAGGGATTAGACCTCCCTGCAAAACGGAGTGTTGTGATCTTCCCCTGGCTTAATTTTACGATGGTGTGGAACCACGCTGTGACCTTCGGCATGTTTGGGGGGCATGGGCGATGGGTGTTTATCATCATTTCGGCTTTAGCTGTACTGGGGCTGTTATGTGTGCTGGCACGTTCGCGCCGCCGGTTGGTAAGTGTTGCCTGTGGTGGGATTATTGGCGGGGCGATTGGGAATGTGATTGACCGCCTACGTTACGGGGCTGTGGTGGATTTTCTCCATTTCCATATTGGGCAATGGTCTTGGTATGTTTTTAATATTGCAGATTCGGCCATTGTGTGTGGTGTTGGGCTGTGGCTGCTTGATTCTTTCTTGGTAGAGAGGCGGTCACATCATGGATAACATGACAAGCGGCTTGCTCATTAAGGGTAGGACGGCTATAGGATTGAGCCATCTTTTTGTCAGTGCAATGCGGGAACCTGTCATGCGGCGTTTTGCTCCTTCAATTATGCGTTATGGGGTTCGGTTGGGGATTACGGCCTCAGTCGGGCTTGCGCTGGCGGGCTGTTCTGGTAGCGATGTTGCGCGTGGCTTTGGCCTCAAACGCAGCCTGCCGGATGAATATACAGTGACGACGCGTGCGCCTCTCTCCATGCCACCATCGGAGCAACTGGCTCTACCAGGCTCTGCCAGTGCCAACCGCCCTGATGAAAGCCCGCGTATGCAGGCTCTTGAGACATTGGACCCTGATGCGGCCTTGCATCCCAATGCTGGGGCGGATAGTGCAGGCCAAGAGGCCCTTGTAAAGGATGCGGCGTCTGCCTCACACGCGCCAGCTAATGCCGAGTTAGGTGATGCTGATGCAGGCTTTGTGGATAGTCTGCTCTTCTGGCGCGGGGGCCGTGCGGGGAGTGTGGTTGATGGTGAGGCCGAAAATCGCCGCATCCAAAAGGCAGAGGCTTTGGGGCAGAGCTTTACAGAAGGGGCTACGCCTACTTTAAAGAAAAGCAGTAAGAAGTAAGGAGGTTTGACCTCCTCTCTTACGAGGCCTTCTTACGGGGAAGGGTATATGGCACGGCCTGTAATTCGCCGTTTGTCTGATCATGTTGTGGACCTCATCGCAGCGGGTGAGGTGGTGGAGCGGCCCGCTGCGGCCCTTAAAGAGCTTGTCGAAAATGCGTTAGATGCCGGGGCCACACGGATAGATGTGGCTCTGCGCGGTGGTGGTCGTGACGTTATCGAGGTTGTCGATAATGGTCGGGGGATGGACGCGGAGGAGCTCCCCCTCGCGGTGCAGCGTCATTGTACCTCCAAGTTACCTGATGATAATTTAACAGCCATTCAAACTTTAGGCTTCCGTGGGGAGGCTTTGCCCTCCATTGGGGCGAGTGCTCGCTTATCTTTAGTATCCCGTACGGCAGAGGCAGAGTCCGCATGGGAGTTATCGGTGGAAGGCGGGGTGATGAAAGGCCCCTTCCCCGCGGCAGGCAGCGTGGGGACGCGCGTTGTGGTGCGGGATTTGTTTTTCGCCACACCAGCGCGGCGGAAGTTTCTTAAAACCGTGCGGGTTGAAAGCGGCCATGCTGAGAGCGTCATGCGCCGGATTGCCCTTAGCGCGCCAGAATGTGCCTTTCGCGTTACCTTTGATGGGCGGGAGATTATGAATCTACCGCCGCAAGATATGCCGGGCCGTGTTGCTTCTATTTTAGCGGTACCTGAGGATAACTTGCTGCATCTGGATGAGCAACGCGGGGCTATGCGGTTAAGCGGTTATCTGTGCGGGCCGGGGGAGAGCCGGCGCACGGGGGCAGGGCAATTCATGCTCGTCAATCATCGTCCCGTGGTGGACCCCGTTTTAAGAACAGCGGTGCGTGTTGCTTATCGGCCTGTGATAGAGCGTGGGCGTTTTCCCATTTTCTTATTGCATCTTCAAGTACCGTTAGAGCGTGTGGATGTGAATGTTCATCCCGCTAAAACGGAACTGCGCTTTGCTGATGAGGCCGAGGTACGTGGCTTTGTGATTGGGGCGGTAGGCCGTGCCCTTGCGCGTGGGGCAGGTGAAGGCGGTGGGATTCAGGCAGACCTTAGCGTCATTGGTCGCCATGCAGGGCAAGAGGCAGCCCAGTTAAGCCAAAGCCACGCCTCCGCTTCCCAACAACGGTTAGACACTATTCCTGCGCGGGATTTTGGGTTTGGCCCTTCCATACGGCGTCTAACGCCTCCGCAAGGGGGGCGTAGCCAGCATGGTGAGGGCGTAGCAGAGGGGCAGCGTTCTTACACTACGGCATTTGCTGGGTTGGATGAGCGTGCGATGGCCGTGCAGCCGGATTCATCAGAGCCGCAAACTGTACCGCCTTCTTATCCTCTCGGTGTGCCGATTGGGCAGATTCACGCCACTTATATTCTCTCCATCGCGCCGAATGGGGATTTAATCCTCACCGACCAACATGCCGCGCATGAACGCTTAACGCATGAGCGTTTGCGTGCGCGTTTTGCAGAGGGGGCTATAACCGCACAGGCCCTCCTCATGCCGGAGGTTGTGGACCTCCCTCATGATGAAAGCATAGCCCTTTTGCAGTGCGCGGAGGAGCTTGCCGGTTTAGGGCTAGAGATTGAGGCCTTTGGTAATGGGAGCATCCTTGTCCGTAGCCTTCCTGCCCCGTTAAGCGGTGGTGATGTTGCCGGGTTACTGCGCGATGTGGCCGAAGAACTTGCTCAAATGCCCGATTTAGCAGCACGGCAGACGGATAGTTTGGAGTCCCGGTTTGAGGCCATTATGGCGCGGATGGCGTGCCATGGCAGTATTCGGGCCGGGCGTATTCTCAAGCAGGAGGAGATGGAGGCCCTCTTGCGGGGGATGGAGCAGCACCCGCGCGCTAATACCTGCCCTCATGGTCGTCCTACATGGTTACGGCTAGACCGCGCGGGGTTAGAGACATTATTCGGCCGAGTGAAATAACGTCCCATCAATAGGCCCCTCACAGTCTTTTGACATATTTTCAGGCAGTTAGGTTATTGCCCCCGTGGTGCTGTGGGCAAAAAGAGCGGTAAGATCATGCCTGCGATATATAAGGCCTTTGGCCCAGGAGGGGAGCCCTCCTTGAAGCATGCGCTAGAAGAGGATGACATGACCACGATTGTTGATGACCTAAAAACCGTTGTTGGGAAACGTAACGTCCTAACAACGGAGGGAGCCACTTATGGGTATCGTAAGGGCTTTCGCTTTGGTGATGGCAAGGTGGAAGCGGTCGTGATTCCACGTTCGTTGGTCGAGCTATGGCATGTCGCAACGCTTGCGGTAGCAGCAGGGCGTATCATTTTAATGCAGGCCTCTAATACTGGCCTGACAGGTGGTTCCACCCCCGATGGGGATGATTATGACCGCCCCATCATTCTCATCAGCACAAGGCGATTAAAAGGGATTCAGCTTCTTGGGGAGGGTAAGCAAGTTGTCTGCCTCCCCGGGGCAGACCTCTACGAGCTGGAGGACCGGCTTGCGCCTCTTGGGCGGGAGCCTCATTCAGTGATTGGCTCATCTTGTATTGGGGCTTCTGTCTTGGGTGGGGTGAGTAATAATTCCGGCGGCGCACTCGTCCAGCGGGGGCCGGCCTATACGGAGATGGCCCTTTATGGTCAGGTAGATGCACACGGTAAGCTGCATCTGGTCAATCATCTAGGCATACGCTTCCCCAATGCGCAAACGGCCGAGGAGGTTTTAGAAGCCTTAGAGCATGGCCAATATCATCCAGAGGATGTTGATTGGTCGGGTCAGCAAAAAGCCCATGATGATGATTATGTAACGCGGATTCGGCAGGTCGATGCAGAGACGCCGGGCCGGTATAATGCAGACCCTGGCCGTTTATTTGAGGCCTCTGGCAATGCGGGGAAGTTGATTGTCTTTGCGGTGCGGTTAGATACATTCCCCGCCGCGCAGGAGACAGCCGTATTTTACCTTGGGACAAACCAGACCAAAACACTGGAAACTGTGCGCCGTGCCTTGTTGACAGAGTTTGAGGAACTCCCCATCGCTGGCGAATATATGCATCGTGATGCTTTTGAGGTCACCGACCATTACGGGCGGGATACTGTGGCGATGATTCGCTATTTGGGGACGAAGCATCTACCTGCGCTATTTCGTGCGAAAGCGTGGGTGGATTCGCTATCTCGCCGGTTTCAGTGGGTGCCTGGTGGGTTGAGCGACCGGGTGATGCAGTCTGTAAGTCGTCTTTTGCCCTCGCAAGTCCCCGCGCGTTTAATGGCTTATCATAAACGCTATGAGCATCACCTCATGCTACGGGTGTCAGGCCGTTTGGCGCAGCAGGTGCAGCCATGGTTAGACCGCTTTTTTGCTGAGGGTGGGGAGGATGAAGGGGCCTTCTTTACCTGTACTGCAGAGGAAGGCAAATTAGCCTTTTTGCATCGTTTTGCCGCAGCCGGGGCGGCTAATCGTTATAATGTCGTCCACGCCCACATGACGGGCGGTATGATGGCTTTGGATATTGCCCTCCGCCGTAATGACTGGGATTGGTTTGAGCAACTCCCCCTAGAGATAGACGATAAATTAGTCATGAAGCTCTATTACGGGCACTTCCTCTGCCATGTCATGCATCAGGATTATGTGGTTAAAGCCGGTGTGGACCCGATGGAGGTGGAAAAAACTATGATGTGGCCTCTGCTCGATAAACGCGGTGCTCGTTATCCTGCTGAGCATAATGTTGGCCATCTTTACCAAGCCCCGCAAAGCATGGTGGAGCATTACCGCAAATTGGACCCCTGTAATTGCCTAAATCCCGGCATTGGTCGCCAGACTAAGCAAAAGAATTGGGTCGCTGAGAGCGTCTAAGGGAAGAAAAGCCTTTAGAGAAAATCGTCTTCCCTAAGGGGGATGGGGGTGAGGGTTTCTGGCAGATAGAGCGGATGTTCTGGCCGGTGGCCCTTGCGGCTAAGCCTGAGGGCTGTGACCTCGTACCCCGCGCGCAGTAGGAGCAAAGCAACCTCAGGCCCACGGGCACGGAGTGCTTTGGCTTGTGGCGTGCCATAGGCCAGCACGATGCGCTCTGCATGGGCGGCCATCTCTAAAAGATAATGATTTGTTTCAGGCCCAATAGGGTCTGGGACTTCCAAAAGGCGTTTTTGGTCTGTGCAGCGATATGCAAAGCTATTGCCTACAAACATCCCGCCATAGCCCCATTTGCGACTATAACGCTGGCATTTTGCAACGGAGCGATCATCTCCATATTCTGTGGCGACAGAGGGGTTCATCATCACCCACATAATGAGAGGTTTTGTCTCATCCCACACACGGCGTAGGGTGTAACGGTAGCATTCCCCCGGTCCGTCATAACGGGCTGTGCTGGTGACATCATCTGCCAAACGCAGCGGTTTAGCCGTCCCGACATGATGCATTGATTTAGTCATAAATCATCTCCAAAGGTGGGGAAGGCTTAAAAATGGGCCCCGGGGGGGACTGTTACACAAGGGGAGATGCCATGGAGGCGTCTGCACGCATCGACAGCCTGACTATGGGTAAGGTTTGTCAAACGGGCGCGGTAGAGTGTGCCGTGGTTGGTATGGGTCTGCATGATATGGATCATCGCTCCACCAGCAATAGGAGTGATGCGAGGGCGTAATTTTGTGGCTGTCATATGGGCCTGTTTTTGCCCTGCATAGCTACCAAGCTGGATGGCCCAATCATGGGTGGATTCCGCCATCATATCCGTAGCGCGTGTATGGCTTGTGGGGGCATCAGCTAGCGGGATGGAGCGGATGCGGAGCGTATTGGGCTCTGGTCGTGGTTCTGCGCGTTGAGGAGGGGGCGCGACAGGCTGTACAGGGGTGGGGGTAAAACCGCGCGAGGCCCAAGCGGAGCGTATATCTTGCGTCTCAGCTGTTTGGACGGCTTGCTCTGCTACCGGGGCTGCATCAGCAGGTAGAGAGTCCTCAGGGTTATAATGGCGGTTCATCCTAGCGGTGCGATCATGACGGGCTACGATGAGGTCATTTTGCGAGCGTTGACGTGGCCAAATCCCAACGATTTTAGGCGCAATGGCAGCAACGTAATTGCGTGTCTCGCGTGGGAGGGCACGATTTTGGCGGAGATAGTGATCCAAACTTCCGGGGCCATAATTATAGGCCGCTAAAAAGCCTGGGGAGCCATAAATATCATACATTTGGCGGAGATAAGCCGTGCCGGCCAAAATGTTATCATGCGGGTCGTAAGGGTCGGGGCCAAGATTATATTGGGCGCGGAGGTCATCATAAGAGGGGGGCATAATCTGCATTAGCCCCATTGCGCCGGGCGTAGAGGTAATAAAATTGCCAGAGCTATCGTAAAGATGGCCGCCTGATTCCTGGTGCATAACAGCACGAATCCATTCAGTGGGGACATCAAAACGGTTGGAGGCTTCCTCAATATAAGGCCCCCATGGGTCATCAGGGGGACCGGGAGGGGTGTAATGTGAGCGCGCATGAGCGCGGTAATCAGCTTGCTCCTCCATCACGGGCATGGTGGGTGTGGTTGGGCGGGTGGCACAAGCAGCCAGTAGGATGGGGAGAAATAAAGCAAAAAGGAAACGGCCTATAGGTGCAGGGGCAGGAGTGGCAGCAGTGCAGATCATGTGGACGTCCTATGCAAAGGCGAGAATGGGATTTCTTATTATCATGAAAAGTGTCGGAGGGAGAGAGGAAGGAACTTTTTGTAAATATTGTGTTAATTGATAAGGTAATCTGGCTTTTTTGTGGTAAGTACATATAGTAACCGAGGATTACGAAAGATCACGGTCTGGTTTGTATAGCTAAATTGTTTTATAAGGGCAGTAGCTATACCGTAAAGTGGTCTTTTCTCCCCATCATAGGGGGATGTGGTGGAACTAGGAATAGGGGTGCTGAGACATGTCTTATGCTGCGTTGGATGCAGGCCGTGTTGCGAAAGCAGCCGCGTTAGCATTGCAAACTTTAGCAGCGGAGGCTGAAGCGTCTGAGGTAACCCAACGAAAGACGATTCTGATAGAGCGGATTCACGCACTGGCTAAGGCAGCATCGGAAACAGTAAATCAAGGAACTGTGACGCTGACTTCAGAAGAGTTCTGGTTGATTTCTAGAAATTGGTAATCATCTGTTAAATAGATCCGGACTATAGATGAGCGAACGGTCAAAATATTTTGATGGATCTGATATGTTAAGGAGTGTGAAGTAATGAAGTGGTTTTTTGCAATTACAGAAGAGACACTCTCTAACGACCCAGATCATGGTTTTATTGATTGTATTCGCGTTGCTGTGCGTTCTGCGCGTGAGAATACAAACTTGATCCCGCATATGGTTTTTGATGGTAATGAATGTGACTTTACGCGGGAGATGCGGGCTGCTGGTGTGACGGTTATTTTCCACCGTCTGCATTTTTATGATCGCCTCCTTGATGCTCAGCGTCGCCTCAAGCCGGAATGGCCTAATTACATTCTCACCGCCGCTGGTGCTTTTATGCGCCTAGAGCTCCCTTTGCTTGAGACGGAAGATCAGTATGTCCTTTATACTGATTGTGATGTGATGTTTATGAAGGACCCTCAGGTTGAGTTTTGCAAACCTGAGATTTTTGCGGCTTGTGGCCAATTTGGTAAGCAAGATTATTACGCTGATATGAACTCAGGGGTCATGGTGATGAATCTTGAGCGTATGCGTAAAGATCTCCCCGCTATGGTGGACTTCCTGTGCGATAACTTGGATTATATTGCAGGGTACGATCAGGAATTATTGCGCATTTTCTATAATGCCCATTGGAGCCCGCTTTCCGCTCGGTTTAATTGGAAGCCCTATTGGGGCGTTGATGAGCGGGCAACAATTGTGCATTTCCACGCTGCCAAGCCTCCGGCGGCGCGTCATTTGTTGGACGACCCCGCCTATCGTGAACATGACCATGTCTTTCATGCATGGCGTCATTGGTTCTTCCAAAATCCTGCCGGGTATGGTTATTACGTCCCGCTTTGGGAGTCTCATTTGGAAAAAGCGAAGGCGGATTACAGCCTCGATATGGTTAATGAGTTTGATGCATTGCGGGTTGAGAACTAACCTTGCAGAGCAAAGAATGAGAGAGGGTCTGCCACATGGCAGGCCCTTTTTTTATGCTTACTCTTTAGGTTGAGGGATGAGTTTTTCGCTCAAAGGGGTGCGTGCATGGCGCTCTAGCCAGCGGCCTAATGGGCGTGCAATGGTAGGGCCAAGTGTTACGACAGCGATCATACGTGCCGTCTGCATGGCAATGATAAATGGCAAGGCAATGGGGATGTTCGCACTGATGACGATGATGGTATCAAGCCCGCCGGGGCTGGTGGCAAGATAGGCACTGAGCAGGTCAATCTTTGCAAAATAGGCAACGGGAAAGGCTAGTAAAGCACAGACGATAATCAGCGTAAGCGATGAGAGCAGAACTGCGGGGATGGAGCGTAACGCATAGCGCAATACTGGGGCGGTAAAACGTAAACCTATAGACCAACCGATGATAAGATAAGCGGGAATACGTAACCAAAATGGCGCGCTGATTTGTAAAATGCCAGCCAGTTGGAGCCCCGTGCCGATGAGGATGGTCAGCAAAAGGGCCAAAGCAGGCATCCGTAATTTAAGGCTGATGAGCGTACTAACAGCGATGAGGCCAAGGGTGGGGAGGAGGTCACCCTGCGTGAGAGGTGGGATTCCAATATCGTGATGCGTACGAACGACAATCCATGAAACAAGCGATGTGGCCACAGCAACCATGATGACGCGGAAATAGAGCATAAAAGCTGTTAGTCGCGCATCAGCCCCAAAAGAGCTGCATAACATCACCATGGTAGAGGCTGCCCCAGGGGAGGTGCCCCATAGGGCTGTTGTCCCTGGCATAACGCCAAACCATGCGAGGCCTGCACCGGTCGCAAAGCTGACTAAGATAACCGATAATACACTGAAGAGGACTAACGCCCAGTGTGAGAAGATGTGATGTAATACAGAGAGTGTAACGCTATTGACCACCACACAAGCAAGAATCGCTTGGGCCATTGTAAAGAACACAGGCTTTACAGTGACCGCACGGCCTTTGAGCGACATAATAATGCCCGCGATCATCGGCCCTAACATCATCCCCGCTGTGAGATGGAGCAGCAAAAAAAAGCCAGAGATGAGCGCAGAGAGGCCGACAAGCCCCGCCCATCTAAGGCAGTAAGATCTCCATGGGAAGGAAAAACGGATCACACGCTCAGCCTTTGCTTAGCGGTCAGAATCATCAGTATCGTCTGGCTGATGGGCGGGTTTTTTACGGAATGCGGCTAAACTGACAACTTCCGCGCCTTCGGTAGAGGCGGTGGATTGACCATCTGTTTTGGTGGAATGGTCCGACCTCTGCTCATGTGATGTGGGGCGGAAGTCATGCACCTCCGCTGGGGGGCCCATCTCACGATGAGGGATGAAGCGTAAGACGAGATGAATATGCGGGTCGGCAAAGGCCGTAATGGCAGCAAAGGGGATATGCAGCGTACTGGGCACGCCCCCAAAAGAAAGCCCTACAGAGAAAGAGCGCGCATCACGATCCACCGTGAGGTTTTGGAACTGATGTTGCAGCACGATGGTCATCTCCTCCGGGTAGCGTTCTTTCAACGCGGCGGGGATGACAACACCGGGAGATGTGGTGAGGAAGGTCATATAGAAATGATGCTCCCCCGGTAGGCCGTGTTCGCTAACATGCTCTAGGGCTTTGAGCATAACCTCGCGATGCGCTTCTTCAAGCCATGCGTCATAAGGGAGGAGACTGGCGGGAGGGGGTGGCTCGAACCCATCTGGGTCTTTGGTATCATCACTCATGGCGGGACCCTCACCTGTTTTATCAAAAGCCCTTTAGGTGTGCGACAGCTGTAACAAAATCGCAAGGGCTGAGCAGCATATTCTTTTCGGATTTACTAATATCTGGGGAAGAAAAGGTAAAAGGTGGGGGGCTTCTGTTGCCCGGTGCCCCCCGGACCGCGCTTATCGCTTATGCAGCAACAGCGAGCACCTCAGAGTTATCGTTGGCACTTGTAAAATTAGCCCGATAACGGCGGTACAATGCCGGGCAAAAAGTAGATCTTTACCATGCGTGTCGAGCCTGTTTCGTCCCCCTAAGCCAACCTAAAAGGTTGATGGTGGAGACGCCGGGCACTGCCCCCGGGTCCACAACACTTATTTCATCTACCGTTTATCGCCATAGCTAAGGCCGAAGCCTCCAGCGAGGAAAGATATACGCTCTCTTAACACCGATATCAAGGATAAGAGAGTAGCCTACTGGTTAGGCTTGCAGGAGGGGCAGTTGTAAGGCTACATCAAGGCTTCCGCTAAGTCAGGTGAGCAGGAGAGACATCATGGCCCTAACAGACGAGCAACAATCCGAAATTACGGCGTTGCGTGCCTCCCCGCATAAAACGGTTCGTCCTACCGTCCCTGCGATGGAGGAGATTTTGTTTGAGCCTTTCCCGTTGCTGGATCATGGGTTCATCCGGGTTGTGGATTATATGGGCGGTGATTCTGCCGTCGTGCAGGCTGCGCGTGTGTCTTATGGGAAGGGGACGCGTAAAACATCTGAGGATGCGGGGCTGATTCGTTATCTCATGCGGCATCGCCACTCCACACCTTTTGAGATGTGTGAGATTAAGTTCCATGTGAAACTCCCGCTCTTTGTCGCACGGCAGTGGATTCGCCATCGCATGGCTAGCGTGAATGAATATTCTGCGCGTTACTCTGTGTTGGATAAAGAGTTCTATCTCCCAGAGGCTGCTCATATTGCCGCGCAAAGTACGGTGAATCATCAAGGCCGTGGTGAGAGCTTAAGCGCGGAGACAGCACAACAGGTCCTCGCTATTCTCCAACGTGATGCGCTGCAATGTTATGGCGATTATGAAGAGATGCTGGACCCAGAAGGGATGGGTGTAGCGCGGGAGCTTGCTCGTATTAACCTCACCCTCAATACCTATACACAATGGTATTGGAAGATTGATTTGCATAATTTGATGCATTTTCTCGCCTTGCGGGCTGATTCCCACGCGCAATATGAGATTCGCGTTTATGCCCAAAAGATGATCGAGATTCTCAAGGCATGGGTGCCTCATACCGCTCAGGCGTTTGAGGAATATCGCCTAGGGGCTTATAGCTTCTCCGCTGGGATGTTGAAGGTCTTACGCCGCCGTCTTGCTGGTGAGGTCGTCACGCAGGAAAGCTCTGGCCTGACAAAGCGGGAATGGACAGAAATGCAAGCCGTGTTGGAAGGTTGAAGGAATAGTGCCTTCCTCCCCCGCCCCTTTTGATGATGAGGACCGCCCCACCGGGCCTGTGCAGGATTCTGAATCCTTGTTGGCAGAGGGGCGGCGTTTTCAATATGAGCAGGGGATTCCGCCTCTTTTAGGTCGAGAGCCGCGCTTTTGGCCGTGGGCTTTATTAGCGGGCCTTTTAGTGGCTATTTCATTAGGGATAGAACTTTTCTGGCCCTTGCCGGGGCGGCATGGTCCCTTACCTTCATGCGAGCATGTTACAGTGGGGACGGCCTCTTGCCAGCGTGTCCCACAAACACCGCCTCTTATGGCGCATTGAGGGCCATGATGCGCCCCTAGTTTTAGCATCTAAGGGGCGACAACGCTTTTCCCACGGCTGCCGAGGACATCAAAGGCGCGTGTGAGGCGGGCGATGCAGTGTTCTTCTCCTGCGCGCATCCAGTTACGAATATCATATTCATGTTTGAGCGGCCGTCCCGTGTCAGGTGCCACTTGGCGGCGAAAAGCTTCTTTATGAGCATCAATATAGGTCGCAACACCCTGGGCATAGGCAAATTGCGTATCAGTATCGATATTGAGTTTAAAGACACCATAATCCACAGCGTGGCGGATATCCTGCTCATCCGAGCCTGACCCACCATGAAAAACGAGCGGGACCGGGTTAGGCTCGGTTTGAAATGTCGTAGCGATAAGAGCCTGTGAATCGCGCAAAATAGAGGGGCGGAGGCACACATTGCCGGGTTTATAGACGCCATGCACATTACCAAAAGAGGCCGCGATGGAGAGCATCCCTAAAGGGGAGAGAGCCTTCCATGCGGTGAGAACATCTTCCGGCTCTGTATAAAGCTCTGGGTTTTTTGCGGCATGATGGCCGGTAAGCTCTGTACCGATGCCATCTTCTTCCCCACCGGTGATGCCAAGCTCAATTTCCAACCCTATGCCGAGAGGGGTGAGTTTTTGCAAAAGCGTGGCGGCGGTGGCGATGTTCTGCTCCAATGGTTCCGTAGAGAGGTCTAGCATATGGGAGGAGAAAAGCGGCTGGCCTGTTTGCCCATAATGCTGACGATTTTCCTCAATCAGCCCCTCCAACCAGCCCAATAAAGGCCGGTTTGCATGGTCTGTATGGAGGATGACCGCTACACCATAATGACGCGCTAGAAGATGAACATGTCGTGCTAAAGCAACAGCACCAAGGATGTGAGCCTGTTGCTTATCCGGCAAGCCGCGCCCGGCATAAAATTGCGCCCCACCGGCAGAAATTTGGATGATGATGTCCGCACGATTCCGCCGTGCTGCCTCTAGGGCCATATTGGCCGTGGTCGAGCTACTAACATTCACCGCAGGGAGAGCATAACGGCCCAAACGGCAGCGTTGTATAAGGGCTTTATACGCTGCCCCAGTAACAACGCCGGGTGTGATGGGTGTTGTCGCAGAGGGGGGAGATATAGACGCAGACATCTAAGGATTCTTCATAGAGGAGGGCAAAAGCCGACGCTGACAAGCATAGCCTGTTTTGTTAGCAGGATATATAGTCTAGAAAAATAGGACTATAAAGGTCCATTGTAGCAGCATCGGCTTGCATAAAAAGGTGCTCATCGTGCTGAGTATCTGATAAGAGAGGCTATTATGACACAAGATACCCTTATGATGATTGAGACTGAAGATACCCCTAACCCTGCAACGTTGAAATTTCTGCCAGGTCGCGATGTGACGGGGACGCGTCCTTCGGTTGATTTTGCAGAGGCAGGCCTCGTAGCAGGTCGCTCCGCATTGGCTGATGCATTGTTTGGTATGGGGGATGTGAAACGCGTTTTTCTGGGACGTGACTTTGTCTCTGTTACAAAGGATGATGCGGCGGATTGGTCTGCGTTACGTCCTCGTATTCTCGTTACTTTGACGGATTTCTTTAAAGAGGGGCAACCTGCTCTTACAGGGGAGATTGCCGCTCCAGAAGCGGATATTTCACCCGAAGATGCCGAGATTGTTGCCCAAGTGAAGGAGCTTTTGGATACACGGGTGCGCCCCGCCGTAGCCAGTGATGGGGGGGATATTGTCTTTCGTGGGTATCGTGAAGGGGTGGTGTATCTTAGTATGCAGGGGGCTTGCTCTGGCTGCCCGTCCTCTCGTGCGACATTGCGCCACGGGGTAGAGAATATGTTACGCCATTATGTGCCAGAGGTGACAGCGGTGGAACCGGTAGAGGAGTAAACGCTCATGACAACATCCTCCCCAGCAGGCGAGTCGCCTGACGAACAACGGCCAGAACAGCCTAAAAGCCCCCTCCTTGCGGAGGCGCTTTTTACCCATTGCCGCACGGCGGAGGGGTTCTCCACTAAGGCCGTGGGGGATGATGTGTTGCATCAGCTTTATGATCTGCTCAAACTCGGTCCAACCTCTGGTAATTGTTCTCCCGCACGTTTTGCGTTTCTACAAACCCAAGAGGCGCGCGAGGCGATTCGTCCCGCTTTGTCCCTTGGCAATGTAGAGCGTGCCATGGCCGCCCCCGTATTGGTGGTTGTGGGGTATGATCCTTTATTCTTCGAGCAGCTTAAAACACTCAACCCATTGCCGGGTCTGCGTGATTGGTTTGCTGCCGATGTAGGGTTGAGTGATGAGACGGCTTTTCGCAATGGGACGTTGCAAGGGGCGTATCTCATCATGGCAGCCCGTGCTTTAGGGCTGGCAGTGCGGCCAATGTCGGGTTTTGATGCCATGATGGTGGAGGAGCAATGCTTCCGTAAAAAAGGATGGCGGGCGAATTTTCTAGTCGCTTTGGGCTATCCTGATGAGGCTATAGAACCCCGCCCTCGCGCTCCTCGCTTACCGATGGATGAGGCCTGCTTGTGGTTATGAAGCCCGAGCGGTGCTTGGTTTTAAATGGGGCTGGGGCCGGTCGGGGCTTGAGTAATCTTATCGCTTTGTTGGAGGGCGGTACGGTTATCGCCCAGCAGAGCTTAGCAGGGCGTGGCGCATCAGAGCGTTTTGCTCCTACAGTGCAGGCTTTACTAGCACAAGCGGGTTGGTCTCACCCGCCCGATTTGCTTGCAGCGATTATCGGGCCGGGGTCTTTTACTGGTTTACGCGCCTCTCTCTCTTTAGCCGCCGGACTGGCACGGGGCTGGTCATGTCAGGGTGTTGGGGTTCGTCTGGGTGATGCCATGCGAGCGAGTCTGCAACGGGATGATGCAACGATTCTCTGCCTCGCACGGCGCGGACGTGTTTTTGTGGACCCTCCCGGTAATGCGGCTTATGCCTTGCCGGTGGAAGAGATATCCCCTGGCTTATGGTCCGCCATTGCTGGTGATGCTGTGTATGGGGAGGATGCGTTGCCGGAGCTAACAGGCGCGATGGGAGAGGCACGCTTAGGGGGTGAAAGTGAGCGGTTGCCATTAGCCGCCCCCACGGCGGAAGGTATTTTCCAAGCAGCGATTGAGGGCCTACAAACGCCGCAATTTTATGCGTTAGAGCCCCTTTATATCGACCCGCCCGAAGCACGGCCCCCTGCTGGTGGCCTTCGTCTAGCCCCGCGCTGATAGTGCGACAAAAAGACACTGTGTTGAATTATGCTGGCAAAGAGGAAGCGATCTTTACACTCACACAAGTAAGTGTGGAGGCCGCGCCCCTTTTATCAAGCTTACATCATGCTGCTTTTGCGGGGCATGAGCCTTGGACGCAAACAGCGTTTGAGCAGGTTTTAACAATGCCGGGTGTGGAAGCCTGGCTTGTTTGCATTAAGGCTTATCAAATAGCTGAGGAAGAGCCAGCAGAGGCATTACCGGTAGGTTTTATAGTGTGCCGCTTTGTGTTGGATGAAGGGGAGATTTTAAGCCTTGGCGTTCATCCTCATTGGCGGCGACGTGGGGTAGCACGACATTTGTTAGGACACCTCGTTCAAAGAGCGCACGATGAAGGAATAACTCTGTTCTTAGAAGTAAGGCGCGGGAATCATAAAGCGCGTCTTTTGTACGAACAGACAGGGTTTCAACAGGTAGCGATACGATCATGCTATTATGATGATGGTGAGGACGCTCGCCTTTTAAGGTTTTTACCCGATACAAAATAGTAATTTTCTGTAAGATGACTCGATAAATTCTTTGAGGGTTATAAGGTTTCTTTGTGCGTAGTTAATAAGAATTAAAGAACTATACGTCCTCCTTGCGTTAACAGCCATAAGTTGGAGAGTTTCCCTATGTATCATAGGTGCATAGGGCGAATGTTTATTATATAAAAGCAGGGAATAGGAAATAATATATAGGTTAATAAATAATTAACAAATAGAAAGCGTAAAACATTCCCCGATAGAGTGTCGTGGTATGATATATAAGGGGGAATATAACAGCTTTACAATGTAATTTTTATTGATGTTGAGCATTTTATAAACGGGTTAGCAGGTCTATGTTAGCAATAGGCTGTAACTATTAGGGAAAAGGAATTTTTCCTTGTTGTATTTTTCCTATAGTAAGGTATAAACGTGAATAAATTTCTTAGGAGTCAACTATTTATGTCGTCTGAGACAGAAATGCAGGATCTGCGCCAGCTTACAGCACAGATCATTACCGCTTATGTAAGTAGTCATGATGTCGCCTCTGAGGCATTGCCCGATCTTGTTCGGTCCGTTCATGGTGCATTAGCTAGTGCAGGGCTTCCGACTGAAGTAGAGCCAGAAAAACCTGTACCGGCAGTACCGCCGCGGAAGTCGGTATTCCCAGATTACATTATTTGTCTTGAGGATGGTAAAAAGCTGAAGTTACTGCGCCGCCATCTTAAAACAGCGTATAACATGACCCCTCAGGAATATCGGGAGCGGTGGGGTTTACCAGCGGAATACCCAATGGTTGCTCCAAATTATGCTAACCATCGTTCATCTTTGGCACGGCGTATTGGTTTAGGGCGTCGTCGTGATGAGAGCAGCAGCCAGTAAAAACTTACCGGGTTATTCCTGTAGGAAATTTAAGCTGGTTGAGAAATAAAAGGAGGGTGCCGGTCCCGGTTGTGATGTATGTTGGACAAACCGTATCATAATCGGGTAGATCATCAGTATGGTGATGAGCACAAAAAAGATGGGGCGTGAGACTGAAACGCCCGATGGCGTAGTGGGGGATTCCCCCATTGCGCGTCTTTGCGTCAAGCATGGCTTAAAAATGACAGGCCAGCGGCGCGTAATTGCGCGCGTTTTGTCGGAGGCGGAGGACCATCCTGATGTGGAGGAACTGTACCGCCGTGCATCTGCATTAGATAGTCGCATCTCTGTAGCGACTGTGTATCGGACAGTACGCTTGTTAGAAGAGAAAGGGATTTTAGAGCGGCGGGATTTTGGTGGAGGCCGCGCGCGCTACGAGGCAAGTGAAAACGGGCACCATTACCATCTTATAGATGTTGATAGTGGTAATGTGATCGAATTTGAGAATGATGAGCTGGTAGGGTTGCTGGCAAGGATTGCCGCTGAGTTGGGTTTTGACCTTATGTCCCATCGCGCTGAGTTGTTTGGACGGCGCATTAATGGTGATAAAAAGGCATCTGCACCTTCCAATGTTACTCAGACCGGGCATAGGGGTAAGTAGTTTCGTATGACCGGAAAGAGTGTGCTTGATCGTGATATAGCTGTGGAAGCCATCTCTCCTGCTCGTGCAGTAGGGGGACGCGTTAGCGGTTTTGTCAGCAGTGAGAGAACGCGGCGACAGATGGATACGTTGGCGACGCTGGCGTTAAATCGTGATGGTGGCTTTCAGGAATTACGAGGCGGGAATTTAGGGGTTCGTTTAGCGACGAGTGAAGAGGAAATTCGCGCCGCACAAGCCTTACGTTACCGTGTTTTCTTTGAGGAAATGGGCGCACATCCCAGTGAACAAGCGTTAAAGACTCGCTTGGATGCCGATAAGTTTGATGAAATTGCTGATCATCTCCTTGTGGTCGATCACGCGCGGAGTGATCGTGCGCCGGCTGTTGTGGGGACGTATCGCTTATTGCGCTCTGATCTGCTCGGCCCGAAGGATCGGTTCTACACAGCAGATGAATACGATATTTCATGTTTGACGGACTTCCCAGGGCGTCTATTGGAGGTGGGACGCTCCTGTGTTGCGCGTGAATATCGTAGTCGGGCAGCGATGCAACTGCTGTGGCGCGGTATTGCGTCTTATATCTTCCTCCATCGGATTGATGTTCTTTTTGGCTGTGCCAGTTTGCCCGGTACCGCTCCAGAGAGCATGGATGAGGAATTAACATGGCTGTATCATAATCATCTGGCTCCCCCCGTATTACGGGTAAAGGCATTGCCAGAGCGTTACGTAACTATGTTACGGACGGACCCTACAACGTTGGATCGTCGTCGTTGTTTAAGCAAGCTTCCTCCCCTTATTAAGGGGTATTTACGCCTGGGTGGTTATGTCGGGGATGGTGCTGTTGTTGATGAGCAATTTAATACGACCGACGTTGCTATTTTGGTAAAGAGCGAGTTATTGGCTGATAAATATTATCGGCATTATGAGCGTCGTCTGCGGGACGCGTTAGATTAAGAGCAGTTAATAGGGGTTCCCCATCATGAGGATGAAGGCATTGTGTTCCCTACCGCAACAGGGAGGGTGGCGCGGTGCCCTATTTATGGTGGGGATGGGCTGTGTAGCGGCATTAGCTTTGCCGCCACTTTGTTTTATTCCTGCTCTTCCTGTGGCGTTAGGCTTATTTTATCGGGCTGTTTGTGTAGCCCCTACATGGCGGCGTGCTGCTTTGTGGGGCTTTTTATTGGGGATGGGGTTTCACACGGCAGGGTTATATTGGCTGACCAATGCCGTGTTGACGCGTGTGCATGAGTTTTGGTGGGTTGTGCCTTTTGCCGCCCCCGGCGTTGCGTTGTTGATTGCCCCTTTGATTATGGTTCCTGCTCTTTTATGTCGGTTGGTCCCTGAGGGGTGGCCGCGCATGTTGCTGTTTGCGGGGAGCTGGACATTGGCTGATATGGCCCGTGTATTCTATTTTTCTGGTTTCCCGTGGAATCCTTTAGGGAGCGTATTGGAGCTACCTGGTCGTGTGGGAGATGTGTTGATTCAGCCCGCCGCTCTAATAGGGGTAGATGGACTTACATTTATGGTGGTGCTGGCGTCTTTGGCGTTATGGCAAGGGCGAGGGGCTGTCACGAGTGTTTGTGTTTGTGCGGGGTTATGGTGTGGGTGGGGGCTATGGCGGCTCGACCATAATATCGTACGAGCAGATCATTCTAATCCTGCCATTGTTATTGTGCAGGGCAATGTTGCTGAAGATGATGTGCTGGAGCGTGATGGGGCATACGCGCAATTCGAGTCGTATTTACAATTGACGACAAAAGGTGTGGCAGAGGCGCGGGCGATTTTGCCAGGACATAGGCCTGTTGTGGTATGGCCTGAGTCGGCATTCCCTGGTTTGTTAGATGAGGATGAGGAAGCGCGGCGTCTTATTGCTGTGGCAGCAGCAGGTGCCCCAGTTTTATTAGGATCTGACCGACGTGCGGGAAAAGGGCGTTGGTATAATAGTTTGATAGCTCTGGCCGTTGATGGGCACATTGAGGCGATGTACGATAAAAGTCGTCTCGTTCCATTTGGTGAATATGAACCATGGGTTCTACCATTTCATCTATTACCGGCAGTTATTGTGCCGGGACCAGGATTAAAAACATGGGACCTACCTCTTGTGGGGCGTGTCGGCCCTATGGTGTGCTATGAGATCGTATTTTCTGGCAGTGTTGTTGCACGCGGGCAGCGGCCAGATTGGTTATTAACGATCTCTAATGATGCTTGGTATGGTAATAGTGCCGGGCCACGGCAGCACCTTGCTACTGGAAGAATGAGGGCCGTAGAAGAAGGGCTACCTGTGGTATTTGTTAATAACCGTGGCATATCGGCTCTTTATGATGCACGAGGCCGAGATGTAGGCCATACACGTTGGGGAAAAGAGCAATTATTGATCCGCCCTCTACCAGCGGCAGAGGGATGGACATTGTTCTCTATAATGGGGCGTTCAGTCCCTTATATGTTGGCTCTTATGGCGAGTATGGTCGCTATAGTGGAGCATTATAGACGAAAATGGGCAGAATAACGGTATTAACGAGCCTTCGACTCGGGGAATAGATTGACGTAGCCTGACAATTAACTAATTACTAACCACTACGCGAAAAGGAATTGGTTTACCTGTTATTGTCGGGGTTGTTGAGATGGCTGGTATGGCTTCATCTGTTGATGTGCATGTTGGGAGACGCATCCGCCTTTTACGAGGCTTGCGGAAATTCTCGCAGGAGAAGTTAGCGAAGGCACTCGGCATTACATTCCAGCAGGTGCAAAAATATGAGCGCGGGACAAATCGTATCGGTGCAGGTCGCTTATATGAGATGGCAAAAATCTTAGGTGTGCCAGTTGGTTTCTTTTTCGATGAGTTGGACAGTTTTACGCTTCCTCTAGAGGTTGGGTTACAGGAGGAGCAAGCCCCTTTCCAAAAAGGGGAAGCATCGAAAACGAGCGATGTATCCTTAAAAGCAAAAGAGGGTAGTGAGATTGAGTTGCTCATGATGCCCGAGACATTGGAACTCGCGAAGGCCTATTACAGTATCAAGGACGAGCGTCACCGCCAGAAGCTTCTTGACTTCATCCGAGATATAGCGCGTAGTCCATAAAGGAGTGTTTATCGTCTGTAGGTCAGTAAATGCTTAAATTGTCCTGCATGATAAGCATGACGTAGGTCGTCTTCATTATAATCGTAGCGAACCCAGTCTAAAAAAGGCCGTCTTCCTTCGGCTGTTTTTTGGTAAAGTAAGAAAAAGGCATCCAATATCCCTGTACGGGAATGATGAAAGTGCAGAAAACGCCAATGGAGTTGTTTAAGAGCGTCCTCTGCCGTGCCGCCTTCAAAAAGAATGATAAGACCGCTGGCGAGGCCTGTTCTATCTGCGCCGGATTTACAATGTAAAAGTAGGGGAAATTGTGCCTGAGTATAAAGGGCGTAAAAGCGTAAAATACGGTCTTTATGCGGTGCATTACGGCTCTCAAACGCCATATCAAGATAAGGCAAGCCAATATGCTGGCACATCTCTCGTCCTAACGCGTCTGCCCCACATTGGCGGTGTCCGCGTAAATTAAAGACCATTTTTAAGCCAAGTGTTTTGTGCCATCGTTTAAGGCGAGCTGGTGTGGGATGGTTGCTCCGCCATACGCGTCCCGGTATGACAGGAGCAAGGTTAGTCCACACTAAGCGGAAGATAGCGTGGTCTTTAAAAAGCCCATCAAACCAGGCATGAAGCCATTGTCGTGGGGATGAAATAGTGCCTTTAAACATGTCTTGTCTTTTCATGCTCGCGGGCCTTCGTCAATCACATAGACATGCTATAAGGTGGAAATGACACGGTTTTTTCACCCTTCTGCATTTATCCCTCTTCAAGGGCGGTGGGCCAAGTACTGCCGGCTTGGGCTATGTTTATTAGGGTGTGTTATGGTTATGGGGTGTGCTGGAGAGGGCAATGATGATGAGCGGAGCCATCGTCATTTACCAAAAGCAGATATGACAGAGGCCTACCCTAAAAAACCATTTCGGGAGGTGCACCACCCCCCACCGGTTTATTGGGGGGGCATGGTCCCTATTGTACAGACGATCCAACCCACACCTGATGAGATTTCAGGCCGAGCGTTACGGGCTAATACAGGGGGTGTGCCTGGTGTGCCTATGGCCCCACCAGAGACACGAACAGACGTGATGTATGGCGCGCCCTCAACCAAGCAGACGCCTTAGAAGCGCTTAGTTTTCCTCAAGGGGGGTTGCGTGTTCTGGCAGCATGACGGGGATGCCATCACGTACGGGGAAGGCCAATTTCGCTTTGGGGCTGATGATGCAGTTGCGCGCAGCATCATAATGGACAGGCCCTTTTGTAAGGGGGCAGACAAGGCGCGCTACAAGTTCTGGTGCGGGGGGAGTGGTGGTCATGATGAATCATCCATTATTTGTTTGAATGTAAGACATGGTATGATTTTTGCGGTTGGGGGGCCAGCCCTAGTGTGAGAGTTCTTCCATAAGTTGATGGGCGCGCGTGTTTAAGCAGTCACACTCCAATAAGGTTTGTTTTGTACGGGCTGAAAAGGGTAGCAGCATCGGTAACATTGTAAGGAGAATGCTGTTATTAAGTTTGTTTAGATTCTGCCATTTGATGGAAAGAGAATGACGCTGGCTATAGCTTTTTAAGGCTGTAGCAAGTGCCTCTCTGTCCAGATTGAGGGAGGGGGGTTCTAAGAGGTCGTGAGAGAATGGCATGGCATTGATGCGGCCTTCCCGCCAACCGTCCTCTGTAAGTTGGTCTTGGAGCAAGCGAAAGCGGCATACTCCAGTGAGTGTGATGAAGAATTGGCCGCTTTCTTGTTCCATAAATGAAGTAACGCGGCCTAATGTGCCAACATGCTCTAGCGGTGGGGTGGTATCGCCAAAGCGAGCCTCAGCATTTGGTTGGATGATGCCAATCATACGATGTTGTGTGAGAGAAGCCTCTAAGAGAGCAAGATAACGTGGCTCAAAAACGGTAAGGGGAAGCTGCCCTTGGGGTAGGAGGATAGTCTCCGTTAAAGGAAACAAGCCGACGCGGGGGGGAAGGTCTGCTAATGTTATGTCCACAAGGGCCGGGACACGCCGCTTTATTGTAGGATGTGTGTGTGTTGTTGGCATAGTATCCTCCATAAAGGGGGGCAAATATTAAAGCGCATTTTATCCCCCCTTCATGGTGTCATGAGGGGTGCTTTGTCATGAGAAAAGGAGCGAGGAGAGCTTACGTCGTGCCGTTAATGTGTCGGGATGAGTCATGCCCCAACTTTCAAAGAATGTGAGCAATTGCGCCTTTGCCGTCTGTCTGGCTTCTTCCTTGTCGTGAGCGATGATGTCGAGCAAGAGTTGGGCTGCCTCTTCTCGTTGTCCTGCACCATTGAGGGCGGTGGCAAGCTCTGCGAGCAGTGTCGTATCTTTGGGGGATTGGGCAACAGCTTGGCGTAATAGAGAGAGTTTACCGGCTGCTTTTTTGCCTTCAAGAAAAGTGTGTAGGGCGGTTTTTACCTCGCAGATGAGCGGGTCAGTTAGCAAAGATTCGGGGATTTGGCGTGCGGCTTCTTCTGCGCTGTCTGGGTCATCTAAGCCCATCATGCAGCGGATGAGACCGGCCCAAGCGGCAGGGTGGTTGGGGTCTGTCTCTAAGAGGCTGGTATAGTGATTCGTGGCCTCAGCCCATGCACCCGTTTGGAGGGCCTCTTTGGCTTTTTCCAATAAATGTGCTGCCGGTAGGCTTTGTCCACTGTTTTTAAGGAGTGTCTCAAGGAATGTTTTAAGCTGAGGGTCGGTGGGAGTGCCTTGGAAGAGATCACACACCTGCCCCTGCCAGAAGGCGACAACAAGCGGGACAGATTGTAATGGCAGGCCCATTTGCGCCAATTGGGTGACGAGCGGACGATTTGTGTCGATGTTTAACCGTGCGAGCGTGATACGCCCTTCTAGGGCCTGAACAGCATTTGCTAAGCGAGGGGAGAGCTTTTGGCATAATGCTGAAGCAGAGGACCAGAACTCTACCATGACGGGTGTGGTCGTGCTGGCCTCAATTACGTCTTGCATGAAGTTGGCATGATCCACCTCTATCGCGTGAGAGGCCATGGGCACTTTAGGGGGAAAGAGAGACTCTGGCATGATGGGTAGGACTTTGTAGTGTAGAAAACTGACCTTGATGATAGAATTATTGTGCCTCTTTGCACAGGCAAAGGAGCCATGTGGCAAGGGGATGGCACTGTTGGAGGGAAAATAAAATGTTAGTAAGGGATTGCATCAAGGATGGCTTTGGGGCATAAGCCTCCCACCAACGATGCGGGCGTAGCTCAGGGGTAGAGCACAACCTTGCCAAGGTTGGGGTCGAGGGTTCGAATCCCTTCGCCCGCTCCAAGTGATAAAAGTTTGGGTTGTTGGTAGAGAATCTGATGCGGGCGTAGCTCAGGGGTAGAGCACAACCTTGCCAAGGTTGGGGTCGAGGGTTCGAATCCCTTCGCCCGCTCCAGACCGGTAGAAGAACCACGTTGCCTTTTAGGGCAAGGTGTTTTTTTTATGGCTATGCTGCGCTGCGCGTAGCACGCCTTTATAAAAAACGGGCCGCCCCTTTTAGAGACAGCCCGCTTTTATAAGAAGAATGTGCTTAGAACTTACTTCTTCGCTGCGGCGAGGGCTGCTTCAATCACCTTGCCGGCTTCTGCTTTATCGCCCCATCCAGCGACTTTTACCCATTTATTAGGCTCTAAGTCCTTATAACGCTCAAAGAAATGGGCGATGGCTTTAAGGGTAATCTCTGGCAGTTGGTCCAAAGACTGCACGGTGCTGAATTGCGGGTGGATTTTATCATGCGGTACGCAGATGAGCTTCTCATCTTGCCCGCTTTCATCTTCCATTTTCAGCACGCCAATAGGCCGGGCACGGATAACACTACCGGGGAGGACATCAGCCGGGGTGAGAACAAGGGCATCCACCGGGTCGCCATCAGCGGCGAGTGTGTTGGGGATGAAGCCATAAGCGGCAGGATAAGCCATGGGGGTAAAGAGGAAGCGATCCACAAAAACAGCCCCGCTCTCTTTATCAACTTCGTACTTTACTTGAGAGCCCTGAGGAATCTCAATAACGACATTGATGTCATTAGGGACATCTTTGCCGGGGGAAATTTTGCTAACGTCCATGCCATGCTCCATTGATCTGATTATGTAGGCGGATAAGCGTATCCATAAAGGATACATTCAGCTTTGTATATGTGTATTACAGAGCCATTATGAGGGGGTGGGAGAGGGAAGAAAGAACGTTTTTCATGCGGAAGGGGTTGCAAAAAAAGTGCGTCTGGGCGATGTGACGGAATGTCTATGCGCCTGTAGCTCAATTGGTTAGAGCTGGCCGCTCATAACGGCTAGGTTGCGGGTTCGAGTCCTGCCGGGCGCAGATGGTGCTTCCATAAGGGGGCGTATTTGTATTTTTGGGAGAACGCCCCAAGGTAACAGGGGGCAGGGCCCTGCTTTCTGTATTCTTGTCGCGCGTTTAAGAGGGAGACCGCTACCATGGCCGCCTATCAGTATGTTTATGTCATGAAGGACGTCACAAAGTCCTATCCGGGCGGCCGCGAGGTATTTAAGGGGATTACGCTCTCCTTCCTGCCGGGGGTGAAGATTGGTGTCCTCGGTGTGAATGGTGCGGGTAAGTCTACCCTGCTTAAAGTGATGGCAGGGATTGAGAAAGAGTTCGGCGGTGAGGCTTGGGCGGCTGAAGGTGTGCGCATCGGCTATTTGGAGCAAGAGCCGCAGCTCGACCCGAACTTGACCGTTGGTGAGAACGCCGCTCAAGGCTTTGGTGAGTTGAAGAAGGCTGTTGAGCGGTTCAATGAGATTTCCATGAAGTTTGCTGAGCCGATGTCTGATGATGAGATGACGGCTCTTTTGGCAGAACAGGCCGAGCTCCAAGAGAAGATTGATGCAGAAGATGGCTGGGAGCTGGACCGTCATTTAGAGATTGCTCTTGATGCGCTGCGTTGCCCCCCAGCTGATAGCCCTGTTGATAAGCTCTCCGGCGGTGAGAAACGCCGCGTGGCTCTATGCCGTTTGTTGTTGGAGAAACCCGATATTCTCCTGTTGGACGAGCCGACCAACCATTTAGATGCCGAGAGTGTTGCGTGGCTGGAAAAGACATTGCGCGAGTATAAAGGCACGGTGATGGTCATCACCCATGACCGTTACTTCCTTGACAATGTCACGAACTGGATTTTGGAGATTGAGCGCGGGCGTGGCTATCCATTCGAGGGTAATTATTCCTCATGGTTGGAGCAAAAACGCAAACGCCTCGCGCAGGAAGAAAAAGAAGAAAGTGCCCGCCAGCGTGCCCTCGCTGCCGAGCAACAATGGATTTCCAGCTCGCCTAAAGCCCGTCAGGCCAAGAGCAAAGCCCGTATTACGCGCTATGAGGAGATGCTGGCCGCAGGGCAGGATGCCGCTGGCAGCACGGCGGAGATTGTCATCACACCCGGCCCTCGTCTAGGCCAGACGGTTATTGAGGCTGAGAATCTCTGCAAAGGCTTTGGTGACCGGCAGTTGATTGATAACCTTAACTTTAAGCTGCCCCCGGGGGGCATTGTTGGGGTGATTGGGCCTAATGGGGCGGGAAAATCGACCCTCTTTAAGATGATTACCGGCCAAGAGCAGCCTGATTCTGGCTCGCTGAAAATCGGTGATACCGTCAAGTTGGGGTATGTTGACCAATCCCGTAACGACCTTGATGATAGCAAAACCGTGTGGGAGGAAATCTCCGGCGGGACGGATGTTATCCATCTTGGCAAGCGGGCTGTACCTTCCCGTGCTTATGTTGGGGCGTTTAACTTTAAGGGGCCAGACCAGCAAAAGCGTCTTGGCGTCCTCTCTGGTGGTGAGCGTAACCGCGTGCATCTGGCAAAGATGCTTAAAGAGGATAACAACGTCCTCCTGCTGGATGAGCCAACAAACGACCTAGATGTTGATACCCTTCGCGCGTTGGAAGAGGCGTTGGAATCCTTTGCTGGTTGTGCTGTGGTCATCAGCCATGATCGTTGGTTTTTGGACCGTCTGGCCACGCATATCCTCGCTTTTGAGGGCGATAGCCATGTGGAATGGTTTGAGGGTAACTTCCAGCAATATGAGGAAGATAAACGCCGCCGCTTAGGCCCGGATTCAACGGAGCCGAGCCGGATTCGTTATCGTCCTATCGCGCGCTAATGCGTTATAAGGCGGCGCATTGTGGCAGGCAGTGAGCTGCGGACGGCGCGCCTCCTCCTCCGGCCTGTAAATTGGCCGGATATGGAGGATATGGCCCGCTTAAAGGCTGATGGTGCGGCCTTTGGCTCTATGCTGGGCGGGGTGCGGAGTCGTGCTCAAGCTGAGGCTGAGATGGCTGAGGATGTCGCCTTTTGGGCCGAGCGTGGCGTTGGTATTTTCTCCATCATTGAGCAGAATCGCTTTGTCGGGATGACGGGCGTGCATGAGCGGCCCGATGGGCGCGGGCTGGGCCTGCGCTTTGCGTTGTTCCCATGGGCATCAGGGCGGGGAATCGCACGAGAGGCCGCAGCTATTGCTCTCAATTTTGTGTTGGATACGGGGATAGAGCGTGTCGTGGCGGTTGCGCGGGAAGATAATCGTGCCTCACGCCTTGTCTTGGGCAGTATTGGTATGAGCCTTCTTGACCAGTTCGAGCGGGACGGGCACACCATGTTGGTGTATGAAAGAAGACAGACGCCGTTCTATTGGTGAGGCTAAGGGGGGCAAGCCGGATGACGACGCGCATATTTATTGATGGCGAGGCAGGAACAACAGGGCTTGGGATTCGCCGCCGCATCGAGGCTGTGGCAGAGCGTTACGGCCTGACCTTGTTAAGCATCGACCCTGCCCGCCGGAAGGACCCTCAAGCCCGCCAAGAGCTTATGGCGCAGGCTGATATTACCGTGCTGTGTTTACCTGATGATGCCGCGCGTGAGGCTGTGGCTTTAGGGCACGGGACCAAGACGCGCTTTTTGGATGCGAGTACGGCTCATCGTGTGGACCCGGATTGGGTGTATGGCTTGCCAGAGCTGGATTCGACTCAACCAGAGCGTATCCGTAAAGCGCGGTTTGTGAGTAACCCCGGCTGTTATGCTACGGGGGCGATCGCGTTGTTACGCCCGCTTGTGCAGGCGGGGATTATCCCGATGGATGCTCATATCTCCATCAATGCTGTCTCAGGTTATAGCGGCGGTGGTAAGGCGTTGATTGAGCAGCAAGAGGCGGAAGGTGGCCCGCCTTTCTTTTTATATGGCCTAAATCTACAGCACAAACATTTACCGGAGATGACGCATTATAGCGGGTTGACGCGCAATCCGCTCTTTGTGCCATCAGTGGGGCATTTCCCCCAAGGGATGATAGTGTCCATTCCTTTGCATCTCGTCTCTCTCCCCGGTGTCCCGATGATTGAGGATGTTACAGCGGCTTTGCAGGCTTTCTATAAGGATGCACAAACAATCCGCGTTGTAGAGTCCGAGCCAAAATTAACTGCCGATGCTCTTGCTGGACGTGATGATATGGAGCTGCGGGTGAGCGGCCATAGCGGGCAGGCATTGTTGACAGCGCGGTTAGATAATTTGGGCAAGGGAGCATCAGGTGCGGCGATGCGTAATATCTTGTTGATGAGCGGGAAAGAGTGACCCGGTAAGATTTTTTCTCTTCACCTCTAGTCCTTTAGGGCGGAATCTTTTATAAGCGGGCCATCCCTCGTAGAGAGCGTAGGGCATTATGGGCGAGAGTGGCGGAACTGGTAGACGCAGTCGGCTCAAAATCGACCGCCGCAAGGCATAGGGGTTCGAGTCCCCTCTTTCGCACCATCATTTCCCAAAGCCGTTACGGGGCTTTGGGGCCGGGAAGCCGGTTATAATCGTAAGTCTCCCCATCAGAATGTAAGATGAGGTCTTGTTGCCGGGCTGCGTGTAGAGCCTCTGGGGCGAGTTGATAACCCATCATCGTTAAGAGGATGTATTTCTCCATAAGTTGGGAGAATGTCCCATCGGTTTGGCGGAGTGCCTCGGCCTGCTGGCAATAAGCGGCATGATGTAGGCCTGCGAAATAGATAGGGATACGATATTGCTCTTGGCCGCCATCATAAACCCCATGCATACCATTATCAGGTGAGGTGAGGATTTCCCCATGATCTGCGCTGTAGAGGAGCGTGCTATGGGGTAATGTCTGTTCCACCATGTGAAGAATCGTTGCGATGAGATGGTCCACATGATGGATGGCTTGGTCATAGCTCCCAGCATGGGGTAGGGCGCGCCGGTCCTCTGGGGTTGTTTTCTCCTGGTATGAGACGTGACTACCAATGAGATGGATAATAATAAAATGCCCCGCCGGCTCCTGCCGATAAATTTCTAATTGATGTTGGAGAACAGGGAGGAGGCTCTCATCATCATGTTCGCGCACGCTGAGGGGGAGGGTGCTGTAATCGGGCCGGACGACCTGTTCACTAAAGTTAGAGAGATAGCCAATCGGGCTGTTATAGAGGGATGTTCCCTCATGGCTTCCTACCCATAAGGTTTTATAGCCATGGGCGCGGGCGAGCTCGATGAGGTTTTTCTCAGTCAGGATAGCGCGGCGGTTTTGCGGGGTGAGGAAGGAGACCATCATCGGCACAGCATTATGTGTCATGCTGGCAGCGGAATGGGCGTTGCTAATGGCGCAGAGTGCACCTCGTGCGGCGAGGGTGCGCAGGTGTGGGGTCGTGTCCTGCTCTGTATAGCCATAAAGGCCGTGATGGCGTGCTGCGTCTGATTCCCCGATGATGAGGATGATGTTTTTCTCCCCCACAACACGCCCTGGTAGAAGAGCTGAGTTTATGTGCTCATGCGGGGTGAAGGTGAGGCTATGGCGGTATGCTTTTGCTTGTTGATACCCTTGATTAAGGGCCAAAGTTGCTAAGCTAGTGCCAATAAAGCCGGGAAGGTTGACGTAAAAAGCGAGATTTTTCGCAAAATAAGGGCTGTTGATATAATGGCGATGTACGCTGTCATATGTAATGGCGACATTATAATGCCCAGCAATATCGCGGTTTAAAGGGCGATGTAAAGCAATCGTGAAGGTAAGAGCGCATCCTATAAGGCCAAACAAGGCATAAAGAGGGCGAAAACGCGCAGCTCGTGCTGTGGCGTATAGCATGCCTCCGAGGAGTAATCCGGCGAGTAAAAAGGACGTGATGGGGATCGTCCGCAGCATATTGGCAGCGTCGGCACTATCTGTCCCGGCGATGGCCATACAAATATCATAAGTGATTTTGTGATAATGGATGATGATATAGAGGTTAACGACCACAATAGCCGTGAGGGGCAGGCTAAATAAGCAGGCTACAAAACGCCCACAGGATAAGAAAAAAAATGGCAAAGAAAGGCTGGCTAGGCTGAAAGCCAGCCTATGTTGTGCCAGTTCACAATTATTCGCGACGAAGAGGTTAAGGAGGAGATAAATCCCTAACCACGCTGTGGTGATAAAATGCCTTGTTTTGGCGTGTGGTCGTTGTGTCATGGTTTTGTCTTACGCAATCGGCGTTGTTCTGCCAATCATGCTCTGTTTGGCTTGACCCCTTATGATGCGTGTGACACCTAAAGAAAATATAATCCTTTACCGTAATGATGGATGACCAACCCGTTATGCCCCCCGCTAAGCCTTCCCGCCGTCCGCAACGCCCGTATTTCTCATCTGGCCCATGCGTCAAACGCCCCGGCTGGACGCCTGAGGCCCTTAAAGGGGCTTTTCTTGGGCGGTCTCACCGTGCGGCAGAAGGGCGCGCACGGCTGCATGAGGTGATAACGCGCTCAGCCTCTTTGCTTGGTATGCCAGAGGGTTGGCAACTTGGCATTGTCCCAGCCTCTGACACGGGGGCAGTGGAGATGATTTTGTGGGCCATAGCAGGGCAACGCGGTGTGGATGTCCTCTCTTTTGAGAGCTTCTCTGGCACATGGGCGCAGGATTTACGCGATGTCCTCGCATTAGATGACCTCCGCGTGTTGGAAGCCCCCTATGGCTCCCTGCCCGATATGACGCAGATTGATTGGTCGCGTGATGTTGTACTGACATGGAATGGCACAACCTCAGGCGTGTGCATTCCTTCGGTTGAGGCGGTGCCAGCCCAGCATGAAGGGTTGGTGATTTGCGATGCGACCTCGGCTGCGTTTGCGATGGACCTGCCATGGGAACGGTTGGACGTTGTGACATGGTCGTGGCAGAAGGCCCTTGGGGGGGAGGCAGCGCATGGCATGGTGGCACTCAGCCCTCGTGCTGTACAACGGTTGGAGGAGGGCAGCCAGCGGCCTTTGCCTAAGATTTTCCGCCTTACGAATAAAAAAGGGCTGAATGAGGCTATCTTCCGCGGCGATACAATCAACACCCCCTCCATGTTATGTGTGGAAGATGCGTTGGATAGCTTACGTTGGGCGGAATCCATTGGTGGTTTGGAGGCTCTGAAAGCACGGGCGCGGAAGAATCTCGCCCTTGTGGAGGCATGGGTGGCTCAGCGTGATTGGGTGGCCTTCCTCAGCGCGACAAAAGAGACACGCTCTTGCACCTCTATTTGCTTAAAGATTACCGCACCGTGGTTTGAGGCTCTAGATGATGCCCAACGTTCTGCGGCGATTAAGAAGATGACCAGCCTTTTAGAGGCCGAGCAAGCGGGTTATGACCTTGCTGGTTATCGTGATGCCCCTGCCGGATTACGGATTTGGGGTGGGGCCACGGTTGAGGCAGAGGATATAGAGGCCCTCTTACCGTGGTTAGATTGGGCTTATGGGTGCGTTGCAGAAGAGGCCGTGCGGGCATGATGGAGACACCAGATTTATCAAACCCGGCTTTGTTGCCTATGGGGTTTGTGGACCTCCTCCCCGCCGAGGCCGAGGCAGAGGCCCGCGGCCTTGCAGCGGTGATGGATGTATTCTCCTGCCATGGCTATGAGCGCGTCCGTCCCCCTTTGTTAGAGTTTGAGGCCTCATTGTTGAGTGGGTCCGGGGCGGCTTTGGCGGAGCAGAGCTTCCGTTTGTTAGATCCATCCTCGCATCGGATGATGGCATTGCGGCCGGATATGACAACGCAGATCGCCCGTATTGCAGCGGTGCGGATGCAGGATTGCCCGCGCCCGCTCCGTCTTTCTTATGCGGGGGATTGTGTGGTTATCGGCACGCCGGGGCGTGAGGGGCAGCGTCAAATCTCCCAAGCGGGGATAGAGCTTATCGGCCCTGATAAAGCCGAGGCCGATGCCGAGGTCATCGCTCTAGGGGCGGAGGCCCTTGCAAAATTGGGGATTGCTCATGTCTCTTTTGACCTTTCCATGCCTGTTATGGTTTGGAGCTTGATAGAGGATGGCTTTAGCGGGGCTGAGCGTGAGGCGATTATCCATGCGTTAGACCGGCGTGATGCCGCCGCCGTGCGGGAGCATGGTGGGGCATGGGCGGAGTTGCTTTTAGGGATGATGGATGCTGTTGGCCCGGCTCATATTGCGCTGCAGAAGTTAGAGACGCTGACATTCCCTGATAAATTACGCCCTTTTGTGGCGCGTTTACGGGCAGATGTGGCAGCGATTTTAGCACGCCTACCTACGGCTCGTTTGACGGTGGACCCGGTCGATTTCCGAGGTTGGCGGTATCATACTGGGGTATGTGTAACGGTCTTTGCTCTACATTCTCGTGAGGAATTGGGACGTGGGGGGCGTTATCTCGCAGGGGATGAGCCAGCATGTGGGTTGACACTTCATCCCCATGCTTTTTTAAGGGTGGCAGAGCCACCACCACGGCGTAAACGCTGCCTTGTTCCCCCCCATATGGCACAGAAGGACTTGTCCAGCCTGCATGAGGCAGGCTATGCCACCATCGCATCGCTTGGGGAATCAAGTGCGATGGAGCAGGAGGCGCATCATTTACGGTGCAGCCATATCTGGAAAGATGAACAACCCACCCCCCTGCCACGCTGATAAGCGGGTAGGGATCGTCATTATGAGACGTTGAAGGAAGAGCATTCTTATGGCCAATGTTACCGTAATCGGGACCCAGTGGGGCGATGAGGGTAAAGGCAAGATTGTGGACTGGCTGTCCAGCCGTGCCGATATTGTTGTGCGTTTTCAGGGTGGGCATAATGCCGGCCATACGCTGGTTGTTAATGATCAGGTGTATAAATTATCATTGCTGCCGTCTGGTTTAGTCGGGGGGAAGATTGGCGTCATCGGCAATGGTGTCGTGGTGGACCCCAAAGCTTTGATGAGCGAGATTGACCGCGTGACAGAGCAAGGCCTAACCGTCACGCCAGAAACACTCTGGATAGCCGAGACAGCTCCTTTGATTCTTCCTGTGCATGGGGCGTTGGATCGCGCGCGTGAGCAGGCTCGTGGTACCCATAAAATCGGCACGACAGGTCGCGGCATTGGCCCTGCTTATGAGGATAAAGTAGCTCGCCGTGCCATCCGCATTTGTGACTTGACCGAGCCTGACACGCTGGATTGGAAGATTGATGAGCTGCTGCTCCATCACAATACGCTTTTAGCCGGCTTGGGGGCAGAGACCTTCACAAAGGAGGCGATCCTCGCCTTCCTTAAAGAAATTACCCCGCGTTTACTGCCTTATGCCTGCCGTGCGTGGGACCGTCTTGCCGAGGCCGACCGCGCTGGGAAGCGCATCCTGTTTGAGGGCGCACAAGCTGTCATGCTGGATGTGGACCACGGGACTTACCCTTTCGTGACCAGCTCCAACACAGTGGCGGCGATTGCTGCTTCTGGGAGCGGGATGAGCCCGAAATCGGTCGGTTTTGTGTTGGGGATTGCTAAGGCTTATACAACCCGCGTGGGGGAGGGGCCATTCCCGTCTGAATTATTTGATGATGTCGGCAAAGGCATGGCCGAGCGCGGGCATGAGTTTGGTACCGTGACAGGCCGCCCGCGCCGTTGTGGTTGGTTTGATGCGGCCATGGTCCGCCGGGCCGTGCGCGTTGGGGGCGTGAGTGGTGTTGCGCTGACAAAGCTGGACATCCTTGATGGTATGAAAGAGGTCTCCATTTGCGTTGGGTATGAGCTAGATGGGCAGAGGATAGAGCATTTCCCCTCTGCACCGGGGGCGCAGGCCCGTGTGAAGCCAGTTTTGGAGACCATGCCGGGCTGGGATGAAACAACGGGTGGTGCGCGCTCTTGGGCAGAACTCCCCGCTCAGGCGATTAAATATGTGCGCCGGATTGAGGAATTGATTGGCGCGCCTGTTACGCTGCTTTCCACAAGCCCGGAACGTGAGGATACAATTCTGGTAACAGACCCATTTGAGGGTTGAATGGCCGGGATTGTGTTATGTGAGTGCCAGCCCGTTGCATAACTGGGCTGGTATGGCATGAATCTCCTATTGAGAGGAATTGTAAGTTCGATGCGGAAATTATTATGTGCAGGGGCGATGGCTCTTGTGCTGGCAGGCTGTTCATCCTACGGCAATCGGGCCATTAAGAATGAGACGGCTGCAACAGTTGATCAAAAAATCCAAGATGGTGTGACAACCAAGGATCAGGTTAAGGCCATGTTTGGTGACCCGCTGGAGATTAATTACACTGATGGCGGTCGTGAGGTCTGGAAGTACGAGTTTAAAACCCTGCACGAGAATGGGGAGAATTACATTCCCTATTACTCAGCTTTCTCTAATGGTAGGCATGGGAAGGCCAAAACAGTGCTGCTTATTTTTGATGATAAAGGGCATGTTTGGCACCATACATTTGCGGAATCCAAGATTGCTACCCATAGCGGCGTAGCCGACTAATCCTTCTCTTTAAGAGAGTAGGATGAAAAAAGGAGTGCCCGTCATGGAGGCGCTCCTTTTTTAAGGTCATATCCTTTTATCGGTAGGGGCGGCTATTGCGTTGGTACGTCACCCACTAAGCCACGGGCATAATCAGTAGCGGAGAAGGGGCGGAGGTCCTCTGCCTGTTCGCCAACACCAACGAGATGAACCGGCAACTTAAATTGCTCGGCCAAGGCGACCACAATACCCCCACGGGCAGAGCCATCCAGCTTAGTGACGACTAACCCACTGACATTGACGAGGTCGCGAAAGACGCGCACTTGCTCTAGGGCGTTTTGGCCTGTTGTGGCATCTAGGACAAGCAACACACTATGGGGGGCTGTGGGGTCAAACTTCTGCATCACGCGGATGATTTTGGCCAGTTCATCCATTAAAGCTTGGCGGTTATGCAATCGTCCGGCTGTATCAACAAGGAGAAGGTCGGCTTGCTCCTCCGTTGCGCGCTTTAGTCCATCATAAGCAAGGCCTGCGGCATCCCCCCCCGCCTTGCCCGCTATAACGGGTGAGTGCGTGCGCTCCCCCCAGATTTGGAGCTGCTCTACCGCCGCCGCGCGGAAGGTATCGCCGGCCACCATCATCACGGATTTCCCCTCTTGATGATAATGATGTGCGATTTTGCCAATGGTTGTCGTCTTGCCCACACCATTAACACCCACTACCAGCACAACATGGGGCTTTTTTGTGGTATCTAGCGCAAAGGGGCGGGCCACAGGCTCCAACACTCGAGAGATTTCTGCGGCGAGGGTCTGGCGGATTTCCTCTGGGGTAATATCCTCCCCAAAGCTTTTCTGGCGGAACTGTTCTATAATCCGCTCCGCAACTGCCGGGCCCAGATCAGCCGCAATCAGCTCATCTTCCAATTCTTCAAGAGTGGCATCATCAAGTTGCCGTTTTACAAACACCGCATTAAGGCGCGCGCTTGAACGGGAGAGACCCTGTTTGAGTCGTGAGAAAAATCCAACCATAGCAGACGACTTGGTGTGAGAAAGGGGGAGCCGTCAAGCCCTCTCTAGAGGATTTCTGCCAATAAAAGACCATCCTGCACCTTTAGGATGCGGATGCGCTCTAACCGCCCGCGTTGAGTAGGGGGCATGTTTTGTGGGGCAGAGGTGAGGGTAAAGGCGGCGAATTCTGGCGTATGGCCGCTTGTGGGGCTTTCCATAAGGACTGTTTTTTCCTGCCCAATAAAGCGGCGGAGGAACTGCTCTCTCACCTCATGGCCTAAGTGGCGAAGTTTCGCTGCACGTTCTTGGCGAATGGCACGCGGAATAGAGGGCATGCGTGCTGCTGGCGTGCCAGGTCGTTCGCTATAGGGAAAGACATGGAGGAAAGGGATAGCCTGCTCGGCGAGGAACTCATATGTCTCTTGGAATAACGCCTCCGTCTCCGTTGGGAAGCCCGCAATCACATCCGCCCCAAAGCCTGCATCAGGCCGCAAGCGGCGCACATGCTGCACTAACTTTGCGACATCCTGCGTATTATGGCGGCGTTTCATGCGTTTGAGGATGAGGTCCGACCCCGCTTGGAGCGATAAATGCAGATGCGGCATAAAGCGTGGCTCATCAGCGATGAGCTGCCATAAAGCATGGTCGCCTTCTTTAGGGGTAAGAATCATAGGGTCGATGGAGGAAAGCCGCAAACGGGCAATCTCTGGCACTTCATCCAAAAGATGACGGCAGAGCTGCCCCAACCCCTGTCCCCCATGCTGCCATGAGGCAATATCCACCCCTGTAAGGACAATCTCACAATGCCCTGCCTCTGTCAGGGCACGCGCTTTGGGGATGATGTCCGCTAAGGGCATAGAGGTCGATTGCCCCCGCCCAGCTGGAATCACGCAGAAGGTGCAATCATTATCGCAGCCTTGCTGTACTTGCAGTAACGCCCGAATATAGCGGGAAGGCGGTGGGGTGCGACCTGCCTCCTCCGGCAAACCCCATGTGGAGGGATGTGTCTTTTCCGTATTGGGGATAACCTTCGTAACACCGGGTAAAGCGGCCCACGCCTCTGCTGCACGCTCGGAGGCACATCCAGTTACAATGATGCGCGCTGAGGGATTCTCCCGATGAGCGCGGCGAATAGCCTGCCGGGCTTGCCGTTCGGCCTCGGCTGTAACAGTGCAGCTATTGACGATGATGGTGTGCCCCTCTTGCCCTAACCCCTGTCGGGCAAGATGTTCCATCGCGTCACTTTCATGCGCATTTAGGCGGCAGCCAAAGGTGAGAAGTGTAATACTCATAGGGCGGGGGCCTGGCCCTCTGCCAGCCATGTCTCATCTAACGTACCGGTGAACACATGTTGGGCGGGGCCTGTCATGAGCACATAGTCATCATCCTGCCATGTGATGGTAAGAGAGCCACATTCCATACTGACAAGGCAGGTCCGTTCCACAAGGCCGCGCCGAGCAGCATTGACAACAGCCGCACAGGCACCAGAGCCACAAGCAAGGGTCAGCCCCGCTCCGCGCTCCCACACACGCAAGCGCAGATGGGTGGGGGATTGTATGTCCGCAAAGCCGATATTGGCACGCTCGGGAAAGAGCGGGTCCGTCTCCAAAACAGGGCCAAGTGTGGCGGCATCTTCGATAGAACGAAAAAGCGTGAGATGGGGATTGCCCATAGAGCATGCAGCCCCATCATAAAGGGGGAGATGGGCTGTATCACACGCATTGGCGAGGGGGATGCTTTGCCAGTCCAGATGAGGCTTACCCATGAGGACAGAAACAAGACCATCTGTTTGTGATGTGGGGAGGAGGCCATTTTGGGTTTGTAATGTAGGGCTCCCCCCTAATAAGGCGGCAACACAGCGGGAGGCATTACCACACGCCCCCGCCTCTGACCCATCAGGGTTGAAGAAGCGGACCAACACATCCGCCCCGGCGCGTGTGGGCGGGGAGAGCGTGACGAGCTGGTCACAGCCAATGCCGCGTTGGCGGTCACATAAACGGCTTATCAAGGTGGAGGGCAGGGTAAGGGGGGTCCTTCTGCCATCAAGAATGACAAAATCATTCCCTAATCCGTGCATTTTCGTAAAGGACATGCCCATAAGGCCCTCCTAGAGATGGATGAGATGGCTCCCTTTTATAAGCTTGTGGGGCTGGGGTAAAATGCCCCGTTATAGAGAGCGCATTTTTTCTTTATCTATGATAAAGACCGACCTAGCGAGTAAAGGAAGGGAGCACCGTGCAAGGCTTACACGAGAAAGCATTTACACAAGCCTCAGCCGAGCCAGATAAAAGCTTCTGGGCCCGGCAGGATTTAGATTCATTAATGGATATGGGCGCGCGTACAGCCATTACAGCCCTGTATCGTACAGCTCTACCAGTAGGGGGGCGTAGTTTAGACCTTATGTGCGGGGCGATGAGCCATTTGCCAGAGGATGCGACCTTCCGAGAGTTTATCGGGATTGATGTTCATAAAGCCGCCTTGCAGGCGAATCCTGCATTAACGTCCTTTAAGGAGCAGGACCTCAACCAAGATACATCCCTACCATTTGATGATGCGAGTTTTGATGGGGCGTTGCTATGTGATGGCATGGCGTATCTCACTAAGCCACAACAGGTTTTGGAGGAGATACGCCGCATCCTCCGCCCCGGTGCCCCGCTGATTATCAGTTTTTCCGACAGATTCGTCCCTGCCAAAGCCGTGGCCATTTGGCAAGCGTTGGAGCCAGAGGACCGCGTACGCCTCACCAGCGCATTAATGCAGCGTGCAGGCTTTGTGGAGCTTGATACAGGCGAGGTTGTCCCCCCAGAAGACCTTACTGCATGGCAAGATACTGTACATGCTGTGATAGGCCGCTGCCCCGCTGGAAGTTGAAGCGGACGCGCTGCTTTTTAATTTGGTGGTGATCTTCTCTGGCTTTGTGGCAGGTAAAGGAGTATTTACCGCTTTTCTAGCTGTTATATTTTGGTTCGTAACAGCCCGTGTATGACCGAGTGTTCTTTGACGATGCCTTTTCCCGATACCCATCCCGCCTTAACTCGCGCCCTCGCAACGCGTGGCTATGAGCAGCCAACGCCCGTGCAAGAGGCCGTATTAGAGCCAGCGTTGGAGGGGCGGGACCTGCTCGTCTCCGCACAAACAGGCTCCGGCAAGACGGTTGCTTTTGGTCTAGCCTTCTCCTCCGATTTATTGGGTGAGGGGGACCAGATGGCCCCTACAAAAGCACCGCTTGCTTTAGTCATCGCCCCTACGCGGGAGCTTGCTATGCAAGTGCAGGCAGAGCTTTCTTGGCTATATGGTGAGACAGGCGCGCGTATTGCGAGCTGCATCGGCGGGACAGATGCCCGCCGGGAAGCCCGCGCCCTTACCAGTGGGGCGCATATTGTTGTTGGCACACCGGGGCGGCTTTGTGACCATCTCTCCCGTGGTAAGCTCAATCTCGCAGCTTTGCGCGTTGTCGTGCTGGATGAAGCTGATGAGATGTTGGATATGGGCTTCCGGGAGGAGTTAGAACAACTTCTGGACGCCTCCCCTAAGGACCGCCGTACCCTTTTATTCTCCGCCACCATCGCGCGGGAAATCGCCTCTCTGGCACGGCGTTATCAAAAAGAGGCTAAGCGGATTGATACCGTCTCCGGCCAAAAGCAACATGCCGATATCACCCATCGTTGCGTGGTTACAGCCCCGCAAGAGGTGGAGCGGTCGCTCGTTAATGTGCTGCGTTATTATGAGAGCCAAACCGCTATGGTGTTCTGCAATACGCGGCTTTTGGTGAATCAGGTGCAAGCCGCCTTGCTAGAGCGTGGCTTTGCCTCGGTCGCCATTTCTGGCGAAATGGGTCAGAATGAGCGTTCCCGCGCGATTGAGAGCCTACGCTCTGGGGCAGCGCGTGTATGCGTGGCAACGGATGTCGCAGCGCGTGGGATTGATGTCCCCGCTTTGGGGCTTGTTGTACATGCGAGCGTGCCTTCATCCTCCGATACCTTCTTGCATCGCTCTGGTCGGACAGGCCGTGCAGGGCGTAAGGGGGTGAGCGTGTTGATGGTGCCGTTTAACCAACGGCGCAAAGCGGAGCGCGTGCTCGCCCAAGCTCGCGTTAAAGCAGAGTGGGAGCCTGTCCCTACAGCAGAAGCCATTGCCGAGAAAGACGCTCAACGTTTGTTAGAAGACCCGATCTTGACAGGCGAGGTTGATGCCTCTGTCCCAGAGGAGATTGTGGCAAAGTTAGTTGAGCAGTTTGATGCCGCTCATTTAGCCCGTGCGTTAGTGGGCTTTCATAAAGCGCATCTACCGCGCGTGGAGCATATTCGTCCTGTCTCGGTGGAGCCCCCAACTCGTGGGGCGGTGCGCGAGGGCACGGGCCGTGGGCATGATATGTCCGGTTCGTGGTTCCGCCTTGGTGTGGGCCGTAGCGAGAAGGCTGACCCTAAATGGTTGATCCCTCTCATTTGCCGCCTCGGTGGGGTGCAGAAGCGCGATATTGGCAGCATCCGCATCCAGCAAGAGGATACGTTGTTCCAGATTTCTGATGAAAAAGTCGCGCGGTTTAATGCCTGTCGCGCTGGGGCGGATAAGGACGAAGTCACTATCGAGCCTGCCGAGGCCCCCGCTGGTGGGGCAGGCCCGCGCCGTGGGCGTGGTGGCCCGCCGGGCCGCCGTTTTGGCCTTTCGAAAGGGCGTTTTGGTGGCCCCGGCGGTGGGGGGCGTCGTGAGGGGCGGGAAGGACGAGAGGGCCGCGGCGGTCCCCCGTCTTCAAAACGCCGCTCTGGTCCCGCGCGTAATGGGGAGAAATCCTCCCGCCGCCGTAGCTGATGCCATAAGGGAGGGGGCTTACCCCTCCTTTTTGATGACCGCTAAACCACCCGATGCTTGGCAGACAGGCATAATCTCTAAATGATTCACATTCATATGGGCGGGGAGGTTAATCAGCCATGAGACGGTCTCGGCAATATCAGCAGGTATGAGAGGCGTTGCATTTTCATAAACAGCGCGGGCTTTGGCATCGTCACGCAAACGTACATTGCTAAACTCACTACCGCCCACAAGACCGGGCTCAATAGTTGTGCTGCGTAAAGCCGTGCCGAGCAGGTCTGTGCGTAGATTCTTCATAAATTGGGCAACGAAGGCTTTTGTCGCCCCATAAACATTCCCCCCGCGATATGCGTAATGCCCTGCCGTACTGCCGATGGAGATAATATAACCACGGTTACGCGCCACCATACCCGGCAAGATTGCGTGGGTAATTTCCACAAGGCCGGAGATGTTGGTGCCAATCATGGTCTCCCAATCCTCAATGGAGGACTCTTGGGCAGGGGTTACACCCAAAGCAAGACCGGCATTATTGATGAGGACATCAATAGCCCGCCATTCCTCTGGCAAGCTGTCTGGCAGTGCGCGCAGGGCGGCATGGTCCTGCATATCTAATGTGAGGGGGAGAAAGTGCGCGCCCAATTCTTTATGGAGAGCAGCGAGTCGCTCACCCCGGCGGCCTGTCCCGATGACACGATGCCCTTCTTTAACAAGGCGCGTGGCTATTGTACGGCCAAAGCCTGCCGTAGCCCCTGTGACGAGAATAATCTGTGATGGCGACATAGTGCGCACTCCGCTCTATGATGTGTAAAAACAGCACTATATCTTGTTATGATGGCTGCTCATATTGTTTGTAAGAGGTGTTCATGCCGATTCTTGCCCCTCATGAGATATTGACGGACCGTTTGCTCATTGCCAGCCCTGTTTTGGCGGGGACGGAGTTTGCTCAAACCGTCATTTATCTCTGCGCGCACTCTGCGGAGGCTGGGGCGATGGGGATGATTGTTAATCGCCGTCTCACCCACCCAGATATTGGCGAGCTGCTCAGACAGCTTGATGTCTCACCCAACCCACCACAACGCTTATTTGGTGTCGGTGTTGGTGGGCCGGTAGAGCCAGGACGTGGCTTTGTCCTCCACACGCCCACCTCTTTGGGCGAGCAAGGGGCTAAGCGTCGTCTCTCCGTTCTGGCGGAAGAAGGCCCCGTGGCAGAGGTCAGCGCAAGCCTTGAGATGATTAAAGAGCTCGCCGCAGGGCGGGGGCCAGAGCAAGCTATGCTCCTTCTTGGTCATGCAGCATGGGCGGCCGGACAGTTGGAGGAGGAGATTCTCCACGGCAATGCGTGGTATGTCGCCCCGGCACAGGCCGATATTATCTTTGACGTGGACCCTTCCTCAAAATGGCAACGCGCTTTAGCCAGCGTAGGGCTGGAGCCCGCTTCACTCTCTGCATCTGTAGGGGAGGCCTAAGCGTAACACGCAAAGCTGCCCTTCCATTGCCATAAGCCTCATTTCGGCTCACATAATTGATGTGGGGATAATCTCGGAACGCCCTCTTGAAATAGGCGTCATCGTGCCTAAATTTTAGGCAAAGCATGTCGCCATAATGGGGCAGGCTGGACATTCATCGCTGCCAAAAATGGGGCGAGACGGAGAGGCAAGATTATGGATATTCAGAAGTTTACAGAGCGGAGCCAAGGCTTCATTCAAGCGGCTCAGACCATTGCTCTGCGTGATTATCACCAGCAATTAACGCCAGAGCATTTGCTTAAGGCCCTGTTGGATGATGAGCAAGGGGCCGCTGCGGGCCTGATTCGTGCAGCAGGGGGTGACCCTAAATCTGTTCAACACGCTAATGATGCCGCGTTGGCGAAATTGCCAACCGTGCAAGGCAGTGGGGCGTCACAACCTCAACCAACACCGGATTTTGTACGTGTCTTAGATGGTGCAGAGGCTGCTGCCAAAGCCGCCGGTGATAGCTATGTCGCGCAGGACCGTCTTTTAGCGGGCATTGCTGCGAGCAAAACCCCCGCCGGGGAGGCTCTGCGGCAGGGCAAAGCGTCCGCTCAAGCGTTGGAAGGGGCCATTGCCGCTGTACGCAAAGGCCGTACAGTTGATTCAGCTTCGGCTGAAAATAACTTCGATGCGTTGAAGAAATATGCGCGCGATGTCACAGCCCAAGCGCAGGAAGGTAAGCTGGACCCCGTCATCGGGCGTGATGAGGAGATTCGCCGTGCTATCCAAGTGCTGGCACGCCGCAGCAAGAACAACCCGGTACTGATTGGCGAACCCGGCGTTGGTAAGACCGCCATTGTGGAGGGGCTGGCTCTACGCATCGTCAATGGCGATGTGCCAGAGGCTTTGCGCAATAAGAAGCTGCTTTCCCTCGATATGGGCGCATTGATTGCCGGTGCGAAATATCAAGGTGAGTTTGAAGAACGTCTGAAGGCCGTCCTCAAAGAAATTGAAAGTGCCGAGGGGCAAATCATCCTCTTTATTGATGAGATGCACACCCTTGTTGGGGCCGGTCGCTCTAGCGGGGCGATGGATGCTTCCAACCTCATCAAGCCAGAACTCGCCCGCGGTGTGTTGCACTGCCTTGGGGCCACAACGCTGGATGAATACCGCAAATATATCGAGAAGGATGCCGCCCTCGCACGCCGCTTCCAGCCGGTTTTTGTGGGTGAGCCCTCTGTGGCGGATACAATCTCTATCCTGCGCGGGATTAAGGAGAAGTACGAGCTGCATCATGGGGTGCGGATTACCGATAACGCTTTGGTCTCAGCTGCCACGCTGTCCAACCGCTACATCACGGACCGCTTCCTCCCCGATAAAGCCATCGACCTGATTGACGAGGCCGCGAGCCGCCTGCGGATGCAGATCGACAGCAAGCCCGAGGCTTTGGACGAGCTAGACCGCCGCATCATCCAGCTCAAGATTGAGCGTGAGGCGATTCGCAAAGAGGATGACACAGCCTCTCGTGAGCGGCTCGAAGCGTTGGAGGCGGAGCTTGCCGACCTACAAGAGAAGTCCGATGCGATGAGTGCAGCGTGGCACGCGGAGAAAGACCGCATGAATGCTGTGCAAAAATATAAGGAAGAACTCGACCATGCACGCTCAGAGGTTGAGGTCGCGCAACGTCAGGGGAATCTCCAACGGGCCTCTGAGTTGATGTATAGCCGCATCCCTGAGCTAGAGCGTCAGATTGAGCAAGCCCAGCAGGCTGAAGCACAAGCGGATGAAACCGGCCTTTTTGCCGATACGGTGACAGACCAGGGCATCGCTGCGGTTGTCTCCCGTTGGACAGGTGTGCCCGTGGACCGGATGCTAGAAGGTGAGCGGTCCAAACTCATGCGTATGGAATCCGTCTTGCGGGAGCGTGTCGTAGGGCAGGAATCAGCCTTGGTCGCTGTCTCTAATGCTGTGCGTCGTGCGCGTGCGGGCTTGCAGGACCCTAACCGCCCGATTGGTTCCTTCTTGTTCCTCGGCCCTACCGGTGTGGGTAAAACCGAGCTTGCCAAGACGCTCGCGCAGTTCCTCTTTGATGATGAACGCGCCTTGCTGCGGATTGATATGAGCGAGTTTATGGAGAAGCACTCCGTCTCTCGTCTCATCGGGGCCCCTCCGGGCTATGTCGGTTATGATGAAGGCGGTGTGTTGACCGAGGCCGTACGGCGTCGTCCTTATCAGGTCATCCTCTTTGATGAGGTGGAGAAAGCGCATGAGGATGTCTTTAACATCTTACTTCAGGTGCTTGATGATGGCCGTCTGACAGACGGGCAAGGCCGTGTGGTGGATTTCCGCAATACCATCATCGTGCTGACGAGCAATCTCGGCTCTGAGATTCTAGCGCATCAGAAGGATGGCGAATCCACCGAGTCCGTCCGTAATGAGGTGATGGAGGTTGTCCGGGCGCATTTCCGGCCGGAGTTCCTTAATCGTCTGGACGAAATCATCCTGTTCTCCCGTCTCCAACGGGCCGATATGGGGCAAATTGTGGAGATTCAGCTTGGCCGCCTGCGGCATCTTCTGGCTGATCGCAAAATCACCCTCTCTCTGGATGATAAAGCACGGGAGTGGATGGCCGAGGCTGGGTATGACCCCGTCTATGGCGCGCGCCCATTAAAGCGGGTCATTCAGCGTGAGTTACAGAACCCCCTTGCGGGCCTTCTGTTAGAAGGGACTATCCATGATGGGGATGAGGTGGCAATCTCCGCTAATGAGCAAGGGTTGCTCATAAATGGACATGCCACCGCTCAGAGCTAAGAGGAGGACGTAAATTGATAAAAACCGCCCGTTTTGGGCGGTTTTTTATTTTTGTGAGAGAGAGAGTAGAAAGTTTAAAGAATC
>NZ_MEJG01000005.1 GCF_002592045.1 Parasaccharibacter apium | reverse complement strand
GGTGGTTTTTGGCCGAGATTGGTGCGGATGCAATCGATGGTTGTGTGCCATTTGTTACCCTCTGTATTGGTTGAGGGTTATAGCTGTAGAGGCTAGCATATTAAGTTAGTTTACCTTTAGGACTATTATTCTTCCCTTTTAGTTCAGCGTAATTGTTTTTAGATGGGGTGCGGTTATTGGTTTTGTTTTTAATGAAACAGGGTGTAGCGTTGTATGTGATAAAGACAAAACATTCTTTATTAAAAAGTAATTTTAATTTTATCTCTTACAATGGTTATTCTGTTTGCCGGGAGTTGACTTTTAAAGGGGGATAGGAGAAGAGAGCGTCTATATATCTGTAGAGCGGTATTCGTCGGTTCATGAAGGGAACTGGGATGATTGTTCCTGTAATATTGTCTGGGGGGTCTGGCACGCGGTTATGGCCAGTCTCGCGTAAGAGCTATCCCAAGCAGTTTTGTGCGCTTTTAGGGCAGGAGACACCCTTCCAGGAGACTGTGCAACGGACGAGGCTGCTTGGATTGCAGGCCGCTCCCATTATCGTGGGGAATTGTGACCATCGTTTTGTCATGGCCGAGCAGCTGCGGCAAGTTGGGATAGAGGGTGCGCGGATCGTGCTGGAGCCAGTCGCGCGTAACTCCACAGCGGCGATGGCAGCGGCGGCATTTTGGCAGGCTAAAACGGATGATGAGGCCATTTTATGGTTTATGCCAGCTGATGCCGCGATTACAGATATCCCCGCTCTACAAGAGGCGGTCTCGCAAGCGCGAGAAGCCGCCGAGAAAGGTTATATTGCGACATTCGGCATGACACCCACAAAAGCTGAGACAGGCTATGGGTATATTGAGCAAGGCAAAGCGTTAGACGGTACGCAGAATGCGTTTCATATCACGCGCTTTCTTGAAAAACCGAATGAGGAGGAAGCAAAACGCCTTTTAGCAGCGGGGAAATATCTTTGGAACTCCGGCATGTTTATGGCGCGAGCTAAGGTGTTTTTGTCTGAGTTAAAGGCTCTTGCTCCAGAGATTTACAATGCGGTTGAGCGTTCGGTTGAGAATGTTCAGACAGATTTAGGCTTTCTTCAGCTAGAAGCAGAAAGCTTTGCCCAAGCGCCGTCTATCTCGGTAGATTATGCGGTGGCGGAGAAAACGCAACGTGCTGCTGTGGTGCCTGCTCATTTCGGCTGGATGGATGTTGGGAGTTGGGATGCCGTTTGGGAGCTAACACCTAAGGATAGTGACGGCAATGCAACGCGAGGCAATGTCTTTTTAGACAGAGCCAAGAATTGTTATGTACATTCTGATAGTGTTGTTGCGACGGTAACAGGCGTGGATGACCTTATCATCATCGTTACCAAAGATGCTGTTATGGTTTCACATCGCGACCGTGCACAAGATATTAAACACATGGTCTCACGCCTCCGGGATGAAGGTCGCGGTGAAGCTGAGAAGCATGTGCGCATGTACCGCCCTTGGGGGTTTTATGAGAGTTTGATTCAGGGTGATCGCTTCCAAGTGAAGCGTATCCATGTGAGTCCGGGGGAGAAATTATCGCTCCAAAAACATTTTCATCGTGCTGAACATTGGGTTGTTGTTGCTGGTACAGCCCTTGTAACGCGTGATGATGAGGTCCTTACGGTTAAAGAAAATGAGAGTGTTTATTTGCCATTAGGGGCTGTTCACCGGTTAGAAAATCCCGGCCGTATCCCGATCACCTTGATTGAGGTGCAGTCTGGCCCTTATTTGGGAGAGGATGATATTGTGCGGCTAGAGGATGTATATAAACGTTAGCCTCTTACTGAAAAGTTAGATTTTAGAGGCTATAGCCCTCATTGAAAGATAGAGACGCCTCCCCATATCCTAGCAGGAATGAATTTTCTTCGAGTTGGGAGAGTTGGCTATGCTTTACACGCATGTTGCCTTAGGGACGAATGATCTTGCACGCGCTAAGAAGTTTTATGATGCGTTATTCTCCGTTATGGGCGGGAAAGCTCTAGGTGAGGCGATGCCTGGTAAGCTGCTTTATGAAAAAGACGGCCAGATGTTCATGATTGGTAAGCCAATTGATGGTAACCCGGCTTCGGTAGCGAATGGTTTTACACTAGGATTTGCTCTTAGGAGTGAAGATGAGGTGAAAGCATGGCACAAAGCTGGCATTGAACATGGCGGCTTGGATATTGAGAACCCGCCGGGGGTACGGAATGTGGGTGATGCGCAATATTTTCTAGCTTATTTGCGTGACCCAGATGGTAATAAGCTCTGTGGTCGTTACGACCTGTAATGGGGAGGGGCGAGCATTCCGTAATGGTTTGCCTGCTGTCTTTCATGTGCTAACGCTGCGGGCTGTCTGAGATAGAAAGAGGTTTTAGATGTCTATATCTTCTATGCTGAAGCGGACTTGCTTGTTGTCCGGTATGGCACTCGGGTTGTGTGCTGCATCATTGGGTGTAGCAGCATCCCAGCCTGAAGCAGATTCTGCTGGAGTGAAGCAAATCACGACGCAGTTTTCCGGCTCTGTGAGTCCTGCTGGTGCGGTTTTGGATAATAAAACAGGCAAGATTATCGGCGAGATTGATCGCGGTGGCGTTGTTTATAACAACCAAGGTAGTGCCGTAGGGTCTGTCGATGATAACGGCTTGGTGCGCAATAAAGCTGGGACGCCTGTTGCTCAAGTCGCAAAGACAAATAAGCTGGCAGGTGTAGCTTTTCTTTTAGAGCAATAAGACACGCTGTACTCTTTCCCTATTCTTTGGAAGTAGGGAAAGAGTGTGCCATTGCTGATAAGATGTCTGTTAGGTCTTTTTGCATAGTTGTAAAATGGCGATTGGGTTTTAATGTTCCTAAATTTACATAACAAGCACGGTTAATTTCGATCTGTAGGCTTTGTTTATTTTCTTCCATTACGCCGTACCGGCTTGTTATGTATCCACCTGGATAGGGCACATTACGTTGGACGTGATACCCTTTAGCGGTGAATAAATCTTCAGCCATACTGATGAGATCATGAGAACATGTGGTGCCGTGCTTATTGCCGAGCACAATGTCGCATGGCCTTGCCTGGGCTAATGGTGGCATGGAGTGAATATCTAACAAAATTGCCGTGCCAAATTGCTCAATGAGGGATTCCAGCGTTGTGTGGAGGGCGTGATGATAAGGTTGCCAATAATGGGTAAGGCGCGTTCTGGCCTCTTCAACTGGTAAGCAATAACGGTAAATACTTTTCCCCGGCGCTAGACAGCGCGGTATGACGCCATAGCCTGCGCGTACTTTTGCACTATGGATGAGGTCTTGTTCAATAAGGGGGGGAGAAAACATGCTGGCATCAAGCTCCCGCCAATCCCGATTCACGTCGCAAAAGCTTCGTGGAAATAGTGCTTGAATGAGGCTGAGGCCATGAGCGGGGAGGTCTTGTAGGAGTTCATTGATAAAACGATCCTCCATGCGCTCTAGTTCATTGAGGGGAAGAATAGTCGTTTTGAGAAAATCTGTAGGATAATTTCGCCCGGAATGTGGGGATGATAACAAAAAGGGAGTCCGGCTCTTACAAGGAGGGAGCTGTATCCCAACGGCCTGGGAAGGGCGAAGCGGGAGTGCGCACGGAGGTTTTTGAACTTTTTTCACAATGGAGGCTTGCCACATCTTATAGGGCAAGGTAAATACCCTCTCACACCAAGAGGGGCGCATAGCTCAGCGGTAGAGCACTACCTTGACATGGTAGGGGTCACAGGTTCAATCCCTGTTGCGCCCACCACTCCTCTGGTGATTATCTCCTTAAATAATTGATGTGTGTTAAACGCAGCGGCGGGAATGTCCAAGGCTGTTTTTGTCGCTGCTATTGATGCTGTATGTCAGCAGTAACGATGAATATGGTTCAAGGCGTAATGAAAAACCTTGTTACTTGCGTGAAGATAGCATGGGCATCGTGTTTTCTTTACATCTTTTAAAGGAAAGATGTTGTGCCATGTCTAAAATGCAATTCATCTATACCTTGTGAAAGAGAGTGAAAATAAACCCTTCGTGATCCTGATTATAATATGTTGTAAAATAAGTATTTTATATCAGTGATAGATTTATCTTATATTTCAGGATCGTAAATGGAGATATTCCGTAACAAGGGGCGATTGCCAATCCCTTTTAGGCAGCTTTAACCTCCCCGCAGAGGCCGGGGAGTATAAAAATCTTCCCGCTTGTCGCTAGGCTTCGTAATTCTGCGAGGCCGTTATTTCAGTGGAGAGGATGTACTTAAAATGAATGCTCATTCATCATCCAAAAAGACGGTCAATACAGGCCGTCGGCATGTTTTGGGCGCCCTTGGGGCTTCCATCGTAGCAGGGGGGGCAAGCTCTGCTGTGGCGCAGTCTCTTGGTTTCCCAGCACCGCCGGCTGGCTTGGGGAAACGCCCTTATCCGAATCTTCTTCGCCCGCTAAATGATGGCCCGCGTAAGTTTGGTTATGCCATTGTTGGTCTTGGCAAATATGCTGTGAACCAGATTCTCCCTGCTTTTGCAGAGTGTGAATATGCAAAGGTTACAGCTCTTGTCAGCGGTGACATCGAGAAGGCACGTCGTCTCGGCAAGCATTATGGTATTGAGGAATCCCACCTCTATACATACGATACGTTCGATAAAATCGCGCAGGACCCGGAAGTTGATGCTGTATACATCATTCTGCCGAACTCCCTGCATGCTGATTTTACGGAGCGTTCTTTCCGCGCTGGCAAGCATGTGCTGTGTGAAAAGCCAATGGCTGTCACGGTGGAAGAATGTCAGCGTATGATTAACGCTGGTAAGAAAGCTGGCAAGAAGCTGATGATTGGCTATCGTTGCCACTTCGACCCCGTTACACATAAAGCTATTGAGCTGGCACGCACCAGCATCGGTAAGCCACAGATTATCAGCACAGATAACGGCGATAATACCGACCCGACCGATCCTACCTACCAGTGGCGTCTAACACGCGCGCTATCTGGCGGTGGTGCGCTGATGGACCTCGGTATTTACGGGGTGAACGGCTCTCGTTACATGCTGGATGAGGATCCGATTGAGGTTCAGGCCACAATCATGCCGCCATCTGACCCGATGTTCCGTGAGATTGACGAGACAATCGTTTGGATCATGCGGTATCGCTCTGGCGCGGTGGCACATGGTAGTGCCTCCTTTAACGTCAATGCGATGTCCCGCTTTAACCTGCAAGGGACGGAAGCCTCCCTGCGGATGGACCCTGCAACAAGCTATTGGTGTAACAGCGTAAGCCACTGCACAAGTGGGGATACACAAACATGGTCCACACCGATGTTCACCATCCCAGCATTGAACCAGTTCTCCGCTCAGCTAGACCATTTAGCCATCAGCGTAGCTAATAACACACCGCTCGCTGCAACGGGTGAAGAAGGCATGCAGGATGTGCGCTTGATTCAAGCTATGTATCAGTCTGCTAACTCTGGTAGCCGCCCTGTCTCCACCGATTGGGGTGACTGGCGTAAGACCATCTGATCGTCCTTTAAGACGCTCTGATGAGGAGGGGGCCGCATGGAGCATGTGGCCCCCTTTTTTGTGGGTAAGATATATTAAGAGGCTATCGTGGCATCCAACCAGCCTTGCAACATGTAGGCTGCGGCCATTTTATCGACCACGTCTCCGCGTTTTTTACGGCTCATATCGGCTTCTTGAATCAAAAAGCGATTTACAGCACTGGAGGAGAGCCGCTCATCCCATAAGCAAGCAGGTATATTAAGACGCTCGCTCAAATCTTTTGCCCAATCATGAGCAGCACGAGCAGCAGGGCCGAAGCTGCCATCAAGGGAGAGGGGAAGGCCGACAACGATTCCCCCTATTGCATGCTGGGTGCATAATTCCTGAAAGATTGGCAGCATCTGTTTAAGTTTTTTTCGCATCACAATGGTAAGGGGTGAAGCCAGCATGAGCGATGTATCAGACAGGGCAAGGCCTATCTGCTTACTGCCGGGGTCTATCCCCAGAACAGAATGTGAAGGTTGAAGCTGATTGCGTAGCGCGTGTGGATTGAATAGTGTCATGGCAAGAGGGTATGCTCTCTCATAGCTTGAGGCTAACGTAACGATATTGGTGGACGGGACTATACATGTCGCTTGACGTGAAAACAGTGGCAAAAATGGCCAGACTGGCAAGAATTGGTCTTTCTGAGGAGGAGCTACAGGCTCATCAGAAAGAAATGCAGGGAATTATCGGCTGGGTCGATCATCTCAATGAGGTTGATATTACAGATGTCCCCCCGATGGTCGGCACGGGTTTGGCCCAGCCACGCTTGCGTGATGACAAAGTAACGGATGGAAATTGCCCAGAAGCCGTCCTCTCCAACGCGCCGGAGCGTGAAGGTCCCTTTTATACCGTGCCGAAGGTGGTGGAATAATGAGCAGCCTGTTTGATTACACATTAGCATCCGCACGGGATGCTTTGCGCGCCCGCAAGATTTCCGCTGTGGAATTGGTCGATGCCCATATTGAGGCTATTGAACGCCTTGATGATGGGCTGAATAGCTTCATCACTCGTACGCCAGAGCAAGCGCGCCTTGCCGCGAAGGAGGCAGATGCTGCTTTAGCAAAAGGGGAAGGGGGGCCTTTATGTGGCCTGCCAATTGGCCTGAAAGATCTTTTTGCCACCAAGGATGTTCGCACAACGGCTGCGAGTAAAATCCTTGATAATTTCATCCCCCCTTATGAGAGCACGGTGACAGCTAACCTCAAGCAGGATGGAGCTATCTCTCTTGGTAAGCTGAATCTTGATGAGTTCGCGATGGGGTCCACCAACCTAACCTCCGCTTTTGGCGGGGTGGTGAATCCATGGCAACGGCGTGGCTCCACAGCGAAGTTAGTGCCCGGTGGGTCCTCTGGTGGTTCCGCCGCAGCAGTGGCGGCGGGGTTGGTTCTTGGGGCTACTGGGACGGATACGGGCGGTTCCATCCGCCAGCCTGCGGCTTTTTGCGGTATTGCAGGGGTTAAGCCGACTTATGGGCGTTGTTCCCGCTTTGGGACCATCGCCTTTGCAAGCTCTTTAGACCAAGCAGGCCCGATGGCGCGTAACCTGCAAGATTGCGCTATTTTGTTGGAATCTATGGCAGGGTTCGACCCAAAAGATTCTACAAGTGTGGATAAACCTGTCCCACATTATGAGGCGGCCTTGGGGCGAGGCGTGAAGGGCCTAAAGGTGGGGATTCCGAAAGAATATCGGATTGATGGCCTCCCAGCTGAGATTGCCGCTGTTTGGGACCAAGGGATTGCCTGGCTTAAAGAGGCAGGGGCCGAGATTGTCGATATGTCTCTGCCACATACACAATATGGCCTCCCAGCTTATTATATTGCAGCTTTGGCGGAGGCATCCTCCAACCTTGCGCGGTATGATGGTGTGCGTTTTGGTGAGCGCGTAACGGGGGCATCACTGGATGCTCTTTATGAAGCAACGCGTGCAGCGGGCTTTGGTGAGGAAGTAAAACGCCGTATCCTGCTGGGTACTTATGTGCTGTCCTCCGGCTATTATGATGCGTATTATCTGCGCGCGCAAAAGGTTCGTACCTTGTTACAGCGGGACTTCTTGCAGGCTTACGAAAAGGTAGATGTCATTCTCGCCCCAACGGCACCTTCTGGGGCCTTTGCATGGGATGAAAAACCAACCGACCCCGTGCAGATGTACCTTAATGACGTCTTTACCGTGCCTGCCAGCATGGCCGGTGTGCCTGCTTTGTCCGTACCTGTAGGGTTGGATAGCCACGGCGTGCCACTTGGCTTGCAGTTAATTGGTCGCTTCTTTGATGAAGAAACACTCTTAGCCGCGGGCTCCGTTTTGGAGAAAGCAGCGTCCTTTACCCATCGTCCTACTATCCATGCAGGGGTATCAGCATGAGCGCGTATCGAATCACTGGTGAAACTGGCGCATGGGAAGTGGTCATCGGGTTGGAAGTCCACGCCCAGATTGTAAGCCAAGCGAAGCTATTTTCTGGGGCCTCTGCCTCCTATGGCGGGGAGCCTAACAGCCATGTTAGCCTGATTGATGCAGGCTTCCCCGGTATGCTGCCTGTCTTGAACCGTGAGTGCGTAGCCCAAGCGGTACGGACAGGGCTTGGCTTGCGTGCGAAGATTAATCTTTTCAGCCGCTTTGACCGGAAGAATTACTTCTATGCGGATTTGCCGACAGGCTATCAAATTAGCCAGTTTGAGCATCCAATCGTGGGGAAGGGCACTGTCGAGATCGAGCTATCCGATGGTGAAACCCGGCATATCGGCGTGACCCGGATGCATATGGAGCAAGATGCCGGGAAGTCCATTCACGACCAAGACCCGACACGCTCTTTCATCGACCTCAACCGTGCTGGTGTGGCGTTGATGGAGATTGTGAGTGAGCCCGATATTCGCTCTCCAGAAGAAGCCGGGGCATATATCCGCAAATTACGGCAGATTCTGCGTTATTTGGGGACATGCGATGGCAATATGGAGGAAGGCTCCATGCGCGCGGATGTCAATGTCTCTGTCCGGCGTGAAGGGGAAGAGGGCTATCGCACGCGCTGCGAGATTAAGAATGTGAACTCCGTACGCTTTGTCATGCAGGCGATTGAAGTTGAAGCGCAGCGTCAGGTTGATGTGTGGGAATCTGGTGGGGAAATTGACCAAGAGACCCGCCTTTTTGACCATGTAAAGGGCGAGACGCGCTCTCTGCGGACCAAGGAAGATGCGCATGATTACCGCTACTTCCCAGAGCCGGACCTCCTACCTTTGGTGCTAGAGCAATCTTGGGTGGATGAGCTAAAGGCGGCTCTGCCAGAATTGCCAGAGGATAAGCGCGCACGGTTGGAGAAAGAATACGGCGTCTCTCGCTATGAATCGGGCGTTCTGACGGCTGAACAATCTGTAGCGGACTTTTACGAGACAGTGGCACGCGGGGCGGATGCACGTTTGGCGACAAACTGGATTCTGGGTGATTTCTTCGCAGCATTGAATCGAACAGGCCGGACGATTGAGAATAGCCCGGTCTCTGCTGAATCATTGCGTGAGCTTCTTGCCTTGATAAGTGATTCCACCATTAATGGAAAAATCGCGAAAGAGGTTCTCGAAGATATGGTGGAGACAGGTGATAAACCTTCCGCCATTGTGGACCGTAAGGGCCTCCGCCAAGTGACGGATACAGGCGCGATTGAAGCGGCAATTAGCGAGATTTTAGCAGCGAATGCGGATAAAGTTGCTGAATATAAGAGCGGCAAAGATAAGCTCTTTGGCTTCTTTGTTGGGCAAACGATGAAGGCTATGAAAGGTAAAGCCAACCCGGCCATGGTTAATGAGTTGCTGAAGAAGCTTTTAGCCTCATAAAATCGTAAAAAGAATGGTGTAGGGGGCTTTACGTCACGCGCGTTTCCCCCTACAAAACGTCCTGCAAACGCCGTGTAAAAACCGTTTATAGCGGAGGGGTGGCCGAGAGGCTGAAGGCGGCGGTTTGCTAAACCGTTATACGGGTAACTCCCGTATCGTGGGTTCGAATCCCATCCCCTCCGCCAAGATTCTTTTCCCCGGGAAACTGCCATTTTTGAGGTTTTTCTTTTTCCTTGTGTCTCGTGCACGTGTTACATGTTGACCATGGGAAAAGATACAATGCCCAATTTTATCATACGACGTCGTGACGGCTATTATTTCCGGGCACGACTCTCGCCGCGTTTACAGAGCGTTTCGGGCAGGAAGTCGTTCTCTCCCTCCAGACGACCGATTATCATCAGGCCCGCAACCGGATGTCTCATGTGCTCAAAACCTTCCGGGACTATCTGGATCGGGGGCTTCTGACCGACCGCAAGGCGCTCCTTGAAACGCTCCGGAAGACTGTCTCCAAGGGAAGCACCCCTGATGACACTTACGCAGCGGAACGGGAGGCCGGTTGATGTTCCTGTATGGCCAGTCGAAATTCCAGGCGCTTTATAAGGCCAATGCCGAACAGGCCAAGCACTTGGCGGCTCTTCGCTCTCTCTTGAAGATAGGCGAACTGCCCAAGCCTGCCACGGTGCTGAAGTCAGACAATCATGAGGATGCCCTACGCTGGTTACTGGAAGGCCGTGGCAGGCTTATCTGGATGAATTCTGGCAGGATAATCCCGGTTATGCGGCCAAGAGCGTCTCAGGCATGAAAACCACCTTTTCCTATCTTGAACGGGTATGGAAGAGGAAGCCGCTTGGCAGTCTGGTCAAGCGTGACCTTGTCGATGTGGCCGATTTCCTGCGCGACTTTGTCAGTGAGCGTCACCAGCGCCCTTTGAGCTACAAGGCGATCCAGCGCCAGCTTGGCGAGGTCAGGAGCTTCCTGCGCTGGGCGATTGGCAAGGATTACCTGAAGGATGACGGTTTTGAACTGGTCCGTTCCCGCAAGCCAACCATGGAAGAAAAGAATGCCCAGGACAGGCGACGTTCCTTTACCCATGCCGAATTGAAGCGCTTTTTCCAGTCGGATGCTTTTGCCGCGACGGAACAGGATGATGGCTGGTGGCTTGCGGTCCTGTGCGCCATGACAGGGGCGCGGGGTGGAGAGCTTATGGAAGCGCCCTCCGAACTGGTCATGATTGGGGACATTCCCTGCATTGACCTCCGGTCCGGAAGGCGGGCATAAAAACCAAGAATGCCTTTCGCCTGGTTTCGGTGATTGACGAACTGAAAGAGCTTGGCTTTCTTGACTATGCGGCTCGTCAGAAGCGATTGGACCGTCCTCTCATCTATGGTGAAGGACCCTCAGGCCGACTGCGTTCCGAGCAGGCCAGCATGACCCGGTTGAACCGGCTGATCCGTACGGTTTTCCCCGATGATCTGGACCTCATGGGATATTCCTTCCGGCATCATTTCCGGCAGATGCTGTCTGCCTCCAATATTGGACTGGAACTATCCAACAAGGTTTTTGGTCATCGTGGTGGGAAAACCTATGAGCGTTATGGAAAGGGCCTGTCGGAAGCTGAAGCGCAGGTTTTTGTGGAGAAGGTTCATTTTCCTTTTTCGTTGGCCTTTCTTTTATAATGGGAACTGTCTTTCAAGGGGAAGGCCTCAGTAAAATGAGCATGGGTGTTGGGGCCGCCCTGCCGAAATAACCGCTGATTTCTCAAAGGGATGTTGCATGTTCTGCGGACGGGTTGTCCCTGGCGGGACAGGCATGAACGCCACGGCATATGGAACTCCGTTTATGTCAGATTTCACCATCGGGCTGAACGGGGCGTGAGGGATGCTTTGCTTCAGACTCTTATAGATCTGGGACTGAATGATGGCTGGCAGCATATGATTGATGGTATCATCGTCCGTACTCAATCACAGGCCACGGGTGCAAAAGGGGGCTCATTGAAGAAAAGGTTTTAGTCGATCACGCGGCGGCTTTACGAGCAAAAGTCGCGCCCGATGCGACAATCAGGGATGCCCTTTCGGTTTTGTCCTCATCAGGAGGTCAGGTTTCAGCTTATAAAGCCACAGATGCCTTGCTGGTGTTGCCGGTTTTAAACTACGGGCCATGCTGGCTGAACGAGGCTATGACGGCGACAGTTTTCGCCAGGATCTGTTTCTAGGTGGTATCCTGCCGTCCATTCCATCACGCAAAAGCCGAAGTGTACCGTAGAAAACAGACTGGCAGTGCTACTAAGGGCGCAGCTGCATCGAGCGGATGTTCAACCATCTCAAGCGGAGGCAGCGCATTGCAAATCGCTACGACAAGACAGCTTTGTCCTTCATGAGCTTTTTCAAGTTCGCCGCCGCAAAACTCTGACTTAACTCTTTGTCAAAATAACCTAAGCATTTCGGTCACTGTCAATCCCGTGGCTGTTTATCTTAAGATCAATTTGGTCCTTAAATACGATGATTGAGCTTGCGTAATACTTAACTACGGGGTAGGCAATTGTCTCACATTAATTAGCTTGATCAGTTCTTCAATACGTCGCTTCAGATTTTGGAAATCCACAGCTCCAGACTTTCGTTCATTGCGCTTTCCGACAAGATCTTCAACGGTTTTATCTATGGCAAGTAACTCAGAATCGTAAAACTCTTTGGAAAACAATTCGAATTGCTCCCAAAATAAAGCCTGAACTGACAAGGCAGAATCCCGATAAGCGGAACGAACGCCGTCGCGCGCGTTGCGGAGTTGTAGATAGTGCTGTTCCTGCTGACGGTCTTCAGCGATCTGTGCGAAGACTGCCAAGACACCGCCAATTGCGGAAACGCACCGACCGGCATTTCCGATTGCCCGGGCTACATTGACGGCCCCCCAAGGTCGGAATTTTACGCCAAAAAATCTCCCGACGTTGTAGACAACCTTATGCGCGTCACTTCCCCGAGCCGCCGTGGCACTGAACGCGGAAACTCCCTCAGCAGTAGATCCCGTGGCCCATCGAGCTGTCCAGTTCCCGATGTCCTTTGCAACGCTTCCGATCTTCTTGGCTTTGACGGGCCAATCGGCAAGAACTTCTACTTTTGAAGGCGAGTTCCATGCCAGGGATGCGAAGTCGCCGAGATAAGCGTCCCTAGGTGCTTCGCCTTCAACCTGTCCAGTCAGTTCACGCGCGAGCACGCCATCACGGAGGGCTTCCAACTGATGGCGCAACTCGCTGAATTCTGTCTCGATGCATAAACGAGCCTCTTCAGAAAGCGCCTCACTGCGAGCATTGGCATTGGCCTGGGCACGGGTATGAAGTGCTTCGACGTCTTTCTCGGTTTTGCCTGGCTCGATCGACTCTGCAACCTCGTCGCCATAATTCCCGATATCGACGACAGCTCTTGCGATGACACCATTCATCGTTGCGCGCAAACGACCTCGCGATGCGAGAAAAATGCTTCGCTTGCGATGAAGGAGTTCGAGCGCGGCACGCTCTTGAGGAAAATCCGTTGATAGTAGCGCAGACGCTTGTTCTGCAATGCCACGCATCGTGAAGAGCGGCGCCGACAAGCGACCTGTCAAACCACGCTCTGCTATAAATCCGTTGAGCGCGTCCGTAAGCGTTCCGATGTTGGCAAGCTTGAGGAGGTCTATGCGATCCTCTTCGTCAGCGGTTTGTGCTTCAATCCATGACTGGGCGTCGACGAAGACACTACGGAAATCCTCAAGGACGAGCGGTGCCGTGACCTTCTCAATGTCGCCTTGCTTCGTCTCAGGCGAGCCTGGATCTTGGCCCATCTTGTTTACAACAAGGAGCATCCGGCGCGCGTGCTGACGCCCGAACGCAAGCTCTCGAAAGTGGCGCCCGATCGTATCGTCAAATAGCTCGTTCGTAACAACGAACACGATGAGATCGGCGCGATCGATTATTGCGTAGGTCTTCTCGTCGTGGTCGGGCCGTCCCGCATGTACGCCCGGCGTATCGAGGAGCCGAACCCCCTCCCAGTCGTAAGCTGTAACCGAGTCGGTGCAGACGTTAGCGTCGATCACGATGTCCTCGCGGCCCGTGAGGACACGAAGGATTGTTGACTTTCCCGCATTATACTGCCCGACGAAGGCTATGGTAAGAGGGGGGACGCGCTCGAACGAACCCCCAGTGATCCGTACCTCATCCACCTCGCGCTCGAGAGCTCTGACCTTTAGATCCTCTGAACGCGCGGTAGCCGCGCGCAGATCACTCTGAACTTTCTGGGTCGCCGAGAGAATTTCGCCAAATTCGAAAGAAGCTTTATCAGACATGTGCGCGGTCCTCTCCAATCACTTTAATGCGTACCTCCACGAGACGGCTGGCAAGGGAAATATTACTACCACGTTTTCCGATAGCTCGCCCTACTTCTTTCTGTGGGACACGAACTAGAGCCGATCGGGCCGAGATTGATACATTCGTGGGTAAGACATTGGCAGGCCGCAGGGCAGCAGCTATCTTCTGAGCGACAGGAACCTCTGGAATCTCATCAACCCACTCGTTGATCGCGCGACCCACTTCTTTGCAGAACGCTGCGTTTTCGATATTCCCCCTCCAAAGGAACTTGATGCGAACGCCAGGATCACGAACTACACGGGCTATTAGAGCTTCTTCCACGGGCATGTGAATGAATTGCCCCGTGCGGACAAGAAGGCGGCGATTGAGCCCCTCAACAATGGTAGCTACCTGACGGGCCCCATCATCCAGGGATCGAGAAATCCTGCCCATGCCAGTATAGAACTGCCGTGTATCCTTACGAATCGCGCGGACCAATCGGCTTGTCACACTGTCATAGAACCATTGCTTCAAGCTGCTAGCGACTTCACGCTCAAGGTTATCGATATTTTTGCGAAGATCGGAGGTCACCTTTGCCTTCTGACCTTGAAGTTTCTTCTCGCGATCGTTAAAAAACCACGATAGCCCTAGAGGGATCACACTAATGACACCAGCGGTCAGCCCAATTGGGTTCCAAAAGTTCGCGGCGCCAAAGTACCCCGCTACAGCGGAAACGCTGGCCATGGCCCCCCCTGCGGCAGAGAGCCAATGCAGGGATCGCTTCACATCCCACGGATCAAATTGTGATGGGTTGGCGGCGTCGAACTCTCCTATCACTTTCGACTCTACTGACATTTCTCGTGAAAACTCATCGAGGCAAGCGCGAAGTTCATCAAGGATAACCGTCTGCTGACGTTTGAGCCAGCCCTGGATGTCGAGCGCTACCACCTTTTGATTCCAGCGTTCACCGACATCCTTTCGTTCGATATTTTCGTCAATGAACGCAGACAGCGATGCGCGGAGCGGCTGCACGAGCTGGCTCGCTTCCGTCTCTACACGGGTCTTTGTTGCCCGGATGAAGCCATTAAGCCAGGCGTCAAGCTCTTCGAATTGATCTTTAAGGTAATGGGCCACTTGCCTCACAGTTTTTGCTTGCTTACCAAGCTCCTCTTGGAGATCAAGCAACGAAATTTGGGTACCATCTATGATGGTCTGCAATCGACGGACAATACCTCGTCGGGAAACTTCTACCTCAAGTGCGTGAAGGAGTTTTCCAAGACGAGAGTAATCCGCAAGAAGTTCCGCATCTTCTTTATACTCGGGACGAGTAGAAAAATATGCTGCCTGTGCATGGATCGGGTATATCTCCACATTGCTCATGCCAAGATAATCACGGGCAAGCTCGCAGATGCGGTCGGAATGTCCACGGATCTCGTTCTCGTTAAATATGCTTCGTGGATCTTTCAGAAACCGACGCATATTTACTGATTTTTCGAGATCTCGCTTGATATTCAATACGAAAATTATCGGTTTGTTCTGCTGGCGCAACTCCCTCATACCTTTGAACGATTCCTCCTGAACCCCGTCGGAGCTGACAAGAAACAATACGACGTCGGTCTCGTCGATTACCGATATTGCCTGCGCGCGATCCTCTTCACCCTCGTACGCCCCGATACCAGGGGTATCAATGATGCGGAGGGAGTTCCAGACGTACTCGCGCACGTCGCGAGTTGTACGCTGGGCACCCTTACCAATAGTGGTACCATCGCCGCCAGTAAGCGTCTCACGGATCGTGCTTTTGCCTGCCATCGTTCGGCCGAAGAGCGTGATCGTAAAACGATTGAGGACACTCTTCTTGGTATGGAGAGCAGTCCTTGTTGCACAGAGAGAGTCCACTAGCGTCGTCTCAAGCTTTGCGTCGAGTTCCTGAAGTCGTGTTCTGGCGTCTTCAATGGCTGCGCCATCAGTCGGGACACGACGCGCAATAGCTGCCATTGATGTCTTCAGTTTCCGCCCAACCTGCTCGGCATCGTGGAGGGCACTAACGGCGACTTTAAATTCCTCTTGGGCGACATGTGCGCACTGCCTGAGTGCTCGGTGATATGCGTCGCTGTGCCTATTATCTTGATGAGATGATATGATATTGTTTCGATCTTTTTGTGAGTTACCCATGACGTATCGCCTCAACCCTATAGATTGCTCCGGGATTTGCGGAGACTGGTTTGCATAAATTATGTCCCATCAGGGACAATCCGTCCGTAGAACATGTAACATACCACTAAGAAATCGGCGATTGTCTTCAGCGGGTGCGTCCAATACGCGCGTTCAGGTGGAAGAAGCGGGTCAATCATCGCTCATTCCTGATCTGTCAGATCACCTCATGCCATCTCCGCTCCACCTTATCGTCTGCGTTGAAGCAACCACTGAAGCAGAACTCAGACAGATTGTATAAATCTTTTGTCAATGCAGCCTAAGGGCGCATCCATGCTGGATGCGCCCCCAATCCTGTCTATTATTCCTCCTTATTCAGGATCGGGATTGAATGGCCTGTCGCTGGCTTCCCTCACGATCCTGTTTTCCTGCCGGTTCCATCTGCAACAGACAACCGATTTTGCTGTGACGTTTCCGCTTGTTGCGATACTGGACCGCGGACCGGTCATATCGTCTAGGGCGGCTTTCATGATCGTCGCCGCGTCAAAATTGCACGACAACCCGCTCATGACGTCCGTCATTCGCACCTGCTTTCCGCTCAATGGCGACGCTATTTTGCAGAAATGGGGGCTGGCCATGTGTCCATCCATTCCTCCAGTACAGCCGCGGAAAAGCGTTTCCCAGGTCATTCAGCTGCGCGTTCCACAGGCTCTCCATGACGAGCTCCGGCAGGCCTGCTAGGCCCATGGCATTACCCTCTTCGAGCTGGTTTGCGCCCTGATCCTCCGCCAGCCGGTTCGGACCGCCTCCAGCAAGCGTGCCCTGGGTGACATCGCACAGTTGGTGGGGGAGCTGCGCCGTCAGGGAGCTCTGCTCAACATGCTGGCCCGTTCCGAGTGGACGCCGGGACTCCGTCAGGAGATGATGACAACCCTCCGGGCTGTCCAGCGTCTCGCCGCCCAGATTTGGGAACAGCTAGAAAGGGAGCAGGATGTACATCAAGCTCGTTGACAGTGCCCGACGCAGCAGTAAGCGCGAACGGATCAGCGGCCTCCTGCGCTATATCACCAATCCGGGCTCTCGGATTACTGGTGAAAAATGTAGCCATGCCGAGGCCATCATTTTTGTGGCTCATCCCGCAATACGGTCGAGGAACGCCGCAAGCTCGTTCATGCCCTCATGGATGAGCTGGGACTGTCCGATCATCAGGCGGTCTGGGCGCTGCATGAGGATACGGCCCATCCTCATCTCCATCTGGTGATAAACCGGGTTGATCCCCTGACGGAAACACTCACCGAAATCAATAATGGCTGGCACATCAAGGCCCCGAAACAGGCCCTGCACAGGGTGTTGCGCAAGCTGGATTACACAGTCAGTCCTGAACGCCCCGTTATGATGATAAAGGAAAGCGCCTCAATCCGCGTCCCCGAAAAGCGCTCAGCCAGCAGGCCCAACGCTTCGAGCGTTATCACGGTATGGCCAGTGCGGAACACCTCGCCCGGACGCGATTGGCCCCGCTTACCGAGAAAGCCAGCAGCTGGGCAGAGCTTCATGCCTTGTTCTGGAAGAAGGGCGCTACCTTCAAGCGGAAGGGCCGTGGTCTGGTCATCATGCTGGAAGGACAGGCCGTCAAGGCCGGCGTTATGGGCCGGACCTTTTCCCGGGTGGCGCTGAGAAAACGTTTCGGGGCTTTTGAGGAGGGGATCTTTTCCCGGCCACCTGACAGGGCAGACATGCTTTTTGCTTGCCGGAAGGACAGTGAGGCCCAGAAGGAGATGCAGTGCCGCGCCTGGTACAGTGAGCGGAATAGGCTTTACCGGTTCACTCTGTCAAAACAGCTTGCCGAAATCAGGGATTGGTAGAGCCGGGAATGACAGCAGATCCATGACGTGGCTCGGGCTTATGGTTGGGCCGACTTGCTGTCCCTGTGTCTCCTGCTGGAAAGCCAGGCAGCGTTCCGGCGGGCCACGGTCAGGGATCAGGCCTGGCTCTGGAAGCAGCAGCAGATCCTACCTGGAACATTGCAGCGGCTTTCCTGGGCCCGGTACCGGGAAGAACGTGCCAAGCGTCATGATGGCTTGCGGGGAACGTAGGTCTGGAAGGGATCACTGTTTCCCGAGCGGAGCCGGCATCAATCATTGCTGGAGCAGTACAGACTGGTCATGTCTTCTGCCGGCTCTGGCATTCATTATGTGAAAGCCAACCGGGAAACGGCCTTCACGGATAGGGGGCAACAGATTCTGGCCAGGAAACACACGACCGATGAGGACGTGCTGGCCATGCTGCGTCTGGCTGAGGAACGCTATCCCCGGGGCTTTACCCTGCAGGGCTCGGAGCAGTGGAAGGCCCGGGCCACCCGGATTGCCCGGGAGAACAGGATCAGTTTTGAAGGCTGGTACCAGGGCAAACGACCTAGCCCCGGAGCGCGGGACAGAGATTGGGCCCTGCAGCAGACCGAGCGGGAGGGTAAGCCCGGTTATATGGATCTCACCTTCTGGAAGATCCTGCCTGAAACCTGGCGGGAGCAGGAACGGGAGCTGCACCGGACGCCTATGCACGCTGGCTGGCAGAGGAACAGTTCGGGCCTCGGCTTCGGTATGCGTTTGACCGGAGTTCCCGTCGGATCACCGACCATCCGCATGACTCGGCAACGCAGGAGGCTTTCAGGGAAGCGGGGCGGCGCATGGAGGTGATGTGAGGAACTGTTTTGATCGACAGGAGACACCCCGACAAATGGCAGGGCTGTAGAGGACGAAAACGCAAGCCATGGGAAAGGCCGAAAGTATGCTTGCGTCCGTATAGACAGGAGGATTTTTTGGACAGAAGCCGTTAAACCGCTTAAGAGCGGTATTACACGTTTGCGTTCCACAGGGACAAACCAGAATTGGCGCGTTCCCGTAGGTATTGGGCTTTTGCAGTTGAGAGGAACTTCAAATAAAGGTCCCATCCCCTCCGCCACGGGTTTCCACTAAAAAGCAAAGCGTACCTCACAAATAGGAGCGTTTTCTATTTCTGTGGTCCCCAGCGAGGCCCCCAATTTTTCTGCGCCTCTTACAATTAGTCCGTCTCTTCGTCGCAGTCTGTTATACTCTTGGCAAGATGGTATAGGATTAGATGTCTAGCTGTTTCGGGGGTAGCGAAAGCTTTTCGTCCGCTTCCTGTTATCACGCAGTCGCAGCATGAACATGGAGATAGACCATGCCTACTTTATTTGTTGAAGCGATTGATCATCTTGTTCTGAATGTCAATGACATTGATGTATCGTTTGATTGGTATTCAAATATTCTTGGAATGCGGGGGAAGAAGATTGTTTCAAAAAAAAGTGGCGTGCGAAAAAATATACTTTTCTTTGGTAGTCAGAAAATAAATCTTAGACAGAAGGATATATCGCAAGAAGATTGGTTCACAGCAAGGCATCCTCTCGAGGGAACAGCAGACTTGTGTTTCCTTGTCAGTCTGTCCGCAGATGATGTTGTAAAGCATCTGACACATCATAACGTAAAGATTGAATGTGGACCTGTAATAAAAGAAGGAGCCCGTGGGAAAATTTCCTCCGTTTATTGTCGTGATCCCGATGGTAATCTGATCGAATTATCCTCTTATTAAAGAGTTGGTTTCTTTGCCAGTATATTTCTAGGATGTGTGGCAATCGTTAAATAGCACTAGCACGGATATTATGATGGTCATCTTTCCATTGCTAGAGCTTGAAAAATTATATTGTGATTTGTTTGGCTATCATGAGTTTTATATATATTATACTTTATTCTTGAAAAATAACAAACAAATCACACAAATCGGGAGGAATATTTGAAAAAAATAAAATAATCTAAAGAACCATTGGCTATTAATTTTTTTGTTTTTATCATCACAACTAATTTGTGTTGTAAGTTGTATTGCCTCGTAGCCATAGGTTTTTAGCTTCTCTTCAATATCTTCTCCAACTTTTACTGCACTAATAAGAAAGTTTCTGTACCATTTTTCTGCAAAGAGACAGCTAAGAGCAATGATAACATAAAAAAATAATATAGAAATTATAATATATTTTTCATTATTTATATCTGAATCTTTCAACAGGTAAGCAGCGAATAAGAAAAGAGCCGAAAAACAAGTTCCGAGTAATCCTCTTACGCGCATACTAATATCGTTAAAATGTTCTTGTGTATCAATGACTCTTTTCCATGCCTCTAGATAAATATTAACTGAAGCAATTTTATCGTCTTCTGTTCTTCTAACTCCAAACATCATGATTCCTTTCTCATGAAAAAGTTTCACCATTTTATTTATTGTAGAGCAGCCTATGTGTCAGCTAATAATATAAAAAAGGGACGGCTACAAAACCGTCCCCTTCTTTAACAAAGCAAAGCCAGAAGCTTACTTAGCCTTGCCCTGGTTAGCCACGGCAGCAGCTTTAGCGGCGATTTCTTCTGCATCGCCGAGGTAATAATGCTTCACAGGTTTAAAGCTCTCATCGAACTCATAAACCAAAGGCACACCGGTGGGGATGTTCAGGTTGAGGATTTCATCCTCTGTCATGTTATCCAGATATTTCACCAGCGCGCGCAGGGAGTTCCCGTGGGCTGCGATGATGACCTTCTCACCCTTTTTGATGCGGGGCAGAATGCTCTTTTCCCAATAAGGGATGACGCGCTCAATAGTGAGGGCGAGGCTCTCTGTGGTGGGAAGCTCATTAGGGCTGAGATGAGCGTAGCGTGGGTCATGGCCGGGGAAACGCTCGTCAGACCGCTCTAGAGCAGGGGGGGTAACAGCAAAACCGCGACGCCATTGCTTAACTTGCTCATCGCCATATTTCTTGGCGGTCTCGGCTTTGTTCAGCCCTTGGAGCGCACCATAGTGACGCTCATTAAGACGCCAGTTTTTCTCAACAGGGAGCCACGCTTGGTCCACACCATCAAGAATGTTCCACAATGTATGGATTGCGCGTTTTAGAACGGATGTATAAGCGAAGTCGAAGGAATAACCTTCTTTACGCAGGAGCTCACCCGCTGCTTTGGCTTCGCTACGTCCTTTCTCGGATAAATCCACGTCATACCAACCGGTGAAACGATTTTCTTGATTCCATTGGCTTTCGCCGTGACGAACCAGAACAAGCTTGGTTACAGCCATGATGAACTCCTTAATACATAAGGTTTAACGACAGGGAGAGAGTGCGCCAGTATGGCAAGAACTGCAAGGCCTTCGCTAGGATTTACGCTCATTTTGATGCATGGCCGTTATGAACTTCGAGAAAGACCACGACATAACTACGTGGCCTTTCTCTGATAGTGGTTAGCTCTTTTGTTTTTCGTGCTCTTCAATGTAACGGCGTGCTTCTGGTGAAATACGGAGTGTCATCGTTAAGCCTGCTGTAATGAGGTAAATGACGGCAAACGTCCAAATGACGTAAGACATCCCTGTGCCAAAAATTACTTCGCAGAGGGATACAATGGCCGGACCAACCCACGTTGAGGCCCCAGCCCCTAAGCCAAGAATAGAGAGGGCTGCGGCTTTCTCGCGGGGGCAAATTTGCGGCATAAGCCCAGAGAGAGGCACAAAGGCTGCGATGGAGGCCCCATATAAAATCCCAACTGCAGCGGCAGCGGCAAAATTACCCGGATACCAAAGGGGAATGTAATAAAAGAGGGGAATGGTAATAAATCCACCAATCCCACCAAAGACAGCCACAACAAAACGATAGCCTATTTTATCGGCCACCATGCCAGAGATGAGGTTAACGATAATATTGCTCAAGAAAATCAATGATAGAAGGTTTAGCCATTGCCCAAGAGTAAAACCTAAATGGTCCACAAAGAAGCCCGGCATAATAGCGAGAAAAGCATATTCGGAGGAGGTATCAACTGTCCTTACAATGCCAGCAATGAGGGTTTTAGGCTCCCGCCATATGATGCTGATAGAGCCTAAAAACGCCTTTTTAGGGGAGACATCAGCGGGGAGAAGGCGTTTTGTCCCAGTTGGTTCATGTGTAAAAAGGAGGGCCAATAACCCGCCAATAACGACAAGACCTAAAGAGCACCAGAAGGTATTGATTTCACCAATCGCAGGGATTGCGAAACGGGCGAATTGAGAGCCTAGAGTTGGCAGCCCAGCTGAGAAGGAAAACCAAAACCATCCAGCCGCCGCACCTAACATTGTGCTTGGGGTTGCTGCGGCAATCCAAACTAAGAACCCATAGGCGAAGAGGGGATAAGCAAAACCGCGTAACGTGTAAAAAGTGAGGATCCACGTGCTATTATTAGGCGTTAGCCCGCAAATGAGAAACCCAACCTCTAAGACGGCCCAGAGAATGAGGCCAATCCACATAACCTTTTTAGGCCCCATCAGGTCCGATAGGGGGCCAGCAAACCATGCAGCAAGCATGACGGTAATCCCGTAGCAGGTGAATAATTCATTCACGAAGCTTTGCGGATGACCCGTATGAAGCATGAATGTGTCTAGGTAACCTGCTTCTACCCCATCGCCGACCATGAAAAGCAGTTGCCCGACAAAGGCCCAGAAGAGTGCTTTTGGGATGCCTATTTTTTCGACAAAACTTGTTTTTGTGTTCAAAGATTCTGCCATTAAAAACCTCTCCCATTATGTAAAGGAAGATGGAAAAGTTATCACAACTGGTTTTCTACCTTCCTCTTGATGAAGACTGAGTTTCTATGAGAGTGAGCAGCCTCTCAAATATACTAGCCTATAATGTAAGGCTTATTTTGTTACAGCCATCATACATCTATAAGCTTAGGAATGCGGGTTTTGTATCACAGGTTTTTTCTTTTTTCAATTAGGAATTATAGAGGATAGAATGATGTTATATCTTTTATTACTTCTTATAATTTGATGATTATTGTTAAAAAGAATCTTCAGTATGAAGAAGAGGTAAAGATGTAACAGTGTTTAAACCTCAACGGAAAAAGAGATGGGGAGAAGAAAATTTTAGTTGCGAAAGAATGTCATTATCATTAGCGTGAAAAAAGATTAGCCAGTCAGAGGCGGAACCTAGATGATTATATGCTCATGCAATGGGTTGTCTGACAGAGATGTACAGGCGGCAATTCAGGCCGGAGTCGTGAGGCTTTCCGATATTTATGCGGCACGTCAGTGCCGGGTAAAATGTGGGAATTGCGTAAAGGGTGTGGCCTGTTTATTAAAAGCGGCGCGTGAGACAAGGTGCCCATGCCCCACAACCTTAGAGCTAGAAGAACAAATGGCAGCTCAAGCTGTTGGGGATGAAGAGCTGGTTACAAAAAAAGAGGCCTCCCTATAGGGAAGCCTCTTTTATAGAAGTAATTAATAACAGTGATTAATTACTCGCCGCTATTCTGGTCGGCACTCTCGGAGTTCAGGGTGATATAACGCTCAATACCGATCTGTTTGATGAGGTCGAGTTGTGTATCAATGAAGTCCTCATGAGATTCTTCATCTGCAAGGATGCGGAAGAGCAGGTCACGGGATACAAAATCGCGTACGCTTTCGCAGTAAGCAATGCCCTCGCGGATTTTCTCCAGGGCTAGTGCTTCGACTTTCAGATCGCATTCTAGAATTTCTTGAACATTCTCACCAATCTGAAGCGGGTTGAGGTGCTGTAGATTCGGCAGGCCGCCCAAGAAAAGGATGCGCTCAATCAGCCAATCAGCATGGCGCATCTCCTCAATTGATTCTTCATATTCTTTCTTACCGAGTTTGGTAACACCCCAGTGATTTAACGTGCGAGAATGTAAAAAATATTGGTTAATGGCCGTCAATTCATTTGCCAATTGTGCGTTAAGGAACTCAATAACCTTCGGGTCTTTTACAGCCATGATGGCCTCCTCAATAAAGTGATAAAAGTAGGAACGTCTCCAACGAGAGCGGATATAATATCGCTTCTGTAAAAAATCAATAAAAAAATATTATTTATGTATTCGTACTTGATAATCATTATCATATACTTTCAATTGAAAAAGATTATCACCTTCATTCTTTGAGGAGTCCTATTTCTCTTATATTTTCTTCATTTTGGGAGGGGATAATTTGTATGATCAATTATTCTTTTTAGTGTGTTCAAATATTGTTGGACGAATAGAAGAGGGAGGTTCTACTTTTTTAAATGCTTTACGGGGTCTTTTTTGTTTGATATGAATGGAACCATTAACCACAAAACGGAGAGAGATGATGGACCTCCCCCATATTTTGCAGACACGTTACACGACGAAGGCTTATGATAAGACACGCCGTATCCCTGAAGAGACGTTTAAACAGTTGGTTGCGGCTTTGCGTTATAGCCCGTCTTCTGTAAATGCTCAGCCGTGGCATTTTATTGTTGCTGACGATGAAGCTGGTAAGCAACGTCTAGCGAAGGCAACTCCAGAAGGGAGCGCGCTAGCATATAATAGAGGGAAGATTACGGATGCCTCTCATGTTGTTTTGCTATGCGCACGTAATGAGCTAACAGAATCGTACTTGCACTCCGTGTTAGAGCAAGAAGAAAAAGACGGTCGTTATCAAGATGCTAAGGCGCGTGATGAGTTTGCAGCAGCACGTGCGGGTTATGTGCAACAGCATAAGACAGCGGGCGATGTAGCCCATTGGAACCAAAAGCAAGTTTATCTAGCACAGGGCTTCTTGCTGCTTTCCGCCGCTATGTTGGGGATTGATGCAACCCCAATTGAAGGGTTCTTGCCGGAGGTAATGTCTAAAGAGTTTGGTTTGGCAGGAAAGGGGCTGACTCCGCTTGTTGTGGTCGCACTTGGTTATCATGCCGAGAGCGATAATAATGCTAAAAGACCTAAATCCCGCCTTGCAGAGAAGGTATTATTCTCTAAAGCGTAAGACTACGCAGTGGTCAGGGGGTCACCTCTGGCCACAAAAAAACAGTCTTTTTTAGGGATACTGGCGGAGAGAGAGGGATTCGAACCCTCGGTACGCTATTAACGTACACACGCTTTCCAAGCGTGCGCCTTAAGCCGCTCGGCCACCTCTCCAGCGAGCGTTGCCGCGGACAATATCATTATTTAAAGGTCGCGCAAGCCCCTTTTTGAGAATTTTTTATAAAGGCTCTTATCTTTGCTGTAGACTTTATACCGGGGCTATCTTCCACGCCGGAGGAAACGTCAACAGCTCGTGTTTTACTGGTAAAAACAGCCTTTGCTACATTATCGGGCGTTAGTCCCCCTGCTAATAGCCAAGGGGCGGGGGCATGCCATTGGTCGGTTAGTTTCCAGTCAAAGCTGCGTCCTAATCCACCAGGACGATTATCCCCGGTTTGTGCAGGGGCCTCGATGACATAACCGTCCATAGCTGTGGAGTGTGGAAGATCCTCCTTATTCGAGATGCCTCGGGCGAGCCAGACTTGTTTGCCTGTTGTGTTTTTTAGGTGAATGGCGGTGTTTTCATCTGTGTAGAGTTGTAAAATATCCAAAGGAACATGGCGTAAAATTGTGAGAACGTCCATGTAAGTAGGGCGCACAAACAAGCCAACACGTAGCGGTCCCCCTTGTGCGGGAGGGGGGACAGCAGCATGTAGAGCGGCCGCACATTCTGGGCTTATGAAGCGTGGAGAGGCAGGATGAAAAACTAACCCAACCCAACGGGCCCCCAAAGCATCACACGCTTTTATGTCCTCAACCCGTGTTAGGCCGCAGATTTTAACATCTACCTTCATGAAGAGGCTGTTTTTAATTCATCTTGTATGGCTTGGGCTACGGCGGCAGGGTCTTCCGCACGCGTGATGGGGCGACCAACTACGATCCAATCTGCCCCAGCTTCAGCGGCTTGAGTGGGTGACATAACGCGTTTTTGGTCGTCAACGTTATTACCAACGAGGCGAATACCCGGTACGATCAGCTCTGGTTTATGGCCAAGCTCTTCCCGCAGGGCGGTGAGCTCGTGTGCTGAGCAAACCAAGCCGTCTGCCCCTGCTTGAATGGCCATTTTCCCAAGCCGTACAACCTCCTCAAGAGGTGTAGAATCAATCCCTACTTCGGTGAGACTTTGCTCATTCATACTTGTTAATACAGTAACAGCTAGCAATTTTGGTCTGTCTGGCCCACCGTTAAATGCTTCCTCCAAAGCACCGCGTGCACGCGCAATCATCTCTGGGCCACCAAGGGCATGGATAGTGGTCAAGAAGGGACGAATGGGAGCAAGGGCTTTTAACCCTGCAGCGACGGTGTTGGGAATATCATGGAGTTTGAGGTCTAAAAATAAAGCGTGACGTTCGCTTAAAGTACGAACAGCATCTAACCCACAAGCATAGGTAAACTCCAACCCCAATTTAATGGCGTCGACTTTACCCTCCAGCATAGAAGCCCATTGTGAGGCTTGGTCATAAGAGGCTGTATCAAGGGCGGCGATAAGACGGGTACGTGCGGCGGACATGATATAAAAGCCTAATTCTGCTGGGTAGATATAGTTGCTTCTGGAGAGGTGTTTTGCGCCATTTTGAGCTGATCTAAGCGTTGGTGAAGCTCAATAAGCTGCTTTTGTGCGTTCCGTAATTGAGATTCAGCCTTTCTAGCCCGTCTGCGTTGGCGAATATCCCCCGCGGCACCGAGGATGAAGCCAAGGATAAGGGAAGGCACTGCTAAAAGAGCGATTAGCTTTCCCATGCCAATGGAAATGCCAAAAGAGGCAAGCCAAACGGTTGTACCATCCAGATTGCTCATAGAGAAAATGGCAATAAATGCCAAAAAGAGAACGATGATTAGAAGTCTTATCATAGGGCTTCTCCTATCCGGCCTCAGGAGGGGAACATAAGGTAGGCATCGAGGTTGTAAAACGTGTTAAGCGATTAGCAGCAATTCTAGAAGAAGTTATTTGGTATGTCATCATAGGCTTAGTAAATTAGGTTGGGAAACATAGAGATGAGGAGCAGATGCTCCCTAAGAAGATAATTTTCTGATATAATTTCAGCAAGCACTCTTCTTTAGTACGAAAGGTTAGCAGACAGACATATGGACCAGACCGGGATTTTTTTCGGCGCAACTCCGAGTCAAAACGTTAAGATTCCTGTTTGGTACGGGTTTGATGCTGCATGGTATCGTCGTCGTTATGCACATGTGCTGAGAGCAATGGGTATAGAATTGGACGACCAAACGCTTGCTGAGCGGTGGGAGGCGGGTGAGATAGAGGGGGTCACCTCGCCTAACCGATATTTTGATGAGGAATGGTATTTAAGATATTATCCTGATGTACGTCGCAGCATAGAAGAACAGGGAATTTTTCGCAGCGGTTTTCAACATTACATCGAGGTTGGTTGTCAAAGTTGTGTAGGCCATTGGTTATTTTCTGCCGAATATTATCTTAAAGAAAATCCCGATTATGGTTTACGTGCCTTACGTAACGCTGGTTATGTTAATGCGTATGATCATTTTTTATCTGTTGGTGATCATCATTTTCGGACGCCGCATCCTTTTTTTGAACCTGAAGTTTTTGTACGGGAATGTTTAAATAAGGATATCCCGTTTGATCCATCCCAAGGGACATTTTCTCAATATTTGTCTCTTGAACATGCGGAGATGGGCAGACTGCGCACCTCCTGGTATTTTGACCCCTCTTGGTATCTTGAGCAATATCCTGATGTAAAAGAGCTGATTAAGACTGGTGATTTTATCAATGCGCTTCATCATTACTTATGTTGTGATGAGCCATCTCAGTTTAACCCTAACCCTTATTTTGATGAAACGTATTATTTAGAAACTTATCCAGATGTGCGCGAAGCCGTAAATCAAGGGGCTTTTCGTAATGGGTATGCGCATTTCATGCGTAGCGGTATTCGTGAGCAGCGTAATCCATCTACTGCATTAGATATGTGGGCTTTTATAGAGAGTTTAGATCTTCCTGCTGCACTCCATCGTGCTCATGCGGAGAATCCATTTCATTTGTGGGTGATGCGGCAAGAAAAAGATGAGGACGTTGCTCATTCTGCTGTTTCGGTCACGGCTGCTAGAGCCTTGGCGTTAAAGAAAATAGAAGCAGGTTTACCGTCCTTATTTCGTCAACCGTTACGGTTTGAGGCACATTCTATTCCTTCCTTAACAGTGATACTTTTTTCACAAGGGAATTACCTGTTAGATAGTGCAAGTCTCATATCTCTTCAGATGCAAGGGATAGCGGGATTGCAAATTATTTGGGCAGGCCTAAGTAATCACGTGGTACAAGGGCGACTTAATAATAGCATTGAGGGAATTGAGTGTTATAATGATGATGAGCATCTGTCATCTTGGCAACGTTTAGGAAAAATTCTTCCCTTAGTCCGCAGTGACCGTATTTTGCTGATGGAATCAGGGATGCAGCTTCTGCCAATGACATTGCCTGCCGTGTTGCAGGCTATGGCTGTGCCTCACGTGGGGGGAAGTGGGAAAATTCTAGCAGCCAATAATCAAGTTTTAGAGGCTGGTAGTGCCGTTTGGCGAGATGGCAGTGTAACATTATGCGCGCAAGGGGCAGAGGCGTTAGCGCAGTCAGTCAGCTTTGAGCGTGAAATAGACGCTGTGCAAGGGGGATTGCTTTTTTGCCAGCGTAAAGGCCTTGAGCAAGCGTTGGCTTATTTGGAAGGACAAGAGGCTGCCCCTCTCTTTACGTGTCTTTCTATTGCCTTAAGGGCCATAGGGGAGACATTGTTTTATTGGCCGTTAGTGCAAGCCAAAGCGTTACATGCAACGGTAGAAGGTTACGTCAATACGCCGGTTTGTAGCGCATTATTACGACGGCTTTTCCCTAATTTTTTACCAACCCACGCTATTTCATCCCGCGGGACAGTTATGGAAGGAAAAAGCCGTCCTAAAGTGATGATGTTGTTTCCTCACCTACCTCGCACGGTGGAGGGAGGACCAGCGCGACGTATTATTCAACAAATTCATCTTTTTCGCCGGCTAGGGTGGCGGGTAATGATCGTCGGGTTAGATCGTGGAGAAGAGGATAGGCTCGTTATCCCAAGGGATTATCCTTCTGATACAGAATGCTGGCGTGGTGTAGGGGATATAGCGGCGTTTTTACAGCAGCATCAAAATGGTGTGGATTTATTTTGGTTAGCAGGGACGGCCACATTAAAGCGGGTTGGACCTGTCTTGGCCTCTGGGGAATGGCTGTCCTCTGAGAAGAGGATTATCTTGGATATTGTGGAGCAAAATGGCGTTGGAATAAAAGCTGCAGAAAGGCATTTGCGACGTCTTGTCGGCATGGTAGATGAGCCACAAACATTACTGAAAGAAGCCCAAGAAGAGCTTGAATATGCTTGGCTGTGCCAAGGCATTGTTGCTGGTGATGCATCAGATGTCACTCTTCTTCGCCGTTTAGGATATGGTAATGTTGTTCAGATACCTTATGCGGTTGCCCCACAACATATAGCTCATGATGGGCATGGAACTTTTCAGCAACGCAATGGTGCTTTGTTCCCCCTCCCTATTTATCATGCGGGGGATGCGGGGCATGACGGGTTTGACTGGTTTTGTCTCTCTGTTATGCCTCATTTGCAACGATATTTTGATGCACAATTGTCGATAGGGGTTAGCGGGTACCATCATCCTCTTGTTGATATTGGTTTTTATGAGCGTATGGCTCCTTTGGATGGCCTAGCCGAAAAAGGGAAGCTCTCTTCGTTTTTAGAAAAATGCCGTGTTGTGGTCGACCCTGCGCGTGTTTTAGGTATGCAAGCTTTAGAAGTGTTGGAAGCTGCAGCGCAGGGGGTTCCAGCTATATTAAGCACACCACAGATGGAGCGTTTGGGCTGGAAGGATGAAGAGGAAGCCTTAGATGGTGGGTTTAATGCTCCCGAGCATTTTGCTCAGCAAGTCATTCGGCTTTATGAAGATCCAGACTTATGGGCAAAATTACGGGATAATGCTCATGCATTTGTGTGTCGGGAGCATAATGCTCAGCGTCAGTATGAAATTTTTAAAGCTTTTATAGAAGGTCTCTCTCAAAAAACTAAAATTGCGGAACGTCCTTTGGAGAGGGCTGATAACCAACAGTCTCGGGCGTTTGCTCCAGCACCCTTATATGTAAAACCAAAGCCACATTTAGTGCCAGAGCCACATAATGCGACGGATCATGAAGAAGATGATGAGCTAGACGAGGTGGAGGATGATCTTGCTCCCTTGCCAACACGTCTTGGCGTAACATTATCTAATAATCCTGATGCAAACGGGGATGCACAAACAGATGAATAAGATGATCTCAGGCGTTCTTCATTATGTTGATGAGCAGCAAGATGCTGCCCGCGAGCGGCTTTTTGATTTGCTGCGCATCCCTAGTATTTCCACGCAAAAGGAACATCGTGAGGATTGTCGCCGCGCTGCACAATGGTTGGTTGAGGAGTTGCGCACTATAGGCTTTGCAGCAGAGACGCACGATGTCAAATGGGCTGAGCCGGGGCATCCGATGGTTGTTGGCCATGCCGATGAGAATGACGCTTATGCCAAGGCTGGGCAAACGCATGTTCTTTTCTATGGGCATTATGATGTTCAACCAACGGACCCGGATCATCTATGGCATAGCAAGCCTTTTGAGCCGTGCATAAAGGAGGATGAAACGGGACGGAAGGTCATCGTGGCACGCGGAGCAAGCGATGATAAAGGACAGGTGATGACCTTTATCGAGGCCTGTCGAGCGTGGAAGGCGGTGCATGGCCGCTTGCCTGTGGCGGTGACTATCCTTTTGGAAGGGGAGGAGGAATCAGGCGGAGAGAATCTATTGCCTTTCCTCAAGGCGCATCAGGCTGATTTACGCGCTGATATCGCCCTTATTTGCGATACGGCGATGCCTAACCGTCATACCCCAGCCATTACAACCTCTCTGCGCGGTACGGTGGCGGAGGAGATTTGTCTAACAGCGGCTAAGCAAGATTTACATTCTGGCATGTATGGCAATGCGGCGGCTAATCCTGCTTATTTGTTATGTCGCCTTATTAGTGGCCTGCGCGATGAAACAGGCCGCATCACCTTACCCGGTTTTTATGATGGTGTGGCCGTGCCAGATGGGCAAACGCGGGCACAATGGGCGCATTTATACCCTGATGATTCTGCTTTGTTAGGTGAGGTTGGCTTGTCTCACGCGGCAGGGGAGCAAGGCTTTAGCGCAATAGAGCAAACATGGTGTCGTCCTAGTTTTGAGGTTAATGGCATTGGCGGTGGGTACCAAGATGATGGGTTTAAAACCGTTATCCCGGCTCAAGCCTCAGCAAAATTATCGTTTCGCCTTGTGCCGGGGCAGGACCCGTTGAAGATTCGGGAGGCATTTCGGGCTTATGTGCGCGATAACTTGCCAGAGGATGTGACCGTCACCTTTACATCACATGGGGCCTCTGCTGGCTTTGCGGTGGAAAAAGAAAGCCCATATCTTGCCGCAACACTCAAAGCCTTGAGCGAAGAATGGGGCGAGCCAGCCGTTACAACGGGCTGTGGTGGGTCTATCCCCGTTGCGGAGGAAGTCCGGCATGCTTTGGGGATGGATGCCTTGATGGTGGGGTTTGCTCAAGCGGATGATCATATTCATTCCCCTAATGAGCAATATGGTTTTGAGTCTTTTCATCATGGGATCCGCTCTTGGGTGCGCATTCTCGCAGCTTTAGCGGAGTGAGACGATATGAAGGCGGCACCACTCGCACTCACAATGGGTGATCCCGCTGGCATAGGGCCAGAATTAACAGGCCGTGTTTGGCAGGCATTGCGGGATACGGGATGTGTCTTTTTCTGGATTGGTGACCCGACTTTGTTGGGTGAGGCGATTGTATGGCAAGAGATCACTCACCCAGCAGAAGCGAGAGCTTGTTTTGCCCATGCCCTGCCCGTTCAGAGGGTATCGTGCCCGGAGGTTGTGCAGCCGGGTAAGCCCTCTCCACAAAATGCCCCTGCGGTCATAGAGAGTATAAAACAAGCTGTGCATTATAGCTTGGCGGGTCAGGCTGGGGCTGTGGTGACTAACCCGATTGCTAAGCATGTATTAGCGGCTGCGGGGTTTCCTCATCCGGGACATACGGAGTTTCTTGCCTCCTTATGTAAGGCTTCAGGGCAAGAGGTGATGATGCTCGCCTGCCCAGAGCTGAAGGTCGCTTTGACGAGTATTCATGTTTCTCTCCAGCAGGCCATTAAGTGTTTATCGGCGGAGCGTATTGTTGAGGTCAGTAAAATCACGGACAAGGCTCTAAAGCGTGATTTTGGGCTTACGAATCCTAGATTGGCTATTGCAGGTCTTAACCCTCATGCCGGGGAGCATGGCATGATGGGGGATGAGGAGGTGCGGATTATCCGCCCTGCTATTGAGGTTCTTACTAAAGAGGGCATTAATGTTATTGGCCCGATGCCCCCTGATACGATGTTTAGTGCCGCTGTGCGTAGCCATTATGATGCGGCGATTTGTTTATATCATGACCAAGGGCTTATCCCTGTAAAGACTCTTGATATGGCAGGGGGGGTGAATATCACGCTGGGCCTTCCCATTATTCGGACCTCACCTGACCACGGTACAGCTTTTGATATTGCCGTGGGGCGTGGGGGAAAAAGCCGTGCGGATTGTTCTAGTCTTTTATCAGCGATGAGAATGGCCCATGATATGGCGCATCAACGGGCAGTGACTGAGTCTCACTGCAAGTGAGCAAGAAAGGGTAAGCCGATGATTCGTCTTGGTATTAATGTGGATCATGTTGCGACATTACGAAATGCGCGTGGTGAGGCTTATCCAGACCCTGTGCGCGCGGCAGAGCTCGCTCTACAGCATGGTGCTGATGGGATTACCGCGCATTTGAGGGAAGATCGTCGTCACATTCGGGATGAAGACGTAAAACGGCTGCGTGCTTTGCCCGCTCCACTTAATTTTGAGATGGCTGTTACCGATGAGATGGTCGCTATTGCGTGCAACTTAAAGCCTCATGCCTGTTGCTTAGTGCCTGAGAGACGGGCGGAATTGACAACTGAAGGCGGCTTGGATGTAATCGGTCTGCGCGATTATCTTGCTCCGCATATCACGCGCCTGCTTCAAGCGGGTATTCGTGTTTCTTTATTCATCGACCCAGAGCCAGAGGCTATCCGCACTGCTGCGGCCTTGGGGGCCCCGGTGATTGAGCTGCATACGGGGGGCTATGCTGCAGGCAAAGCGGGCGAGTTAGAGCGGTTGCATCAGGCTGCCCGCATTGCTGGGGAGGTAGGGTTGGAGCTCCATGCGGGGCATGGGCTGACCTATGAAAATGTTACGCCGATTACAAAATTACCGCATCTCAAAGAGTTAAATATAGGGCATTTTCTAATCGGCGAGGCCATTTTTGTTGGGTTGGGGCCCTCGGTAAGGCGGATGAAGGATTTATTGTCGTAATATCAGCCCTTTTATTCCTCAGGGTTATTAATAATAGGCAGGCCGTTATCGCCCTGTTGGATATTAATTAGCCCATGGTTACGGGGAACATCTGGTATTGTTCCATCCTTAGGGGCAGGCTGGATGAGAGGTGTGCCGGGCTTATGCTTATAGAAAGGTACATATTTACCCGATTGGTCTGAATAGGTGGCTTTGGGGCTCTGCTCTGGCGTTGGTGTAGAATGGAACGCAGAGATTGGCCCCATAGGCCAGATGCCTGGTGCATCCCGCATTGTCCCTTCTGGCTGACGCGCACAGCCGCGTGTAAGCATGGAGCAAATGCCATCTTGGCCGAGATACTCATCATCATCACCCGCATAATGGACTTCTGAAACGCGGTCGTGATCTATACGGACGAGCATACGACAGCTAGCTCCGGCTCCGCCAAAAATAGATTGGTACGCACTTATGGCCGCACTTGCTGGAATAAGGCCAGAATCTGGAAGAGAGGGAATAGAACGATTAATGTCATATTCCCAAACAGCTGTTGTATCGTTTAACGTCTTTGTCGAATTAGGGCCGCCTGCACAGGCTTGTAGATCGTATGTTGTCATGCCGATCATTTCATATTGTGCACGATGTGCCTCCCGTGCATCCCAATAGCCGCAAGCCGTGAGAGTTACAGGTAAAAAACAAGCAAGGCAGCGTATGGCCTTTGGGAACGTCATTGTCTCTCCCACTAATGAGTAGAATAAAAATATATGGGATGATCTATCATGTTTTCCTTTCCATCGGGAAGATGGGTTTTAGTATTCTCAGCAATGGGTTAGAGAGGGAAGGTATTTTCCCCTTTTTGGAGTTTGCTTTATGGCTGATATGTCCCACTCTGAAATCCTGCGCTTACAGGCGGCGTTACAACGTCTCTTGGGCTCTCCCAAGCTGACGGTGAATGTCCCCCCCCGTAAGGGTATGAGTGTGGAGATCGCTGTAGCAGGCGAGGTTGTAGGGACAGTATATCGTGATGAGGATGAGGGCGAAGTCTCTTATGCCGTCAACCTCACCGTGTTGGAGGAGGACCTCCCCGCTGCCTAAGGGGGAGGCACCCTCCTTATTTTAATGGGCTTATTTAGGTGAGTGGGGCGCAGCTTTCTTTCACCCACTCATGAAGCTCCCTCTCTAGGAGGGGCAATAATCTTTCCTGCACTGTGGCGTGATAACGATCCAACCATTGCCGCTCATCTGGTGTGAGATGCGCCGTGTCGATGAGACGTTTATCAATGGGTGTGTGGGTGAGGGTTTCAAACTCCAAGAAGGGGCCTGATGGGCCGTTAAGTGTGCTTTCCTTCACTAAAAGGAGATTCTCAATCCGAATCCCATACGCACCGACCTCATAATAGCCGGGCTCGTTAGAGAGAATCATACCCGGTACTAACCCGGTTGGCCTTGGTGCTACGGAGATAGATTGCGGCCCTTCATGGACGGAGAGATAACTCCCAATGCCATGGCCTGTACCGTGGTCGAAATCCAGCCCCATATTCCATAAGGCAGAACGTGCCACACTATCGAGCCGATACCCCGGTAGGCCGTGCGGGAAGCGTTGGCGGCTTAGCGCGATATGCCCGCGCAACACAGCAGTAAAGGCCTTTTTAAGGGCGGCTGGTGGCTCATCAGGGCCAATCCATAGAGTGCGGGTGATGTCGGTGGTGCCGAAGGGATATTGCGCCCCACTATCGACAAGATAGACGCAATTTTCTGTGAGGATACTATCGTGCCCTACTTCCGCTCGGTAATGAGGATAAGCCCCATTCGGCCCCGCTGCGGAGATTGTCTCGAAACTAGGGCCTTTATAATCAGGTGATAAAGCCCGGAATGATTCTAACTTCGCAGCAAGTGCCGTTTCACGCTGGCCAACACCGTGTTTTTCTACCCAATGGAGGAAACGGGCAAGGGCAATACTATCAAGCTGATGCGCCCGGCGATTACCGTCTTGCTCTGTCTTGGTTTTTATCGCTTTGGGTAATGTGCAGAGGTCTGGTCCATCAGCAATTTTAGCCCCTGCTGCCTCTAGCGTCATACGGAACCAGAGTGGGGTTGTTGCTGGGTCTAGACGGACAAGTTTGCCGGAAAGGTGCTGTAAAGCCGTTGGTAAAGAAGATGGGGCTTTTGGTAAAATGCTGTCATCTTCTACAGCATCATGAAAGCGGTTTTGTTCAGCAAAAATCTCAACCTGCCCACTCGCATAAAGGATACCATAAGCATGGGCTATGGGGGTCATGGCAATATCATGGCCCCGGATATTGAGTAACCAAGCGAGAGACGGGCAATCGGCTATAATCATGGCCTCTTGGCCTGCCTTGCGTAATTGTTGGGCAAGCTCTGCTCGTTTCTCGCGGCTTGTTTTGCCGGTAAACTCTAATGGATGATGGATGATAGGGGTTGTTGGGGGGGCGGGTTGGTCAGTCCAAGCGGCATCAATGGGATTGCCCTCTAGGGCGATGAGCTGAATATGGGGAGAGGACCATGCTGCAAGCTCCCGCTGGCTGACTAATTTTGGGTCATAACCAATGCGTAAGCCCTGGGCATGTTCTTCTAACCATTGCCGGGGCGGGGTCTTGCTACTATGGCGCGTCTCCCAATGCTCGGGGAGGGTTTGGTCCTTCATCTGCACGGTATAGCGTCCATCCGAAAAGACACAGCCTTTATCGTTTAGTAAGATGGCCAGCCCTGCGCTACCGGTAAAACCCGTCAACCATGCGAGCCGCTCTGCATAGGGGGCAACATATTCCCCCAAATATTCATCCCCGCGCGTTACGATAAACCCTGCAATATCAAAATGCGGGAATTGTTGGCGCACGAGAGCGGGACGGTCTTTTAGTGGAAGAGACGATAAAGACATAGGGGCACCATGCAGATGGGAGAAAGGATTCGCTTAAAAAGGTTTGCGGAGGACGAGGGTACTCCAAGCACCTTCTTTTAGATGATGTTCTAAAACCAGCCCTTGACGTTGATGAGCGACAAGAACCATGCGCGCTTGCGTGGTGAGCAGCCCAGCAAGGATGGCCGTACCCCCTTTTTGTAAATGGTAGGCTAAATCCTTGGCCATACGGCATAGTGGGCGGGCGAGGATATTGGCAAAAACAAGGTCGTAAGGGGCTTTTTTGCGCACGCTCTCGGTGAGCCAGCCATTGCCGAAGCGGCACTCTAATAACGGCCCCAATTTATTTAACCGTGCATTAGAGGCCGCCACACGGACAGACCAAGGCTCAATATCCACCGCTAAAACGGGACGATGGAACAGCCGCGCAGCAGCCATTGCAAGAATCCCAGAGCCGCAGCCCATATCTAAAATATGTTGTGGTTTGCGGTACGCAATGCGTTCTAAAGCGCGCAGGCATCCACGCGTAGAGCCATGCTCGCCAGAGCCAAAAGCAATCCCGGCATCTAAGGTAATATTCAGCCGGTTGCGCGCCGCCTTATCTTTTAAATGTGTTCCACGAATACAAAAACGTCGCCCGACATATTGAGGAGGAAAGGCCTCTTGTGTGCGGGCTAACCATCCTTCTGCCTCCGTTTCCCGCCGGAGGAGCGGGGCCTCAACACCTGTCATAGCACGGACAAGGGCGAGGCCATTTTCTAATTCATCTTCATTCTTGCCGCGTTCTTTAACGGCTTCTAACCGCCAATAGCGTTGCTCATCATCTTCCTCAAACATCCCGACTGTATCGCACACCCCGAGGAGAACTTGCTCAAAAAGTGGAACATGTGCTTCCTCCACCACAATGGAGAGGGTCTCCAACATACGCGCATGGCGTGTGCCAATATGGGATGGGGCGATGGGGCTTTGTTTTGCCTTCATGATACGACCTTTACAAAACCGGCCATGATGCGTTTTAGGCCGACATCTTCAAAATTAACGGAGAGTCGCTCCCCTTCAACACCAATGACCACGCCTTCACCATAGCGGCTATGCTGCACAGTCGCCCCAAGGGGAATGGTAGGACGGTTGGAGAGGGCCTCTGGTCTATAACGACTAGAGGAGGGAGACCTGCTCATGTTGGCCTGAGCTTGGCGTGCAAAAAAGGAACCGGGACGCGGATTATGGCGCGCAGGGCTATGCCGTTTAATATGCTCATCGGGCAATTCTTCAATAAACCGGCTGGGGATGGAATCTTGCCAATTTGCATAAATACGCCGGCTTGCAGCATGGAGGATAATTGCCCGCTCCCGCGCACGGGTAAGCCCAACATAAGCAAGGCGGCGTTCTTCCTCCAAAGCGCGATTGCCCCCTTCATCCAATGAGCGTTGAGAGGGGAAAATCCCTTCCTCCCAACCGGGAAGGAACACGGTAGGGAACTCCAATCCCTTAGCGGCATGGAGTGTCATAAGGCTTACTTTGTCGTGTTCTTCTTGGAGGGTATCGCTCTCCATAACGAGAGCAATATGCTCTAAGAAGGCCTCCATCGTGGGGAACTCCCCAATGGCGCGGAGAAGCTCACCTATATTATCCAAGCGTCCAGCGGCTTCTACTGTTTTGGGGTCATCACGCCACATCGTGAGGTAGCCGCTCTCTTCTAAGATAGTCTCGGTTGCGACTACATGCCCCTCTTTGGCAACAATCTTCCGTGCTTTCTCCAAAGCCGCGAGTAGCTCGGCTAATGTAGCGGCAGATTTCCCTTTGATGAGCTTATGCTCAATTTGTTGTTGGAGGGTCTGTTGGAGAGAGCGTCCCGCTTCGTGCGCAGTAAGGCGCAGGCGGGAGAGTGCCACATTACCAAAGCCACGTTTGGGAAGATTAACGATGCGCTCAAAAGCGAGGTCGTCTAACGGGTAAAGAACGGCCCGCATATAGGCAATCGCATCGCGGATTTCAGCCCGCTCATAAAAGCGAAGGCCCCCGATGATTTGATACGGAATCCCCATGCGCATGAGGGCTTCCTCAAAAGGACGCGTCTGGAAGCCAGCGCGCATCAAAATAGCCATATCTCCATAAGCCTGCCCCTCTTGATGGAGGGTCTGAATACGCATCCCCACAATACGCGCTTCATCATCGGAATCAGGCGTGCTGATGACCTCTACTAACTCTCCCTCATCACTCTCTAAACCGGGGCGGAGGGTTTTGCCCAACCGGTCCTCATTATGGGCAATGATATGAGAGGCAGCACTAAGGATGCGCGGTGTAGAGCGGTAATTTTGCTCTAGCCGAATGATACGCGCACCGGGAAAATCGTTCTCAAACCGCAGAATATTAGCAATTTCTGCCCCGCGCCAAGAATAGATGGATTGGTCATCATCCCCCACGCAAGCGATGTTTGCAGGATCGCCGTCAGGATGTTTGGCTAATAAACGTAGCCATAGATATTGGATGGCGTTTGTATCTTGATACTCATCCACCAAAATATAGCGGAAACGATGATGATATTGAGCAAGCACATCGGGATGCTGACGGAAGATGGTCACCATATGGAGCATTAAATCGCCAAAATCGCAGGCATTAAGCTCTTTTAGTCGGGCTTGATACGCTGCATAAATCGCACGCGCTTGCCCATTAGCGAGGTCCGTATCATGCGCGGCGGTAATTTCCTCAGGGAGGAGGGCTTTATCCTTCCATAACTGGATTTGGTGCATCAGCTGGGCAGGGGGCCAGCGTTTGAGGTCCAGCTTCCAAGGTTCCATCACTTGCTTGAGCAAGCGTAGTTGGTCATCCGCATCAAGAATGGTAAAGCTGCGCTCTAGCCCAACACGGGGGGCGTGCTGGCGGAGCATACGCGCACAAAGGGAGTGGAACGTCCCTAACCAAAGCCCTTCGACCGGTTTATCCAAAATCACGCTAATACGCTCGCGCATTTCTTTCGCGGCTTTATTGGTAAAGGTCACGGCCAGAATCTGCTCCGGCCAAGCGCGCTGTTGGAGCAGAATATGAGCAAAGCGCGTTGTTAACACACGGGTTTTGCCCGTTCCCGCACCGGCGAGAATCAGCAAGGGGCCTTCTGTTGTCTCTACAGCAAGGCGTTGCTCTGCGTTTAGCCCAACGAGATAATCAGGCTCGGAGGGCGAAAGACGGGGGGAAAAAAGATCATCAACCACAATTATCTGATATAATGCGATCATCCTCTAATAGCTAGGACATAACCGCAGATTGTGAGCAAAGTAGCATCATCCAAATTAGGGCATAGGGCCCGCATGCGAGAGCGCATTCTTGCACATGGAGCAGAAACTTTGGCAGATTATGAGTTGCTGGAGGTTTTGTTGTTCTATGCCATTCCGCGGCGCGATACTAAACCACAGGCTAAGGCACTTCTTGCACAGTTTGGAAATTTGGGAACATTATTACAAGCATCACCAACAACTTTAAAAGACGCTGGGCTGAATGATAGGCTCATAAAACTTTTGCAATTACCCGTATTAGCCGCTCGGTCATTAGTGGAGCATGATGGAGACCTCCCTTTGCAATTGGGCAGTAGTGATGCGTTAATGCGGTATCTACAAGGGACATTACAAGGCATTTCCAAGCCGACTATTGGCCTTATTTGTTTAGATAGTAAGAATAGTCTTATTCAGGAAAAAACTCTTGATACAAAGGCTAGCTTGCGTACTTCATATCGTACAATAGCTTGTGCTCTTCTGGAGTGTCATGCTACAGCCCTCATTGTTGTTTATTATCATCCTCAAGCCCCTGCTACTGCATTGGCCGCAGATGTGCGAGGGTTGAAACAGGCATTACGGGCTTTGTCTATTACGTTGCACGAAGGTATTTTAATCGCACCGGAATGGAGTGTAAGCATGAGTGAGGCTGGATTATTATAGAACGTGTCCCAGCAAAATGTTCTAAAATTTTCACAAACATGTTTAAGCCAGCCAGCGCGTGAGGATCTTTTTAAAGATCTTGCTTCGTTCGTTTTTGCTGCATCTGAGTCTCAAAAAGAGTTAGCATGTTACTTGGAGGAGCATTACACCTCATTAGCCGAGTTATTATGTACATCCTCCAGTGATTGGCAGAAAATACCAAGAGAAACAATCGCACTTCCGGTTTTATGTGCGGTGTTAAAAGAGTTAGCACATCGATATAGTCGCGCTCTTTTACCAAAAGGGGACCTCTTGAAACATTCTGAATTACTTTATGATTATCTTATGGTGCATATGGCACGAGAGCGTATAGAGCAATTTCGGCTTTTATTTCTTGATAAAGATCATCGTCTTATTTTAGATGAAATCCAAAGCAGAGGGACAATCAACCATGCTCCTGTCTATCCGCGTGAAGTTGCAAAACGATGTATCGAGCTAAAAGCATACAGCATCATTATGGTGCATAATCATCCTTCGGGACAAATTACGCCTTCTCAAGGGGATGTCGTGATGACTCAAAATATTGAACAAGCTTTAGATGTGATAGATGTTAAATTGGTAGATCATCTTATTGTAACGCGCAAAAATCTAACGAGTTTTCGCCAACTTGGTTTATTGTCCGAGGGATGATCTACCAGATAATAGACATTGTGAATCTTATTGTCTCAGGCACGGTTTATAATTTTGTAAAACCATAGCACCAGGTAATCCACCGCGTGGGAAGATGCGGTTTACATGGCCCATCTTGCGGCCCGGGCGGGCATCTTCTTTACCATAAAGATGGAGAGAGGCATTTTCCTCCGCTATAATCTCCGGCAGGAGGGCCATATCTTCAGGGCCAATGAGATTATGCATATACACATCAGAATGACGCCGAGGCGGAGGGAGCGGTAACCCTGCAACCGCGCGTATATGCATCTCAAATTGATCCACCAGACAGGCATTCATCGTCCAATGGCCAGAATTATGAGGGCGAGGGGCAATCTCATTAACAAGGAGCTTGCCATTTTTATCCTCAAAAAGTTCTACCCCCATAATGCCGATTAAACTTAGTTTTTCAGCAAGCTGTGCAGCGAGTTTTTGCGCCGCCTCAGCTAAGGCAGGCATGATAGGGGCAGGGACAATGGAGACGCGTAAAATCCCATCGCGATGGTGATTTTCAGCTACATCAAAACACCGGACAGTCCCATCATGACCGCGTACGACCATGACGCTTATCTCCCGTGCGAAATCAATATGCTGCTCGGCAACGAGGGGGTAAGGGAGGGTATCAGCTTGGCGTAATAGAGCCTGAAACGCCTCCTCATCTGGAAGGCGGAATTGCCCTTTGCCGTCATATCCGAAGCGGGTTGTCTTTAAAATACATGGGAAGCCGAAGGAGGCTAGTGCTGCGAGGTTTTCAGCCCCTTTGATTTCACGCCACGGGGCGACAGGTAAACCATAAGAACCCAACATTGTTTTTTCAGCAATGCGGTCCTGACTGGTCTCCAAAATATGCCCTGAAGGATGAACAGGGCAAAAACGTGCTAAATGTTTTAAGCCGCTGGCACTGATATTCTCAAACTCAAAACTAATGACATCACAGCTCTGGGCGAAGTTCTCTAAGCATGAAGGGTCATCATAAGAGCCGATCGTTACTTTGGCAGATGTTTCCGCCGCTGGGCTGGGGGCTGTGTTGGAGAGGATATGGACCTTATAGCCAAGCCGCGCCGCAGCCATAGCGGACATGCGGCCGAGCTGCCCGCCCCCTACGATGCCAATCCACGCGCCGGGTTGTAAGGGCTGCTGTGCCATTAAACGGGGACCTCCGCGACTGAAGCTGTTTGAGCCTCTCTATAAGCAATAAGGCGTTTGGCCAACTCTGCATCAGAGAGGGCCAGAACAGACGCCGCTAGCAAAGCCGCATTAACAGCCCCTGCACGACCAATCGCTAAAGTTCCAACAGGGACACCGGCAGGCATCTGGACGATGGAGAGCAAGCTATCTTGCCCTTTTAAACTTCGACTTTCGACCGGTACACCAAAGACAGGTAGGCTTGTCCAAGCGGCACACATACCCGGGAGATGAGCCGCACCACCTGCTCCGGCGATAATCACCTTCAGCCCCCTATCATGGGCCGATTTCGCGTATGAAGCGAGGCGGTCCGGGGTTCGATGGGCGGAGACGATACGTGCCTCGTAAGGGATGGCGAGCTTCTCTAGCAGCTCGCACCCATGGCGCATTGTCTCCCAATCAGATTGGCTACCCATAATCACACCCACTAAGGGGGCTGAGTTGTGCTTCATCTTTTAAAAACCGTCGGTTGTTTCATCATGAGAGGAAAAAAGACGGTTTGGATCATTCTCATGCATATCCTGCAAAGGTGTTCCTTCACGTACAAGACGGTCATTTGCTGCTTGGACAGCGGCGTTAAGGTCTGTTTGTGTGCATAAGCCTAGGATAACAGGATCGCGCGGTTTAATATTTGGGCTGTTCCAGTGCTCACGATTACGGATTTTGGCAATAGTATCTTTTGTTGTCCCTAATAAACGGACGATTTGCGTATCATTAAGTTGGGGGAATTGGCGCAGAATAAAGGCGATAGCATCTGGCCGATCATGCCGTTTTGCGACTGGGGTATAACGTGCGCCCTTAGCGCGTCGTGCAACAGGATTGGGAGCCGCTTTTAGCGTGAGGCGAGCGGTAGGATTGGCCTCACAGCGTTTAATTTCTGCCTCGGTGAGTTGATTATTTTTGATGGGGTCATAACCATTAATGCCCCCGCCAACTTCACCATCCGCAATAGCTTGAATTTCTAAGGGATGCATGCCGCAAAAAACGGCAATTTGGTCAAATGTGAGGGCAGTTTTTTCAATAAGCCAAACGGCGGTCGCTTTGGGCATTAACGGTAGAGTCATGTCAAGGCGGTCCTTTTATAGAGCGGTATATGGTCCGGCATTTGGCAAGCCCGGGCCACTCTGAAAAAGAATCACCCGCCACCTAGAAAGAGGCGGTGCCTGCATAATGCACGACAGTCCCGCTACAATGCTTGAGGATGGAGGTAACGTCAAGCGTAGAATAATATGATATAGTTAGATAAATCCTCCAGCTTATAAAAAACCCTCTACTTTCAGAAGAAAGAGAGGGTTCCATAACAGAGGTCTGTGTAAAAAGAAGATATTACTTCTTAATATTACCAATACCGGAGAAACGTTTGTTGAACTTTGCAACCTGTCCCCCTGTATCCAAGATACGCTGAACACCTGTCCACGCTGGATGGGTTTTGGGGTCGATATCAAGGCGTAGCGTAGCACCAGGCTCGCCATAGCAGGAGCGGGTTTTATATTCGCTGCCATCAGCCATCACGACTGTGATTTCATGATAGTCGGGGTGGATGCCGGATTTCATAGTATTTCCTGAATCTATAAAAAAAGAAACTCCGATGCCGACCGGAGCAGACGCAGCTCTCTTACAGGATTTTTTCTATAAAATAAAGCGCGTTTCCTCTCTTTTTATGGGGTTCTTATGAGGAGGGCCGCTTGTGGTTTTGGCGAACATATACAATATGTCTCTCCATTGTCTTACGCCTCTATAGGCATGGGCTTGTTAGGGCGTTTCACTTTAAGAGTTAGGTCGAGTTTATGAGTCGTATTAAATCTCCTGGTTGGGTTGCCGACTTCCAGAAGTTCATTATGCGCGGCAACGTGATGGACCTCGCTATCGGTGTGGTTGTCGGTGCTGCTTTTACGGCCATTGTAAATAGTGCGGTTAAGGACATTCTGACACCAGTCTTAGGCTGCCTGACTGGCGGTGTAGATTTCTCCAACGTATTTATTACGTTAAAAGGGCCTGTAAAGGATACGTTGGCAGAGGCGCAAAAAGCTGGATCTGTGACAATTAATGTTGGTTTGTTCCTTAATGCGGTAATCCAATTTTTAATCATTGCCTTTTTTGTCTTTTGGGTTATGCGTTTAATTAGCAAATTACATCGCAAAGAAGAAGAAAAGCCAACTCCACCTCCAGCGCCTACAAAAGAAGAAATTCTTTTGACAGAAATTCGCGACATTCTTGCTGGACGTACTTCCGAACAATGAAGAGATTGTCTGTTCATAAGATAATGAAATATTGGGCAATGCTAAGCGTTGCCCTTTATTCTTTGGTTTTCATTGATGTCAGCAAGGCAGGTGATGCTGCTTTTGGTATACCTATTTCTCCCAATGCTCATCTCTATACGTATTTTGTCATAAATGGGATGGCTCGAGGGGAGTTTATGCTAGGTAGACTACGTCAAAAAGATATGCCGGTGCTTATTCATATGGATGAGGTAACGCGGAAGATCATTCTCCATAACCTGAGCGCTCAGACGATCCGTTCTGATTTTCAAGCAGATCAAGTATTGAAGAATTATTTAGATCTTTTCCCGCATTGACCCACCTTGAAAAGAGGACAGATCAATACGTAAAAGGGAGCAAATGCTCCCTTTTTTTAAGGCTGGTAAATTTTATTGCTCGGCTGGTCTTAATCGTTTGCGTCCCATTAAGAGAAGGAGCGGGGCCGCAATAAAAATGGAGGATGATGTTCCAACGACGATGCCAAAGAGCATCACGGTTGCAAAACCTGTTAACGTACTCCCGCCAAAAAGGGCGAGGGGCAGTGCGGCGAGGAAGACCGTCATTGAAGTCCCTAAAGTTCTATTAAGGGTCTCATTGATAGAAAGGTCTAACAAATCCCGCAAAGGCATGGTGCGGTATTTACGCAGATTTTCCCGTATGCGGTCATACACAACCACCTTATCATTCGTAGAATAGCCGAGGATGGTCAAAAGCGCTGCGACCATCACAAGGTCAAACTCAAAACGTGTGATGACGAGAAAGCCAATCGTTTTGGTAAGGTCCAAAATCAAGGTGATGACTGCGCTAAGGGCGAACTCACGTTCAAAACGGAACCAGATATAGACGAGAATCATGCCCAAGCTAAAGAGCAGGGCCAGAATACCATCACGAAATAATTCAGAGGAGACAGAGCCACCAACAGCATCAGCACGTTGAATCTGCACACCGGGGATGGCTTGAGTGATTACTGAACGAACATGATCGACGAGTTTTTGGGTCACATGCTCATCCTCTCCGCCGCGGGGGAGATTGATGGCAATACGAATATCTTGTGGCGAGCCAAATGTTTGAACTGAGGCTGCATTAACCTGTCCAGCTTTGAGGATGGCCCGCATATGGGCGGGGTCCTCTGCGGAAGGGGAGTGTGTCTCCACAATTACCCCACCGCGGAAGTCCAAGCCGAGATTTAAACCTGGCTTAAAGAACAATAGGAGAGACGCGATAGAGAGTAGCGCAGAGATGATCAGACCTGCATGACGTCCACGCATAAAGTGGATCTGACGGTCATCACGTACAAAACGAAGAAGGGGATGAGAAAACATGATGATTAGACCGGCAATTCTTGTGGGCGTTTATGTGCATACCAACGAATGATAAGCATGCGCGAGACAATGAGGGTTGTGAACAACGTCGTGGCGATACCAATGGTAATGGTGAGTGCGAAGTTACGCACTGCCCCTGTACCAAAGACAAAGAGCATCACATGGGCAAGAAATGCAGTGGCATTACTATCAATAATGGTCCCTGTCGCGCGTTGGAAGCCAACCTGCAACGCTTGGAGTGGCTTGCGCCCAAGGCGTACTTCCTCTCGGATACGCTCGTTAATGAGGATGTTCGCATCCACAGCCATACCGAGTGTGAGGAGAATACCGGCCATACCCGGTAGGGTCAGTGTTGCTTCAAAGAGTGATAGCACAGCCAAGATAAGCACTAAGTTGGCAAACAGAGCTATATCAGCATAGAAGCCAAACCGAGCGTAAAAGAGGAGCATGAAGAGTACAACGAGAACAAATCCAACCGCCAGGCTGATAATCCCCGCATGGATAGAGGCCGCCCCAAGGCTTGGGCCGATGCTGCGTTGCTCCACCACAGTGAGTGGCGCAGGGAGAGCCCCGGCGCGGAGCAACAATGCCAAGTCTGAAGCAGAACGTGCGGAGAAGCTCCCTGTAATGATGCCTTGCCCTGCTGTGATGGGGCCATTAATGACGGGGCTGGTTAGGATACGGCCATCAAGCACAATGGCGAATGGCTTGCCAACATTTGCTGTGGTGATGCGCGCGAAATCTTCTGCCCCTTTATTGTCGAACTTTAGGGACACAACCCATTGATTATCGCTCATTGTCGCAGCGGCATCGGCAAGGTTGGCACCATCAACGTCAATTTTATCTTCTACAGCAAGTTGCCCATGTCCATCGGCAAGTGGAAGTAAGGTGGTACCGGGCCCTGCATGGGTTAGGTCAGGGGAGAGAAGATGGAAGGTCATCCGTGCTGTTGTGCCGAGCAGAGCTTTAATACGCTGTGGATCGCTAATGCCCGGTAGCTCCAGGACGATGCGGTCTTCCCCTTCACGGGCGATACTGGGGTCGATGGCCCCGGTGCTATCAATACGGCGGCGGACAATCTCGATAGAGCGTGTTACGGCCTCCCGTGCACGGTTACGAATGGACTCTTTCGTCAGGCGAAGGATGAAACTACCAGCTTGTTCCTCAAGAGTAACTTCCCTCGGTGTTGCAGAGATTAAGGCTTCTAATGCGTTACGGTCTGCATCATGCTCCATAGCTGCACGTGGTGTAACGATTAGCGAGGCTTGAGCGTCATCACGTCGTATGTCGCGATAGCCTACATGGGAGTCTAATAGGCTCTGGCGGACTTGGCCTTCTAAAGATTGTAGGCGGTCATGCTGAAGGGTTTGTGTATCAAGCTGCAATAGCAAGTAAGAACCGCCCCGTAAGTCGAGGCCCAGATGCACTTGATGCCAAGGCAATGAAGGCAAGGGGGACTTCATAAAGTTAGGTAGGCAAAGCAGGGCAGCAATAAGGCAGACACCCGCCACGCCCAACATCCTGAGGCGGCTATAATACAACATAGGGGGTTCAAGAACCTCAAAAACGTTAATAATGAAGAGGCCAAAGGCCATCCCATAGATGGTGCAGACCATGCCCTTTTAGCGATTTTAATGCAACCATTATACACAGATATGGAATGTAGGGCGTTAGTGGCTTGCGCGACATCACCTTGTTGATATGCTCCAAAGCATGATGAAGAAACAAAGCCTTAATGTCGCAGTGGTAGGGACTGGGTATTTTGGCCGGTTTCATGCCTTGCAAGCCAGCCGTCATCCACGGGAAGTTTTATCAGGTGTGTACGATTCCGATCATGTGCGCGCTCAAAAAATAGCGCATGAGGTTGGTACCATTGCGTTTAAAGATTACGCTTCGCTGTTATCGCATTGCGATGCGGTTATTATTGCCGCACCAGCGGAGGCGCATTACAGCCTAGCTTGTCAGGCTCTTGAAGCAGGATGTCATGTTCTTGTTGAGAAGCCTCTTGCCTCTACGCGGCAGGATGGAGAGGTTCTTGTCCGTTGTGCGGACGATAAAGGGTTAATCCTGCAAGTAGGGCACCTTTTACGCTATTCAGCTGAGTATGAGGCCATTAGCGCGCGCATTAAAAACCCTCTTTACATAGAGGCAACACGCATTGCCCCATATAAATTGCGCGGGACGGATGTTTCCGTTGTGCTGGATCTCATGATTCACGATCTTGATCTCATCCTAGCCCTTGTAGATAGTCCCATTCATCACATTAATGCGATGGGCGCTGCCGTCTCCAGTGCGCATGAGGATATTGCCAATGCGCGGGTACAATTTGCCAATGGTTGTGTAGCGTCTATCACAGCAAGCCGCATCTCGTTTAAAACAGAGCGGAAGATGCGTTTATTTGGCCAAGAAGGCTACCTCTCAGCCGATTTTACAAGCCGCACATTATCCTTTATTAACCGCAAAGAAGGTCTGATAATGCCGGGGAGCGGTGGCTTCCGGCGTCAGAGCGTGCAGTGGCGTGATCATGATAATTTGGCGGCCGAGCATGATGCGTTTGTTGCGTCTTGCTTAGATGGTAAACCCGTTATTGTGGATGGAGACGCTGGCTTGCGTGCTTTGGATGCTGCTTTACGCGTTGGGGAAGACATGCAACGCGCACGGCAGTTATTACAGAGTTCAGGCCTTTTATCTCATTAAATCTCTCCCTTGGAGAGGAAGGATTTTCTAGAATGAATGCGGTTGATTACTCTTACGCACATGTTGGTGGGTTAAATCCGTTTGTTAGCCTGCTCATTTTTGCCGTATTAATGCTCGCTTTGTTCGGGTTGTATTTTCTGCCGAGCGTGATTGCCCTCATCAGGCGGCACCCGCAGAGATGGATACTCGTTGGACTAAACGTCTTATCAGGCTGGACGGGGCTGGGATGGATTGGCCTCTTGCTGTGGTCTTTGTGGCCGCGTGAGGAGCTTTTAGCAGTGAATCGGCGTTTAGCGTCATCCGGGCAGGATTGGGGCCCGTATCAAAATCGGGAACAATCTTTCGGCGGGCAGAGCGCAGCTGATGAGTTGGCCAAACTTGCTCAGCTCAAAGAACGTGGTGTTTTGAGCGAGGCTGAGTTCGAGCAAGCTAAAGAGCGGCTCCTGCATAAATAAAAGTGTAAGGGTCGGCTGTTAGGATTCTAAACTCTCACGTTTGACTTCTAATGCCAGCCATTGCTCCTCCGCTTCGCTGAGTTTTTTCTCAGTGTCAGCTAATATAGCCGTGATCTTCTCAAATCGTGCGGGGTCACGGCTATAAAGCTCTGAGTCAGCGAGGGCTTTGCGGCAGAGCATAGCGTCTTTCTCTAACGCCTCGATTGTGAGGGGGAGTTGGTCTAGCTCACGCTGCTCTTTATAGCTGAGTTTGTGCGTTGTCTTGTTGCTACGCGTAGGGGGAGCCTCTGCCTTCTCTTGCGATGAGGAAGTGGGAGTTGTTTTTTCCTGCCGCTCTTGTGGTGGGGTACCCTTGCGTTGGGCGAGCATATCGGAATAGCCACCAGCATATTCTATCCAACGGCCATCACCTTCCGCCACTAAGGTGGATGTCGCGAGACGGTCCAAAAAGTCACGGTCATGGCTTACGAGCAAGACAGTGCCCGTATAATCCCCGAGCATATCTTGGAGAAGGTCCAACGTTTCTAAGTCAAGGTCATTTGTTGGTTCATCAAGAACAAGCAAGTTAGACGGGCGTGCAAGGGCCGCAGCAAGGGCAAGGCGGCCTCGCTCTCCCCCGGATAAATGGCTGACAGGTGTGCGTGCTTGCTCTGGGCGAAAGAGAAAGTCCTTCATATAACCGATGACGTGACGCTTCTCCGCACCAACCTGCACCATGTCGCCATGCCCATCGGTGAGGAAATGAGCCACCGTTTGGTCGCCTTCTAAAGCACTACGTTGTTGGTCCAGTGTGACCATCTGGATGGAGGGGCTACGGCGTATCTCGCCCTTTTGGGGCTCTAATGCGCCAATAAGAAGTTTAAGAAGGGTTGTTTTACCCGCACCATTGGCCCCGCAAACCCCTAGCCGGTCTCCTTTGCTTACTGTTAAAGTTAGGGAGTCTATGAGGGTTCGTTCCGGGTAGGACCAGCCAATATCTTCCGCAGCGATGACGATTTTACTCGTATTTTCTGCCTCATTGACTGCTAATTTGAGCGTTCCACGCTGACGGGAGGCGATATCGCGCCGCTCAGCTCGTAAGTCCGCAAGCTCTGCAACGCGCCGAACATTGCGTTTACGCCGCGCGGTGACGCCATAGCGCATCCAATCTTCTTCCCGTGCGATTTGACGGTCCAATTTATGAGCGGCGCGCTCTGCAAGTTCGATTTGCTCATCTCGCCATGATTCAAAATGGGAAAAATTAGCCTCTAAGCGTTGGGTTTTGCCTTGCTCCAACCATAAGACGGCACGGCATAATGTTTCTAAAAAGCGGCGGTCATGGCTGATGATAACCATTCCCGCTTGAGAGGCGAGGAGTTCTCGTTCTAACCAAGCAATGCAAGGGAGGTCTAAATGGTTAGTTGGCTCATCAAGGAGGAGAAGGTCAGGCTCGGAGGCCAAGGCGCGAGCAAGGGCACTACGCCGCGCTTCCCCGCCAGAGAGGGCGGAGCAACGCTCGCTACCATCCATCCCTAGTTCGCTGAGCATAGCGCGCGCTTTGTAATGAGCGGTTTCGTCTAAGCCAGAAGTGACGTAGTCAAAAACAGTCTGCCAAGCGGAGAGGTCAGGCTCTTGGGGGAGGTAATACACCTTTAACCCCGGTTGGAGAAAATGTTCCCCGCTATCTTGCTCCAGCTCCCCTGCGGCAATGCGGAGTAAGGTAGATTTACCAGAGCCATTACGCCCGACAAGGCATAGCCGCTCCCCCGGTTGGACGGAAAGCTCCGCACCATCCAGTAAAGGACGACCGCCGAGCGTGTAGCTGATATTTTGGAGATTCAAGATTGGTGCAGACATAGCTTTGATGTGCGCAAAAGAATGAAGATTTGCAACCTAAAACCGCCAAAAGGCAGAGAGAAAGATTTTCCCGATACAAAACTTATGCTTTGTTTGTTGTTCTTTTAAAGCCTTCCCTTGTATATGTCGCAGCATGAAGGCAGATAAGAAGATGCTAAAAGGCTGGGTACGGCAGCAAAATCGCGCTAATCGCTCGGCCACAATGAGTCTTGCCCTAATAGGGATGCTCAATGTTGTGACCGGTATGGTCTTAATGTGGAGCCTAGCGTCCATGCTCGCTACATGGCTTGCGGGCGGCCAACATGCCACACCGTATCCTATGGTGGTGCTTTTTATCATTGCCTCTCTCGTGCGTGTCTTTTTGGGATATCTGCAAGAGACGCTTGCCCTTCATGTGGGGGAGGAGGCCCGTAAACGTTTGCGGCGCAGCATAGTAGAGCGTTTTTTTGCACAAGGTCCATCTTTATTACGCCATCAGCATAGTGCAGCTCTTGCCGCGATGGTGACGGACCGCGTGGAAGCGTTGGAGGGTTATTTCGCCCGTTGGTTGCCAGCGTCTGCTTTGTGGGTTGTAGCGCAATGGTCTGTTGTTGTGGTAGTGTTTTGGCAGAACCATCATGCTGGCTATATCTTAGGCGCATGTTGTTTATTCTTACCCGTTTTCCAAGCTGTTTTTGGGATAGCCACTGCCATAGCCTCACGGCGGCAGATTTTAGCCCTTAATCGCTTACAAGTCCGCTTTTTAGACCGTATCCGTGGGATTGCCACCATCGTTCTCTCTGGCAATGCGGTAAAGGATTCAGAAGAACTTGGCCACGCAGCAGATGAGCTACGCCAAAGAACTATGAAAGTGCTGCGTGTTGCTTTCCTAACGTCTGCCTCAACGGACCTTGCTATGATTGTGGCTTTGATAGGGATTGTGATTGACCAACATCATAGGCTGCAACAGGGGTCTTTTTCATCAATAGAGAGCATTATTTTTGCTGTTTTGATGGTACCGGAAGCTTTCGCACCATTCCGTGCTTTATCCGCAGCTTATCAAGACCGGGCACAAATTACCCATAGCGGGGAGGCTTTGCAAAAACTTCCCGCTTTACAAGCACCAATCACGCCGGAGAGAACAAGCTCTGTCGCGCCAGAGCGTACAAAGGCGGGAATCGCGTTGGATGTGCGGGACGTGTCTTATCGATGGGTGGAAGACCGCCCACTTGCGTTGGACCATGTGAGTTTTCACTTAGAGCCGGGTCAGATTGCGCTTTTAACGGGGCCTTCTGGAGCGGGGAAGTCAACCCTCATAGAGGCGTTGCTTGGCTTTATTCGCCCGCTAGAAGGGCAGATTAGCCTTGGCGGTGTTGATATTCAGACCCTCCATCCTGCTGATGTAACACGTCAGATAAGTTGGATAGGGCAGAAACCCGTTCTTTTTGCAGGCTCATTGAAAGAGAATATCATGTTTGCCGCCCCTCATGCCTCGGAGGCGCAATTCCAAGCTGCGTTAGAGGCATCGGCGATTACGCATTACCTCCCCCTCTTGCCGGAAGGGGTGGAGACGCGCTTAGGGGAAGGGGGCTTCGGCCTCTCTGGTGGGCAGGCACAGCGCATTGCGATTGCGCGCGCTTTTCTGAAAGATGCGTCGCTCCTTATTATGGATGAGCCCACAGCACATCTCGACCCCGAAACCGAGGGTGATATTCTAACGGCTTTAAAGCCGCTATTGCAGGGTCGTACGGCAGTTATCTCCACCCATTCCCAGCAATTTCAAGGGATTGGTGAGAGGTACCATCTTCTTATGGAGCAGGGCCGGCTTACAGTGCAGGAGGGCCAGTCATGAAGCGGTTTTACCCTTTAATCAAAGTTTGGCAGGCCCGTTGGCTGCGCTTATTCATTGGGCTGATTTTGGCTGAACTCTCCATCTGCGCTGCATTTTTATTAATGGGGCAGACAGGGTCTCGCTTGGGGTTAATCGCTACAGCAGGGGCGTTCGTCACATTTGGGCTGTTGCGCTGGGCAGGTTCGGCACGTCTCATCCTACGTTATGGAGAGCGGCTAGCGACGCATGATGCCACATTCCGCGTCTTGGCGGATATTCGTCTTTGGTTTTATCGGCGTCTAGCACGGGGTGCGGCGGCAGGGTTGGGGTTTCGCCGTACTGGGGATTTACTCACCCGTCTCGTCTCCGATGTGCAAAGCCTCGATAGTCTTTACCTGCGGATTATTATCCCCTTAGCAACGGCGTTATTAAGCCTGCCGATTGTTATCTTTATCTGCCTGAAAGGCAGTATGCTGCTAGCGTTCAGCATTGCTATCATTTTTTGCCTGACAGCCTTTATCTTACCAGCCTTTATGGCGCGTATGTCATATCGTTGGGGGCCTGTCTTGCAGCAGGCTCAATCAGAGATGAATAATCAAGCTCTTGAGCTGGTAAGCGGTATGAAGGAGCTTCGTATTTTTGGGCAAGAGGATGCCGCGAAGGCACGTCTTTTTGCCGCAGAGGAGGCCTTTTACCAAGCCCAACGCCAACAAAGCCGTGCTATGGCGCGGACTCATACGTTGGCTTTGTTCCTGACACGTTTAGGAGTGATTTGCGCTCTAGGAGGCTGTGCAGGGTTGTTCTTCTCTAAAGAGCAAGCAGTGATAGGCATCACCGTACTCTTTGTTGTAATGACAGCTCTTAATAATATTGTGGACCTCCCGCGCGCGGGTCTTATTGCTGGGCAAGTATGCCATGCGGCAGAGCGCATTATAGAGGCGACAAAAATGCCCGTGTCTCAGCCGCCAGAAGGGAGTCGTCCTGCTCCCAAAGGGTATGACATTACAGCGCAGGCTCTTTCCTTCGGGTGGTCGGAAGGCCGTAGCACGCTCAAGAACATTAACTTCACCCTTCGCGAAGGGGAGCGAGTAGCTCTTATTGGTCCTTCCGGGGCCGGGAAGTCCAGCCTTGCTGCTTTGCTCTTAAAGGTTGTTTTGCCTCAAGAGGGATGTCTTACCCTTGGTGGGACTGACATTGCAGACATTAAAACCGAGATTGTGCGAGAGCGCATCGCATGGCTATCACAAGCAAGCCATTTATTTGATGATACAATCCGCGCTAATCTTCTCCTAGGGCGCGAAGCTCCATCAGATGAAGTGATATGGGCGGCGTTAGAGCAAGCGCAGATAGCTGATTTTGTACGCTCTTTACCTGATGGATTGGAGAGTTGGGTTGGTGAAAATGGCTCTCAATTATCAGGTGGGCAGGGGCGGCGTATTGCTTTGGCACGGGTGCTGCTCTCTAACGCTCCCATCTTAATTCTTGATGAACCCTGCACGGGGCTGGATATCGATACAGAGCGGGCCTTCCTTAAGACGTTGAACCAACTAGACCGCTCCCGCACTATTCTGCTAATCACACACCGTTTGACAGGTATAGAGCAGCTTGATCGCTTATGGACCCTTCAGGATGGTTTATTGACATCCCATATCCCATAAGGAACAGACTGTTAGCCTGTAATTGGGGAGGAAACCCCCATTGAATGAGAAGGACGTTCCCATGAGGAAGATTTCTGCTTTTATACGTCAGTTGGCTCCTATGGGGATAGCCTCGCTCTTGGCCGTTACTGTACTGGCTGGCTGTGTTTCTCATCCCCCGCGGAATGACTATGTCGTCTTTTTTGACACAGAATCCGTCAAGCCGAGTGCAACGGGTGTGGCTATTGTTGCTAATGCCGTAGAAGATGCTCGCAAACGGCATATTTCCCAGTTTACCGTTTCTGGTTCAGCTGGGAAAAGCGGAGATGAGGATGTGTTGAAGAAGCTCGCTGATGCACGCGCCGATAAGGTTATTGCCCTATTGGAGCAAAATGGCGTTAAACCGGCCGATATCCATAAAGGGTCTTTCGTTCCATCGCGTGTTGAAGATTCGCACGTAGCTTTCCGGCGTGTAACAATTCACTTAGGTACACGTTGATCTCTGACTATGATCACCACACGGGGGAAGTTTACACGGGTGTTGGTAACCCAATAGATAATTTCCCTCGTTATGTTGGCGAAGCGGCAGAAGATGTGTTGCATCAAGTGTTTGGCTTTGCAACATTTCGTGGTTTACAAGAAGAAGCCGTCCGCGCTGTTATGAATCATGAGGACGTTTTGGTCCTCATGCCCACAGGTGGGGGGAAAAGCCTGTGTTATCAGGTGCCGGCTTTATGCCGGGATGGTGTGGGGTTAATCATTTCCCCCTTAATCGCCTTGATGGAAGATCAAGTCGCGGGGTTACGGCAGCTTGGCGTTAGAGCAGCGGCTCTCCACTCTGAAATGGAGTATCAGGATCAGCTGACAGTCCAAGAGGATCTAACCTGTGATCAGTTGGATCTTCTCTATATCTCCCCAGAGCGGCTTTTAACGTCCTATACTCTTAATTTGCTTAAACGCTGTCATTTATCACTTATAGCGATTGACGAAGCGCATTGTGTCTCGGCGTGGGGGCATGATTTTCGTCCCGAATATCGTGAACTAGCACATCTTAAGCAATTTTTTCCTAATGTGCCTCGCATTGCTTTAACAGCAACGGCGGATCCACGAACGCGTCGTGATATTTTGACTGCTCTGGATATGCCCCATGCTCATATTTTTATGGGGAGTTTTCATAGAGAGAATCTTTTTCTTCAAGCTCAACCCAAAATTGCTGAGATGCAGCAGGTATTAACCGCCTTAAGCCGGCATATGGGACAGGGGGCGGCTATTATTTATTGCGGTAGTCGTAAAAAGACAGAGATCATAGCGCGACAACTTCGAGAGAAAGGTTACACGGCCTTTGCTTTTCATGCAGGGATGTCTCCTGCGGATAAAAAAGAAGTGTTATTTCGCTTTCGCTCTGGCGAGCCGATGGTGATTGCGGCGACTATCGCTTTTGGTATGGGCATTGACCGTCCTGATGTTCGTACCGTTATCCATCTGGAAATGCCCACATCGCCAGAGGGTTATTATCAACAAATTGGTCGCGCTGGTCGTGATGGAGAACTATCACACACCTTATTGCTTTATAGTGGAGAAGGGGTGGCACGGGCGCGTTATTGGTTGGAAGAATCTCAGGCACCAGAAAGTGAAAAACGTGCCATGCAAGGACGATTAGAAAGTATGATATCCCTAACTGAAACAACGGGATGTCGTACACAGGCTGTCTTAGCGTGTTTTGGCGAAAGTTTGCATGAACCTTGCGGGCATTGTGATAACTGCCTTACGCCGCCCTCTACCTTTGATGCGACAGAAGCTGCTCAAAAAGTTTTATCTACTGTCTATCGGACAGGAGAACGCTTTGGTGTTGTCCAACTTATTGCTGTTTTAAAAGGGAAAATGACCGAAGCTGTAGAACGACACGCTTTGCAGCATTTATCTGTTTTTGGCATCGGGAAGGACAAAAACGATATATGGTGGCGCATGGTCATACGCCAACTAATCGCTCGTGGTGCATTAGGTATGGTCGGAGAGCATGGCGGATTGAGTTTAAGACGTGATACTGCGCGTCCTATTTTGCGCGGTGATATCCCTGTTACATTAAGAGAAGATAGTTCTCTTAATGCGATAACAACTACGACTAAGAAAATAGACCCAACGGCAGATTTATCAGAGGAAGAACAACGCTATTTCTTAGCTCTCAAAATGTGGAGAAGGGAGGAATCTTACCAGCAAGCCATTCCTCCTTACCATATTTTCCGAGACATAACGCTAAGAGAGATTATTCGGGCACGACCAGCGAGTAAGCAAGCTTTAGGTGAGGTGCGGGGAGTTGGTCAAAGTAAGATTGATCGTTATGGGGATGCTGTTCTGGCCATTTTGAATGATCAATAGCGGTAAAGAAGAATGGCCTTTTAGGGGCCAACATTTTTCTCTTCCACAATTGGTTGCATTTTAAAAGCTGCCGTCACGTTTCCAACATTCTGAAAATGGAAGGTGAAGTCCAAGGACTGCCCAGGTTGATAGGGGACTTTTAATCCATGGCAGATGAGATGATATTCACTTGTGGGGAAAACAAGCGTACTTTCATGCGGGATAGCCATGTGCTGGAACATATCATCCATATCGTTAGGTGATTGAATGGCCACTTGGCTGTTGCGGTTTGAGGTCACTGTCTCACAGCCGGGAGAAGAAATGCCACGCAAAAGCAGATCTATTTTACTATGATTGGTCAGGGTGAATGTCCCAAAAGCAAAAGGGGCTTCCTTATAACGCGTATGTAAGGCAGTATCAGTCACTGTAATATCTTTAGCAGAGGGGAGAGTGATATTGGCTGCTACAGCTAATCTCGACCCAAAGATCATAAATAAGGCAGTTACAACAAAAGATATTTTCTTCATACTTCTCGCCTTCTAACGCCTACAGCATGAGTGAAAAAGAGTCCGAGGATTAAAAGAAAAAAGACCCTTTTATATTCCTCAATGCCATTGTTTTCGATAAACTGCGCAGGATGTTCGGTCAAGCAATCAAGCGTGGCCCTGCTGTTTTGTTCGTGGAATATGTTATGCACTGCCCTTTTTGTGGACATCAGGAAACACAAGTGAAGGATAGTCGCTCCACAGAGGATGGTGCGGCTATTCGCCGTCGCCGTGTCTGTTGTGCATGTACCCAACGCTTTACAACGATTGAGCGTGTCCAACTGCGTGAACTGACTGTTATTAAAACTGATGGGCGTCGTATTCCTTTTGATCGAGATAAACTTGCTCGCTCTATACGTATTGCTTTGCGCAAGCGTCCTATCGATGACGTGCAGCAAGAGCATTTGCTCAACAAATTAGTACGTCAGCTAGAAGCTTCTGGAGATCAAGAAATACCATCACAGCGCATTGGTGAATTTGCTATGGAAGCCCTTCGTCATCTTGATGGTGTGGCTTATGTTCGTTTTGCCAGTGTATATAAGGACTTTCGAGAAATTGAGGCGTTTTCGAAAATTCTTGCCGATATGAATATGCCCTCCAATCCGTCTGAGGAAAACTCATGACCAACGAATCCGGCACTTCCTCTCGCAAACGTAGCCGTACCATAGCCCGTATGGCCGCGACGCAGGCCCTGTATCAATGTGAACAAACTGGCAATAATGCGGAGAGCGTTCTTGCAGAGTTTCTGCGCTATCGGCAGGGGGCCCCACAGAGCAGTTTTGAGGATGGGCACATTCCTGATGCTGATCTCCCTTTATTGGAGGAAATTGTCCTTCAGGCTGTAGCAAAGCAAGATTCTATTGATGCTGCTCTGGTGAGGTTATTACCTGAGAGCTGGCCTTTAGCGCGGCTGGACCCCGTCTCCGTGCCTTGTTGCGGGCCGCCCTTGGTGAGTTGATGGCTGATTTGCCCGTTCAAATTGCTATTAATGAATATCTTGATGTTGCTCATGGCTTCTTTAACGGAGATGAGCCGAAGATGGTCAATGGCATTTTAGATAAATTCGCGCGTCAAAAAGTTGAAGGTAACAGCGCGACATAGAGGCAAAATCTATGGGTGAGTTCGATTTCATAGCGCGGCATTTTCGCCCCTTAGCGGGAGCTGGTGCCATGGAGCTGCGTAATGATGGCGCTGTGATGAACCTCCCCGCGGGGGAGGAACTTGTCCTCTCTAGCGATACGATGGTCGAAGGGCTGCATTTTCTCCCCGATGACCCCGCCAAGACTATCGCGCAGAAGCTTTTGCGCTGCAATCTCTCTGATCTTGCGGCTATGGGAAGTCGCCCACGTGGTTATATGTTGAATGTCAGTGTTCCTCCTAACCGTCACTATGATGAATCATGGTTTACAGATTTTGCCGCAGGGCTCGCCGAGGATCAAAAGAAGTTCGAATTTCATCTCTTAGGGGGCGATACAACGGGCAGTCCCTCACCTTTAGTTTTAGGGGTTACGATTTTGGGGAGTGTACGCCAGGGTGAAGCTCTTCGACGAGATGGTAGTCATGAAGGGGATGGCGTTTGGGTTACAGGAAGTCTCGGTCGGGCGGCTCTTGGATTACAAGCACGCTTAGGGCAATTAAAAGATGAAGATGGCTCATTAACCCTAGCCTATCGTGTTCCGACACCACGAATTGGCCTTTCCCTTTATGGGATTGTTAGTGCTGCTATGGATATATCAGATGGGTTAATCCAAGATTGTGGACATCTTGCTGAAGAATCGGGCGTTGCCATTACATTATATGAAGATAAAGTGCCGCTATCTCCGGCGGTGCGACAGCATTTAAGCCATCATAAAGAACGCATCTTACTTGGTGGTGATGATTATGAGTTGCTTGTTACCTGCCCCCCAGAAAAGGAAGCCGCCCTTCAAGCACATTGTGCTACTCATGCTGTCCCTATTACAAGGATTGGTGAAGTATCAAAAGGAGCAGGGGTTAGAATGTTAAATCATGCAGGAAAGCCCCTGCATTTCTCACGCACAGGCTGGCAACATTTTTAGAAATAGCCTTAGTATTTAAGTTAAAATTTCTCTCTCGTAGAGACGATGCCTCTTATGTGGATGAGGAACGAGCGATTCGGCAAGATTCCTCATGCCGACGTCGCTTTCTAAAACCCATCCTAATTCAACCCATTTATAGGGTAGATTATGCCCTCGTCGCATAAGTTCTACAATTGCGAGAGAAGGAAGTAGGGACCCTAACATCGTGCCCCGCAGTTTACTCGTCACGCCAAGCAAAATGACACGCGCAGACCGAAATTTATGTGTGGCTAGGCGATAACCTAAGCGCATCCATCCCAAAGGACTTGGCGCGCCTCCTAGATCACCAGCAATATCGTAAAGATTGGGAAGTACCATGGCCATGGCAACAGGTTCGCCCTTTTGGTCGATTTGCACATAATGCTCGGGACGAAGCAGCGGTTTGATCTGCTCAATCATGGCCGTCATTTCGTAATCTTGCATCGGCACAAAATTATATTTATGCGACCACGCATCGTTATAGAGTTTCCGTAGAACTTCACCCTGGGTGGTGATTTCTTTTTTGGAAAGATCACGGGTTGTGATGCTGCTTAAACGGCCTTCGCCAAGCTTCAAATTGCCGGGAACTTTAAACCGCTCTTCTGTATCGTCAGTAAGCTCGAGTCGGTAACTGAGAAGGTCTTGTGCCTTTTTATATCCAGCTTGACGAATGAGCTCATCTAAACCTTCAGGGTGCCAGGGAATCGCAATCATAGGGGCAGAACATTGCCCATCTACCATGGTGCCGGTCTCCGCATTTCCACTAAGGGTTACAGGGCCGCGCACCTTGGAAATCTGCCGTTTTCTCAACCATTCTTCAGCTTTCTGTAGAAGGGCTGAAACGATGGAAAACTCAGGCAATGCGTCTAAAGCACCAAATTGACCAATAACTTCCTGCCAATGTTCGATGGCTTTGAGATCAACAATTGCGGCGATTCGTCCAACTGGCTTGCCATCACGCCATGCAAGGAAGTATTGAATCTCAGCATGCCGAAAAACAGGAGATTCCTTTGGGCTAAGCAAATGCCTCTGTTCCATATCTAATGGGGGGACAAAGCCAGCCATCCCTTTATAGATATGGCGCGGAAGTGTGATAAAACGACGTAAATCTCCCCGTGTTATAACGGGACGAACATCGATCTCAGCAGATTGAGGATTTGACGCTTCACATTGCATAGCAATGGCTATACGCGTACATGACCTTTCCCGCTAGAGGGTAAAAAATGAAAGGGCCACCATGTCCAGACCAGAAAACAAGACACTGACAGTACGACATCATATCCTTATTACGGGAGCATCCAGCGGTATTGGGGCAGCTCTCGCCGCTTATTATGCCCGTTCTGGCGTATGTCTGACATTATGGGGACGCAATGAGGAGCGTCTCGAAAATACGGCGTCCATCGCACGTGCTAAGGGGGCGAATGTCGAAACGCTTTGCATCGATCTTACTGAGGCCGATGCGGCACTTGCAGCTTTAATTGCAGCTGATGATAAGCGTCCGATTGATATTTTAATTCTCTCTGCAGGAATGGCCGATATTCGTCCGCATAATGCTCTTGCCGAATCTGCTGAGACCGCACTTAAAATGTCTATGGTTAATTTCGCTACACCTGTTGCTATGGCGACAGAGATGGCAAATCGCATGGCACAACGGCGGCATGGTCGTATTGCCCTTATGGGGTCAGTTGCATCTTTTCATGATCTTCCTTTGGCAACGGTTTATAGCGGTTCTAAAGCGGGAATCGGACGTTTCAGCACGGCATTACGTGCGGCAATGGATCCTTATAATGTGCGTATTTGCCTTATCGCACCGGGTTTTATTGATACACCTATGAGCCAGCGGCTTGATGGGGAGCAGGCTTTCCTTGTCCCTGTTGATAAAGCTGCACGTAAAATTGCACGGAGCATCAATGCTGGTAAGGCTGTCTTGGTATTCCCATGGGTATTTCAGCTTACGCGCCTTCTGGAAATGCTCCTTCCGCGGCCTATTGCACATAGAATTTTAAGGCGCCTTGATGTGATGCAACATCCCGAAGGTTAAGGGCCTCACAGCGTAGTTATAGGGTGGATGGATCACATACGCTTGCAGCTCTGAAAATAGCGTGGGAAAAGGGGAGGAATATGCCTCGTTGCGGAGTAAAGGACGAATCCATGAAAGAAATCGTTGCTGTTGATATTGGCGGAACTCACGCCCGTTTTGCTATCGCGCAGATCAAGGGGGGAAAAGTTGTTTCTCTTGGCGAGGCGACGACTTTGAAATGTGCAGAACATGCTTCATTAGCTTTAGCATGGGAGGCGTTTGAGCGATCCTTGGGTCGTCCGGCACCGCGTGAGGCAGGCATTGCTGTAGCATGTCCTATCACAGGTGATATCCTAAAAATGACGAATAACCCTTGGATTATTCGTCCCGCTCAATTAGGTGCCCGCCTTAAGTTAGATGATTTCATTTTGGTAAATGATTTCGGTGCCATCGGTCATGCTGTAGCGCAGGTAGGGCCGGAATTTATGAATCATCTTTGTGGACCTAATACAGACCTACCTCATACCGGCACGATTACAATCTTAGGCCCTGGTACTGGGTTAGGTGTGGCGATTCTTCTTCGCAAGGAAGACAAATATCACGTCATTGAGACAGAGGGGGGACATATGGATTTCTCTCCTCTAGATGCTATTGATGACCATATTTTGTGCGCTTTAAGGGCGCGTTTCCGCCGTGTGTCTGTTGAGAGGATCGTATCTGGTCCAGGACTGACAAATCTTTATGAAGTTATCGCTGAGTTACAGGACCGGCCGATTACAATTAAGGATAACCGTGCGTTATGGACAACAGCCATGGAGGGAAGCGATAATTTAGCTGCTGCAGCGTTAGAGCGGTTTTTCCTTAGCTTAGGGGCTGTTGCTGGCGATCTAGCTTTATCTCATGGCGCACACGCCGTTGTGGTTGCTGGGGGGCTTGGGCAAAGATTAGCGAATATTATGCCTCATTCTGGTTTTGCAGAACGTTTCCTCGCGAAAGGACGTTTTGAAACCATGATGAGTGAAATGCCAGTTAAGATTATCACACATCCTCAACCTGGTCTTTATGGGGCTGCTGCTGCTTATGCGAGCAAACTTGCCTTTGCTGCACATCCTTAATTAAGGGCGTTGCTATGGGGGGGCTCCGTGATGAGGAGACTCCCCCTTATTATTGAAGGGCGTATTGTAAGTGCGATTATCTCCCTTACTCATGATGCTATTTGCTGCAATGGCTGGGTATGCTGGTTTTATAACAGGGCACCATCACTTACCCCATAAATCGTCTCTTCTTCCACCACCGCCTGCTTTTGGCTCACCTGAAGCCGAAACGGATAAACAAATTTACATAATAACCCAGCGCTTGGTTGGTTCCCCTCGATGGCAACAAGCTGTCGAAGATGCAAAACTAAATGATGAGGAAACTGTTCAGGCTTTTGTGAATGTTGAACAACTTCATCTCTCCCCGGTGGAAAAAGAAGCCCTCATACAGCGATTGAGAGCCGTGCAGGCTATGGCACGTCACGCTATGGGGGGAGAGAAATATATATGGCAACGCCGCCGCCCCTTTATAGATTATGGCGGGCAAAGTTGCGTTATTGATATTCAACGCTTTCTCACAAGTTGGTCCTATCCCTCGGGCCACACGGTACGTGCCTACGCGCTAGCATTGGCTTTATCGAAATTATACCCCGAACATCGATCTGCCTTCCTAGCAAAAGCCCATCAATTTGCAGAAAGTCGCGTGATTTGTGGGATGCACTGGGCGTCCGATATTAAGGCAGGTGAAGCATTTGCAACTCGATTGATGGAGACTGTTGCCCCGTAGCTGTATGTGTGCATTGGGCGCAATTACCAAAAGGCTATATCTAGGTGCAAACAAGTGTTGAAGGGATAGAATAGTAAGGTAATAATTTCCGTTATAAATATATAGGGTGGCTTTGACTTTGCGATTATTGGGGGTAGTGATGCGGGGATTTGTTGCGGGTATTTTGTGTTTTGCGGCGTTTGTTTTTGTGCCTGGTTTGGGTGTTTGTGCTGATGGGATACCGCCTATAGAGGAGGGGTTGAAGATGGTTGCGGCGCAGCAGCAATATGCGTTGCAGCGGATGGGTTTGAGTGCGGCGTTAGCGCGGCAGGCTTTGTGGGGGGCGAAGTATAAGCCTGAGTCTATGTGCGCGCAGCATGTGAGTTTGCTGTTGAGCGGGTATGACGCGTTGTATCCTGAGTTCCCTGATGATGGGCCGCCGGATAAGGATAGGCGGGAGCGTATTCGCTTAGCGAATTCTGGGTCATGGCGATTTGTTTACGATATTGAACAGGTGCATATTTGCAGCAAGGCCTTTTTGGATAAGACGCCTGCGAAGCCTGCTTATAACCCGGAGAATGATCCTGACCTCCTTATAGTAAGAAGGTTGAAAGAAAATAAAGCTAGTATAGTTGAAGAGATGGTTAAGGTAGGTGTGGAAAGGAATATTGCGGAGGGTGCGGCCATTCTCGTGACTACTCAAAAGGGACGGTATAAAGAGTGCCTTGATAAGCTTAACTTTTTATGGCGGTCTCGTCCCCCTGGTGTTGATATTGCCTCTGAAGATATAAAGATTGTGAATCAACGTCCTCCTGCAACAGCGGAGAATGTTTGCGATATTGGGCGGATGTATCAAGACCCGAATGCGGAAGACCCTTATGCGCCATCGATTGAGCGGTTGTTGAAGGCTTTTCGGGAGGACCGGAAGGGGACGATTAAGAGGTTGAAGAAAGTGGGCGTCCGATGGGATCATGCTGAGGATGCGGCAGATTTAGTTCTTTCCCAGAAGGGGCGTTATTGGCGTTGCGCGGTTATTGTAGGGGGGTTGTTGGATAATATGGGGTATGAATGGGGAGATATTACCCATCATGTAGATGCGATAAATAAGGGGTATTATACCATTGGGGGCTATCCTAATGGTGGTGGTGGTAGTGGTGTTGGTGATGGGGTTTGTGATGTGGATAATATGAACCAAAATCCCCAAGAGGGGTTATGGTGAGGGAGGCGTGTTTAAGCTTATGAAGCATTAGGGTATTTCCTATCGAAGGGACGGTTTTTGGCCGAGGTTGGTGCGGATGCAGTCGATGGTTGTGTGCCATTTACCTTCTTGCATTTCTGTTGAGACTTCATGTTGGATGGCGATGGGTAGCCATAGGCCATCCCAAGGCGCCTTGCCGATAAGCTGATGGCTTTGGTTGGTGAGACTATTGGGGTGGTTTTCAGGTGGTATCCAGTTTGTAGGGGCATATTTGCTCTCTAATGTAATGGGCTGCCAGAAGGCGATGTCTGGGCGGAGGAGTGATCCTTCTGATGTGGTCACGACAAACTTAGTCCTAGTCTGATCTTGTAGGTGTCTGGATACTCTCCGAATGAGAGGGTTTCCTCTTTCTCGCCTAATTTGTATTTTACTTGCTATAATTTAAATCTGTTGGGTCGAATCAACATACATATATAGGCCTTGAGAGTTGGCAATTTTGTGCTGCCGATTGTGTGGCGTTGCCCGCGTTTATTGCGCGTCTGTCAGCGTGTTATCCCAAAATCGTGGGATATACCGGCTCTTATGGGAACCAACCGGGATAGTTATCATCCTCTGAATGGATGCTTTTCAAGGGGTTTGGCGTAATAGAACCATGGGAATGGTTCATTGGAGGTCTGGGCGGGAATCGAACCCACATACGCGGATTTGCAGTCCGATGCATAGCCATTCTGCCACCAGACCTCAGCTGCGCCCCCTTCTATTAAAGATTATGCTTCGAGGGTCAATAGGGAAAAAACATTCAAGAAATTTTTTACTTATTCTTTGCCTTATTCTGCCTTATACTCTCCCGGATGCTTTTTTATGATTGATGGGCTTTTGATAGATCGCTGCTATGAAGTTTTCCCTTTCCCCACTCCTGATAATAAAACGCTCTGTTCATTTTGGGCTGGGGCTTGTTGTGGTTGCGGGACTAGAGGGAGGCCATGTTTCAGCCCAAACGATTGCAGGTGCAGGAAACTCAGAGTTCATCCCTCGTACGCTCAAAGAAGCGCTTTCTATGGCGTATCTTACAAATCCGCAGTTACGCGAGGCAAGAGCTCAATTGCGTGCTGTGGATGAACAGATGTCAACGGCTATGGCAGGGTGGCGCCCAACCATCACTGGCAGTGCAGGGCTAACCTATTATAAAGGAAGTAGTCGTTATAGCCAGTCAACGCAGTTGCTGGGGCGCGATGTAAAAATTCCCAATATACAGCGCTATAGCAATGGTGGGTATAATGCCAATGTCTCCATTACCCAGCCGATTTATCAAGGCGGAAAAACGGTGGCTGGCATTCATATGGCAAAAAACCAAATTTTTGCCCAGCGTGCTCGTCTCATCGCGACAGAGCAGCAAGTTTTATATGATGCTATGGAGGCCTTTGTAAGACTTGTTGGTAATAAACAACTTTTACAAGTGAGCATTAATAACGAGCGCTCCCTACAACAACAGCTTGATGCAACAAATAGGCGATTCCGTCTCGGTGAATTAAGCCGTACCGATGTAGCTCAAGCCCAGGGGGCATTGGCGACGGCTACGGCGGAGCGTCAACAAGCTGAAGGTACATTCCAAGCTGCACAAGCGAGTTATCTACAGACAATTGGCGTGCCTGCTCCTCCAGATCTTGTGCCTCCACAACCTTTAGTTTTGCCCGTGCGAACGGAGAAAGAAGCCGTAGAGGCGGCCGTGCGTAATAACCCCAATGTCATCGCTGCATTATTTAATGAGGCTCAGCAGAAGGATAATATTTCCGTCCAAATGGCTGCTATTCTTCCAAAGATAACAGCGGGACTGGGGTATCAACGCTCGCGAGATCAAGGGGCGGATGATTCTCTGCAAGATAATAAATTCGCTTCATTAAATTTGCAGGTACCCATTTATCAGGGGGGAAGTGAATATTCGGCGGTACGTCAGGCGCGGCAAACAGCTATTGCAGCGCGGCATGAGGTGGATGTACAGCGACGTCTAGCTTTGCAGCAAACATCATCTAGTTGGCAATATTACGTAGCAACACAAGAAACATTGCAAAGTAATAAGATTGCGGTTTCATCCAATTTGGCGGCTCTTGCTGGGGTGGAGCGTCAGGCTTTGGTAGGAACAGCAACGACTTTATCCGTCCTGCAACAACAACAATCCTTGTTGCAGGCGCAACGTGCGTTAATTCAAAACGCAGCCGCCTTAGTAACATCTTCATATGATATTGCACGCTCTATGGGGCGTCTTACCGCTATTGATCTGAAATTAGATGTCCCACTTTATGATGAGAAAGCTTATTACAATGCTGTAAAAACCCGCCTATGGGGCATTGGCGATTATAAAACGAATATTCCAGGACGATAAAAGGGGTTTTTCTAAGGCCGGGCTATCGGCAAGCCTCACGGTCGATGATATGAAGGTCTTATCAATGAAGACCATGTATTAAGATGTGAGCGCATGCCTAAACAGACCTCCCACGCCCCCTTAGCCCCCTCTGAGTTAGAAAAGGCCTTCACCCCGGCTGATTACGAAAATACGCTTTATAAGCAATGGGAAGAGTCTGGTATTTTTGAGGCTCACCCTGAGAATAAGGGCACAGCCTATTCTATCATGTTCCCACCGCCGAATGTAACGGGGACACTCCATCTCGGTCATGCCCTGACCTTTACCTTGCAGGATATTCTTATTCGTTGGCAGCGAGGGAAAGGGGCGAATGTTTTATGGCAACCCGGCACAGACCATGCCGGCATCGCCACCCAAATGGTGGTTGAGCGTGCGTTGGATAAAGAGGGCATAAACCGTAAAGAGCTAGGCCGCCCGCGCTTTATTGAGCGCGTCTGGGAGTGGAAGAATGAATATGGCGGCACAATTATCAAGCAATTACGCAGGCTGGGGGCCTCTGCTGATTGGACGCGTGAACGCTTTACGATGGATGAAGGCCTCTCACGCGCGGTGCGTAAGGTCTTTGTTCAACTTCATAAAGAGGGGCTTATTTATCGGGACCGCCGTTTGGTGAATTGGGACCCGGTATTTCGTTCTGCGATTTCCGATTTAGAGGTGGATAATAAAGAAACTAAAGGCTCTATGTGGTATATCCGCTACCCGTTGGAGAGCGGAGCGCATATCACCATTGCTACGACCCGGCCAGAAACTATGCTGGGTGATGTTGCTGTAGCGGTGAATCCAGAAGATGAGCGTTACCAAGCCTTTATCGGGCAGAAGGTTATATTGCCTCTAACGGGGCGTTCTATCCCCATTGTAGCGGATGAACATTCCGACCCAGAAAAGGGAACAGGGGCTGTTAAGATTACTCCTGCTCATGATTTTAATGATTTTGAGGTCGGTAAGCGGCATAATCTCCCTGCTCCAACTATCCTTGATGAAGGGGCTTGCATTTGGTTGGATGAGGTGCGTGGAGAGTTCACTCAGCATGACGGCATTAGCGATTTAGAGTTTGTTCATTCCCTAGAAGGGCTACATCGTGATGAAGCGCGTAAAAAGATTATCGCGCGGCTTGAGGCGATGGAATGGCTGGAGAAAATCGAGCCGCATACTCTACAGGTCCCGACTGCGGAGCGTGGGGGGGCTGTTGTAGAGCCACGTCTGACACTGCAATGGTATTGCGATGCGCCCAAACTCGCTCAGCCCGCTGTTGATGCGGTTAAAAACGGGGCTATGAGCTTTGAGCCACGCCAGTGGGAGAACACCTTCTTTGCGTGGATGAGAGAGCTTCAACCATGGTGTATTAGCCGTCAATTATGGTGGGGGCACCAAATCCCCGCATGGTATGGCTCCGATGGTAAAACTTATGTGGCAGAGAGCGCGGAAGAAGCCCAACAACAAGCGGGCCCTTCTGTAACTTTAACGCAGGATGAGGATGTACTCGATACATGGTTCAGCTCAGCCTTATGGCCGTTTACGACCTTGGGATGGCCGGATAAGACAGAGGCATTAGAGTTTTATTATCCGACCAGCACATTGGTCACAGGGTTTGACATTATCTTCTTCTGGGTATCGCGGATGATGATGATGGGCCTTCACTTTATGGGGAAGGTGCCCTTCCAGAAGATTCTTATTCATGGGCTGGTGCGGGATGAAAAGGGGCAAAAAATGTCCAAGTCCCGCGGCAATGGGATCGATCCGCTGGATTTGATTGCTGAATATGGGGCCGATGCGACACGTCTGGCTATTGCGGCCGGGGCCGGGTTGGGGCGTGATATTAAGCTTGGGCGTGGCAAGGTGGAGGAGCATCGTGCTTTCATCACCAAGTTGTGGAATGCCTCACGCTTTTTGCAGATGAATGGTGTGAAGCCCCACGCAGAGTTTAATCCAGCTAAGGTGCAATCAACATTAGCGCGTTGGATTGTGGAGGAGGCCCGCAAGGCTGTTGTGCAAGCTGATGCCGCGCTGGAAGCATCACGCTTTGATGATTATACGCGCTGCTGTTATCAGTTCGTCTGGAACATCTTTTGTGATTGGTTTGTCGAGTTCTCCAAACCTGTTTTCCGTAGCGGTGGGGCAGAGGCGGAGGAGTTAAAAGCGGCTGCTGCTTATGTTCTGGGTGTTATCTTACAGATGATGCACCCCGTTATTCCTTTTGTCACAGCAACCTTATGGCAGAAATTGGGGTATCATGGGGCCTCCATTGTGGGGCACTGGCCGACTATTCCAGAGAGGAAAGAGGCTCACGCTGCCGCGGATGAAGTGAATTGGGTGGTTCGTCTCATTAGTGAGGTGCGAACCGTGCGGGCAGAGATGAACGTGCCGCCTTCACAAAAGGCACCACTTCTCTTGCGTGATGCTTCGACTCAGACAATCGAGCGTGCTCAGAGCTGGAAAGCGGCGATTGATCAAATGGCGCGTGCGTCTGAAGTGACAGTTCTTACTAATGAGCCGCCGAAAATGGCCGCGCAAATCATCTTAGATGAGGCAACCATTTTCATGCCGCTTGAAGGTGTGATCGACCTCGAAGCTGAAAAGACGCGCTTGAATAAGGAAATTGCCCGTCTTGAAAGCGAGATTGGGAAGGTTGAAAAGAAGCTCTCTAACGAGAACTTTGTTGCGCGTGCTAAAGCGGAAGTTGTGCAAGAGAACCGGGAGCGGTTGGAAACCTTTCAGCATGAGTTGAAGAAACAAAAAACCGCTTTAAGCCGGATTAGCTAGGCGTTACATCATGCTGAATCAAAAAGCCTGCCCCTTTTGGAGGCAGGCTTTTTTATGGGGAATCTTAACGCTTAGACGGAGCGTTTTTTGATAATAATCTGAGATAGGTGACGCACAGCCCCATGTGCTGCGCTGGTCGTCATGGCGGCATAAGCTTTTAGAGCAGTGGACACAACACGCTCACGCTGTGGTTGCCAGCCTACGGCCCCTTTGGCGTCCATAGCTGCACGCCGCGCTTCAATCTCCGTTGCGGGAACGTCCAAATGTAATACGCGTTTGGGAATATCAATGATGATGGCATCGCCTTCCTCAACAAGGCCGATTAAGCCACCCTCTGCGGCTTCTGGTGACATATGTCCAACAGAGAGGCCAGAACTCCCCCCAGAGAAGCGGCCATCAGTAATGAGGGCACAGGCTTCTCCCAACCCCATAGATTTCAAGTAGCTGGTTGGATAAAGCATTTCCTGCATGCCCGGTCCACCTTTTGGGCCTTCATAACGGATGACAACAACATCGCCGGGGATAATCTGTTTACCCAAAATGGCTGTGACGGCAGCATCTTGGCTATCAAACACTCGAGCGCGCCCTTTGAATGTCAGGATATTCTCAGCAACGCCCGCTGTTTTTACGATAGCTCCATCCGTTGCTAAATTACCATAAAGGACAGCTAACCCACCATCTTGGGAGAAAGCATGATCCTTATCCCGCAATACACCAGCCTGACGGTCTGTATCCAATGTTTTATATTGGCTTTTTTGGGAGAAGGCCTCAACAGTTCTCACACCACCCGGTGCGGCTTTAAAGAAGGCTGTTGCTTTCTCATTACCATGGGCAATATCCCATTCTGCAAGGGCTTCTTTTAAGCTGGGCGTATGAACAGTAGCTGCACTCGTATCAATCAAACCAGCACGGTCTAACTCCCCAAGGATGGCTGGAATCCCCCCAGCGCGGTGGACATCTTCCATATGAACATTCGGTACAGAAGGCGAAACTTTGCAGAGATGCGGCACTTTGCGGGAGAGAGCATCAATATCGCTCATCTTAAAATCAACGCCTGCCTCGTGTGCGGCGGCGAGGAGATGCAGCACGGTGTTGGTGGAGCCTCCCATGGCGATATCTAACGTCATAGCATTGGTAAAGGCTGCTTTTGTCGCAATCCCACGGGGGAGCGCGCGCTCATCTTCTTGCTCATACCAACGGCGGGCAAGCTCAACGCTTAAACGGCCAGCCTCAAGAAAGAGGTTTTTCCGCTCACTATGCGTTGCCAGAAGGGACCCATTGCCCGGTAGAGACAGCCCTAAAGCCTCTGTCAAGCAGTTCATAGAATTAGCGGTGAACATCCCAGAGCAAGACCCACATGTTGGGCAGGCCGACCGCTCCACTTGGGCGGAAACATCATCACTAACGCGCTCATCTGCTGCGGCTACCATTGAGGTTACAAGGTCCACTGCGCGCTCAATGCCGTTCATATCCGCTTTGCCAGCTTCCATAGGGCCACCAGAGACAAAAACGGTCGGGATATTCAGCCGAAGTGAGGCCATTAACATGCCCGGCGTAATTTTATCACAATTACTGATGCAGACTAACGCATCGGCACAATGGGCATTGACCATATATTCCACAGAATCAGCAATCAATTCCCGAGAGGGGAGGGAATAGAGCATCCCGCCATGACCCATTGCAATGCCATCATCCACGGCGATTGTATTAAACTCTTTAGCAACCCCGCCGGCTTCTTCCACCGCAGATGCGACTAATGACCCCATATTTTTAAGATGAACATGACCGGGAACAAATTGGGTAAAGGAATTAGCAATGGCGATAATGGGTTTATTAAAATCATCATCCTTCATACCGGTTGCACGCCATAGAGCGCGAGCTCCCGCCATATTGCGGCCGTGAGTACTAGTATGAGAACGATAGGCGGGCATGAGGAACCTCGTTTAAAAAGAAACGCTCAAAGGGACGTTGTGGTAAGAATAGGTAACATAAAAAAGAAAAAATGAAAGATATGAAAAGCATCTATCTCATTTCCGTTTGCTCCCCTAGTTAAACACATTTAGCTCCCCATATGATAGGAGACTGACTTATGAGACAAAGAGGCGTTATGGCAGAAGCATCATCAATTATCCTCGGAGGCGGTTGCTTCTGGTGTGTTGAGGCAATTTTTAAGGGATTGCGTGGTATTATAACCGCTAAACCCGGTTATGCAGGCGGGCATACGGAGCATCCACAGTACAAAGAGGTATGCACAGGCCATACAGGCCATACGGAAGTTGTAGAGCTTTGTTTTGATCCTCACGAGATTAGCCTCGGAGATATTCTGCGTGTTTTCTTCACCACGCATGACCCAACACAACTTAATCGACAAGGCGATGATGTGGGGACGCAATATCGGTCTGTTATTTTTGGAGATGAAGCCCAGCAAGCCATAGCGCGGACAATTCGTGATGAGATTGCCGCGCAAGGGATTTGGAATGACCCCATCGTAACAGCGATTGAAGGTCCGGCTCATTTTTGGGAGGCCGAAGCGGACCACCACGACTACTTTGCGCGCAACCCCGAAACCGCTTATTGCGCCGCCGTAGTGGCCCCTAAGGTTGCTAAGGCACGCAAGCTTTATCGCGATCGTCTAAAGCCAGCAGACTAGGATAGTCTTTCCCCAACCCCTAAAAAGGTGGCGGGCTGTTATTCTTCACTTTCTAGTAAGATGCGGTCCGTCTCTTCATCATAATCGAATAGGTTAGCATAACGTGCCCATGAGATGGCCGTGTTTAATGTCTGCCGAGCAAAGCTTATCGACATAGACTCTTCCAATCGCCGCCGAAAGACGTCTGCATCAATAGCGTGGCTATTGCGTTCATCCAATGTACCGCGAATTAATTTTAACAGTGGAACAGCATGGAGCAGAGCGGCACGCATAATATCGCGCCGTGCATCAGCATCGGCCTCCACAAAGGTACGTCCGGTTTGGGTTAAGATAATATCGCCATCCTCGAGGTCAGCGAAATCCAATAATTGCAATGTTTCTCCTAATGGGAAAAGGTCATCCAAGGTCATTTGGAGATGTTGGGCCAATTCTGGGAGGTCAGCACGGCCAGAATGAGGCGCATGTTCCAACGCCTCCATAAGTCCGACCAACATCTCGATAGATAAATCAGGCAAGACAAGGAACAATTCGCTTTCATCCTGTATCTCTGCCGATGGCATGGCTTCCGCCTCCGAGACACTAGGGGCGCGCAAGGTCATCAATGTATAAATCTGGTCCACAAAATGACGGAACTGCTCATCATGCCGGTTACGCGGGTGCGGGAAGGGGACACGGATTTCATGCGTGATGCGCCCCGGCCCCGATGAAAAGAGCAATATCCGGTCACACATTAAAACGGCTTCTTCAATCGCATGGGTTGCGAGAACCATAGCCTTAAGCGGGCCTAGGCGATGTTCCTGCCATAATTCAATCAAATCGGTTCGCAGATTTTCGGCACTCAGATGGTCAATATTTAAAAAAGGCTCATCTAGTAACAAAATCTCAGGCTGGCGAGCTAGGGCACGTGTCAGAGAGGTACGCTCTGCTAACGCATCGGATAATTCTCTTGGATAAGCCCCCTCATAGCCATCCATATCCAACACTTCGATAATCGCACTGGCTATTTTTTCCCGCTCTGCCTTGGGTTGGCGTTTAGCTTCTAGGGCAAGGAGAATATTCTCCCGTACGGTCAACCACGGGAAAAGAACATCATCTTGCAAAATGATGGATACTCCCTCCAAAGCTAGGGGAGTGGCCTTGTCATCCTTCCAAAAAACAGTGCCCGTTTTAGGCTGTTCAAGCCCGGCCATGATTTTTAATAAGCTTGATTTACCAGAGCCAGAACGCCCCACAAGGCCTAGAATCTCACCCTCTTGCACCTCCATATTAATCTGCTCAACAATAGGAAGGTCTTGGTTACGGGCCTTTTGAGCAACTTGTGTACAGTCAACCAGGCGTAGAAGTGTATTCATGAGTTAAATCCCATAACGGCGCGTTACGCGCTCTTGTAATGGCATACACACTCCCCAGCGTACAGATAGGGCAAGTGCGGTCATTAAGGCGAGGAAGAGCATCTCTTGACCATAAGATTGACCATGCACCATCGCATAAAGTGTAGATGTTGGAGACGATAGTGCTCCATTATGGCCCAGAAAGCTCACTAGATACACATTATCCCAAAAGAAAGGGAGGGCGAGTGCAATGGACTCAAAAAGGATGGGATATAGTAAGGGCAATCTAACCTTCTGCCATAGAGGAAAACTGGGTAAATGTAATTGCTCGCCCATAAGGAATAGTCGTTTTATATCCTCCTTCTTCGATTTATAGGCGATATTCCATCCTACAATACTTAATGATGCTAGTGCTGGTAAAGATATAGCAGGAATGATGTTCTCTAAATAAGGGAACATCACATATATAGGAAAGAGGCTCACAACAAAGCCAACATAACTTATTAGCTTTTGGAAGGGTTTAGGTAACCCTAAAATTAGGCCTCCTATATAGCCCCAGAAAAGCCCAATAATGCAGACAGCCGCTAAAACATAACTTAGAGGCCCTAAAAAACGGAGACTATCAACCGGCCATGGCCACATCAGATAGGTTAAAAAACCAGCGGATAGAATGAGGATAACCATTTGTGAGACAACGCTATAATCACGCCATTTCATCATCAAGCGTGATTCAGGGGGTACTTTTTTGAAGTTGTCTAGGTTGCACACAGCATAGCGTTTACCATGCCCGAGCAAGGGGGCTATTAAGCCATGCTGAACAAGGGCCATCAAACCAAGGCTCATAATAATTACAAGCCATATTGCCGCTATATGATGTTGCACTAAAGCCGTATAGGCATAACCTCCTAAACCCGGATGCCATTCCGGATGGCAGAAGGCGAGCAGATATTCCCCCCCAAAGAGGCAAAGCCAGAAATCTGGGAGATTTAACAAGACAGACTGCACAAGCTCCGGGAAGGCAAAAGGTACATGTAATCGCCAGAACATCTGCCCATAACCCAGCCGTAATGCGCGTGCTGTCTTTAAAAACTCTGTTGGGATGTCGTGCCCTGTCTTTAAAGTTGCGTATAAGCTGCGTGAAATGAGGCTAAAAGCGGCCATACATGCGATGCTCCAAAAGGAGGGAAGCACGGCAGAGAATAAGCCAAGCAAACAAAGGGAGGGAATCTCTGCCAAAATTACTGTTACTGCAGAGAGGCCCCGCCTGATAAAAGCTGAATAAGCTGCAAGGGATAATAGGGCGAACTGGCCGATAGCCGCGCCTAACAAAGCAGCGGCGACTTCGCCTAGCGTCCAAAAGGCAGCGTTCCATAATGGGGGAAGAAAGGCAAATGCCTCCAAGCCAAAGCCGAGGGAAAGCCCATATAAGGCCCCAAGCATTAACGCACAACAGGATAAGCCACTGCCGCCATGTGCGACCAACCAACGCAGACAGCTGCCCTCAATGCGCGAGATAAGAGCAAAGGAGAGGAGATGCTTCCTCATGGGCAGAAAAACTCCCGTTAATGGCCCGTACTGCCAAAGCCGTTATGGCCACGCTCTGTTGTATCAAGGCTTTCACATTCCTGCCACGCTATTTTGACAACAGGCGCAAGGACGGCCTGCGCAATCCTCATCCCACGATGTATCACAAAATCCTCAGCCCCAGCATTAATGAGAATAATGCGTATCTCCCCGCGATAATCTTCATCAATCGTGCCGGGACTATTGGGGACCATAATTCCGTACTTTAGCGCAAGGCCAGAGCGTGGGCGGATTTGTAATTCGTACCCTGCTGGTAAGGCGATAGACAAGCCGGTGGGAATTAAAGCACGTTCCCCAGCTTTGATGGTGAGGGGGGCCTCCACAGCGGCTTGCATATCCACCCCCGCTGCCCCGGCTGTCCCATAAGTGGGGAGGTCTAAATCGTGGCCGTGAGGCAGCCGTACAATACGAACCGTTACAGACGCTGACATAATTTAAGGAGCCTTTTGATGAAAAAATGAAGCAATTTTATCTGTTAGGTGCTGGGCAAGATCCTGCTTGGACATTTCAGGCCATGGTTCCACCCCAGAGCCTGTCAGGAATAGAACCTGATTCTCTGCCCCGCCAAATTGATGCTTGCTGACATCATTCGCTAACAGCCAATCACATCCCTTCTTTTGCCGCTTTTGCTGTGCATAGTCTTGTAGGTGAGTCGTCTCAGCAGCGAACCCCACGACCAAAGCAGGCCGTTGCTCTGCATGTGAGAGGGTAGCGAGAATATCGGGGTTTTCCACCAGGGAGAGGGTAGGGGCGGCTTCATCCCCCTTTTTCTTGATTTTATGGGCTTGTATCGTATCGGCGCGCCAATCACTTACAGCGGCTACGCAAATAGCAGCATCAACGGGTAAGTGAGCCAAACAAGCTGCATACATCTCTTGCGCTGTTTGGACATTAATCCGTGTAACATGAGGGGGTGTTGGTAAGGATACAGGACCGCTTATGAGATGCACCTCCGCCCCACGGGCGGCGAGGGCCTCTGCAATGGCATAGCCCTGCAAACCTGATGAGCGGTTTGATATAAACCGCACCGGGTCAATCGGTTCAACTGTAGGGCCGGCTGTGACCAAAATACGCCGCCCTATTAAATCAGCCTGCTTATGAGAGATAATGTCTCGGATGGCAGCAAGAATGACCTCAGGCTCGGCTAGACGACCACGTCCCGTTTCCCCACAGGCAACATCACCATGCGCAGGGCCGATTATCTTCACGCCTCGTTGTTGCAATAGAGCTACATTGGCTTGTGTGGCAGGATTCTCCCACATATGCGGATTCATCGCAGGGGCGAGTAAGATAGGGGCATCCGTGGCGAGTAAAAGAGTCGTTGCGAGGTCATCAGCCATACCATGCGCCATGCGTGCCATGAGATTTGCTGTTGCAGGACATACCACAATAGCATCAGCCGAGCGCGCTAAAGAAATATGCCCGATATCACTCTCACCTCCCGGTTGAAAAAGCTCTGTATGAACAGCCTGACTGCATAGCACTTCTACCGATAAAGGGGTAATGAAATGATGAGCGGCATGCGTCATGACGGGGACAACCTCTACCCCATCACGCTTGAGCTGCCGTGCAACATCCAACGCTCTATAAGCGGCAATACCACCGCTTATGATGAGTAGAATACGGGCCATCTCTTAAAGCCGCCAACCAGAATGGATAGCGACAATCCCGCCAGAGAGATTTTGGTAAGAGACACGCTCCATCCCTGCTTGGCGCATCATTCCCGCTAATGTCTCTTGGTCTGGGAACATACGAATACTCTCGGCGAGATATTGGTAGCTTTCTGCATCCCCAGCAATCATCTGGCCCATGCGTGGGAGCACCTGAAAGGACCAGAGGTCATAAAGCGCGGAGAGGGCTGCAATATCTACTTTAGAGAACTCAAGGCATAAAAAACGACCACCGGGCTTTAGGACGCGCCGTACTTCGCGCAATACAGCCTCTTTATCCGTACAATTCCGTAATCCAAATGCCATGGAGACCCTATCCATTGAGGCATCAGGGAAGGGGAGTGATTCGGCATCAATGACGCACACATCCATCTTCCCGATCAAACCGGCATTGATAGCGCGTTGCCGTCCTACCTCTAACATGGCCTCGTTAATATCTGAGAGGACAGCGCGCCCTCCACCACGGCGTAGCCAACCAAAGGTAATGTCCCCCGTCCCACCGGCTAAATCCAACAGGTGATGGTTGGGTTGAGGCGAGAGCATAGTGACGAAAATGCGCTTCCAAACGCGATGAATCCCTAGGGACATCGCATCATTCATCACGTCATATTTTCCTGCAACACTTTCAAAAACCTGCCTGACAAGGGGTTTCTTCTCGTGGCGAGGAACATCACGATAGCCGAAATCAGCGCGCTCATTATCAAAATCGGCTGACGGCGAGGAGGGAATATGGGAAGAATGGGTCTCAGTCATAAAACCATCGTTATCTCATTATGAGGATTTATGCCAGAACTCCCAGAAGTAGAAACTATCCTTCAAAATATGAAGCCTCGCCTTATGGGGCGGAGTTTTGGGAAGATTGACGTAAATCGCCCTAATTTACGCACCCCTTTTCCCGCTGGGCTGGCAACGATTCCACTTCATCACCCCATTATAGCGTTACGGCGGCGGGCTAAATACATCTTGATCGATTTTCAACATGGGTGGAGCCTACTGATTCATCTCGGTATGTCTGGCCGTCTTTTTATCGATCCGACTATATCCGCACCCGCTTCGCGCAAACATGAGCATCTTGTATTTTGGACAAATGATGACCAGCGCATTGCTTTTGTTGATGCGCGCCGTTTCGGCATGGTGGTTTTGTTCCGCACAGATGAGGAGAGGCAGCAGCCCCAGCTTGCTCATCTTGGGATAGAACCTCTATCGTCCCATTTTACAGCAGATTACCTTTACGGGCTGTGCCGTACAATACGGATGCCGTTAAAGACGGCCTTGCTAGACCAAAGGAAAATCGTAGGGCTTGGCAATATCTATGTTTGTGAGGCCCTGTTCCGTGCGGGATTGCATCCCCAAAGGGAGGCAAAAAGCTTAACCCAGAAAGACGCTGTTAGGCTGCATCACGCTATTATTGAGATTTTAGATGCTGCTATCAAAGCGGGAGGGTCAACCTTACGGGATTATGTACATACAGACGGTACACCGGGAGCATTTCAGAAACTTCACCTTGTTTATGGGAGAGAGGGCGAATCTTGCTCTATTTGCACTGAGGTGGGACGCGACGTTTTTATTGAACGCATAAAGCAAAATGGGCGTTCAACCTTCTTCTGCCCTCATTGTCAGAAAAATGAAGAGAATGCTTGACGAGACTTAAACAGAAGGGTAGATGGCAAGCATCATTTTTAGCGAACTATCCGCAGGAAACTTGAAGCTCATGGCAAATAACGCATCCGCCCGTAAACGCATCCGTCAGAATGAACGCCGCCGTCTGCGTAATGCGTCTCGCCTCTCTCGTATGCGGACCTTCATTAAAGCTGTTGAAAAGGCAATTCTTTCTGGCGATAAGGCAGCTGCTTCAGAGGCTCTCCGCGCGGCACAGCCGGAAATGCAGCGTGCTGCAGGGAAAGGTGTGATCGCACGTAATACGGTTAGCCGTAAGTTGTCTCGCCTTTCAGCACGTATTAAGTCTCTTTCTGCGGCTTAATTTATCTTTGTGGATCTATGGTCCGCCTATCGTCTGGCGTTTGCTAGAACGGTTGGGAGCGCGCCTGATGGCGCGTTCTTTTTTCCTGGTTAGAGAGTTAGCCATAGATTAATTATTACATAAACCCTGCCGGTCGAGATAGGAAAACGCAAAGTTGTTTCTCACGGCGGTAAAAAGACTTGATTAGCCTTCCCAGCGGGCATTACCCTTGCTGGACTCAGATACGATTATAATGGAGATCAGAAGTGGAAAAAGCTCAGGATGCTGCTGCTATGGCCTCTTCTGATATTGCCGCTCTTAAGGCTGCTTGGCTTCGCATTTGCGAACGCTTGAAAGATGAAGTTGGTGACGTTGAATATCGTATGTGGATTCAACGTATTACCTTAGGGGCGTTGGACGAAGATGAGATCACATTATATTTGCCAGAGCGTTTTTTAAGGGATTGGGTCCGTGCTCAATATGGGCAAAGGCTCCAATCACTTTGGCGAGAAGAAAGCTCATCCGTCCAGCATGTAGAATTAAAAATTGACAAAAAGATACAGCGTATAAATGAGCAGACTCATCGCGCTGTAGAACGACAAGTTGAAGTTGCATCTACAGCCACTATAGGTGAGATGGCTCATGATGATGCAGTGGCGTTAGAGCATGATGAACTTCCCGCCTTTGCATCAAATATTGAAATGCGTAATGATCTTTCTGTCCCGCTAGACCGTCGCTTTACCTTCGATAACTTCGTTGTTGGTAAACCAAATGAGTTTGCTTATGCTTGCGCTGGGCGTGTAGCAGATCACCCCGCCAGTCCCGGATTCAATCCCTTATTTCTTTATGGAGGGGTCGGCCTGGGCAAAACCCACCTTATGCATGCTATTGGTCTAAAACTGATGAGCCGGGGTAATATTTCTGTCGCCTATATGTCGGCCGAAAAATTTATGTATCGTTTTATTGCTTCGATGCAGTCTAAATCTCAAATGGAGTTTAAAGAGCAATTAAGGTCTGTCGATGTTTTGATGATTGATGATCTGCAATTTCTCATTGGTAAAAATAGTACACAAGAAGAGTTCTTCCATACATTTAATGCGCTTGTTGATGCAGGGCGGCAAATCATTGTTAGTGCAGATAAAAGCCCCTCCGATCTATCAGGGTTGGAGGACCGGCTGCGGACTCGCCTAGGCTGCGGGATGGTTGCGGATATTCATGCCACAACCTTTGAATTGCGTATTTCCATCCTTGAGGCAAAAGCGAAAGCATCGGGTACTCCTGTCCCGCCAAAAGTTCTGGAATATTTAGCGCATAAAATCACTACTAATGTGCGTGAGCTGGAAGGCGCGTTAAATCGCCTCATCGCCCATGCAGATTTGGTTGGCCGTCCTGTTACGCTGGAATCAACGCAGGATGTCCTTAAGGACATGCTCAAAGCGCATGAGCGGCGCGTTACGATTGATGAAATTCAGCGGAAAGTTGTGGAGCATTTTAATATTCGTCTAACAGATATGTCTTCCGCTCGTAGGGCGCGCGCTGTTGCGCGGCCACGGCAGATTGCTATGTATCTTGCTAAGCAACTCACAAGCCGGAGCCTGCCAGAAATTGGCCGAAAATTTGGTAATCGAGACCATACAACTGTTATGCATGCCGTTAACCGCGTCGCAGAGCTTATGGAACAGGACCCTGGCTTGGCAGAAAGTGTAGAGCTATTAAAGCACATGCTAGAAAGCTAAAATCGCTTTCAAAATATTCTTTTCCTTGTTAGAAGGCCGTACCACACGCTTTCGGTAAGATTTGGGGTTATCATGAAATTTAAGGTTGATCGCGCGCCGCTCCTGCGTGCTTTGTCCCATGTTAATGGTGTTGCCGAAAAGCGAAATACCATCCCCATTCTTGCCAATGTTTTGCTAGAGCATGACGGCGAGACCCTGCGTTTAACTGCTACGGATATGGAGATTGCTGTTGTGGAGGAGATTCCCTCCACAGCGACACGCGCGGGTGCAGTGACCATCCCTGCTGCTGTTCTTTTTGAGATTGTCCGCAAATTGCCCGATGGTGCAGAGATTGAGTTCAATCAGGAGAGCGCAGAAGAGCCACTTCACCTGCGGGCCGGGCGGTACGCTACGAGCTTGAATGTCCTGCCGGTGGATGATTTCCCTGCTATGGTTGCAGGGGACCTTCCTCATCATTTCACCATTCAAGCGGGAGAGTTGCGGACTCTCATTGACCGTACGCGCTTTGCTATGTCTAATGAGGAAACGCGTTATTACCTAAACGGTATTTACCTCCATGTCGTGTTGGAGGAGAAGAAAAATTATCTCCGTGCAGTTGCGACAGATGGGCACCGTCTAGCCAAGGTGGATACGGAAGCCCCTCTCGGTATTAAATCCATGCCCGGCATTATTGTTCCGCGCAAAACAGTTACAGAAGTGCGAAAGCTGCTGGATAATGATAGTGCGGATGTCGAGGTAGCTCTTTCTGAGACGCGCATCCAATTTCGTATTGGTTCCATCTTGCTGACCTCTAAGCTTGTGGATGGGACATTCCCGGAATATTCACGCGTTATCCCGCAGAATAACAGTCGTATCTTGCGCGTTAGTAAGCAGGATCTTGCAGCAGCCGTTGGACGTGTGGCAGCGATTAGCCAAGAACGCTCTCGCCCTATCAAGCTGACGGTAACAAAGAATCATCTCACTCTCTCAGCGATCAGTCCCGACCAAGGGATTGCCCAAGAAGAGTTGGATGAAAATAGCGTCACTTACAATAGTGATGAGGTAGAGATCGGCTTCCAAGCGCGCTATTTGACGGATATTACCGACCAAATTGATGCAGAAGCTGAATTTGCACTAGCTGATAGCTCCTCACCGACATTGATTCGCGATACGGAGCAGCCTGCTGTTCTTTACGTTCTTATGCCTATCCGGGTTTAAGTGCCGCCTTGCGGTTACACCGTCTTACCTTAACGGATTTCCGTAATTATCGCCGTTGTGTTTGGGAGCCCGCTGCCAGTATCTCTGTCCTCACCGGGGAGAATGGCAGCGGAAAGACCAATCTTTTAGAGGCCCTTTCTCTCCTTGCGCCGGGGCAGGGTTTGTTAAGTTCCCCGGCGTCTCTTTTACCGCGTCATGGAACGACAGATTGGGGTATAACCGCACATTTGGAGAGAGGTGAGCATGCTTTTCAGCTCGCCACTGGGGTTGCAGCGGGGAAGGGCCGCCGTGTTTTCCTATTAGATGGGGAGAAACCACGCACTCACGCAGAGATTGCTCAGCTTTATTCTTGTGTGTGGCTTACCCCACAAATGGATCGCTTATTTTTAGATGGAGCCTCTGGGCGCAGGCGTTTTCTAGACCGTCTTACTGTGGCTCTTATCCCAGACCATACTCAGCAACTTATCGCACATGAACGCTCCGTGACGAGCCGTAACCGTGTCTTACAAGAGCATCCTCAAGAAACAGCTTGGCTTGATTCGCTCGAAACATCCATAAGTCGTCACGCTGTCGCAGCAACAGTTGGGCGAATGAATCTCATAGAGATGCTCGCCACAACCCCTTTTGGGAATAAGGCCTTTCCTCATACGGTAATGGAGCTGCATTGCCCCATTGCAGAGGCTCTTAGGGCAAAACCAGCTATAGAGGTTGAGGACTGGTTGCGTCAGGCCCTCAAGCAAGCACGTCAGCAGGACCACGCCCGCAAAAGTACGTCCCTTGGTGCACATCGGGCCGATATGAGCTTAAAAGATCAAGCAACAGGGCGGGACGCTATACAATCCAGCAGTGGGCAGAAAAAAATCATGCTGCTAAGTATTATCCTTTCTCATGCAGAAGCTATAACGCATCTCTTAGGATATGCTCCGCTCATTTTGCTTGATGAGCCATTAGTTCATCTTGATGAAAAGCGGCGTATTAATTTGATGGAAAGTTTGCGTGCTTTAAAAACAACCATCCTCTTAACCGGTACAGAAGCCGCATTATTTTCTCCCCTCCGAGGTCATGCAGATTTTATAACCATCCGTAACGGTACATTGCACGCCTCTGCCTAAGCAAATACGGGGAATAGTACTGGTCAGAAGAAGCTTCTCACAGTATATTCATATCAAATTTCTCTTGCCCCAACTGGAGTAATGCGTAGGCATGTCAGAATCCCCAAACCAACCGGGAAACCTCTCTTCCAATCATGAGGAGTATGACGCATCGTCTATCTCTGTTTTGCGTGGGTTAGATGCCGTTCGCAAACGCCCCGGGATGTATATTGGCGATACAGACGATGGTTCTGGCCTGCATCATATGGTTTTTGAGATCATTGATAATGCTGTGGACGAAGTGCAAGCGGGCTTTGCGTCCTACTGTAAACTCACCCTGAATGGTGATGGCTCTGTCACTGTACGTGATAATGGCCGGGGCATCCCAACAGACATGCATGAAGAAGAGGGAATCAGCGCAGCTGAGGTTGTGCTAACAAAGCTCCATGCTGGCGGAAAATTTAATCAGAACTCCTATAAAGTCTCCGGTGGATTGCACGGGGTAGGGGCTGCTGTTGTTAATGCTCTTTCAGAAACGATGGATGTACGCATCTGGCGACAAGGGAAAGAACATCGTATCAGCTTCCGTCACGGGGAGCCTGTAGCACCGCTTGAAATCATCGGGGAGTCCTCTGAGGAAGGTGGTACAGAGGTCACCTTCAAACCAAGTGCTGAGACATTCTCCAAAACGGAGTTTGATTTTAGTATCTTAGAGCGGCGTGTGCGTGAGCTAGCGTTCCTTAATTCCGGTATGCGGATTATCCTGCGGGATGAACGCCATAGCGAACCACGTGAAGTTATCTTCCATTATGAAGGTGGGCTGACAGCCTTTGTCCAATGGCTCAATAGCTCTAAAACAGCCTTAATTGATCCTCCCATCACAGGAGAGTTGCAAGATGAGGCCTCCGGTATTCGTGTAGAGTTTGCATTATGCTGGAATGATAGCTTCCACGAGACGATGTTGTGCTTTACTAACAACATCCCTCAACGTGATGGAGGCACGCATCTTGCGGGGTTCCGTCAAGCGTTAACGCGCGCCGTTGGAAAATATGCGACTCAATTAAGTAGTCGAAAAGAGACAAATAACCTTACAGGTGAGGATATGCGCGAGGGTCTCTCTGCTGTCCTCTCCGTTAAGGTGCCGGATCCAAAGTTCTCTTCCCAAACTAAAGATAAGCTGGTTTCCTCCGAGGTTCAGCCCGTTGTCCATACCATTGCTGCTGATATGATTAGCCATTGGTTTGAGACCCACCCGAAGGAAGGCCGCACCGTTATTGCGAAAATAGCCGATGCTGCTAATGCCCGTGAGGCTGCTCGCCGTGCTCGTGAGTTGACACGTCGTAAGGGCATTTTGGATGTGTCGTCCCTACCGGGGAAGCTGGCTGATTGTCAGGAGCGTAACCCAGAAGGCGCAGAATTATTTATCGTTGAGGGTGATTCCGCTGGGGGAACGGCCAAGCAAGGGCGGGATAGGCGTTTCCAAGCGATTTTGCCGCTACGTGGTAAAATCCTCAATATCGAACGCGCCCGCTTTGACCGCATGTTAAGCTCTGCGGAGATTGGTACGCTTATTACAGCCCTTGGGACAGGGATTGGCCATGGCCCTATAGAGCAGGGGGGCTTTAATATTGAGAAGCTTCGCTACCATAAGATAGTCATTATGACTGATGCGGATGTGGATGGCTCCCATATTCGGACTTTGCTACTAACTTTCTTTTTCCGTCAAATGCCGCAACTTATTGAGAACGGGCATCTTTATATCGCGCAACCACCGCTTTTCCGCGCTAAACGCGGGCAAGAGGAGCGGTATCTTAAAGATGAGCCGGCTCTTGATGCTTATCTGCTCGATAAAGCCCTCCATAACGCCGCTCTTACGCAGCATGATGGTCAATCCTTAACAGGGGAAGCGTTGCGTGTAGTCATTGATCGGTTGAATAATATTGCTCAAGATTTACGCGCGCTTTCTGCTCGGATTCCGCTGTGGATTATGGACCAAGCTGCTGTGAGTGGCATTATTGATGCTGACGCCTCAGCGCGTGAACAAGCTATTGATCGCTTTCGTACACGGCTTGAAGAAGCCTCGCCTGAGAATGAACGAGGCTGGCAGGTTCAATGTGAGGGCGATGCCATCATATGTCGCCGCTTCTTGCGTGGTGTGGGGGAGCGTTATGTGTTCGAGCCTACGCTTCTGCGTTCTAGTGAGGCACGGCGTCTCCGTATGCAGCAAGAATGGTTAGCGCAGATTTTTGCTCAGCCCGTCACATTGCAGTTAGACCAGAAAGAACATCATTTCTCTGGTCCGGGGCTGTTGATGGAGCAAGTCCTTACACAAGGTCGGCGCGGGTTAGCTATCAACCGCTTTAAAGGCCTTGGTGAGATGAATGATGAGCAGCTCTGGCACACAACGCTCGACCCGGCTACTCGTACCCTTCTGCAAGTACAGGTTGGTGATAGTGAGGATGCTGACCAAGTATTTTCTACCTTAATGGGAGATGTTGTGGAGCCTCGGCGTGAATTCATCGTCGATAATGCTCTAAAGGTCGCTAATCTTGATGTTTGAGTGCTTTATGGATCGTCTTTATCGCATCGCATGGCTCTCTGCTCTTTTAATAGGGGGGAGCTGCTTTGGGGGGGCAAGGGTTGGGATGGCCCAACCATCTCCCTCACACGCCGCTGTGATGCCGAGAGAGACCTCCACAGGGCAGAATGTTCATCTTCATTACAACATGTATGTACGTGGTTATCATTTTGTAAATGTTGATGCTGATTATGTGCTGCAACCTTGGGGTTATGGCATACAGACGCATCTTTATAGTGTTGGTTTAGCAAGTTGGTTTTTTACGGTTAATTTGCTCAGCACCGCGCAAGGTCATTTCAATGAAGTAGACACGCGGCCTCTATCTTATGATAATCGTGGCTTCTCCCGAGGAGAAGAGCTGCATACACATATTGAGTTCGACCATACAGGCCCTCATGTCACGGTGCTTCAACCGCCAGAAACAGGGCGAGAAGCTATGCCAGAAGTGGAGTTTCGGCAGTCTGTGGATATGCTCAGCTATCTCGTTGGACTAGTCCATCACATGGATGTTCGTCAGAACTGCACTACGGGACAATCTGTTTTTGATGGGATTCGTCTTTCTTACATGGATATGCACGGCCCCTTTAAGACAACACTTCCAACAGACCATCATCCTTTCTATACCGGGGATGCGATGCGATGCGATTTTACGGGGAAGCAGATTGGCGGTTTCTCTATAGGTTCCCCCTTTAAGGATGCAAAAGCAACACCTCATCCCGGGTCTGTATGGTTTGTTCGGGACCCAAAAGCGGGGCTAATCCCAGTACGGTTACAATTCTCGCATCCCAAAATAGGGATGCTCTTGGTCGTCTTACAAACGCCCCCTTATTTATCGGCTGTTCCTGCTCAAGCAGCTCCAAAATAATGTTACGAGGTCATTTATGAGTTCCACAACCACTGCCATTATTTTGGCCGCCGGGATGGGGACGCGTATGAAGTCCCGCTACCCTAAAGCAATGCAACGCCTAGGGAACCGCCCTATGATTGGCCATTTGCTAGAGACAGCCCAACATAGTGTTGACCAAATTATCGTTGTGGTTGGGCCGGGGATGGAGGAGCTTACCCATTATGTTCAGCCGCATCAAACTGTTATTCAGACCGAGCGGTTAGGGACGGGACATGCAGCGAAAATAGGCGTCTCTTCGCTGGCAGAGGGGAAAGCTGTTATCCTCTATGCGGATAATCCCCTTCTCACAGAAGACACGATGCAACGCCTGTTAGAGGCTCATACGCACGATAACAAACTATCCCTTTTGGGTATGCGTCCGCACAATCCGGGGCATTATGGACGTATTATTGTGGACCAAAAGGGAATGGTCGAACGTATTGTTGAGTATAAAGATGCCACCGAGGCAGAAAAACAGACGACCCTTTGTAATGCTGGGATGATGTGTGCTGATGTAAACGACCTTAAGCGGTGGTTAGCGGAAATTACCCCTAATAATGCGCAAAATGAATATTATCTGACAGATATTGTCGCCTTTGCTGCACGTGAAGGCCATGTAACATGCGTTGAGGGTGGGGAGGAAGAACTTGCGGGCATTAATTCCCGCGCGGAATTAGCGCAAGCTGAAGCACGGCTCCAGGATAGATTGCGTCTCCACGCTATGGAGCAGGGGGTTACGTTAATTGACCCTGCCAGTACTTTTCTCAGTACGGATACGAAGCTCGCCACTGATGTCACTATTGAGCCACATGTTTTCATCGGCCCCGGCGTTACGCTGGAGGAAGGCTGTCTTATTCGTGCTTTTTCACATTTGGAGGGATGTCACGTTAAAACAAATGCAGTGATAGGGCCTTATGCCCGCCTACGACCGGGGACGCTTTGCCATGAAGAAACGCATGTTGGTAATTTTGTAGAGCTTAAAAATACGACTCTTGGAGCAGGCAGTAAGGTTAACCATCTCAGCTACTTGGGTGATAGTGAGGTTGGCATTCACAGCAATATTGGAGCCGGAAGCATTAGCTGTAATTATGATGGCGTCTTTAAACATAAAACGATGATTGGTGATGATTGTTTTATAGGCTCCAACAGCGTTATGGTGGCTCCTGTAAAGATAGAAAATGAGGCGATGACAGCTGCAGGCAGTATCATCACTCATGATGTCCCAGCGGGGGCTCTTGCCTTTGGGCGTGCACGTCAGGCAAATAAGCTGGAGCAAGGGCGTGCCCTTCAAGCAGCGTTGAAGAAAAAGAAGGAGCGGGGCTAATGTGTGGTATTTGTGGTGTTGTTGGACATCGTCCCGCTACTCCTATCGTTTTTGAAGGATTACGGCGGCTAGAATATCGTGGTTATGATTCTGCCGGTATTGCTACAGTTAAAGATGGGAAGATCGCGCGGTGCCGTGCAGCAGGGAAGCTGGATAATTTAAAGCATACGTTGGAGAAAACACCGCTCTCTGGCACAACGGGGATTGGCCATACCCGTTGGGCAACGCATGGTGCCCCTACAACACAAAATGCTCACCCTCATCATGCTGGACATGTTGCAATTGTCCATAATGGCATTATTGAAAATTTTGCTGATCTCAAACGCAGCTTAGAAGCTAAAGGCCGCACCTTTGAGACAGAGACGGACTCAGAGGCCGTAGCGCATCTCTTAGATGATTATATTCAACAAGGACTATCCCCTAAAGATGCCGCTTTTGCAACAATCAAGCAGTTGCATGGGGCTTACGCTATTGCCATGATTTTTGAGGGGCATGATAATTTGCTCATCGGTGCGCGGCATGGTGCTCCTCTAGCCGTTGGGTATGGGGAAGGGGAGATGTTTCTCGGTTCTGACAGTTTGGCGTTAGCACCACTTTCTAATCAAATTACCTACTTAGAGGATGGCGACTGGTGCGTCCTGACACGGGATCATATTGAGATTTTGGATGGGCAGGGCAAAGCTGTTCATCGTCCTATTCAGACGGCTTCCCTTACTACAGGGCAGATTGGTAAAGATGGCTATCGCCATTTTATGGAGAAAGAGCTGCATGAGCATCCTGTAGCGATTGGACAAACTCTCCAACGAATTACAGACCCCGTTACACGGCGTATTGCTTTACCGCCTATGCCTTTTGACGTTGCCACTTTGCCACGGGTAACTATCACTGCTTGTGGATCTGCTTTTTATGCAGGAATGGTAGGCCGTTATTGGCTAGAGGAATTGGCACGTCTTCCCATTGATATTGATGTTGCTTCAGAGCTTCGCTATCGCAATCCGCCACAACCCGATCGTGGTCTCGCGCTACTTATCTCCCAATCAGGCGAAACAGCCGATACACTCGGTGTTTTACGAGAGCTTAAAGCCGCGGGGCAGCATGTTGTTTCAGTCTTAAATGTAGAACATTCTACCATGGGTCGTGAAAGTGACCTTGTTCTTGGCATGGTTGCTGGACCAGAAATTTCAGTCGCATCCACGAAGGCCTTCACCGCACAACTCTCTGTTCTGGCAGCCTTAACGCTTGATTTTGCTCGTCAACGTTCCCTTCTTGATGAAGCTAAAGAACGTGAATTAACCGATAGTCTTTTGGATCTTCCTTCTCACGCGATGGAAGTTTTAGGGTTATTCGACGCAATTCGTAGTATGGCTCGCATCATCGCTCAAGCACGTGATGTTTTATATTTAGGCCGAGGCATCTGTATGCCCATTGCTCAGGAGGGAGCGCTAAAACTCAAAGAGATTAGTTATATTCACGCTGAGGCTTATGCAGCAGGTGAACTCAAACATGGGCCTATCAGTCTTATTGACCCCAGCGTGCCGGTTGTAGCCATTGCACCATCCACTATTTTGTTTGAGAAAACACTCTCCAATTTACAAGAGGCACGTGCACGTGGCGGCCGCATCCTTGTCTTTACGGATGCCAAGGGAGCAGAGCAATTAAAGGATATTGCAGAGCATATTATTATCCTACCGGATGTTAATGCCTTTGTAGCTCCCATCCTTTATACAATCCCCGTGCAGATTTTGGCATATGAGGTTGCTTTGCTGAAAGGGACGGATGTGGACCAACCGCGCAATTTGGCAAAATCTGTCACAGTTGAATGAACTAATATTTTTCTAATTCAGTGCATCCAAGAGGGGGTAAGGGCCTGGGTTGCGCAATAATGGTTTTGTGCGTAATCTCACAATAAGGCTAGCAAAATGGATAGGGGAGATGTCTGATGGAAGTGGGGCTTGCTGAGGTTCTACTAACACTTGCCTTTCTGCTCGCTCTAATCAGTTTTATTCCCCCTCTGGCGAAGAAAATCAATCTACCGGAAACGGTCATTATCGCTCTCTTAGGGATCGCCTTAGGAGGGATATCCTCCCTTATTAATAGCTCTATGGGGCTGGATCTATTGGAGGGTCCAGCAAGTGCTTTATTATCATTCCCTATCGATAGTGAAGGTTTTCTACTCATCTTTCTCCCTTTATTAGTTTTTAAAGGGGCGATGGGGATAAATGTCCGTAGCCTCACACATGAAATTGCAACAGTACTGCTATTAGCTATTGTAGCGGTGATCGTATCTACAGCTACAATCGGCTTTGCTTTATACCCCTTTGCTCAACAAACCTTGGTAGCTTGTCTCTTACTTGGTGCTATTGTTGCTACGACAGACCCTTCGGCAGTGGCAAGCATCTTTCGTGAGATTGGGGCTGCCGCGCGGTTAAGCCGCTTAGTAGAAGGGGAGGCCCTTCTTAACGATGCTGCCGCTATTGCCATCTTTACCATCCTTGTCGCTGCTATTACAGCACATCATGAAATCAGTTTTAGTGAGGCCTGTACCGATTTTTTAGCTAATTTTGGTGGGGCCATCATCATTGGTGTGGCCGTTGCACGGCTAGCCTTACTTATGATCACTTCAATTAGTGGTTATCCTGCCGCAGAAATTACTCTTTCACTCGTACTCCCATACGGTGTTTATATTTTATGTGATGATATTTTAGGGTTTTCCGGTGTTGTTGCCACTGCCTCTGCCGGTCTCACTATCTCAGCATATGGTCCTTCAACGTTCCGTCCACAAACATGGCATTTTCTTAAAGAATTGTGGGAGCAATTAGAATTCTGGGCGAGCACCCTTGTGTTTATGCTTGCAGCATTACTCGTCCCCAGGATGATGATCGGCATTACTCGCTGGGATCTAGTCCTTATTGTCATCGCCAGTTTAGCTGGTTTATTCGCACGAGCTGTTGTGATCTTCGGCATGCTCCCAATTCTGACATTTACGCGTTTATCTCCACCCGTCCCAACGCGTTTTAAAGTTACTATGGCATGGGGTGGCTTGCGCGGAGCGATTACTCTAGCCCTAGCTTTAGCAGTTAATGAAAACCCACATATTAATGATTCCATCACGCATTTTGTAGGGATTGTCGCGACGGGTTTTGTGCTCGTTACCTTACTTATAAACGGGACGACGCTACGCTCATTAGTTTTATTTTTGAAATTAGACCGCTTATCGCCCATTGATGAAGCTTTGCGTAATCAGATTATCGGTATTGGTCTTAGCCATGTTGCGCAGCGAGTCGCGCATGTTTCAGATGAACTTAGTTTTAGTCTTCGCACGCGCAGCGGTGTTATTGGGCGTTTGGAACAACGAGCCGAAAAAGAGAAAGCTAGTAATAATTTTGAGACCGCTCTTAGTGACCGAGATAGGGTGAATCTTGCCCTACTGACTATTGCCAACCAAGAACGTTCTCTTTTACTAGACCTCTTTTGTGTCCAGGGGATGTCAAGCCGTCGTGTCATCGAGACATTATTACGCGCAATAGAAGCTATTGTTGATGCCACACAATTAGAAGGTCGGTACGGCTATGTTAAAACTCGTCGTAAAAGTCTTCAGCCTTCCTGGCGCCTTCGTTTTGCTCAAATGCTCCATCGACGCTTCCACATTGATCGTCCATTAACACTATGCATGATGGAACGTTTCGAGACACTTATCATTTCTCACCTTGTTTCGACCTCTTTGATTCGCTTTGTTCGCGAAAGGATGGAGCCAACATTAGGACGCCGCATTACAGAAATCGTTTCTGAAGTATTAGGCCGCCAGCGTAAACTCTTAGAAGACGCCTTAGCGACGTTGCGGCTACATTACTCTGGATATTCTGAAGCTTTGGAAAGTCGTTTATTGCGACAAATAGCCCTTCGATTAGAAGATGAAGAATATACAACTCTCGCAAAAGACAACCTTATTTCACAAGAGTTGCACCGCGAACTGCATCGTTCTATCGAACGACAAAGAACACGACTAGATACACCTCTGCGCTTCAATTTGCGGAGTGGGATTGAGCAACGCCTCCGGATGTTTCAAGCTTTTAATGGTGTCCCTGATGGCGCGTTGCATGAGCTGGCTGGGCGCGTCTTTATCTGTTTTCTCTCCCCAGGTGAGGTGTTAATCCACAAAGGAGAGCGTATCCATACAATCTATGCCCAAGTGGCAGGACTGGTAGAAAGCGCTACAAGTACGGACACTCAAGATGTCATGTTAGGGGCAGGGGATCTAATTGGGGCGAATAGCCATATACTCAAACAGCGCGCACAGAATACCGTCCGCTCTTTACAATTTTCTCATTTACTTGCTATCCCCCAAGCTGATTTTGATAAATTGTTAAAAACGTTCCCTATTGTAAAACGTCAAATTACTAGACGGCATGACATGCGCCTTGAGGGTACTTTAGGAGCCAATGTTGTTATTACAAAAGAAGGTGAAACAATCTCTCCTGCTCATGAGGCCGGCTTTATTATTTCCCCCCATGTTGAGAAATAGTAAACTTCTTATCAGACCATAGTGCTAATGGGGAATAGTTTTTTCGATAGCCGATTGGATGCCAATAAACCTAGTGTAGAAAGCAAAGCTCCTCCTGAATGCAGCAACCAAAATATACTATCGGGAATCTGATGTAACATAGCTGCTAATTTACCAACGAGGAGGTTCCCCAAAAAGATATGCAGTGTGAAACACGACATCAATGTCGTATTGTACCGCGATGGTGCATAACGGGAGAAGAGGGCCATACCAATAGGAAAAGTCATCCCGCAGCCTATATCGTTAACAATATGAAATGCCACACCCCACCAAAGACTCACTTGATGCAGTCTTGGAGAGAAGAATTCCCCGCTTATTAAAAACAATGGTCCCAATGTTGCAATTGCACTACCAATAATGATTTTTGCCATATCACGAACAGTACCATGATGAAGATCGTACCATTGCCAGAACCACAAAACGACAAACCCCGTTACCATACTGATGATACTGTCTAACGATATTAATGAACTAACAGGGCACGTAATACCAAGTATTGTAAGCTGATAATGCTCTTCACCCCAGAGAAGGTACCCGTCCATAATTTCTTGATTGGGAAGCACGCCTATTGCGAATAGAAGAACAAGCCAAAGAAGAAACAAAATGCGTTGTTTTTCTCTTTTAGAACAATGGGCTGTAGGAGAACTTTCAATGGAATCTAAGGGATATTGCCTTTCTGATGGTAAATAGTGGCAGCCTGTAAGATAAAAAAGTAAAGCAATAATCATTCCAGCAGCTGCCGTAAGAAAAGCCCAGTACCATACAATCGCACCTAAAAAAGAGCAGAGAAGAGGAGAAATAATTGCCATAATTTGAATACTCTGACTATATATCTGATAAGCATCGGACCGTCGACGATCCTCAAGTCTATAAAGTGCACCAACTTGTGCTTTCAAACTTCCTGAGAAACCCACACCAACTAAAAATAGTCCTATCGCTATAATAAAGTATTTTTCCACGGCCATGAGGCCGAAACTAACTGTTAACACGCTAATACCAATTAAGCTGGAGCGCGTGCGTCCTAAACCATGGTCAGCTATAAAACTTCCTATAAAAGGCGCGGCAAAAATCACCGCCATTATGAATCCAGAAAGACTACCAGCAGTGGCGTCCACACCGCTCGGATTATAAAAAAATTGATTAACAGTCAGGAGGGACTGTAACCCTATAACATGCTGAGCTCGTTCTGAATGCTGCAAGAGGTCTTTGAGATAAAGTACTAAAATAGAGAGCATTCCATATTGGGCAAACGATAACCATCCTTCTGTCCCAAAGAGCACCCATAAGCCCTTAGGATGTCCCCAAATTTCTGTCGCGTTTAAATTTCGTTCGTTAGATGAATGACTAATCATCAGGAGATTATAACAGCACTTTTGATCTAAACACACTCAAGAGAGGATTCCTTAGGAATAATCTTATAATATATATTATGCCAACTAATCATAAACCCGCTCTACGAAACACACAGGCTATTCTTTTAATCTTGATAAAAACGATCAAAACGGTATCCCAGCGACGTTAAAATCTCATAACTAATCGTTCCAGCTTGCTCTGCCATACGGGCTAAATCTTGTTCAGGACCAATCAATGTTAACCAATCACCTTCTAAAACAGAATCAGGGGAAAGAACTGTTATATCAACAGAAAGACTGTCCATTGAAATTCGGCCAATTACTGGCAGGGGTACGTTTCCTTTCCACAAAAAACCTTTCTGAGCAAAAGAACGAAAAACCCCATCTGCGTAACCAATCCCTACCGTAGCAACCCGTGTGGGGCGCTCAGCACAATAGGTTAAACCATAGCCAATAGCTGCTCCTGCTGGAATTTCCCTAATCTGTAATATTTGAGCCTCCAACCCGACTGCAGGACGAAGCGACATATGTGTTTGCTGTTCGGTCAATCCGTAAAGACTCACTCCAGGACGGACCATTTCAAAATGATATTCTTTACCTAAAAGAATTCCTGCTGAGGCCGAAAGTGAGCGTGGCACACCTGGGAAAGCGGCACTCATCCTCAAAAAACACGCGCGTTGCGCCGCATTTGCCGGATGATTTGGTTGATCGGCACACGCTAAATGGCTCATAACCAACACAGGCTTTAATCTTTGTACATATTCGTTGTGCAACTCACTCTCTGAAATACCAAAACGTGACATACCTGTATCAAATTGTATAGCCGCAGGATAGTTATATCCCTTATCATGACAAAAAGACTGCCAATTATGTACTTGTGATACACTATTTAGTACAGGATATAAATTATAATAGGACATGACTTCAGCGTAACCAGGTAAGAAACCATGCAAAACAAAAATAGTCTTATCTGGATATAATTTACGCAGTGTAATACCTTCTTCCGGGTGAGCAACAAAAAATGTATTCACCTTTCCAACAAGGGCTGCCGAAATTTGTTTCATTCCAAGGCCATATGCGTCAGCTTTCACAACAGCAGCGCATTCCGCACCCGAGGCAAAAGCCGCTAAGGATGCATGGTTATGCCTAATGGCCCCTAGGTCCACCATCAGACGTGCGCTCACTTGCTTATGCTTGCAATATGGCTTCACAAAGCCCCCTCTTTTAGGTTCTTTCTCATCAACCTTTTATAAAGATTGCACTAAAATAGCCATTCTTTGCAATTTTGTCCGTGAAAATTATGACATAAGCTTGAGGAGAAACCCCTTTTTGTATTAGAGAGCAGGCACAGATGCTGTTTAGCTATAGGCCTAACAGCCTTTGCCCTGTTAAAAGGGATATGTTTTTTGATTTCGCAGGGGCCCTAAGATATCTTAATCTGACGGTCCGAACGGAGCTAGTTCAGGTTTGACCGAGGCCAACCAAAATACCCCCCCCGCTCTTTCCATCACACCGAGCCGTTCAGGAATCGAACGCCGTTATGGAGATTTCCCCAGCTTTCCTGCTGCTTTGGACTATGCAGCCCAGGGGGAAAGTGGTTTCAACATTTACTCAGGCCGTGGCACTCTCCTTGAGGCTTTACCCTACAGGAAGCTGCGCCAACAGGCTCATAAAACGGCTCGACGTTTGCTTAGTGCAGGCTTAGAACCTGGAGATAGAGTCGCTATCATTGCCGAGAGCGACGGTGATTTCGCGCGTATTTTTTTCGGTTGTCAGTATGCTGGTTTAGTCCCTGCTCCCCTTCCCTTGCCGGTCGCTTTTGGAGGGAAAGAAGGCTATATCGCCACACTACGTGGGATGATCACTAGCGCAGATGCTCGTGCTGTTGTGGTGCCCGACGTCATCGGGGGATGGACAGCTGATATTATTGAGGGCTTCTCCCTTGTTTTCGGTGGCTCCCCTGCAGAATTGATGGCCCTTGAAGAAAAGGAGATTCCTCTACCCCAGGTCACTGGGGATGAACTCTCCTACCTGCAATTTTCCTCTGGCAGCACGCGCTTCCCTATGGGAATCAGCGTAACCCAAAAGGCAGGGATGGCGAACGCTCATGCTATCGCGAAATATGGTCTGCAGGTCCATCCTAGTGATGATCCTCGTGAGGATCGCTGTGTTTCTTGGCTGCCGCTCTATCATGATATGGGGTTAGTTGGTTTTTTCCTTACGCCCATGACGTGTCAACTTTCAGTCGATTTGCTTCCAACACGTGAGTTTGCCCGTCGGCCAAATGTTTGGTTAGAGCTCATTGCGCGTAATAAAGGTACTATGTCTTATAGTCCCTCTTTTGGATATGAGTTGTGCGCGCGACGTGGTGCCCGGGAGGATATAGATCTGTCCTCATGGCGTGTCGCCGGTATTGGTGGGGATATGATTCGCCCCCATATCATTCATAATTTTGCTGAAATATTCGAGAAGCGTAACTTCGATAAACGCGCTTTCGTTGCTAGTTACGGCATGGCCGAGACGACATTAGCTATCAGCTTTGCTCCGCTGAATACGGGTTTGCGTGTCGATACGATTGATCTAGCGACTATGGAGCGAGAGGATTTTGCCTGCCCCTCCCATGAAGGGACGGAAAGTGCGCGCGATTTTGTCCTTTGTGGCCTCCCCCTACCACACCATCAGATTGAGGTACGCGATTCTTCCGGTAATGCCCTAAAAGAGCGTGAAATCGGTACTGTCTTTGTTAGCGGACCAAGCTTAATGTCAGGTTATTTTAACCGACCAGAAGAAACGGAAGCCGTACTCTCACCTGACGGCTGGTTAAATACTGGCGATATTGGCTATATGCTAGACGGACAAATCGTCATTACAGGCCGAGCAAAAGACCTCATCATTATTAATGCTCGTAATATCTGGCCCCAAGATTTGGAATGGGCTGCCGAACATGAGATAAGTTCTCTTCGCTCTCGTGATGTTGCTGTTTTTTCTGTTGATTCAGGAAAAGGTGAAGTTGTAGTCGCTTTGGTGCAATGTCGTTTTACCGATGATGAGCCTCGCCGCGCATTAAAAGACGAACTCATTGCTCTTTTCCGCCGTATGCATGGAATCGATGTAGATGTTGTGTTGGTCCCTCCCCGGTCCCTCCCCCAGACATCTTCCGGAAAGTTGACAAGGGCTCGCGCTAAAGCGATGTATCTGAACAACGAATTTGAATAAGTCCAAGAGGACTATCTCCTTACGAAGGATGGCTCTATAATCTCCCATCCTCCGTAGGCTACAAAGGGACAAAACATGACCGATAGTGTTTCTGATATCTCCCACATGATTCTCCAGAAGTTATTGGAGAATCCTAAAGTCCCACGTGACATTAACGGAGATAGTCGTATTGTAGAGGACCTGGCCTTTGATAGTCTTGCTGTCATGAATTTCGTGATGGAAATTGAAGATACGCTTGATGTCTCTGTCCCACTTGATAAACTCGCTGACATCCGCACTATTGACGATCTAGCTGGATGCCTCCACGCGATTAAGGCAGAGCAAGCATGAGTGTGGGGTTGTTTGATAAATATGCCACTCTTCGTGGGAATTATGAATCCCTCATGGCGGCGAGTCCTCGCAATCCTTTTGGTGTTGTTATAGAGCGGCCACTCTCTGCTACGGTAGGCATTATTGAAGGACGTGAAACGCTCCTTTTTGGGACAAATAACTATCTTGGGCTTAGTCAATCCAATGCTGCCCGAGATGCGGCTATTCATGCGGCAAAGACTATGGGTGTTGGGACCACCGGATCACGAATTGCGAACGGCACCTTTAGTTTGCATCAAAAGCTGGAACACGCCCTAGCCAAAACATTTAAGAGAAAACATGCTATGGTTTTCTCTACTGGCTACCAGGCTAATTTAGGTACGATTTCTGCTCTCGTAAATAAAGATGATACGCTCTTCCTAGATGCGGATAGCCATGCGTCTATTTACGATGGCGCGCGCCTGTCTGGCGCTCAAGTTATTCGTTTTCGTCATAATGACCCTGCTGACCTTGAGAAACGCGTTGCTCGCAGCAATAAAGGAACAGGAGCGCGTCTTATCATTGCTGAGGGTATTTATTCCATGACAGGGAATATTGCTCCTCTGGATGAGTTTGTTGAAATTAAGAAACGCCATAATATTCCACTGCTGGTTGATGAAGCCCATTCCTTTGGGGTACTCGGCCAACATGGGCGAGGCGTTGCAGAAATGCAGAATTGTGAAGATGATATCGACTTTGTTGTAGGTACATTTTCAAAGTCACTCGGAACGGTTGGGGGCTATTGTGTAACGAACCACGATGAGATTGACCTAATCCGTCTGTGTTCACGCCCATATATGTTTACAGCATCACTGCCACCAGAAATTATCGCTGCCACCTTAGCAGCTCTAGAAGAAATTCAGAGCGCGCCGGAGCTAAGAGAAAATTTACAGCGGAATGCAGCACGCCTCCATAATGGATTTAAGTCTGTCGGCTTAAACACCAGTAATTTTATTTCTCCGGTGATCGCCGTAACATTAGATGATGTGCCGCAGGCCCTTTCCTTTTGGAATGCTTTGCTGGATGCTGGCGTATATGTTAATCTCTCTTTGCCGCCAGCTACCCCGGATAATCGACCATTATTACGTTGTTCTGTAATGGCTACTCATTCTTTTGAGGAAATAGACCGTGCTGTAGAAGCTTTCGGGTCAATTGCTAAACATTTGAGTATTGCTTAGTCACGAAGCCCCCCTCAGAACAACTGACGGGGGCTTCTATTAACGTTTAAATTTTACTGATATTTTTCTTCATTCTTCTAATACGCCATAAAAAGAGGGGTAAGGTTAATATAGGGTGATTGCGTTCAAAGTCAGATACATGAATCTCTATGCCAGTGTGTCTTTTTATTTTCCACAATAAATACGCCATACCACCTTGGAAGGTGAAAGCAGCTTTTATAAGACGCACTATATTTAATGGACGTCCAATAGAAGAAATTCTTTGCCATTTCTTCTTAGCTTTATTACGAGATAAAGCAGTTAATTGAGGGTACAAAAAATCACCCTGTTGGGAATATCGCAGATTTACATTCTGCCATGCCCCTATAAGTAATGCAGTATATCGACTTGCCCGCCCCTCTAATAAAGTCGAACTCCGTCCTTTCTTTTCTACACGCAGCTCTACGGCATAGGTATGTGAAAAAAGATTGTGCCAATAAGTCATGGCTTCTCCTCTCTCTGGTCCTAATAAAGCTGCCCAACAGGACGCGGTTATGACACACTGTCGTAAACTGCGTAAAATACAGTCCGCCCCTTGCTGATTCTGTACCCAAACTAAGCGTACAGGTTGACAAAAACGTGCCCAAATAGTTGTGTCGATGCTAGAAAAGGTACTTCTTTTTAAAAATTGCTCTTCTGATAAAAAAGCAACTTTTGCACGTAACGTTACTCCTCTTACCTTATGTTCCATATAATAAACATTAGGAGGAAGAACATAACTCGCCAAACACGAGACAACATTACCGTTAAACACAGACGTTTTCTCTGTAATAACGTAAAAGTCTAATATTCCTTCTGGATTCAGCTCTCGTAGAACGGATCCATAAAACAATATTCCTACCGGAAGCACATTTAATCTATTAACAATAGATTCTGAGAATTCTACTACTTCTTCAGGAACTGATGTGGTTAAATCGTTAATGAGTATCTTATCTATTAGATCAAACATGTAAAAACCGAAAGCTCGGCCCCTCTTCTAACATAATTTTTTCATTCCCAGACGCAGGAAAAACCTCACCATCTAAAACAAAATCACTATCAGTTTCTAAAATCATCTTCTTTACAACCATACTTTGATAATCTTCATGCGACCATAACCAACCGGGGACACGCCCCCTCAAAAGATAAAAGAATGCCGAAGGAAGGCGTTTAGGACAGGCATTAACATCTAAAAAATGAAAACCACTTCGTCCTGATCCTGCATTCCAAAATGGCCAAATGCCGTAAGAAAGTTTTTCTAAAGCTGTAGCCATGTAAAGGAAACTGCGTCCTCTCTTTTCTTCTTTCATTCCATTATCATTTTCAGAAAGCCAAGATAATTCATTTCCCCTCATCCAAGATTTCCGACTGCGACGGAACAAGAGACTCGCCAAACTACTAAAGATTGTGAAAAAAACTGCTAGATCATGCGGGGCAAACCTTAAAACATGTGGTGAATGAGCAATACGAACAGCACGAGCATAGCCCGTACACCCCCCAAACATGCCTAATACGGGAGGACAGTTTTTTCCTATCCAAGATAATTTAATTGGGGCTCGGATGGAACTTCTTAAACTCGCCGGATTCATAATTCTATCAAGAGCTAATTCTCCACGTAGTCCAAAGCCCACGTCTCCAGCTATAAGATTTGTATTGCCAGATGGCAAAACAGCAACCGCTGGTAAAGGCATTCCACGATACGCATTGGCAATGGCTGTTAGACAAGCACTTACGGTCCCATCGCCACCATCAATAGCGATAAAATTGACGCCTTTCTTTTTTAATTCGGCTAAATGGCCTGCAAGATAACTATCATTTAACGTAGAGACACAAAAATCTCCCATCTTCCGACGCGCCATCCTTATAAAACGACCATCATCTTGTATGTTTTTACGACTATTCGGATTATGGATCAGAGCTGGTTGTAAATTTTTCATAGAACTCTTGCAATTATCCATCACACACCCGCCCAGAAACAGAATACCATCTTGTTTCACAAGCTGGTCGAAATCCTTTAACATGACTATGTTAAAGGAACCAGAAGGGAGTTTCCCTGTAAAGACTGTTCTCTATCGTGACCCATGGTGCCACAATGTTTTTTAATATACCTCCCTCCTCTCTTAATCGGCACGACTCCATAATTCATTTAGCTCATATATCAGATCCTCACCTGCCTCCTCCTACAATTCCATGGACATCATTCCTCAATAAGAGATTATTGAGTCGTGTGTTATGGGCCAGCAAAAGACGTCATTTATTACGCCCCATCATTACTGAACAACTTCTTAAAAATATTTCTACATATACGCACATACGTGCCTTACTTATTAGTGGCGACCTAACTAATTTTGGGACAAAAGAAGAATATATACAGGCTACAACATGGCTTAAATCTTTACCTAACCTTCCAATCGTCGTGCCAGGGAATCATGATTTCATGGCGCCAATCTCTCATAAAAACAGTCTAGCCTTATGGGAAGAATGGTCTGGAAAAACATTTCCTTTTGTTCGTTTTTTTGATGGCGTTGCTGTTGTTGGTTTAAACTCTGCACTCCCAACTCTTCCTTTTACAGCTTATGGTTTTATTAACAAAAAACAGCGTAATAATTTAGCTAAACTTCTTGCAGAACTAGGAAAAGAGGGATACTGCCGGGTGGTCATGTTACATCATCCTCCTCGCAAGGGCCTGCTCCCTTATAGAAAATCCCTTATCAATACCCATGCCTTAGGTGAAATTTTAAGTTCTTGTGGCGCTGAACTAGTTTTGCATGGTCATTCCCACGATGCTACCTTCACGACGGTTGAAAACACAAACATACCTTTACTTGGGGTTAGCGCCGCAGCGATGGACAGTCAAAAACTAAGGCGTATGGCTGGCTGGAATTATCTTAGCTTTAAACCAGACCGAGAAGGTTGGAACATTACTGTGCAACGTAGAACCATTTCGGGGCATACTTTTTCACATTTTACGTGGCATACTGCCGCTACATCCTCTTTAAGGCGGGTAGAATGTTAATTCGCAGTTCTCTGCCTACTCTTGATCGCTACTTGCTGCGCCAGTTGATACCTCCCTTCACAATTGCTTTGGGGACTATGCTCATTGCTTTACTGCTGGATAGGCTCTTAGCTCTCTTCAACCGTCTTGCAAGCAGTGGAAGTTCTATTGCGACCTTATTAACTCTTTTAAGTGATCTTCTTCCCCATTACATGGGATTGGCACTTCCTGCAGCACTCTGTATTTCCGTTTTTATGACGATTAATCGCATGAGTGAGCATAATGAGATCGACGTGTTATATGCAGGACACATTTCTTTGCTCCGCATCAGCCAGCCTTATATCAAAGTCGGTACTATTCTTGCTGTTTTAAGTGTTTTACTTTACGGTTATCTGCAACCAATTGCTCGATATGATTATCGCGAGGGTTTTTATTTTGCCAGACATACCGGCTGGGCTCCTCACCTGCAATCTGATATGTTTGCAACAACATCTACAACGACTCTTTTAACAGCCGATTATGTTGATCATGGCGGTTCCCGTTTACGCCGGATTTTTATACGTGACGTGAAAGAAAATGGTACAACGGAATTAATTACAGCCCCCAAGGGCTTACTTACCCTCTCTGAAAGAGATAAATCCACTCAACTTGACCTTTGGGATGGTCAGATTGTTCGGACTCAATCACCCGAACAGCCAGATGGTCATGTTTCTGTCACCCATTTTGAACATATTGCCCGTTTGATTGAACGTTCTAGCAGTCAACAAGCTTTTCGCTCTCGCGGTAACGATGAGCGAGAACTGACCACCATGGAGCTTATCCAAGCCTTACGAAGTAATTCATCACATATTTCTCATACAAGCCTTCGTGCTGAAATAGATTTTCGTTTAGCGCGCGCTATAAGCATTATGTTTATTCCTTTTTTGTCCATCGCTTTCGCTGTTGGAAAGAAACGCAGACGGTCTGCTCTTGGGCAAATTTTACTTGCAGTTATTCTCGTTGGGTTTGACGAAGTTCTTTTGTTTGGTGATAGCCTTGCTGCAAACGGAACAGCTTCAGTATGGCTAACACTTTGGTTGCCTGAAGCAATTTTTTGTATTGGGTGCACGGCCGCTTTATTATCTCGCTCTCAAATTTCGTGGCGCAATAGCCGGCAAAAACATCTAAAAAAGATGGATTAATGATATGAGATTTCTCTTCTTCCAAACCACCTTATTGAAGGTTTTCCTTCGTCCTCTTATTTCTAAAATACTCATTTGCTGTTGCGTATTGACGGCACTTCTTGAAATTCTAGCCTTGTTAGATGATGCTTCGACCATTCTTGATCGTAATCTAGGCTTTATCGGTATCTTAAAATATGTAGGACTACATCTCCCCACACTACTTGTTGAGATTATGCCCCTTTCCGTAATGATTGGCGGTCTATTCACCTTATTAAGAATGGCTCTTTCAAGCGAAATCGCTGTATTACGCGCCGCGGGTCTTTCCACACTTAATATGTTTCGTTATCTTTTGCCTGGCCCATTACTCCTAAGTATTATTTGTATTGCTTTAAAATTTTGGGTTGTGCCTCCTTTTGAACAGGAGTTAAACCGCTGGTGGAATGAAGGCGCAACTCAAGCTCATGCTACAGATGACCTCCATAGTCTGTGGTTTCGTACGGGGTCTGACATTGTTAGAATAGAATCCATAAGTCACGGTGGGAATATATTATCGCACGTTACGCTTTATCGCCGTGATCCAGAAGGGGGAGCCCTCACAGCCACACAATATTACGAAAATTTAACATACGAAAATAAGCAATGGGTGGCCCATGGGACATTTAGTCGCATTAATTTGTACCAAAACAATACGCAAGCAAAGATAACGTCTGAGTTTTTTCCGCCGTCTCTTGCGGTCACGCCAACAGAGATCATTAATATGACCCTTCCTGGAATTTATTATACTCCCCATCAATTCCGAGAAATTTTTTCTGGAAAAGCCCCCTTAAATTTACCTAAGTCAAATTATTTTATGGCACTATATGCTATCTTGTTCTTGCCGTTGCAGATGGCCGTAATGCTTCTTGTTACGTTGCCTATCACATATATTCCACCACGTGCGGGGTTAAGAACCCCTCTCCCTGTATATGTGATGGCAGCTGGGTTGGGTATCGTTATCCTCCAAGGTATGATTTCTGCCTTGGGAAATGCGGGTTCCCTTCCCATATTACTCGCTATATGTTCTGGTCAGGTTGTGGCGGCCCTGTTCAGCTTGGCCTGGATACTGCGAATGGAGGAAAAATGAGTACGTTTAAAAAGTTTTTTCAGGGCACGACTCTTATGCATCAAGGCAGAAGTTATGACTTGGGAAAGATGAACCTTTCTCAATTATGGGCTGCCTATCTCACTTATCCTACGATCTTGCTCTATTTTGCCCTTATTATCACAACGGCTGCGCTCAGCTTGTATCTACGCCATAGCTGGTGGGGATTAATTATTCCTATTCCTGTTATCGTCGCTGTTTACCCAACAGCCTGGTATATTATTCATCGCTATATCCTTCACGGACGTTGGTTTTATCGCAATCCAATTACAGCATCTATGTGGAAGCGTATTCACTTCGATCATCATCAAGACCCGCATCTTTTGGAAGTATTGTTCGGTTCTCCTTTAAATACGGTTCCAACAATGATGGCAATAACCATGCCAATTGGTGCTATCATTGGTGGTTGGAGTGGTGCCTTTTCTGCGTTGTCTACAGCCTTGGTGATGACATGTATTTACGAATTTTTTCATTGTATCCAGCACCTCGCTTATAAACCGCGCTGGCAGTGGGTGGTATATATTAAACAACTTCATGTGCTACATCATTTTCATGATGAAGATGGGAACTATGGTATCACGAATTATCTTCCTGATCGTTTAATGGGAACTTTCTATCGCGCGGCTAAAGACCGTCCTCGCAGTCCTTATGTTTTTAATCTAGGCTACACAGTGGAAGAAGCCGAGCGCTATCCTTGGGTTATGCGCCGTACGGGCGCACCTCCGCGTGATCGGCCTGACCCTGCACGTGCACCAAAAAAAGAAGAGCTTGCCAAAAGCGCATGACAATTCCTGTTTTGATTTTAGCCGGATCACGCGATGGAGAGCGTGATCCGTTGGCTCAAATGGGTAATGTTACACATAAGGCACTCCTTCCAATCCAAGGAGTGCCGATGATTGATCGTGTTGTCCACGCGTTAGAACAAACCCCTGAGATCGGACACATATGGGTCAGCATAGAACAACCTCACTGCCTTAGTCATTTGAGGGGGCGTGTTGCTATTTTACAAGCTGGCCCTTCTCCTAGTGAAAGTGTTCTGCAAGCCATTACACGAATTGGCACGCCTTGTCTTGTAACAACAGCTGATCATGCACTGCTTCAACCTGAATGGGTTAAGGAGTTTCTCCAAAAAAGCCTTTTGATCAAGGCGGATATTTCTGCCGGGATCGCTTTAAAGAGTACAATCCAACGGGACGTGCCCCAAACAAAACGGACTTATATTCACCTTTCTGATATCAGTTTTTCAGGGTGTAATCTTTTTTGGTTAGGCACGGCCAAATCTCTAAACGTCATCAAACTATGGTGTCGGTTACAGCATCATCGTAAGCATCCCTGGCGCATGGCACGGATATTAGGATTACCTGTTATTTTACGCCTCCTTACCAAAACACTTAGCGTACAACGATTAGAAGAGAGAATTCACACATTAACAGGGGCCTATGTCCGGTTGCTGCCTCTCTCGGACGGACGTGCCGCTGTGGACGTTGATAAACCCGCCGATGCTCAACTTGCAACGCAATTATTGAAAGGCTTATAAACCTTCCTAAAGCAAGATTACTTTAGGAAGGTTTTTCTAAGCTTAAGAATGGCCGGCCGTACTCCACATCGAATTTTTTTAAAATCAACTAAGGTGACAGGTCCTGCCGCCGAAAGCGTATGCATACCATCAGGATATTCTCTCAATTCCGGCGTATGTAACGGTACAGCTTCACCTCCACATAATGAAGGCCTTCCTTTATTAAACCCAGATAACTGAAGAAGGCGCAGCCCCCCTCCATAAGTTACGCTGCAATCCTGAACTGGTAAAAAAACATCCTCTCCTTCTACAAACGGTGTACCGCCGGGGCGTGCTCCACTCTTATCAATAAGAAAACGACCTAGATCACACCACGGGCCTGTCAACTCCTCTGCTAGAGCGATATGTAGGGTACTTTGCCTGCATGATTTTGGTTCAGGAGGAGTCCAAAATAACCACCACCGCCCGGCATGATAAAGCGGTGTTGCATCAATAGCACCAATCGGAAACATAAAAGCAGAAACCTTCTCCCATTCGTAAGGGAAGGAACGAGCCTTGTATAAAGTTAAGCGTCCTGACTTATAACCTTCGGGAAGCATATAAATCGCTCCCTCATATCGAAAAACATATGGATATGAGAGGTGCCATTTCTCTTTTAAAACAGTGCGTCGCTCTAATAAGGTAAATGTTTGATCATAAATAAGAACATCAATAACGCCTTTGCTTTTCTTATAATCATAAAATTCAGCAAAGACATAAAGCTTGCCGTCCTGCCATAACCCAAAAGGATCAGCCAAAAACCCTTCTTGACCACATGATGGCAAAAAGGTCATGTCAACATCATCTAAACTATTTTGATGAAAGATCTGTTCAAAAGGGGCATGCAAAATTGCTGAGCGCCAATAATCCATTTTAAAAAGTTGCATAATTTTTACCTTACAGATGTGTTCTCTAGTTCCCCCATCATACAATCCCCTTTTTCCGTATGAAAGGCTCCTTTTCATTTCAACCCCATATTGTTCAATGTTCTATATCAACTCTAGTTGAGAAAAATTCCTTCACCTTATATCCTCCCCAACGTCCCTTTATTTTTTAAATAACTCATCGAGAGATCCTGAAATGCCGTGCACATCTGAGATTGATTCCCGCTTCCAAGCGGCATTAAAAATTATTAAAGACGCTTCAAAGTTGGCAATAAAAATGCAGCCTGCTCCTGGAAAGCCTGTTGCTGAATTGAAAGGGCATCAAAATTATGTGACAGCAGCTGATAAAGCTGTTGAAACTTTTCTCGTAGAGCACTTATCCGATTTATTCCCCAACGATTCTTTCTTAGGTGAGGAATATGGCGAAACAACCGTAGGTCTCTTTCGCTGGATTATTGATCCTATTGACGGAACGTCTAATTATGCTCGGGGGCGAAAAAGATGGTGTATTTCTGTAGGATTAATGCATGGTGAGACGCCCGTTGCTGGCATTATTGAAGCGCCGCTTCTGAACGAAACTTTTACTGCCCGTCTAGGCCAAGGTGCCTTTCTGAATGATAAAAAGATCCATGCCGCGACAACTGACAATATAAAAGAGTCCATGGTGGAAATCGGGTGGTCTCCTTATGTACCAAAGGGATGGTACCCAGAGAAAATGAATTCCCTTATAGAGCAAGGCTCCATGCCACGTTCTCTTGGCTCCGGTGCTTTAGCACTTGCCGATGTCGCTTGTGGGCGTTCTGATGGTTATTATGAGTATGTTATTTTTCTATGGGATGTAGCCGCTGCTCTTGTCATATTACATGAGGCAGGGGCTTATGTATCCCCTTTCCTAAAAAACGGAGGATTGACCCAACGTACCCCGATATTTGCTTCTGCCCCATTAATTGTAAATCCTTTATCTAAAGCTCTAGGCGTTCCACTAAATTAAGTTTATATTAGTAAGGGCAGTCCCTTTATTCATGATAGGAGAGCTTTATGTCAAAACCTTTTGCGTTCATTACTCGTGCTGTAGTCGTCGCCACAAGCATACTGGCGATGAATGCATGTGCAGCCGATGTTTCCACCCCGCGGAAGCAACAGGCATTAATCGATAAAGCAGCTTTTGCGGTACAATCTGCCTTCATCGATTCTAAGTCAAACTTGCACACTGTACAACTACTTCGCGATGCCAAGGCAATTGTTATTTGCCCTGATGTCACCAAGATGTCCCTAGTTTTCGGTGGTACTGGGGGGACATGCGTTCTCATGGGGCGTGGTGCCAATAACTCTTGGTCTGACCCTGCATTCTATCATCTCAGTGCTGGCTCTTTTGGATTGCAAGCAGGTTATCAGCATAGCCAGCTCTTCCTCATCATTACGTCTCATAAAGCTGTTTTATCTATGATGGATCACGAGTATACGTTTGATGCTAGTGCTGATGCTGGTTTTGGCCCACATGCAACAAATGCTACGAACGATCATCGCGAAGTTTATGCCCTACAAAAAAGCAATGGTGTTTTTGCTGGCGTCTCTTTAGGGAGCAGCAAACTCAAGCCTAATAATGCGGCAAACCGTGCTTATTACGGACAAGTTGTTGGTCCTGAGGATATTGTCATTAACATGCGCGTCAACAATAAGGCGGCAGATCCTCTTCGTCGTATGATGATGAAAGCTGTTGCTCGCTAAAAGCGCAATTTCTAATTTTTGCTAAACAAAAAGCCCTCTTATTAAAAAGGAGGGCTTTTTTTTAAGAATGGTTAAAAGTTAAAGCCTCAGTGGCTTATATGGCGGTAACTATGAACATGCTCGATATGCTCAGCTAAACTATGAGAAAAATTATGACCTCCATGTCCTGTCGCGACAAAATATAAAGCATCCCCTTCAGCAGGATGAGCCGCTGCCTCTAAAGCATCCCGTCCTGGTGAACATATCGGCCCTGGCGGAAGGCCCACGTATAAATAACTATTATATGGACTATCGAATTGCAGATCTGCTTTTGTCAAAGCCCTTGGAAGAATACCCTCGCCTTGACTTACCGCATAAATCACTGTTGGATCTGTTTGTAATTTCATCCCGCGTTTTAAACGATTGATAAAGACTCTTGCTATTTGTGCCCGTTCTTCTGGTAGGGCGGTTTCTCTCTCAATTAACGAAGCTAAAATTAATAATTGCTCTGGTGTTGTGATGACCCCTTGTAAAGCACTTTGGTCTCTATTCTCCCAGACCTCTTTTAGTTGGGTATTCATCAATTTTTTCATATGGGTTAGGAGTGTCTGCCTCTCCGTTCCCCACACATAAAAAAATGTTTGCGGCGCGACCTCTCCTTCCCGAATTTCTTCCACTGTTCCCTGCAATACCGGAGCCTGTATAAGCAAAGCGTGAATACGACTAGCCGTTAGCCCTTCTGCTATGGTCAAGCTATGCGGTACAGGTTGACCATGACGCAAAATAACCAAACTATGTGCTATAGAAACCCTATCAGGGAATTTTAACTCGGCAGCATGGATCGGCCCTTGAGACTTTGTCGAAAAAAGGGCCAGCTTAAAAAAGAGAGAAGAAACAAGACCAGGCGCCAATATTCCATTTTCTTGTAGAACATGGACAACACGATCAACCCCTCCGCGTGGAATAACAACGACACGCTCCCCCTGCAAAGGCCCAGGGTCCGTATAATGTCCATATCCCGCAAAAAGGCTTCCCCCCGCCGCAACAAGCATTAAGGCTAACACACGTCCCTTAGTAACAAATCGGCGACGTGTACTATTGGGCACTGCCTCTTTTTCTTGGTTACTTGGCGCAGGGGTCTCCGGCATTTTTCTCTCCTTAAGCCATGCTAAGCAACACCTAAAACTATCTTACGGGGAAGATCATGCTTTAAAGCGTTTTAGGATAAGGCTTGCATTCGTGCCGCCGAAGCCAAAACTGTTGGAGAGAGCGATATCAACATGCTTCTCCTTAGCTGTATGGGGGATACGATCCATCACACTCTCACGAGAAGGTTTATCGAGATTAAGCGTTGGCGGCAGAATACCGTCACGCATAGCTTGCAAACAGAAGATAGCTTCCACAGCGCCAGCTGCACCGAGCAAATGACCGATAGCAGACTTGGTGGAGGACATACTCGCCCCGGCCGCAGCATCCCCAAAGAGGCGTTCTACAGCCCCTAACTCTAAATCATCTGCCATAGTGGATGTACCATGAGCATTGACATAACCAATATCGGAAGGCGTTACGCGCGCATCTTTTAGGGCTGCTTGCATAGCCCGGAAGGCACCTTCATGATTCTCGGCGGGAGCAGTGATATGATACGCATCGCCAGAGAGGCCATATCCACCAATTTCACCATAAATTTTGGCACCACGCCGTTTAGCATGTTCGTATTCTTCTAGTACGACAACACCGGCCCCCTCGCCCATAATGAAGCCATCACGTTCTTCATCCCACGGACGGGATGCAGTCGTCGGGCTGTCATTAAAGCTTGTAGAAAGTGCACGTGCTGAACAGAAACCGGCAATTCCTAGTTCACAAATGGCCGATTCCGCGCCGCCAGCAATCATCACATCAGCATCACCATGTTGGATCAAGCGTGATGCATCACCAATTGCGTGAGTGCCAGAAGCACAAGCCGTCACAACGGCATGATTTGGACCTTTAAAACCGTAACGGATGGACAGATGCCCTGCCGTCAAATTGATTAAGGAAGATGGAATAAAGAAAGGCGACAGGCGGCGTGCCTTCCCAGAGGACACCAGAACGGAGTTATCATAAATCGTCTTTAATCCACCAATGCCAGAGCCCATCATGACCCCTGTTGCGCAACGGTCCTCCTCAGATTCTGGTTTCCATCCAGAATCTTCTACAGCTTGAATCCCCGCTGCCAAACCAAGATGGATAAAACGATCCATCTTCTTTTGCTCTTTAACGGGAACCCAATCAGAGAGGGTTAAACCACCTTCTGCCGTTGGCCCTTCTGGCACTTCTCCAGCAATTTGCGCAGGCAAACCGGAAGCATCAAACTGCGTGATGCGCCCAATGCCAGATTGTGACTCGATAAGACGTTTCCACGTCAGTTCTGCACCAACAGCCAACGGGCTTACTACGCCTATCCCCGTAACGACCACACGTTTTCTGCTCGTTCCAGAACCGCTCATCGCCGCCTTACCTCATAATTCCTAAATACAGATAAAGCGAAACGGTATCTTCCGCTTCGCCCCCATGACGGTAAGAGCGAACAACCCAAGCTGCCCGCTCCCCATCATTCTACCACACTATAAAATCAGGCAGCTTTCTGCTTGCTGATATATTCAATCGCGTCATTTACGGTGGCGATTTTCTCTGCAGCATCTTCCGGAATTTCAACGGAGAATGCCTCTTCAAAAGCCATTACAAGCTCAACCGTATCCAGGCTGTCAGCACCGAGATCATCGATGAAGGAAGCATCCGGCTTTACCTTATCTTCCTCAACACCCAAATGCTCGACGACGATCTTCTTCACCTTGTCAGCGATTTCGTTGCTCATCTGTCTTAAATCCTTACTACCCTACTGGGTTTGCTTAAGAAAAAAACCTGCCCGATTTAAAGCCATACTCTGATCTTCGTCAGGCAAAGCAGGGCGCGCTTAGCACGTTTTCTGATAAACGCCAAACTTTTCAGACCATGGCCATCCCACCATTAACATGAAGTGTCGTACCCGTCACCCACCCAGCCTCATCTGAGGCTAGGTAAACCACGGCTCCCGCCACATCTTCTGGTTTGCCCATACGCCCAAGCGGGATATTGCTTGTTAATTTCTCACGCACAGAGTCTGGTAGGGCATCCGTCATAGCGGTCTCGACAAAACCGGGGGCTACAACATTAACCGTTACCCCACGACGCCCAGCCTCTTGAGCAAGGGATTTGCTCATCCCAACAAGGCCAGCCTTAGCCGCTGCGTAATTGGCCTGACCGGGATTGCCGATTGTCCCTACGATGGAGGAAATAGAAATAATCCGCCCGCTCCGCCGCCGTTGCATGCCCTTTAAGGCCGCACGGGCGAGGCGAAATGGGCTCTCCAAATCCACCTTGAGCACCTGCGTCCAATCTTCATCTTTCATCCGTACTGCCAAAGTATCCCGCGTCAGACCAGCATTATTGACGAGAATATCCAAGGGATGCCCCGCTGCCTCCTCTGCACGGCTGACAAGCTCATCTGCGGCTGTGGCATCAGAGAGGTTGGCTGTCACGATATGAACACGCTCTTGCCCTAGAGTCGCAGCGACCTCCTGCAAGGCCCCCTCACGCGTGCCACTGAGGACTACAATAGCACCGCGCTCATGTAGCTGGCGTGCAATGGCGGCACCAATCCCGCCAGATGCCCCCGTAATCAATGCCATTTTACCTGATAAAGAAAACATCGCTTATTCCTCTTAAAACGTCTTCAACATCGCTTCAATTTCTGCCGGGGTTCCGGCATGGTCGGCTGATAAATCCGGTACGATGCGGCGTGCAAGCCCTGTCAGCACCTTACCAGCCCCTAGCTCATGCTGGTTTGTAATAGCTTTATCAGCCATAGCGAGAACCGTCTCCCGCCACCGTACACGTCCAGTTACTTGTTGCACTAATAAAGACCGAATCTCATCCGGTTGGGAGACGATCGCAGCAGTCACATTAGCGATAACCGGAATCTCTGCTGGATGAAGTTCTGCCTCTGCCAAGGCCTCCTTCATCTCCTGCGCGGCTGGAGCCATCAGGGAAGAATGGAAGGGAGCGGACACCGGCAATTTGACAACGCGGCGGATACCCCGCGCTTTTGCTGCCTCCATGGCGCGCTCTATTGCCGCTATATGACCAGAAAGAACAATCTGACCACCGCCATTGTCATTAGCAATTTCTAACACGTCCCCTTTGGCACATTCGGTACAAATATTTTGTGCTACATCTGGCTCTACCCCTAGGAGAGCAGCCATACCGCCTTGCCCAACAGGGACGGCGCGTTGCATAGCTTGCCCACGCAACCGTAAAAGACGTGCGCCCTCGCTGATCCCCATAACACCAGCAGCAGTTAAAGCGGCATATTCCCCTAGAGAATGACCTGCTAACACCGCGGCTTTCTCTTTAAGGGCAAACCCACCCTCATGTTCCAAAACACGCACAACGGCCATAGAGACGGCAAATAACGCGGGTTGGGTATTCTCTGTTGCTGTAAGCTCTGCAGCATCCCCCTCGAACATCAACCGAGACAGATTGAAGCTAAGAGCCTCGTCCACTTCTTCAAACACAGCGCGGGCAACGGGGAAGGCCTTATGAAGCTCCGCTCCCATCCCGACAGATTGACTCCCCTGACCGGGGAAAACAAATGCCTGACCTATCATATTCACTCTCTCCAAACTACTAGATTATTACCGAGGAATCAGTCGGCCACGCTGCCATGATTCAGCGGCCTCCTCCGGCCCCATACCATCAACGCTCACTGCATAATCCAAAGCACTCATTACCTTATTACTGAGCATCATGATGGATAATTCATCCAACATATCCTCATCCACTTCATCGCGTAGTCCTTTACGCAAAACCAACCGTGCAGTTTGCTCCTGCCCCGCTAAGAGGTCTCCCCCCGGTAGCTCGGCCAGCATATCGGTATGGAAGATAGCGTGAGGTTGCCATAGAGCAATCAATGGGCATTCCCCCGCTTCTTCTGCCTGCTTTACACGCTCTAAAACAGCCTCCGGGGTTAGAACTTCTAGGGGCAGCTCTTTAAGCTCCGGCCGGGCTTCCATAGCTTTTTCAAGATAAGGCTGCGCTGCTGCGGTGGTCAGCAAGGAGGTAAACTCCCCTACTGTCCAATTCGCCCCTTTCCCTGCTTTTTGAAGAGCAGAAAGCTTGAGCTCTGGATGATATAAACTGCCGAGAATCTCATGACCATGAGCTAATAAAGCATCATCCTGCGGGAACCATGCTGAGACAAGAATATCAACACGCCCCTCATCCAACGCAGCTAAGCGTTCATCTGCGCTTAAATCCGCATAGGCGACATCCTCACCATTCGCCTCGATAACACGGGCCACGCCACTAGCACAGGCAGCATGTAACGCCGTGTAGAGATGACCAATAGTGAGATATAACATAGAAAACCGCCTTACGTTTATAAAAGATGCCTTGGGATAGCTATAGCCTACCCCTTTGTGAAGCCCTTAGGCTCTGTTTTCCCACCCACTAAAGGCCTCTATAAAAGATTTGCCCCTAAGAGCTACCAAATTTTAACGCGCTCTTGCGGTGGTAGGTAAAGCGCATCTCCTGCATGAACTGCAAAAGCTTTATACCAGAGGTCGATATTATGAGCGGGCATATTCACCCGGCTACGCGCTGGTGCATGCTCGTTCGATAAGACCTGACGCCGCAGCGCATCGGGGCGGTCCTTCTCGCGCCATACCTGCGCCCAGCCTAGGAACACACGCTGGTCCCCTGTCCAACCATGCAATGGTTGGTCATCCTTACCGTGAAGGCTATTATGATAGGCTTGGAGGGCAAGATTCAGCCCGCCAAGGTCTGCAATATTCTCCCCCATGGTCATCGTGCCATTTACATGCAGCCCCGGTAGAACCTCTTGGGCGTCATATTGCGCCCCGAGCCGTTTTGCTCGTGCCTCAAAAGCCCGTGAAGATGCTTGGCTCCACCAATCATGCAAACGGCCATGCTCATCATAATGGCGGCCTTGGTCATCAAAACCATGGCTCATCTCATGGCCAATAACGCCGCCAATCCCACCATAATTCACCGCCATATCGCCTTTAGGGTCAAAAAAGGGCGGTTGAAGAATGGCTGCGGGGAAGACAATTTCGTTCTTTACCGGGTCATTATAGGCATTGACGGTTTGTGGCGTCATATCCCATTCGTCCCGGTCCACGGGGCGGTCAAGCTGATGGAGGCGATGCTGCCAATTAAACGCCGTTGCGCGTGAAGCATTGCCATACACATCCCCCGCTCGGACCTCCAAAGCGGAATAATCCCACCATTTCCGCGGGTAGCCAACCTGCATAGCGAAATGATCCAACTTTACCAACGCAGCTTTACGCGTGGGGCTGTCCATCCAATCATTATGCTCTAACCGCCAACGAAAGGCGGTTTTTAGCTCATTAACAAGGTTGGTGATGCGCTCTTTGGCCTCTGGAGGGAAATAATGCTGCACATAAAGCCGTCCTAAAGCCCAACCCATTGCCGTGTTTGTAGCACGCACGGCCCGCTTCCAACGGACTGGCTGTTGCGTGATACCGCTTAGCGTACGGCCATTAAAAGCAAAGGACGCATCGGAGACATCATGGGACAGATAGGGGGCAGCATTATCGGCGAGATGAAATGCCAGCCATGCCCGCAATGTTGTGCTCTCTGTCCCTGCAATAATCTGCGCCATCGCCGCAATTGAGTGAGGCTCCCGCACATCAATCACACGCTCTGCTAAACCACGCTCCGGCAGCCCCATAGAGCGTAAGTAGGTCATCCAATCTATAGAGGGTGCGAGAGTGATGAGATCTTTCACCTTCATCGGGTTGAACATTTTTAATGGGTCACGCGTTTGATCCCGTGGTGTCTCAACCTTCGCGAGGGCTGTCTCTAACTCCATAATAGCAGCGGCGTTATGCTCTGGCTCCGGCCATTGAATAAGCTTGAGCATTTGCAAGATATAAGCCTGATATGCTTGCTTTTGCGGGGCTAATTTAGGGTTTGTATAATAGCTAATGTCAGGCAAGCCCAAGCCACCGCTAATGCCAATACTCATCCCTTGGTCCAGCATTAACATATACCGGGTTGGGTCTGCTTGGTCTTGCTCAATATCCAATGCAAAAGGACTAAACGATAAGGAGCCTGCCGCTGCTCCAAAGAGATGAGCAAAGGAAGGCGCATCTTTTGCAGCTTGGATTTGTGCTAACTCATCATGCAAAGGGGTTATCCCTTGTGCATCCACAGCGGCTTGGTCCAAATAGCTATGGTAAAAGATAGCAAGCTTATGTTGTTCATCATTCTTCCCTGAAGGCGATAAAGACTCCAATAAGCTCCGCTGCCGCGCTTGGGATAACTCAAATAGAATATGAAACGGCCCATAGCTACTCATATCATCGGGGATATGCAGCTGCGTGATGTAACGCCCATTAGCGTAGGTGAAGAAATCTCGCCCCGGTGGGGTGGTTGGGTCCATGCCCTCTTGGTCAAACCCCCAGCCATTTTGATAAGGCTGAATAGATGATGCAGGCTCTTGAGCAAGGCTAGGCGTTACAGCCCCCCCCATAAATCCAGCCCCCATCATCATGAGGATGCTGCCCTGCTTTAATAATTTACGCAATGATAGAGCGTTAACTTTCATCATACCCTCAAGCCTGTTGTGCTAAATAGCGCGCGTAGGATTTCTGCTTCCATGCAATAATTTTATGGAACAGCTTTGCTAACCATGCCTGCATCTTGGAATGTGGTGTCAAACCAGAAGTTTTGAGAATCATTGCCGTTACACGGTCCAGATGCTTCTGCTGATAAAAAGACAAAGCACGCGCCATATAAGCCGCGATGAAGTCTTTATGATTATAATGTGCTTCACCGTGTGTATTCGTAATGTAATAAGCAGTGGCTAATTCATCATCTTCACTTTCCATTACGCGGCTGAGGGCAATCCGCAACCGGAACCAGCGGCCTAATTTTTCACGGTCTAAATAACGGTGCATATTGTCATAAAAAAGCTTGAAATGCCGATATTCGTCAGCGGCTATTTGTTTGCAAACGGCCTTTAAAACGGGTTCATCTGTCGCATCAGCTAGCGCGGTATAAAAGGAGGATGTCCCCGTCTCCACCATACAACGTGCAATCAACTCACCCGTGCGTGAGCCACGGATGGAGGACGAGACATCCGTATCAATTTTATAGGCTTCACGGTAGCGATTAAATGCCTCCCTATAATCCCAATTGGGATCTGCCAGCATCGCCCATTTACCTAATGCATCGCCATGTTGGACTTCTTCTTCAGCCCAATTCTCTGCAGCATCGCGAAAGCCCGAATCATCATGAAAGACATTGCGAAGGTAAATTGTATAATCCCGCGCATTACGCTCCACTACGGAGGCCGCCTTTACCAAAGCAAGGATATCCGGACTCACTTTTGTAGCGTCAAAAGCATCCCAGTCCATTTGGTCGATCTGCCAATGTTTCATACAACCACACTCCTCATACCCATGATGATTATGCAACCATCGTGTATTTAGCACACTTTTCAGATGGCATAGCGTGCTCATTTTGGATAGGTGTAGGCAGCTAACTTGGAGAGAAAAGCTTAATGACTGAACAACCCTGCCCTGTGCCGCACGCCCCTCACCTTCGGCATGATTGGACACGAGAGGAAGCAGAAGCCCTATTGGCCCTGCCCTTCCCCGAATTAATCTTCCAAGCGCAACAGGCACATCGTCAGTTTTTTGACCCTACTAAAGTGCAGATATCGACTCTACTTTCCATCAAGAGTGGGGGCTGCCCGGAGGATTGCGCCTACTGCCCACAAAGTGCCCATCACGATAAGCGCATGGAGGCAGAAAAACTCATGCCGTTAGAGCGCGTTATCGCTGATGCCAAACGCTCTAAAGAGGCCGGGGCAGGCCGGTTTTGTATGGGAGCAGCCTGGCGCGCACCTAAAGACCGCGACCTTGATGCCGTATGCCGCATGGTAGAAGAGGTAAAAGCTTTGGGTCTTGAGACATGCCTAACCATTGGGATGCTTACCCCTAGCCAGTCTGCACGGTTAAAGGATGCCGGGTTGGATTATTACAACCATAATCTTGATACGTCAGAGGATTTTTACGGCAAGATTATCACCACACGCACCTACCAAGAGCGTTTGGATACGCTGGCGAATGTGCGTGATGCGGGGATTAAAATCTGTTGTGGCGGGATTATCGGCATGGGCGAAGATAGCCAAGACCGTGCCGGATTGCTCACTACCTTAGCAACTTTACCAACACACCCAGAAAGTGTGCCGATTAATCTCCTTGTCCGCGTGGAGGGCACTCCCCTAGCTGATGAAGAGACTGTGGATCCCATTACTTTTGCCCGTGTCATTGCCACAGCACGCATTATGATGCCTGCAAGCCATGTACGCCTTGCCGCAGGGCGTGAAAATATGTCCGAATCCACACACGCGCTCTGCTTCCTCGCTGGGGCCAACTCTATCTTCTGGGGAGAAAAACTCCTTACTACACCCAATCCTGCCCAGAACCGTGATACCAAACTCCTGGCCATGCTGGGCATGACGCCTATGGTCCACGCTTAATAGCCCCCAACAGGCTCTCATTTTTATTTGGGAGCCTGTTTTCTAAAACAATCACGGGGTGGATTGTGTCTTTTGACTATCCACCACTTGTTGAAGGAGATTACGTGCCTCTTCCTTCTGTCCCATGGCCTCTAAAGCCTGGGCCTGCAGTCTGAGTGCGCGCCGCATTGATTCGTAATTCAACGCTTCTTCTCGACTTTGCGCAAGACTATGTGCATCATCCGCGGCACGCTGCCACTGTTGATCCATCAACTCTCTATGAACAAGCAATTCTCGCAAATTCGTCTTATCCCGCAGGTCATGACTTGTAGAAAGATGTGTAATAGATTCTTCCAGTTGAGGCCTATCCTGCAATATAGCAGCATCTAAACCAGCTACAGCATAAGCTTCTGCCTGGATATCACTATCTCTACTATTACGTGCCAAATTGGCTTCTGTTAAAGAATCGTGCCAGCGCCTCTGCTCATAAAAAACACTGGCACGAATTAGGTGTAAACCGGCCTGTTGTGCGTCTGTCCAGCCGCGCACGGTAAGGGCCTGCATCACTTTTTGAACGGTGGCAAGGCAGTCCTGAAAAGCTTTTAAACGCAACTCACTCAGGGCCAGATTAAAACCTGCATCGTAAATGGCCTGCGTATTATTAGCCAGCAAAGCCCTATCCAACGCAGCTTTATATTGCTGCCGGGCAGGCTTTATATGTTCTAAGGAAAATATGCTATTCCCAACATCCATTGCATTTTTATAGCGTGGATCGTTCCATCCTTTTTGATCCCCCCCGCCTCCAAAACACCCTGCGAGCGCTCCTATTGTAAACAACGCAAAACCAGGAAGCAGCCACGACCTCATGGCTTTACCTCCCGTGCTGGAAGGCGACGTGTTTGAGATTTTTTATAGCTCCCATGCCCACCAAGGAACCACAAACCACGTAACTGCTCGCTCAACTGTCTAAGACTTTCCGCTGTTGCTTCAGCCTCAGCCAAAACAGACGGTAACTGATCAGTTGCTTCTGCAACATTATGAATTGTTCGATTGACATCTGGGACCGAATTTTTAAAGCCATTTGTCATATTATTTACGTTCTTCATCGTGCCATTAGCTTCATCTAAAGTGATCTGAAGCTTACGCTCTAGTGGCTGAACATTCTCAATCGCTTGGTTCAGACTGAGAAGAATCGCGTTAATATGATCAGCTGTTTCCTCCCGCGTTAACAGTGCCCCGGCTGTTCCCTTACCCGCGTGTAAATCCGTCATAATATCACGTGCTTGCTTCGTAATATCCTGAACATTACTCATAGCTGGAAGAAGGCTCGCACGTAGGTCTGTTAAGGTTTGAATGATCATATCGGCCGGATTGGGATCAATATTTGTGTTTAAAACTGCGTAGCCCCAATTTAACGGCTGGCCTTGCCCACGACTAATTTCGATATATCCCGCACCGGTTACAACTAGACGTCTCTTAATAGTGGCAATGCTATCGCTACGGATATAACGCTCAAAATGTGGCTCAATCGTCCCTTCAGCATACATCCGACCAGACTCATTAAGGTCCAGTTTGCGTATCTCTCCAACACGCACCCCCATAACCTCAATATCATTATTAACTGCCAACCCCGCTACACCACTCTCTGGCAAGACAAAGTGAATACGTCCAGCAGGCGTCAACCATTGCTTCAATAAGCCCGCCTCCACTAGGGTCGCTGTTAGGATTACAATGGCAATTAAGACCAACAATCCCACCCATTCATCAACAAAAGTGCTTCGAAATAAGGGAGCAGACAAACCCGTCTGGCGACGTAAACGCAGGGAACGCATCATTCATCTCTCACTTTAAGAGTCCATTATCACCTAGACGAAAACGTTGCATGCCTTGCTGAATATAGCCTGACCATGCAGAGCGCTCCGCCCCGATCCATATAACCGCACAGCCTCGTTCTCTTGCTGCTGTCAACTCAGTAAAAAACGCATTATAGAGCTCAACCGGCGCAGTAAGACTGACGGGATTTTCCAATAAAAGCAAGGAGGGTCTATTCATAAAGGCCCTCACATATTCCGACCTCTTTCTATCAAGTACAGAAAGTTTTTCCGGTAATTGCGTAGGCAAACCAGGCAAACCAAATGATTGACACAATTTAACTGCCTCTCCCACTAAGGTATCATAGGGTGCGCGACTATGGTGTAAGCTTGGCCATAGAATATTGAGATGCATCTCATACAAGTCGATCCAGCCGCTCTCAGCTGTAATACGCCCTATACGACCACGTAATGCGTTAGCCCTACGTTCATCAAGATCCGACCAATCCAGCCCCATACAACTGACAGCGCCACGTCTCTTTCTTGTTGCTGGATCCTCTTTAACGGGCAAAATACCTGCACAAAAATCCGTAAACTGAGCTGCCCGAAATTCATCCCGGCATTCTATAAAAACACATTCGCCCGGCTCGACAAAAAGATTATATTTTACTGGGGGGAGTCCTGTAGAATCTGATACAGGAACAGCTTCATCCAGTTTCAGGACAAAGTCATAATCTCTTCCTGTTCCACTGGGGTCATCTGCCATTAGAAACTCCCCAAAATTACGTCAATGACCACATTAATGACCAATACAGACATAATCCCCCGCGAGAACCCTCGGGGCATCAATGTTGTTAAATTATCCTCAGCCGTTATATCAATGCCTGAAAGACAACAACACAACCCTACACTTGACCCACTCAATAAAAACTTCAAAGGGATACCTATATAATCCACCAATTGCATACTATTAACAACTTCGAAAAGGAAAGACCAAATAGATACTGTAACAATCCCTTTGACCCAGCATGCTACATAACCCGTCGCTAACGCGATCGCACCAAAAAGCGTTCCGAGCGTGATTCCTCCCACAGTCATCGCAATAGTTCGCGGGACAACGAAAATTAAAAAGGGATCAACCCCCATCCCATTGAGCGAACTCAAACGCCCCCCTTTGGTTAGGCCTCCCATTTCTGTCAGCATTAACATGCCAGAACGACCCAATAAAATAACGCCGACCAATATGGGTGCCATTTCCCGCAAAAGAACACTAGATAACAAACCACCTGTCATCTGAGACATTCCAGCGAAGCCGAGCCAATACACAGCTTGCGACACCAAACCAAACCCCGTAAGGCAAGCCACTACGACAACACTAAAAAAACCACCCGCAACCAACTGCCGCAAACTACGACGGAACTCAATGATCACAGTGCGACGCCACGCGCTAGGATGTAGTATGCTGTAAAAGACACCCCATCCGCCACCAATGACAATAAGAAAAAAACGAGGCAAGGAGCGGGCAAAACGCCCAAGTAGGGCTAACCCGATATGGAGTATAGAGAATCGCTCAGAGAAGTTCATTTTTTAACTACCATTCCAACATCCCCCTTACCTGCCAAAATATAGCTGTTGGCTATGCCACTCCCAGGTAAAAAGAACTCCCCCCGTAGCCGGAATAAGAACAATCCCTGCAAAATCTGATAAGCACGATCGGAAACCTGTATTTGCCCTCCATCTGGCGCATTATGTGCAAGGGCACCAGCCATGGTCAGCCCCTCTCCCCACAAATTAAAGACATCACGATTCTTCCCAAGATGAGCAACCAACACCGCTCCTACATCAATTCCAATACGGAACATAAGTCGCGTATTCATATGAGAAATAATCATCAAGCAAACTTCGCGAATACCAATCGCGGCGTCTGCTAAATTTGCCGCTCCCTCTGAATCAAGCGTTTGAGAACAACTCCCCAAAAAGATGAACCGATTACCAGCCACCTGTACAGAAAAGAGATTATGCTCTCGTGCAATAGATTGAATCTTGTCCGTTAGCTCGCCTACCAAGTCTAGCATAGCGCGAGCGGCATCATGATTTGAGGAATAGGCTTCTGAGAATTCCAAAACCATAATCGGTACACTTGGGTACAAACCTGGTTCTGGCATATTGGTTGGATTAGAACTGTCTGTATTAGAACGTAAAAGGAAACCTTCTATAACCCGCAATTGGGGCCTCGCCGACCGTGAGGCAGACGGCGAAGGCGTTGTAGAAGTTGGGACAGAATCCTCCTTGTTGCCTTCTTCCTCCTGCACCTGTCCAAACCGCACCGCTAGGACGGATGCGATTAACATAACAACACGTTCCGCCTCAGTGAGTTGAATAGGGTCTTCAAGCATAATCGCCCCGACGAGGCGATGTTCTTCCATAACAGGCAGCAAAAAGAGATGATGGGTATCGATCATGCGCATGACAACACGCTGTACACTTTGTAAACGCGGATCTTCTTCTGCATTAGGAACATCTACAGGATGACCACCTTCAAGACACTCAAATAAACCTGGATGGCCTGTCCGCGTTAGCTCCATACCAAGCCGATGGGCATTACGATCACGATCAAACATATCTTCACACAGAAGCCTGTCACCATCAGAAAGTAATCTCCAAATACTAGCGCGTCGTGATACTGATCTTTCAGATAAAGCCTCACATAAGTAAGGCTGCTCTTGTTTTGGATTTAATAAACCAACTGTATTAATAATTTTAAGGAGAATAATATTATCTTCTTTTTTTCCTCACCAAACGTCCCCAACTCTTTTTGTAGACGTTCTACCCGTCGACCTTGATAAATCAACCCTGCAGCCAGCACCAAAGCCAAACCGACAATAATAACAGAGAAATAAACAGTTTGATGTTTTACAACCTGTGTAAAATTAGCAAAGTCACCCTCTGGCGCATTAAGTAATAAAACCCAAGACCGTTTTGCTAAGGGCATCGCCGCTGCGATTGTAACGTAACTTGTCCCACGTGCATGGACAATGCCTGAGCCATCCCCCATAACGCGAAATACATCTAAAGCACGAACAAAAACAGGCTGTGTCTTTGGGTCTAAACTAACATTGGCGGCATCAAAACCAGGTTTACCAATATCAGCCATATTATGACCTGCAATCACATGGCCATCCAAATCTACAATTACGGCCTGTCCACTTTTGCCAACTTTAAGACTATTTACAAACTTGGTGAGCTGATTAAGAGAAATATTAATTGCAAAGACAATTTTATGACCATCTAAGGCTTGGAAAGCTAATGAAGCTGTTACGATAAATTGACGTGTTGAAAGATGCAAATAAGGTGCCGTCCAAAATAAACGACGATCAGGCGTTCTACTTTCACGCTCTACAGCCTTTTTATACCAAAGACGCAAGCGAGGGTCATATCCTTCAGCCGAAAAACGATCTGTCGAGATAAAGCGACCATCTTTATCCGTCACTTTATGACGGTAATAAGGAGCGCCATCCTCAATCTGCATAGTTGTTTCTTCATAGGCATTATCACGCCGGCTTGCCATCCAAAAATGACCTTGATCATCAGCCAGATAAAAACTATCAACATGCGGCATATCCCGCAAAACTGAGCGACCAAGCGTCATAAACGTAGCTGCATTTTGCTTAATATCATCGCCTGTCAGCATATTGCTTGCCATGAAGGAAATTCCCGTGGCCGGCGAAAGATAATGGCTAACTTCTTCTGTAATATATCGCTGTTGACTACGCAGCAAATTACGGGAGAGCGTGATTGCTCCTTCCCGCATGGTGCGATAGGTATAGAGTGTCACTAAAGCAATGGTCACGATGACGAGAATGACACCCAAAATCGGCCCAATAAATTGGAAAAGCTGCCAACGCCGTCCGGTGGTATCAATAGCGGGATCAACGATTTCATCTGTTAACAAGGCTCAAAAATCCCTTCTGATCATCCGACACACAGATACGATCTCTTCTTGTATCGCACCCTCAAATGAGGTGAAACTCTCTCTTCTTGATATCCCACTATTATGCGGACACTGATGAAGCGCAACCATCTTTCACACCGTTCTGTCATTTCTTTTACCGGAAGTGAACGGGCTATTTTCCTCCAAGGGTTGGTAACGAATGACGTTCTTGCTCTTGCCCCGCAACAAAGCTGTTGGACAGCCTTGTTAAATGCTCAAGGGCGTATACAAGCACTCTTCTACCTCTGGAGAGCGGATGATATCTTATTCCTAGACATCGCCACCGAACATGCTGAGACAATCATCAAAACCCTAAACCGTTTTCGCTTACGCGCAGATGTACAAATAGAGCTAACAAACTACAGCATTCTCACTGGCCCGGTTGAAACGCCACCACCACAACAGGCGATCCTCGCTGTAAGTGATCCTCGGCACCTTGCTCTTGGGTGGAGAGCTATTTGTCCTCACCCCATTATTGAAGCCACGGCTGCAAGAGATAATGACTTAATAACACGTCGTCTAATGATTGGCGTCCCTGATGATGCGGACATCATACCCGGCCAAACGCTCGTATTAGAAGCGAATATGGATTATTTGCATGGTGTCTCGTGGGAGAAAGGCTGCTACCTCGGCCAAGAGGTTACGGCCCGTACCCATTATCGTGGGCTTATCAAAAAGCGGATTTTGCCGATTTCATCACGAGATGGGACACCCCTCCCTGCTGAGGCAGCTATCACGCTTAATGGGCAAGAGGTAGGGGAACTCCGCTCCTATCACGGCTCTCACGGTCTTGCTCTGCTCCATCGCCGTGCTTGGGAGGCGACTAACCTTATGCTCGGACTATGCCCCATCACACTTAATTGGCCAGATTGGCTACCCCGTGAGGAGATGAAACATGACACAGCAGGCCAATAAAGCGGAATGGGTCCCTATAGTCGCGCCTATTTTGACAGAGCTTTTGGGAAAAGTCCGCTTTAATGAGCAAGGGCTTATCAGTGCCATTGCTCAAGATGATAGCAGAAACGTCCTTATGCTCGCCTGGATGAATCGAGAGGCCCTAGCAGAAACACTCACAACGGGGCGGGTTTGTTATTATTCACGCAGCCGCAAAACACTCTGGCGTAAAGGGGAAAGCTCTGGCCAAGTGCAGCATCTTCTTGCCGCTGCGCTAGATTGTGATTTGGATTGTCTCTTGCTGACTGTAAGGCAAAAAGGTGTGGCCTGCCATACAGGGCGGCGTAGCTGCTTTTATAACGCCCTTACCCCCACCGGCCTCATAGAACTTACCGAACCAGACATCACACCAGATGCCCTGTATGGGGCAAAAACATCATCATAAAAGGAAAATCCCCTTCCTCTTATACAACAGGAAGGGGATTTTTTATAATAAGGACCTTACAGCAAGCCTTTAGCGTGATGAGCGAGGTGATCCTTCACAAAGCTCTGCACAAACCAATAGGAATGGTCATAGCCTTTATGGCGACGTAGGATGAGGGCTTGGCCTACCTTCGCGGCCGCTTCCTCCAACAAATCAGGGCGTAAGCGGTCGAGGAACTCATCATCTGTACCCTGATCAACCAGCAAAGGCCCGGGATGCGTCTTCCCTGCGGCTAAAAGTAAACAAGGGTCATATTGCCCCCATTCAGCCTCATAGCCCCCAAAATAAGCCTTTGTGACTTTCTGGCCCCATTCGACACGCGCAGGGGCAGAAATAGGCGCAAAAGCGGAGATCGTTTGCCAAGCAGAGGCATCCCCCAACGCAATGGCTAACGCCCCCATCCCGCCCATAGAATGACCCATAATGCCACGGCATCCCGCTTTAAGGGGGAAATGGGCTTCCATCAAAGCAGGAAGCTCTTTGCGGATATAGGAGCCCATACGATAATGAGCTGCCCAAGGGTCCGCAGTGGCGTCCAGATAATAACCAGCCGCTGTCCCTAGGTCGTAAGCCTCATCTTCCCCCGCGACATCTGCGCCACGTGGAGAAGTATCAGGCGCAATAAGGGCCAAGCCATGCGCTGCCGCATAGCGGATGGCATTACTTTTAATCAAAAACGTATCTTGGTCGCATGTCAGCCCAGCCAGACAATACACAGCCGGGACAGCCGCACCCGCCACGGCACTTTCTGGGAGGAAAAGATTAACCCGCGCTGGCAAGCCTAGCTCACGGGATTGATGGGAGAGGAAGCGTACTTCCCCCCCACAGCATGCATGGCTCTCAAGAAGTGTGAAAGGATTTGCCGTCATAATCTGTAATTCACGACATTACGAATCCCTTCGCCGCGCCCCATCATGTCAAAACCTTTATTGATGTCCTCTAGCTTCATCTCATGGGTGATGAGGTCATCAATATTGATGCGTCCTTCCATGTACCAATCAACAATTTTGGGCACATCCGTCCGGCCACGCGCCCCCCCAAAGGCAGAACCAATCCAACGCCGACCTGTCACAAGCTGGAAGGGACGCGTGCTAATTTCTTCCCCCGCACCGGCAACACCAATCACGCAGGAAACACCCCAACCGCGATGGGCACTCTCTAGGGCCTGACGCATGAGGCTAACATTACCCACACATTCGAACGTATAATCCGCCCCACCATTGGTCAGCTCAATTAAGTGCGCAACAAGGTCACCCTTCTCACCAAGCTCTTTAGGATTCACAAAATCTGTCATCCCAAACTTACGGGCAATGGCCTCACGCTCTGGGTTCACATCAATACCGATGATGCGATTTGCCCCGACCATTTTAGCCCCTTGGATGACATTCAGCCCAATACCGCCGAGGCCAAACACAGCCACGGTGGAGCCTGCTTCAACCTTCGCCGTAAATAATACCGCGCCGATACCCGTGGTCACACCGCAGCCAATATAGCAAACTTTATCAAACGGTGCGTCAGAGCGAATCTTTGCCAAAGCAATCTCCGGCATGACCGTGAAATTAGCAAAGGTAGAGCAGCCCATATAATGATGAACAGGCTTCCCTTTATAGGAAAAACGTGTCGTCCCATCAGGCATAAGGCCCTTGCCCTGTGTGCTGCGGATAGACGTGCACAGATTCGTCTTACGAGAAAGGCAAGACGGACATTCCCGACATTCTGGCGTGTAAAGAGGAATGACGTGGTCGCCAGGTCTCAGATGCTTCACACCTGCGCCTACCTCACGCACAACCCCTGCACCCTCATGCCCCAAGATAGAGGGGAACAGCCCCTCCGGGTCTTTACCGGAGAGTGTATATTTATCCGTATGGCATAGCCCGGTAGCCATCAGCTCTACCAAAACTTCCCCTTCGCGAGGGCCTTCGAGCTGAACAGTATCGACAACCAGCGGCTGTCCTGCTTCTAAAGCGATTGCAGCGCGAACATCCATTGCGTAATTACCTTATCTCAACAGTTTCTGTTATCTGGATTGTGCCACAGAATGAGCGGGCTTCAAGCCCTGATGTCATCACTGCTAATTATGTGAGGATTCTGCCCCCGTGATTATCAAACGCCGGTACGGCTTCTCCATATTGTTTAGAGAGATTCTTCCCCCACTCATCATCCTTACGGGATGGGATTGCGTGGTTGTGATTCTCTTCCAAATCTTTCATCAAGAATGGATGGAGCAACCTGCCTTACCCTTCTCCCTTATGGGGTCGGCTTTGGCTATCTTCCTAGGTATCCGCAATAATGCTGCTTACGCACGCTGGTGGGAGGGACGTACCTTATGGGGCTCTGTCACCAATAATTGCCGCTCTTTTGGCCGTGAGGTCGACTCCCTTCTCGGCGGAGCACCGGATCTTGCACGGGCTATGGCAGCCTATCCTTATATCCTCAAATCTTCCCTCAGTAATAATGAACCTGATGCTGTCATTCGCACATTGCTAGATGAAGATACCTATAGCTTTGTATTTTCATGCGGCAATCCAGCTAATGCATTGCTTTATAAGCTGGGTCAGTCTGTCCGCCATCTTGTTATAGAACGTAATGTTGATGGTGCTGTTCATGGAACAGTGGATCGCATCCTCTCCGACCTTGCCAATGCACAAGGGGGGCTAGAGCGTATTCGTAATACACCATTACCTATTCAATATTCGATGCTGCCGAACATCGTTACGCACCTATTTTGCATCTTACTTCCGCTTTCGGCTGTACAAACCCTAGGGTGGATTACCCCCTTAGGCTCCAGCATTATCGGTGTGCTCTTCCAAATGCTTGATAGAAGCGGGCGAAACCTGCAAGAACCCTTCCGCGATAGCCCTCATGCTCTACCTATGCTGACTATTAGCCGCACGATTGAGCGTGACTTACTCCAACCTCTTGGAGAAACACCTCACCCCATGCCCACCCCACGTTTTGGACGCGTTCCTTAAAGGAGGAAATAATTCGTAAAAAGACGAATTAAACATTACGTAAAACAAGACAACTTCCTCTTTTTCTGGTAAGGTCGCTCCATGAACAACAGCTTCAGAATGCCCCATAAGGGTGGTGTGACTGACGAGATGGCCCGCGCCGCCGCCGAGCACACTGCCCGTCAGAAAGACCCTGAGCAGGAAAAGAATCCTTTCCGCGAGGGGGACGCTATCGTTTACGCAGCCCATGGTGTTGGCCGCGTTGACCGCATCGGTGAAGAAGAAATCGCAGATACGAAGATCGAAATGATTCAGATTTCCTTCCCCGGCAATCAAATGACTTTGCGCATCCCGCTGGCTAAGGCACGCAAATCCGGCTTACGTAAAATTGCAACGCGCGAGATTGTCGATAAAGCCATGGCTGTGGTTAAAGGAAAGCCGCATGTTAGCCGTGGTATGTGGGCACGTCGTGCTGTAGCGTATCAAGAGAAAATTAACTCTGGCGATCTCGTCCAAATCGCCGAAGTACTGCGTGACCTCCGCCGCAATGTCGATAGCTTGGATGGTAGCTTCTCTGAGCGGAAACTTTTTGAAGCCGCACAGGAGCGCTTTGTTGCAGAGCTTGCCGTGTTGGAAAATAAAGACCCCGGCAAAGTTTTGGATGACCTCACCCAAACGATGAAAAACGCTTGATTTTCCTCTCCCTCTCCCACAGGATTCCTGCTGGGAGGGGTTTTCCTTCCCGCAACCCTAACGGGAAAGGTTTGAGGTTTATATGTCCACAAATCCATCAAAACGTTTTAAGGGGCAGAATGTCCTCATCACTGGGGCCTCCCAGGGAATTGGCGAGGCTGCTGCACAATATTTTGCCAAAGAAGGGGCCCGCGTTGCTATTAATGGCCGTAAAGAAGATAAATTACGGGCCGTTTTAGAGACATTGCCTAAAGTCGAGGCAGGTGAACACGTCATCGCTACAGGTGATATTTCACATGAGGAGACAGTCCAAAAGCTCTTTAAAGAGAGTATTGAGACCATGGGCGGCTTGGATGTACTCATTTGCAATGCCGGCTATCAAATCCCTTCCCCTTCTGAAGATGTCAAATTGGCAGATTTTGAAGGTGTATTGTCCGTTAATGTCACAGGGGTAATGCTTTGCTGCCGCGAGGCCCTGCGCTATTGGCTAAAACACGGAGTTAAAGGAAGGGTTGTTGTAAACTCCTCCGTGCATCAATTAATCCCTAAGCCCCATTATCTAGGTTATTCTGCCTCTAAAGGGGCAGTCGATAATATGGTGCGTACATTAGCGTTGGAATATGCCTCCCGCGGCATCCGCGTTAACGCTGTAGCCCCCGGTGCCATCGTAACACCAATTAACGATTCATGGGTAAAAGACCCTGAGCAATATAAAGCCGTTGCCAGCCATATCCCTATGAAACGACCAGGTGAAAGCCAAGAAATTGCCGATGCTATGGGCTTCCTCGCTTCTGAGGAAAGCAGCTACATCACAGGCCAGACACTCTACGTCGATGGGGGCTTAACCCTCTTTGGGGATTTTGAGAAGAACTGGTCTTCTTAAAACGAACTATCATACCATAAACATAAAGGACGGAGAGGGGTTTTCACAAACTACTCTCCGTCCTTTACTGTTACCGCTATTTATAGCAGCATTTTAGTCATTCGGGTCCTTCATAGCAGGCTGAGTATCTTGCCGCTCGAAGGCGCCAGCAATTTTTAACTCTACTTCATCACTAATATATGGCACGAAAGTCTTAATACCAAACTCGCTACGTTTAATTGTACTAGTGGCATCAAACCCAACCGTGTATTTCTTATCCAACATATTCACACCGGCGCCGATAAAATGAACATGCAATGTTTCCGGCCGCGTAATACCGTGCAAAGTAAGATTACCACTCACTAGGGCATCCCCATTACTTGTTCTCTTCACACTGACCGATACGAACTCAGCTTTAGGAAACTGCTCCGCTCCCAACCAATCCTTCCCTTTTAGCTCTTCTGTTAACTTGCTACTGGTTGTCTGCACAGAAGCAACAGGCACAGAAACCGTTAAACTAGACGATTCCGGTTGGCGGGGGTCCAATAGAAGAACGCCAGAAGCCCCGGAAAATAGCCCTTCATAAACTGTAAAGCCAAGATGTAATACAGAGAAACTAACCTGCGTATGCAAGGGCTCCACTTTATAATACCCGGCCTGGACCTGTGCCGGATCCGTTACAACCTGGGCAAATGCAGTCAATGGTGCAGAACAAGCTAATGCTGCTACCGCAAACACCGTACGAAATTTAAACGACATAACAGAGAGGCTCCCTTTAATTAGCATACAAACACAATGCATGACCGTTTTCATCCTTACAGGGGGGCCCCTTAATAATCTATCCCATAAGAGAGCCCAATGCTGGAGCCAGGGTCATTTTCTGGTGTGGTAAAGCCCGTCACTTGCCCACCTGTACCAACAGTTGTGTTGAGTTGGAGCCTTTTTGTAAGATCTACCTTCACCTGCGCTTGCGTCCCCTTGCTGGAGAGCCCTTCCCTCGCGCCAACATAAACGCGTTTTGTAATATATTTGCCTGCTTCTAAACTCGTACCGCCATTACCAACGCTGCTCCCCCCACCTATAGCAAGATGATCTAACCCTAAGCCATTCCTCACCTTACTTATAGGGTCAAAAGCGGAACCTCCCCCAATCTGCACAACCGCCACGCCTAAAGACGCTAATTGAGCAGGCGATAAGGAGCTGCGCTTTGTCCCAAAAAGCAAAATCGATAATACCTCATCTCGCGGTAATTGAGGGTTTGAAACAAATTCAAGCTTTGGCTCACTCGCATAACCACGAACGAGCAAACTCGCTAATGTGCCATCTGCATTGCGATCAGCGCGAAAATCTATTGTTGGGTCTAATTTATGCGCTGCACTAGCCCCAGAAAAACCAATTTCCCCCCGCGTAAAATTAAGATTAATCCCCGCTAAGTTGAAATTACCCTGCTTAAGGGCAATCCCCCCCGTCACAACGGGGGCCGTACTCAGCCCTCCAATATGTAATTTCCCCTGCATTTCAGCAAAAAGCCCATGCCCACGCACAAATAATGCCCCCGGGGACATGACATTAACATTCAAGCCGATAATCATCTTGGGCGGTGGCTTAACTGGCGTCTTGGTTTGTTCTGGTGTGATAAGCTCTAGTTGCGGGACAGAAGCCGGCATGGAATCCGGTATCGTAATGGCCGCCTCTGGGATAGTAACATCCCCCTCTACATCCAAGCGTGTTGCCGCTTGGCCATAAATATGAAGCCGACTATCTATCTGCTCGGTCAATAAATCACTTTGAACCGGTTCTGCCTTATCCATGGTAAAATGGACATCCACCGGCAGGCCGGGTTGTAAAACACCAATCTGCCCTGTTACCCCTAAAGAGCCCTGCCCTGCGCGCGCGGTAAAATGCTCGATTGTGAGGCGGTCGCCCTGCGCTTTGATGAGCCCGTCTCCCGCCTCAACATGCACACCATCGGCATATTCCTCGAACGAACCATTATGTAATTGAATCGACCCTGTAAGCTGCGGCTGTTTGAGAAGGCCATTTACGCCAAGGTCTAAGTCCAACTGCCCCCCGGCCCCCATACCATCAGCCCCTAAAAACGCATTGGCAATGGAAAGGTCAGCTCGTCCTTTTGCGGTTACAGCAAATTGTCCCGTAGGAGATAATGGCACCTTCCCAGAAAGTATGAAGGCCAACGGTTCCCCCACACGGAATGTCGTATGAAGGAGTGCCTGCGTCCCGGCTAAATCGGCCTCTATATGCAGTTGCCCCGCCGGTAAGGACGCTGTCGCGGCACTGATGAGGCGAAGACCTCGCCCCTCCATCGTAAACCGCCCGGTAGGATAGGCTAATGTGCCGCGTAGTTTTGCCGCTGCAGAGACATCCCCCTCCGCCTGTAAAGCCGGTAGAAACGGTGCGGCTAGAGCAGGGGTGATATGCTCCAATCGCGCTTCAAGAACCAGATTTGGCTTTATCGTCCCATTGAGGAAAACACGCCCAGCCACGCCATGAGGCGGGCTAAGCTCCATCGCCATATGCTCCACGGCGAGGTCCGCCCCGTAATGTACAATGGCAGGGGCGGTTAATTTGAATATATCGCCCTTTATAGACGCTAACGCCCTATCCACTCTAACGCTTTGCTCTGGTAGATGGAGCTGTGCAACAACATCAAACCGCGCAGGCGCGTGCATAACATTCTCAAACGCTCCACGGGCTTGCACATCCAACGCTGTTTGCGGCCCTTTGAGAGAAAGCTGTGCCGCCCCCATTATCTCTTTAAACCGCACCCCCGTAAGATGCAGATTCATCACCACGTTAGGATTCTGCGTTATATTATGTAAATCAGCCTGCAAATGCGCTGCCTTAACGGCATAATCTTTCATGAAAGCCTGACCATCAAGCGCAATCTGCATATGGTCATGTGCCGTATTTTCCATACCCACATGGAGATGCCCCGTAAGGGGCTGGCCAATTAAGCGGCTAAATATATCCAATCGCGGGACATTAAGCATGACCTCCCCTTGCGGAACCATCGTCCCCGCTGGGAGCAACAAAGAGGCACGCCCTTGCGCGTCTTTCCACGCTAATTTATGGAGGTCTGCTTTTATCGTCCCATCACTCGCACGGTCAAATTGTGTATCTACAATCAGCGGCGCGCGATCCAACATGCCCTCTATATGTAACATCCCTTGAGGATGAGAAGGCAGATGCGCCACATCCGCCGTCATCTCCAACGGGGCTACAGGGAGGGAGGCTGAAGGATGAACAACGCCCAACGCCCCCGCAAGACGGGTATGAACTGCCATATCATCCAAAGGCCCTTGCAGCTCTGCCTGCAAGGCTGCATGACCCCGCAAAACTTTGTGCAAAGCTTCTAAATCCAGCAATGATAGCTTTACAGAAGAAGATAAATGCCTCTTTGCATCAAGCTGCCCCTCTCCCTCTAGCTGAAAGCCACGCCCTGTTAGAACTGCCTGCTTTACGAGGAAGGCACCATCATTTTGCTGTGCAAGATGGAACGTAAGGGTGCCTTTCGGCCCGATGAGAGCCATAAGTGGCGGAGGGCCTTTTTCTATACCAAATTGCCCCTCTAACGCCGCGGATAATGCTCCGCTTTGCTGTAAGGGTACGGTAAAATCACCCAATAAATGCGCTGTCCCCTCGACCTTCTGCCCCATAAGGGCTGTGAGGTCTGGTAGTTTGTCTATAGCAAGCTGCACATGGCCAAAAAGCTGGTTCTCTACCTTCCCCGTAACATCTAACGCCATAGCCTCATGCTTGATATGAATCTGATACGGCTTTCCCTCTTGCTGGGGTGCAAGCATGGCCTCTATCGTCAGAGGTGCTGAAGCCAAAAGAGACGAAGCCTTACCCGGCAAGCTAATCCCATCAAAACGAGCGGATAAAGCGAGATGATCCGCCCCTCCGCCCACTGTTTTTGGACGGGAGGTTGTATCATCTAAAGCAGCGGCTAGGCTGTTTCCTTCTCCTTCAAATTGTACGGACATATGCCCAATACCCGCACCTGCGGCGAGCAAACCCGTCCCTTCTAACTTAACCGTGCCATAAGGTGCGCGGAGAGGGCCGTGAAGCTCCGCCTCCATCATCAGGCTCTCCCACCCCAAACCGGGGCGCAAGGTCATAGCCGGAGCATTGAGGGAAAAATGCAGGTCATTTGTATATTGGATGAGGTTTAGCTTGCCCCTCAATATAACTGCCAGTGGTGTGGCCTGATGGGTCGCCGCTTGTATGTCCAAACTGGTCTTTAAGGCCTCATAAGGGCCCTCAGCCGTAACATCAATCGACAGAGGGTCTAACACACCGACCTTCCCCGGCATGGCGGCAAAACCATTTACGGATTCATCATAATGCACATTGCTCATCATCTGATGACGGTCCATCCGAAAGTGCAAGCGCAAATACGCTGGGTTATCTAACCGCGTCATGAGCAGATGGAGCTGCATAGGCGGCGCATCTGCAAAAGAGATGGGCTTAGAGAATGCACTCACATCCTTTATCTGCATATCACCAGACAGCTGCATAGACACTGCTTGCCCCATCACAGATGGGCCAAGTGTCAAACGCGGTATAGCTAGCTTATCAAGCCGCACACCCCATGCTGGCAGGCCTGTCGAAGGATGAGATGATGGAGGTGATGGTGGGAAAACGGGGTTACGCTTATAATCAAGCGTCTCAGCAGCGATCGTGCGTACACGGATGGTTTTTCCCAGCAGATCGAATAAACTTAGACGCAGCTCTAGCCCACGCCCTTCCAACCAGATGCCTTGCTGGTCTTTCAAAACAATATGCGCCAAAGAGAGATGCCACGGCAAAACGCTTTGCATCCCCTCTATCGCCACCATCCCACCCGTCCAATTTGGGACTTTATGCTCAATAAAACGCTTTGTCGGGGGCAAATTGATGCCTATGAGAGCAACAATCACCACACAATCCAGCACAATACCTACATAGGCACTATAACGGAGAAACCTACGCCAAAAGAGCATCAAAATGTCTCCCCCAACCCTAGATAAAGTTCCCACCGGTCTCCCCGTTCAGCCCGATGAAGCGGGAAGGCGACATCCACACGCACAGGGCCTATGGGCGTAAAATACCGCACACCACCACCATACCCAACCCGTAGCTTACCATGCGCAGGGATAGAGCCTGAACTTACCTGCCCCGCATCAACAAACCCAACTACCCCCAGATTCTTAGGCAGTCTTTGACGAAACTCCACAGTCCCTGCATCCATAGCTGTGCCACCAATCGCATATTTTGTATGTTGATATTGCGGCCCAACCCCTTGATACCGATAACCACGAACAGAGCCCGGCCCCCCGGCATAGAGCCTTTGATCTGGTGGTAAATGCCATGTCGTTGCCCCTTGTACGGATCCAACCATTGCACGCAGAGCAATAACACTATTCCCCGGTTTGGTTAGCCCTAGATGGGTAAGGTCAAAATATGTGGAGGCCTGTGCATTCATAGGGATAAAAAAGGAGGTTTGATGCTCTAGCGATAAAGAAGGCGTCACCCCAATAGAGGCTTTCACACCATGAGTTGCTGGTTCAATCGGGTTGGAGCGATGGGTTCCGTCATAATCCAACTGAAGGGGAAGAGACGCGATGAAATATTCCGCCTTATGGCCAAATTGCCGAATATGCTCTTGTTCTACCGTAGCCCCTATACTGCCTGAAAGGTCCTTCCCTAACGGACGAGACACCCCACCATGAAGCAAAAAGGCTGTTTGCCCATAGGAGTAAAGGAGCTGTCGAATCCCCTCCAACCGCACATTAAGCGTCTGACTACGTTTGAGAAAATCAGGCTTTGTAAAATCGACATAAGCGTCATAGCCCACACCTTGTTGTGCCGTACCGCCCAGCCCGGTTGCCAAAGCCGCAACACGCAACTGCTCCCCATTCCCCAAAAGGTTGCGATGCAGCCATGAAACACCTACTCGCCCGCCAAGGTCAGTCGAATACCCAACATCGCCAGTGATACGATGGCGTTTGCCTTCATCAAAATCAAAGCTGAGAGGCAATGCCCCCTCTGCCCCAGCGGGTAAGGGAGGAGCTTTCCCTTTTTTATCAACCTTCCCTTTTGCTGAAGCCCCTTGAGGGGGCAAAGGCAGGACATAATCCGCATTACGTTGTTGGATGGAGGAAAATAGACCTGTACTCCCTAAATCCAATCGTGCTTGCTCAATAGCAGAGGGTTGATAAAGCTGCCCCTCTTTTAACGCTAAACGCCGCCTTACATATCGCTCCTTAACGCGCTTTAGCCCCTCCAACGCGATAGGGCCGACAATCAATTTGGGCCCGCGTCTCATCTTGATATAAACATCAATCTGATGATTCGGCCGCAACATCGCTTGGGGGGTCTGTACGTCTGCAAGGCCATACCCTTCCTCTTGCAGAAAATGAGAAAGCCGCCCTTGCGCTGCTAAAATATCCCCTGCAATGGCCGGTTGCCCTTCTTGCACTCCCATACTCTGACGCTCTGCTTCGGAGAGGCTAGGCTCTTTATCCTTCGCAAGCCCCTCCGCAGGCGTGGCCGCTAAGGGGGTAATAACAATCTGTCCTATCGTAAATTGTATGCCCGGTTCTGCTTGGATGCGCACCTGAACCTGATCTTCTGCTCCAGCCTCATTAAGGAGAGAAGCAAGGGCAGGGGCGGTTCCCTCAAGAATTTTGCCATGGAGGGACACGCGCACCACAACACGCCCTGCATAATATCCACGCGACTGCAACGCCCCTTGCAAACGCGCATAATCCCCCCTTATGCGTCCTGCTAACGCATAAGGCCCCACATTCCGCGTTTTTTGCAAACTCACAAGCTGAGAGGCTGCTGCCATGCTATCGCTGATCGACTTATCATCCGTTGGAAGGACCTCAACATTATAAGAAACGGTCTTTTTAGGCATTGTTTGTATGGTAAGGAGGGCATCATCCTGACCTGCCGCATAAAGACACTTCCCCCCAAAGAGGCTTGCTATAAGCAACACCCCTCCTAGAGCATGTATTTTTTTCCTTAATTGCCTGCTCAAATGCTATACACCATAGCTAGACGATACTGGCTTTCCCTTTATCCCACTCTTAGCATGATACAAAAAGTTTCTCTTCTGTCATCTATCATTAATGCAAGCGTAAAGAAGTTAAGAACCTAAACTTCCAATACGGATAAAGATTGTCTCCAGTTCATAAAATGCTTATTTAAGCACTATGTCTTTTGCGAACCCCTCCTCCCCTAAACAAAGAAACAAAAACCGTCCGGTTTTTGATCCTGATCATCTTTTTGCGCAGGAAGAGCCTAGCACGCGCGATACATTCGTGGATCAATTACGTATTCGCTTGCGTGCGTTAGCCCTCTTATTCTGGGCGGCATGTGGGTGTATTGGCCAAGGGACATGTCTCCTCTTACCAGGGAAGATGTTCCGCCGTTTTCCACTCTTTTTCTGGACAGTAGCTTGCCGAATCCTCAATATAAAAGTGCGGACTATTGGCAAGATGGAAGGCTCACTGACGCTGCGCCCTGATGGGCGGCGTGTTATTTATGTCGCTAATCATAGCTCATGGTTGGATGTCCTCGTACTGGGCAAGGTGCTGCCTGCCTTCTTCATCGCTAAGCAGGAAGTCCGCCATTGGCCATTGATTGGTTATTTAACCTATCTGGGCCGGACAATTTTCATTAATCGCAACCGGCAAGAAGCTGGGCAGGATGTGCAGGAGGTTATTAACCAACTCCGCAAAGGGTATAATATCGCCTTCTTCCCGGAGGGGACGACCTCAAAAGGGACACAGCTTTTACCCTTTATGTCCTCCCTTTTTGCCATTGCTAAACCCGTACGCCGGCGTGATGACCCAACAGAAGATGACCATCCAACCTGCCTTATCCAACCCGTAACTGTTACTTATGACCGCTTAGAAGGGCTACCTGTCGGGCGGCATAGGCGGTCCTTCGTCTTCTCATGGTTTGGTGATATGGATTTCGGCCCCCATCTTGTGGGCTTAACACGGTGGCGTTCTATGCGCGCAACGGTCCTCTTTCATCCTCCTCTAAAGCCGGAGGATTTCCCCTCCCGTAAGGCACTCTCTAACGCAGCTCGCGCGGCTATCGAACAAGGGAATGAGGACCTCCGGCAAAATCGCCTCCCAGAGGACCATCTCCTCCCCACAACCGACCATACTGACCATTAACGGATAATCACACCTCTCTACTTATGCCAGAACAGCTCACCCCCTCCCCCGCTCGCGGTCTGCACATCATCACATGGGGCTGTCAGATGAATGTTTATGACAGTGCGCGTATGGCAGATGTGTTGCGCCCGCTCGGTTATAGTCCGGTAGATAGTCCTGACCATGCCGATATGATTATCCTCAATACCTGCCATATTCGTGAAAGAGCAGCAGAGAAGGTGTTTTCCGAGCTAGGGCGTCTGCGGCAAATCCGGGAGGCGCGCAAATTAGAGGGCAAGCAAACCCTCATTGCCGTTGCGGGCTGTGTTGCTCAAGCGGAAGGGAAAGAGCTTCTTGCCCGCGCTCCTTATGTGGACCTCGTCCTCGGCCCACAAACCTACCATCGCTTACCGGAAATGGTCGCCCGCATTGCGCGTGCTGGCGGCAGTGTGATTGATACGGACTTCCCCGTTGAATCGAAGTTCGACCTTCTACCGGAGGATGCCGCCCCACAGAATGAGGGCAACCTCACCGCCTTTCTGACCATTCAGGAAGGATGCGATAAGTTTTGTTCCTTCTGCGTAGTCCCTTACACACGCGGGGCAGAAACAAGCCGCCCTGTAGCCTCCATCCTTGCTGAGGCGGAGCGGCTTGTCGCCAGTGGGGTCAAAGAAATTACCCTGTTAGGACAAAATGTAAACGCCTTCCATGGGGAATGGCAGGACGGTATCGCCAGCCTGCCAGAGCTTGCCTCATTGCTCCATGAGCGGATTCCCGCGCTCAAACGCCTGCGCTATGTTACGTCTCATCCGCGCGATATGGAGCAAGCCCTGATTAATGCTCATCGCGATAACCCCATCTTTATGCCTTATTTGCATCTCCCTGTGCAGAGTGGCTCCGACAAAGTGCTTAAAGCCATGAATCGTGGCCATACAGCGGATGAATATCGCGACATCATCCGTAAATTAAGGGCAGCTCGGCCTGACATTGCACTAACATCGGACTTTATTGTCGGCCATCCGGGGGAAACGGATGAGGATTTTGAGGCAACAATGCAACTGGTCCGTGATGTGCGCTTTGCCAGTGCCTATAGCTTTAAATACTCCCAACGCCCTGGCACACCCGCTGCGGGGCAGCCCTTCCAAGTGGCAGAAGATGTAAAAGAAAAACGCCTCGCAGCCTTGCAAGCCCTCCTTAGAGAGCAGCAAGATGCCTTCAATGCGTCTCTGATTGGCACAGTTCAGGATATTCTTGTAACGGGAATCGGTCGTAAACCAGGGCAGCTAAATGGACGCTCGCCTTACCTTCAGCCTGTGCATTTTGAGGGCGACCCTGCCCTTATTGGGCAGATTGTGAAGGTACATATTACGACCCCCTTCACCAATTCCCTCGGTGGTCATCTCTCTAAACAAGAAGGCACAACCATTTGAGCAGCTCTGCTGAAGGATATCGCACGACAACCTTGCGATTTGAGGATAACCAAAGGCTACAAAACGTCCTTGGGGACCATGACCGCCATCTCATTCGCCTAGAGCAAGGGACAGGAACACGGCTTGTGTGCCGTGGCAACCGTGTTGCCATCTCTGGCGAAAATGACGCTGTAGAGCGGGCACAAGCCGTGCTACACGCACTCTATAAGCAAGCAGGGAACGGCATGACGGTCGATAGTGAACAGGTTGATGGCGTGATTCGCCTCACCGCGCTCCCTTCTCATCGCCGGGCAGTGCAAAATCCTGCCCCCCATACCCAAGATGACGCCTTACCGCCAGGGGTTCTACCGCAAATACAAACCAAACGGGGGGTTATTTCGCCACGCTCTCCGGGGCAGATGCACTATATGCAGGCTCTTGCTCGCAAAGAGCTTGTCTTTGGCCTTGGCCCAGCAGGAACGGGGAAAACGTATCTCGCTGTAGCGCAAGCGGTGGCTCTCTTCCAAGCAGGGCAGGTGGACCGGATTATCCTCTCCCGCCCTGCGGTGGAAGCAGGCGAGCGGCTCGGCTTCCTCCCCGGTGATATGCGAGAAAAAATCGACCCATATCTCCGCCCACTTTATGACGCCTTGCATGACATGATGCCCGGGGATCAAGTCAGTCGCCGCATGGCTAGTGGCGAGATTGAAGTCGCCCCCCTCGCCTTCATGCGGGGGCGGACGTTAGCTCATGCCTATGTCATTCTTGATGAAGCCCAAAATACCACCTCAGCTCAGATGAAGATGTTCCTCACCCGTATGGGGCCGGGGACCCGTATGGCAATTACGGGAGATATGAGCCAAATTGACCTCCCCCGTGGGGTCACCTCTGGCCTGCGTGATGCTGTTACAACTCTTGAAGGGGTAAAAGGTATTTCTATTTGCCCCCTCACCGCGGCGGATGTGGTCCGTCATCCTCTTGTCGCACGCATTGTAGAAGCTTACGATCGCCACGCAGATGAGACCTCTCACCCCTACCGGACGCATCATGAAACGCCCTATCGCCCCACGCGCTGAGATTATCGTTTCCGACCCTCGTTGGCGTGCTAGCGTGGGAAATATCGAACAGCTCGTCCAACGCACATGCCAGATGGTTCAGCGTTATGGGATGATATTCGCACCAGGTGCGCCGGGGCCTTCATTTGTCTTTTCGGATAATCGGCATATTCAACGGCTGAATGCACAATTCCGCGGTAAGAACAAACCAACTAATGTTCTTACATTCGAGCCACCGTCTCCCCTTCTGGGGGGCGATATTATTCTTGCTTATCAAACCATGCAGCGCGAGGCTGAACAGGGGCGTAAGAGCCTGCGGGAACATACAACGCATCTTCTTATTCACGGGTTGCTTCATCTTGCTGGTTATGACCATCATCACCCCAGTGAGGCCCGCAAGATGGAAGGGTTAGAGACCTTCATCCTCCGCCGGATGGGCCTCCCAGACCCATGGAAGCCACGCCTACAAGGCCATATGTCAGCCCCTGCTCCTCTCATTTTATCGCGTTAAGGAAGACCGCTCTTACAATGAAACTTTTCAATCGCAAGGCCCGTACCAAGACTATTAGGCAGCAAATTGCTGACCTTGTCCGGGAAGCTGCCAGCCTTGGAAAGAATAGCCACGAAACACCAGAACTCGACCGGCAAGAGCGCGCGCTCATCATGAATGTGCTGCGCCTACGCACTAGCACCGCTGATGATGTTATGATCCCCAGAGCGGACATCATCGCCATGTCCGATGACCTCTCATTTGATGAAGCCTTAGCCCTCATGCGGGAGGAAAATCATTCCCGTATGCCTGTCTATCATGGCGAGTTAGACGATATTATCGGGATGATTCATGTTAAAGACCTCGTAGCCCATATCGGAACGGACGAACCTTTCCGCCTACGCGCGCTTTTGCGCCAACCTCTTTTGGTAGCTCCTAGTATTCCCGTTTTGGACCTCCAGCTCCAAATGCGCCAACGCCGGACACATATGGCCCTCGTCATTGATGAATATGGCAGTATTGATGGCCTCGTCACGATTGAAGACCTTATCGAAACCATTGTGGGCGATATTTCTGATGAGCATGATGAGCCTGTCACAACCCCATGGTTCAACCGCCCTGATGGTACCATAGACCTTGATGCCCGCCTCACCGTCCAAGAGCTTGAAGAGCGTCTTGGCCCTATCCTCACACGTGAAGAGCGTGAAGCCGAAATTGAAACAGTGGGCGGTTTAGTCTTTCACCTTGCCGAGCATGTTCCCGCGCGTGATGAAGTCCTCGCTCATCCTAGCGGGTTGGAATTTCGTGTTATTGATTCTGATGCGCGGCATATCCTTACATTACGGATGCGCGTTCCCCCGCATCTTAGACGCCAGCCTCCTACGGCTGAGGGTCAAGCAGCAAACACACCTTCTCCCTCTTGACGGCAGGGCTATCTTGCCGTTCATGTTCGCCTAGCGTGGTCTCCTAGACCTCTGCCCCACCTATTGCCATCGCAAAGGAGCTACCATGTCCACCCAATCTTCTCTCTCCCGCCGTAACCTCCTTATGGGGGGCGCTACCCTGCTCGCTGCTCCCTTCATCACGATGGGCCGTGCCCACGCACAAGCTGCACAAGACCCACGCATGGGCCCGCGCATTATTGGTAATCCGCAAGCGCCTATCCTCGTGCAAGAGTGGTTCTCCCTCACTTGCACCCATTGCGCTCATTTCGCGACAGAATTATTCCCCAAAATTAAAGAGCAATTCATCGATACAGGGAAGGTTCGTTTTCAATTCCACGATTTCCCACTAGACCAAGTCGCCCTCATCGCCGCTATGGTTGCACGCTCCCTGCCAGAGGAGCGTTATGTACCCTTCATTGAATCTCTGTTCTCCCGACAAATGCAATGGGCCTTCTCCGGCAATGACCCGGTCGCTCACCTTAGGCAAGAAGCCGCTTTAGCGGGCATCGCTCCGGCTGAGTTTGATAAAATCAGCAAGGATATGAGCTTTGGTCAGGCTCTTTATCAGCAGACACAAAAAGAGGGCCAAGAGTACGAAATTAAAGGGACGCCTTATTTCCGCTTCAATAATACCCCTTATGCGCAAGACCCCGAAACGGTGGAAAAATTTGCGGAGCTTGTCAGTAAGGCCTAAAAGGCTCTCACTCACCTCATCCCAGCGTTTATAGGGTGCAATGACACAACATAAGGCGATCACAACCCGCCTCGATATTGTTGGCTTCAAAAGCTTTGCTGATGAGGTCCATCTGGATATCCTCCCCGGCCTAACGGGGATTGTCGGCCCTAATGGCTGCGGCAAATCTAATATTGTCGAAGCCTTACGCTGGACCATGGGGGAAAGCTCCGCCCGTGCCTTACGCGGCGGGGATAGTGATGACCTCATTTTTGCGGGTACAGGCAGTCGCCCTGCGCGTAACCTAGCCCGTGTCACGCTTCATCTTGCCGAGGCTACGGGCCTTGCTCCCGCCCCCTTCCACCAAGCGGGAGAGTTAGAAGTCTCCCGCCAAGCAGAGCGTGGGACGGGCAGCACCTACCGTATTAATAATCGGGTCATGCGCGCGCGGGATGTGCAAACCATCTTTGCCGACCTCTCCTCTGGGGCGCGTAGCTCCTCCATCATCAGCCAAAATCGTGTTAGCCAGCTTATTGCCGCTAAGCCGGAGGAAAGACGCCTCTTATTGGAAGAAGCTGCGGGCATTAGTGGCCTCTATGTACGCCGCCGTGATGCAGAACTTAAACTCCGCCAAGCAGAAGCAAATCTGGAGCGTGCTGAAGAACACCGCCAAAGCCTTGAGCAACAACTCACCACATTAGCTCGCCAGTCAGAAAAAGCCCAAACTTACCGCGCCGTCTCAGAGGAAATCCGCCAGCATGAGCGTTCTCTCCTCATCCTCCAACATGCCCGTGCGGAACAGCTTGTCCAAACCCGCCGCACCGCTTTGGACAAAGCGCAAGAGACACTCACTAAGAATGATGCAGCCCTAAAAGAAGCCCGAGAGCAGCTTGCCCAAAAAACACACTCGCTCCAGCAAAAAGAGGATGAACACGCAGCCCTGCGCCCTCGTTTGGAGCAGCATCGCATCCATATTGAGGTCGCCCAGGCCTCTCTCCAGCATCAACGGCAGGCCTCTGAGGACCACGCACGCCAAAAAGCCCAACTTGATGAAGACATAGCCCGCCTTAAAGAGGACCTGCACCGCCTTGACGGCCAGCAAAAAGACGCCCAACAGACATTAGAGGACCTCACCGCTCAGCAACATACGCTCAACGCGCAATACCCAACTATAACAGAGCAAATTGCCGCTCTACGCACCCAAGAGACCGAGCAACATACCCAACTTGAGAGCGCATCATCCCAGTATCATGCCGGGTTGCTTCAGCAAGAACGGTTACAAAGCCGCCAACAAGCTCTCGCTCGGCAAATCTCAGATGATTGCAACACATTAGACCATCTCAAAGCTGAGCTGAAACGCCTTGAAGAAGATTGCGCGCAACACACCCTTACAGACGATGCTGCCCAACATGTAACGGATGCTATAACCGAGGCAAGGCAACAAGACGAACAAGCCCATAAAGCGGCAGAACATTTCCAAGAGCAACGCCTCATCACAGAGCGTGCCCAACGGGATGTGCAGGAAATGCGCGCGCAACTACAGCAGCTTCAGCAACGGGAGGAGGAGCTTACACAACGCTTCACCAAGCAGGAGGCACGCCTTACAGCAGAGCAAGCACAAGCCAAACAAACCCAAGCCGCCTTGCTGGATGACCATGCCAAAGCAGCCCTTCATCAAACCCAACAAACCGCTCAACAAGCCGCCCATAAAGCGGCGGAAGTGGAGCAGGCCCTCACACAACGCCGCCAAGAGGCTGAAAAACGCTGGTTAGACGAGCAAGCCGAAACAGAAAAACAACAACAACGCCGCACCTCTTTGCAGCACGATATCACCCGCCTCGCCGAACAACTAAAGGCACAAGCGGCACGCTCTGCTACATTACAAGCCGCTCTTGAGGATGTTCATGCCAAAGCCATCCCTCATCATGCGCTTGAGGAAGCGCAAAAAAACCTCGCATCATTAGAGGCTCAAAACACAAGCCAACATAACGCGATTGAAGAAACGGAAGCCCAGCTTGCTACACAACAGCAAGCTACACAGAAGGCACAAACGCTCCTCCGTGACATAGATACGGATTTACTCCGCCATAAAGGCGAATATGAAGGGCTACAGCAAAGCCTTGCAAGCAGCTTAAAAACCATTCCTCACCCTGTGATGGAGCAACTCCACATCCCAGAGGAGCTTACCAATGCTTTGGCCAGTGCCCTAACTGATGGTTTAGAGGCCTCTTTGCCGCAAGCTGATGCCCCTCTGGCAGATACCCCACGGCAATGGTGTTTATTACCCGATGATGGGGCTACCCTGCGGCCTGCCCCTGCCATCGCCGCCCTCCCTTGTTTGGCTGCTCTTATTAACGCCCCGGCCCCTCTTAGTCGGGCTCTCCATGCTATCTTTTTGCTTGATACGCCAGAAGATGGCCCAGATTTGCAAACCCAGCTACAACCGGGGCAATCGCTTGTTACAAAAGATGGGGCGTTATGGCGATGGGATGGTTTTATCCGCCAGCCGAACAGCCCTACTGCTGAAATGATTCGCCTTCAGCATGTTCAAAAACTAAAGAAAACAGCCCATCTTATTGAAAAACTGACACAAGATTATAATGCCCAAAAACAGATAACCTCACAAAGCGCACATCAATGCGCGGTGCTGGAACATACGCTAAAGGACTTACGCGACAACTATACCACAATGCGTGAGGATTATGCTCAACAACGTCACGCGCTGGAGGGGCTAAAACAACGCCATGCGTTGCATCAAGACCAACTTGCCCTCATCAACCATGAGGTCCAAACCCATGAGGCGCACATTGCACAGATAAAGGCCGAACATCATGCTGCACAGGAGGCTTTAACCACCCTCCCACCCCCCAAAGCTGAACCCTCAGAAGCCGCTCTGACGCTTAAAACGCTACAAGCTGAAGAACAAGCCGCCCGCGAGGCGTTAGAACAGGCCCGCGCCCGCGCACAAGAGGCAACCACACACCAACAGCAAGCTCTCTTTCAGGATGACGCACGTCTTACACGCTTAAAGGAAATAGAGCAAAATATCGCCCAGCTTACGCAAGAGCTGGAGGACATCACAGCCCAAAAACACGCTTTAGAAGCAGAACGCGCCAAGAGCGACCTCCCCGCACGCCAAGCTTGTTACGAAGACGCTCATTCCGCCCTTCAACAGGCGCAAAGCACCGCAGAGGCAGCGGCTAAGCATGCTGCAGAAGCACGCCAAAACGCCACGCAGCTAGAGCAGGCTTTGCAGGAAAAGAAACGCTTGCTCACAGGATTGCAAGCGCGCCGCGATGGGTTGGTCCAGCATATTCAATCAAGTGAGGCTACACTCGCGACACGTCAGCAGGAAGAACGAACCTGCCAAGCAGAGCAAGCTGCCCTACCGGACCTCTCTGCCCTAAAAGAAACGGTGGATCGCCTCACTGAGCACCTCAACCATACACAAGAGGCCCTCAGACGCGCGCATGGCAAACGCCACGCCCTTACCCAGCAACTTTCCCTTCTCAAAGAACGTGAGGAGCATCTAAACCACACCTATCAGCAAGCGAACGACCGACAAAATCAGCTTAATATGCAGCTTCAAGACCTCACAGAGCGTCAGGCTGCCTTACAAAAAACAGCCTCCGCGCAAAAAGATGACGATAGCCTCGCGCGCCATGAGCAACAGCTTCAACGCGATAGTGAAGCCCTTAAACAGCTAGAAGAGCAAGAGCAAACACTCCTAGCCACTCTTGCCCAAGCACGACAGCATCTCCAAGAACAGCAAACCCTGTTAGAGCATCATCAAGAAGGGGCACATCGCTATCGTGAAGACACAATCCGCCTTAATGAGCGGCTCGCCCAAGCTCAAGAGGCCCTAGCCCTCCTCCAACATGAGACCCCTTTGCCTGACGATGCCGAAGCCCCAGAGACACTCTCGGCAGAAACAGAGCAAGCTTTACGACAAACCCTCAAACGCGCGAACAAGAGACGTGATGAGCTAGGAGCTGTTAATCTCTGCGCTGAGGAGGAATTCCGCACTGCCCAAGAGGAAGCAGAACGAATCACTAAAGAGCATCAAGACCTCTCCACGGCCATTGCCCGGCTGCGCGGTGGAGTTGGGGCTATCAATCGTGAAGGCCGGCAACGTCTTATGGCCGTCTTTACCGATATTAACACCCATTTCCAAACGCTGTTCACCCGGATGTTTAATGGGGGGCAAGCACATTTGCAGATGGTCGGCAGTGATGACCCGCTCGAAGCTGGGTTGGAGATTTTTGCCCAACCACCGGGTAAGAAGCTCTCTACCCTCTCGCTCCTTTCTGGTGGGGAGCAGGCCCTTACGGCCTTATCGCTCATTTTTGCCGCCTTCCATTGCACTCCAGCCCCCATCTGCGTGCTTGATGAGGTCGATGCCCCTTTAGATGATGCTAATGTGGAACGTTTCTGCACCTTATTACGCGATATGACAGAACAAACCAAAACGCGCTTTTTAGTCATTACCCATCACCAACTCACAATGGCTCATATGGACCGGCTCTACGGCATTACAATGCAAGAGCGCGGAGTGAGTCGTCTCCTCTCCGTCAATCTTGATGAAAGTATCCGCATGGTAAATGGTTGACCTTCAGCCATTATCATCAGAGAATTAGCCCCCTTTTTGAGTAGTTGAAGGCTGAGTTACCAAAACCGTGAACGAGCGACCTATTTTCTCTGAACCACGGCTTGCCGAATCGGTTTTATCCCGCATTCGCAAGTATGGGCTGCGCGTTGTCGGAGACGTCCACGGTGACCTCAATGCTTTTCGTCACGCTATCGCAACAAAGCGTTTTATCATTCAACTTGGCGACCTTGTGGACCACGGGCCTGACAGTGCTGGCGTGTTAGAAACAATGCTGGACTTGCTCGAAACAAAAAAAGGCATGTTTGTCCTCGGCAATCATGACCGCAAATTAGGCCGTGCTTTAGAAGGGAGACGTTTAAGGCGCGACCTTCCTTTAGAAAGCACATTACAGCAGATCCACGCCTCCCCTATGGAGGATCTCGCCCAACGTGCTTATTCCGCTGTTTCCGAAGCTCCAGCATGGCAACGCCTTGGCAATTTACTGTTTGTTCATGGGGGATTTCATACAGCTATGCTCTCCGGCCCCCCACCTGCGACAGGCCTTGCTGATATGTCCGCCCCGCTATCACGCGCACTCTTTGGAGAAACTACAAGCCGCCTCCAACCTGATGGCTACCCAGAACGCCGATTAAGTTGGATAAACCGCATACCAGAAGGCATTACAGTTTATGTAGGCCATGATAGACGCTCCCTTGATGGCCGCCCCCTTTACAAAACAGGGCGTCTGGGTGGTAAGGCTGTATTTATGGACCTTGGTGCTGGTAAAGGCGGGCATCTCGCATGGATTGATCTCAATGACCTCTAACGCCACACAACAACTTTCTGTTCTTCGTCAACGCATTGATAATATTGATGCCGCTTTGATTTATATGCTGGCAGAGCGTTTCCGCTGTACTAATGAGGTTGGGCATTTAAAGGCTGCCACGCATCTCCCCGCCTGTGACCCTGCACGAGAGGCAGAACAAATCCAGCGTTTAAAAAAACTTGCTGAAGATGCTGGGTTAGATATGGCCTTCACAAAGGCTTTCTTCACATTCCTTGTGGGGGAAGTAGTCGCAAAACATAAAATCATTGCACGTCAAAATCAGGCTAAATAAGCACGGACGGCCTCTAGCCTGCCATTTTAATATAGGAAAAACCTTTTAATGATATAGGTTTTATCTTATATATTTACTTTTCAAGTTGTTAATTTTTGACTCATATCAAGGGTAGGTCCCTACCAACTGGAGGCAACAACGTGCCGTCACCCTCATACCACAAAACCTCATTAGGATTCGCTGACTGGGTTATTTTTGCCCTTGCAGCTATCATTCTGCTTTTTGGCCTTTATTTCATCATAGGCGGTGTTTGGCTCATTTGGTTGGGTGGGTCATGGTATTACGTCCTATGTGGTATCGTCCTTTTCCTCTCGGGCTTTTATCTGTTCTGCCGTAGGCCCCTTGGGGCATGGCTCTATCTTCTCGCTTGGGCAGCGACAATCCCATGGACAATTTATGAGGTTGGGTTTAATTGGTGGGGATGGCTGCCACGCCTTTTTGGTCCCACTTTATTAGCTATTCCTGTCGTGATTTCCCTGCTTTTCCTTATCCGTAAGCAAAGGGAATATCCTCATGCGTAAACATACTTATGCACTCACCGCACTGCTTACTGGGACAATCCTAGGGGCTTCCTTTTTTGTCTCGCCCTCTCTGGCGCAGATTCCGCCGTCAGTTGAGACACCCGGCCCCGGCAATGCTGATGATTCCTCAGCCGATCCATCTTCCAGCATTTATCACGACCCCGCCCCTAATACCCCTCAAGCACCGGGTGTGAATGCGGCAAATCTGCCCGATATTGATGAGCTTCCCATCGACCAGCTTCCACAAGCTGTCCCGCAGGAAAGTGCCAACCCTAAGCCAGAAGACTGGCCCGCTTATGGCCGAGATGATTCAGCGAGCCGTTATTCACCGCTTACCCAAATCACACCTGCAAATGTTGGCCAGTTAAAACGGGCCTTCGTCTATCATACTGGCAGCCTTCCGCCAAAAGATAAGGCAAATAAATGGGCCGCAGAGACAACCCCCATTAAGGTTGGGGATTCCCTCTATCTCTGCTCCGCTACAAACGACATGATGCGCGTTGATGCCGCAACAGGGCAAGAGAAATGGCATTTCCACTCTCATGAGAGTTATGATGCCATCCCCTACACGGCTGCTTGTAAGGCTGTAACCTATTACACCTCCTCCACCAGTGCGGAAGGCCAGCCCTGCCACAATCGCATCATTGAAGCCACGTTAGATAACCGTCTCATCGCTGTTGACGCTGAAAATGGCAAATTATGCGAAAGCTTCGGCCATGGAGGGCAGGTCAATCTCATGCAGGGGATGGGATGGTCTGTCCCCGGTTTTGTCGCCATGACAAGCCCGCCA
>NZ_MEJG01000004.1 GCF_002592045.1 Parasaccharibacter apium | reverse complement strand
CCTAAGCCCTAGAAAATACCAAAAATTGGGGATTTACTCAATTTCAATAAAGGCAATTGCATTCGGAGGTAATGAGAACGAAAAAGAGTTTTGTTGAGTTAAACGATAAGAGAATGTGCTGTAACTTAACGAACTATTCTGTAATACGTTATATTCATGACGAGTGGGCGAAGGGGGAGATCCCATTTTATGCCAAAGTGTTAGTATTGGATCAGTTTGGGGATCATAATAAGTAATCAGAACGGATGAATATGTCTTAGTAAGGGTGATGGTGTATTCTTTTTCTGTTTTATCATCATCTTGATAATTCCAAACTACGGATAAAATCCTTCCTTTTTCGTCTTCTGTGGCGAGAATAGATTTACTATTTGTATTAAGTTTATTAGGAGAGAGTTTATTGAGGAAAAAGAATGCATGAAAAGAGGGCCTTGGAAGAGAGCCAAAATCTAACAATCCAAAATAACTTTGGTTGAATCCAGGTACGGGACCATTTTCTTCTATAAGTGTGTTAAAAGTCCAATAAGAGAATATGTCAATTTGACCAGCGCATTCATATATCATTTTTAATATGTAGGCCGGGTTTTGTGACGTCCATTCCGTAATATAAAGAGGAATATTAGGACGAGAAGAAGCAGAGATTTTCTGTTTAGCATATTGAATGGCTTTTGGAATTACTTCAGAAAATGCGTAATGCACAGGTTTGTCGAAAATTTTTTCTTGAGGATCATGGTCATAAACATGAGAGGAAAGAAAATCAGGTCGAATATTTGCTTGTTGGCAAAATGTTAGAAAGTCGGATAACCAGCCCATTTGTGCAGTCGCTGGACCACCTACGGCAATATCTGGGTTGACAGATTTGATTGCTTTATATGTCTCTTCAAACAAGAGAAAGTAACTTCTTTGATCTTTGCTCCAAAAATTGATATTAGGCTCATTCCATACTTCAAATTTCCATGATTTTATTTCATAAATACCATAGCGATTTATTAGATGTTCAATGAGGTTTTTTATTAAGTGAGACCATTCTTTTGGGTCTTTGGGTGGTGATGTGTTTGCTTTATACCAAAAAATTGTATCATTCCCACTACGAAGTGGAGAAGGCATGAAACTTATTTCCACGAAAGGTTTCATACCCAAGTCAATAATACTATCGAAGATATGATCAATGTATAGATAATTTAAATTATATTCCCCATTACACGTATCTCTACACAAACCTACTTCATCATTTAACAAGCCGTGAAATCTAACCGATTTAAAACCACATGTCTGTTTAATGAATTTTAAATCATCCAACCATTCTTTTCGTAAGGCCTGGATTGCTCTGCCTGAACCTACACATTCCTTCCAATAAGGTGGAAAAGGGGATTTTTGTGTCGAAATAAGAATATGTTCTGATTGTTTGTTGAGAGTAACGTCTCCCCAGGAAGGTTTAGGGAGAAGAGCGGTTATGCAACTCATTAAAAAACTGCGTTTTGTAAGCATTCTTCTTTAACCTGCTAGAATGTTTCCGTGTCTGAGGTCAATAGCTTATTTTTTTTCAGGAAGAAATATTCCCATAATTCGCGGCAGCGAAAGATAAGTAGTTTCTCCTGACGTGTTAATTGCGCAAATGGCCGTTGAGAAAGTTTATCCTTCCAGAAAAAGAATTTTTGTGGACGCGATGTAATGGATGCGTAATGCCTAAAGAAAAACCAGGAATTAGATAGAGACTCTTCAAATTTTAAGCTTTCAGGAACAATAGAATCATAGCGTTCCTTTATAACTCTTGTTCGTTTCACGACAAAAGGTTCATTAGTCTCAAAAGGGGTACTAAACCATCCCATTTTTTCCATCCATGGAAATCTTTGGCTTGTTGTTCGAATAATAAATGGAGCAAAAACCAGCCCAGATAAAGCAGGAATATACCAAACCCAAAGCCATACTTTAGACATATGAAGTATTTTCATTGTATGAGGTGTTGCAAGGGGTAAAATATACGTCAATACAATATATGTAAGAGACAACCCGAACAACGATACGGAGAAAAAATGCTCGAATACCTCTCTAAATGATAATGAACGGTCCTCTCTATTTTGTTCTCCCCATTGTATTTTTCGGCCTTTTATCCAATAAAAAAGAAATTTTGATATTTGCATCATGGTAATTGGTGCAATAGCCATACCGAAAATAATGGAGAGTATATAAGAGACTAACAGTTTGGAGAAACCGCCAAAACCAGATAGTTGGTTCTTTTTATAGAAATAGAGAAGATAAACAGAAAAACGCGCAAAAAATGCAAAAAAGAATAAAAAGAGGGAGGTGTCGAATAATAAGCTGAATTTCTCCCGCAGCATGTATGAATGGATAGGATGTTTAAGAACATATATCATGCCTAATATACTGCATACATAAAAAACAATGCCGATCCATGCGTTGAAATAGTGTAAAGAGGAAATAAAAAGATGCTTCATGCCCTCATTGGATAGGCGTTTCATACGGAAGACACGAAGCCAGAATAACGCCCCATACATCCAGCGTGTTTCTCGTTTCATGTCATCTACAAGGTTAGTTAATTGGTCTTCAAAGCTTTCTAAATAAGGTAATAACCAGACTTCGTAACCTGCTCCTTCAAAAAACGCAGCTTCGACAAAATCATGAGACAAAGGGCGTCCCGCAGGAAAAGGGGCTCTAGCTTCAAATCGAGGAAGAGCTGCAAATTTTTTAAAGGTTTCCACGCGAAGGATGGCATTATGTCCAAAATACTGACCTCGACCCATTCTGAAGTAATATTGACCGTAAAAACTTACTAATACGCCGAAAACAGAACCAAAGCTTTGCAGTCTAGCATATAGGGTACGCGTCATAATACCGTAGTAGGTAGTTTGTATAATGCCAATTTTATCATTACCTTCGATAATGCGCGCCATTTGTGATAGGGTTTCCCCAGGGACTAGACTATCGGCATCAAGCATTACCATAAATTTATATCTTTCTCCCCAGCGCATGATGAAGTCAGACGTATTGCCGATCTTAGCATCAATGTTGGAAATTCTATGCCTGTAAATAATTCGTGCATCTGGATAATCTTCTTTTAAAAGATGAAAAATATAATTCTCTTGGTAAATGATATTCTCATCGCGGCTGTCAGATAGTATTACATACTCAAAATTTTTATATTCTTTATATTGTCTGAGGTCTTCGATCATTGCTCCGAGCGCGGCACCAATGCGTCGAACATCTTCATGGTAAATGGGGAATACAAGTGCAACAAGCGTGTTATCATCTAGATCTTTTTGATTATGAGAAGGGTCGTAGGGGTCTTTCTTTGGGCCACGAAGGGAGGCATATAGACCGAACCACATAGCAATAAAATATGAGGAGGCGATAAAGCCGAGAAGGAAACTACACGCGGCAAAAGGGATAATAAAATATACAGGAAAATGGTACATGAATAAAAAGAACAACAATACGGCCGTAGAGAAACTATTAAAAATAAAAGTCAGGGATCGTATAAGAAGGGTTCTTCTACGGCTTGCCAGTTTCCAGTATTGAGTTTTATTTTTCATGATGTTTTTGTTAGAAAACAACATGCAGTAGTACCTTCTCCTTTATGGAAATATTTGAATTATCATGCTGCGAAAAACGAGTGAAAGCGATAGACGGGGCTTTTCTGTCAGCAAACTCTTCCAAGGCCTTTCTTTTCAGTAAATCCCATTCGGCTGTTGAGATAGGCATATCTTGAGCGGATGAGGTAAGAAGAGAGGAGGCGTGATTGTCCAGTGAAGCAGGCATGGCTTTTCGTTCCTATTCTGATGAGGTAATTCTTAATAAAGAATTAACAGTTTCGTATTTATTAACGAACGGAGTATGAAAATTCAATAATTTATTAATTAAATATACTTAAAATTAAGAATCTTTGCTCCGTGATCAGCTAGAAGTGAGAGTAATTTCAACCTTTGGTTGTATTTATATTTACGAGCATTTGCCCTTTATAGAACCTATGCTCGTAAATAGTCGTTTTTATCTAACAGCGGCGGCTGACATACCTTGCCCAGCAATAAACATGAACATACCGAGCACTTGTTGCATTGTGACAGAGCGTGATACGGGGGCGTACACCATATCTCCATCTTCAATTGGCATAATTTGAGAGGCTTCCATGCCTTCAACACGATCAAAATTAACCCTAAACATAATGGACTGATCTTTTTTTAGGATGAAGATCGCTCGCCCTTGTGCTGTTTGGGGGTTTAACCCATTAACGGACGCCATAACTTGCGATAGAGTAGGCGTTTGTGAAAATGCGCTCATGCGTGGAGCGGCCCATCCCGCCCCCAGGCAGAGGACACGTACGCTGGGTTTGTGCTGTAGAGCAATTTTATCGCCCGGTTGTAACTGAATGGTATGTAATAAGGCTGTTCTTAGGGGGATATCATATTCATGTCCTGCACGGGCGAGGAGAATATTCATACCTAAATCACTGCCGTGCAAAGGCTCACCCACGACATACCCCCCGGCTTGGGCAATAGCTTCTACAAGAGAGACCCCGCCATCATTCCAGTTAATAATGGTGGGTTTATTGACTGCCCCCATCACGATAATATTTTGACCATGGTTTACGTCAAATTGCAGAGATACCTCGACACTTTCAAATAAACGGGTCGCAGTTAAACGAGACCGAATAATATTTTGTGCCTGATGAGGTGTTGTATTTTTAATGTCAACAAAACCTGCATAGGGGATGTCAACTTTACCTTCTTTATTAACTGAATAGACCCCTATTTTGGACTGAGCAGGCGAAATAGACCCAGGGGAGGTGTTTTCGCTTGATTCAGATGCGGCGGCTTGTCCTCCGCCTTGCGTCCAGATGGTTATTCTTAGTTGATCACCCGGGGCAATTCTGGTTTCGGGAAGTCGTGAAAAGGGTATGTTGAGTGCAGAGAGAAGATCACCTTCTTGGCGCGCTTCGTTCATATTGACTGTTTTTGCGAGCGTTTGCGCGAGTTGGATATCAACGTCGATAAGGGGAGGGGCTTCATGATTTTCAGATTGAGTTTCGATGTAATCTGCATGAGGGCCGACTGAGGGCATAAACGCACACGCAGAGGTTGAGAGTAGGAGAGCTACAGATAGTGCTACTGTTTTTACGCTCTTTGTATTTAAGGGATGGATCTTAGGGGGAGTGACAAGGTAGCCAAGCATAATCATCTCACTTAATGATGAGGTATATGGCAAAGGAACATGCCAAAATAATGAGTGTCCACATTAGGGCGCGTGGTCGGGTTGCGTTGGTTGGGTGGATAGGGTTTTCAATGATGTCTATGTAATAAGCATGACGTACGGCATTCCTTTCATTTTCAAGTAAACTTTCTTCATCAAGCATAATGAGTTTGGTGTCTTGCTCAGCTTGGGCTTCAATACGCCCATATTCTTTGTAAATAGCTGATTTTTGGGCAATATCATTTCGCTGATGCTCGATTTCTTTATCGAGGGCGGCAAGTTGAATTCTCAAGGCCTCAATTTGTTGTCCCCGGGCAGCGAGAAACTCTGTAGCGGCGGCACGGGTATCGACGGAAATACGTTCCTTCTCGGCAGCAGCAAGACTATTGAGAACGACTTGATAATCTCCCTTTAGGTCCGAGATGCCTGCTTCTTTTTGTAATTTAGCGATTTTGCCCAAATCGGCACTTAAGCTGTTTTTATCGAGATCAATTTTTTGGAGGAGCATATTATGCTCCGCTTGATCTGATTTAATTCCGCTCTCTGCAAGTTCTTTCCGTGCAAGCTCTAAGAGGTCTTTATTGAGTGTCCATGAGAAATCAGATGAATATCCATCGACATTGATAGTAACCAACCCAGAAATATCATCAAGTTGAGCGGTGACATGTTTCTTGTAATATTCCCAAAGCCGCATTTGATTGGATGAAAACAGAGTGAGAGGCCCCCCAAAGGAAGAAGGCCAATCTCCATTCTGCCAGTGCTCTTTTAAACGTTCGGGGTGCAGCGCTTGGAAAGCATCCCAACTGGCGATGTATTGTGTAAGAACATAAGCGCCAGGCGAGGCCATACTACCGCCGAGACCTTCTGTAGCGGCGCTACCGCCGGACGTCTCTTGCCCCCCTGCCTCATAAACGCGGAGGATGGCTGTACTTTCGTAGCGTGGGGTGGCCCAGACAAATAAATAAACGGCAGCAATGAGCGATGGCCCACCGCATACCCACCAGAAGAGCTTCTTCTTGTAAAAAATCGTTCTTGTTTCCACGGGGCTTTCTCAACTTTTCACGGATGGGATGCTGTTAACTTATTATAAATTATTATGCAATATATTTTTAATTAAATCTTAAGGAATAAAAATCCGAGAAACCTTTTCCGAGAAAATTTCTTATGTAAAAAATTTAAAAAATATTAATTAAAGTTAAATATTTGAGATTTTTGTTTGTATTTTTCTCATAATAATAAGGGGTATATGTGTGATATATGGAAAAGTATTATCTCATAATAATCTTTAATATTTTATGAATACTTCATATTTATTGAATAATTTTAAAATGGTATTTTGTATCATATTTTATATGAAATGGTATTGCTGGGGTATGAATTTAGTATTCTTTCTATTTTGATTGTAGTTTATTGATAGAGTTGATTGATGATTTGATTATTTTCTATGTGTTTTGTAATATACTAAAAGTGTAGCTGATAATTTTATTGTAGCGTGGGTAGTAGTCTCATATTTTGACGGGAGGAAGGGATGAAAACATCTTGCGGCATATTGGTGCTTCTTTGTTTGATTGGTGGAGCGATAGTGTCCCCGATTGCTAGAGCTGTTGAGGGTGGGCAAACGGCACCGGTTGTCATTTCTGGTTCGGCAGGGGGGTGGATGTATCGCTGTGTGTTCCCTGCGATCAATCCAGCACAAGGCCCTCAAGTCTGTCTGATGCAGCAGACTTTGGTGATGCAGGGGAATAAAGGAAAAACAGAGTCGTTGGGGGCTGTAATCTTAGCGCGCGCAACAGAGAGTGTGATGAACGACCCGCTTATAGGTCGGCCATGGCGGTTAACAACCATGGTACCGCTTGCGCTCTCTCTTAAAAGAAATGTGCGTGTCACGTTAGATGATAATGTTCCGATGACGTTGCAATGGCAGTCCTGTGTTGCATCGGGATGTATGGCTTCGTTGGATCTTTCTACAGAGCAAGTTGCCCAATTAAAAACAGGGAAAACGGGTCATATCGTGGTGGATAAGGTGGGACGAGGTACGTTGACGATTAACTTTGCCCTTGATGGCTCTGATGCGGCAATGCAGCAATTAGATGGTTGGATTCAAAAACCACCATTTCGCCAATAGAGTTATTAAGAGAGGCGCGCGAAAAAGAGGACTACATATAGTGGTAATTTTGCATTTTTATCACATTATGTGGTGATTCCTCATTCTGATTCGCTACTTTATAAGAAAAATTAATAATAGCTATAATTGGCAGTTTTCTCCCTTTTTTGGCTCGTATTAGGGGCAGAGTGAGGTGTGAAGCATTATCTTCTTGTTGCAACTGATAAGAGTTCTCATCTAACGTCATTCTTGAAGCAATTCGCAGAGAGAGGGAGAGGTCCCATGATCGGCCAGATCGTAGAACAGCACGGCACATACGGTATGCCCATGAGCACATTAGTACGGGAGGAGCAGACCGCCTTATGGGCCCTGCGTTATTTATTGGGGCCGCGTTGCTGGCGGCGTTCTAAATCTTTAGCGGGGTTAGTAGGACAAGAGGCGGAGCTTTTGCAGGAGCAGTTTCGGCCTTTGTTCCTCCAGGCGGTTTGTGCAATGCCGTCTTTAGAATACTCAGCAACGGAGTCTCATTTGTTAGACCTTCTTGCAGAGATGCAGAATATGCCAGAGGAGCAAACCATTCATACAGCGTTAGGGGAGGCGTTGATGCATCTCGGTCAGGCTCTGGCAGCGTATGGGTATTGGTTGCCAAAACGGGAAGCGAGTAAGGGGAATATGGTTAAAATGCCCATGCCTGCTTTGGCGCAAGATAATTACCCTGCACTGATGGAAGCCGCTGAGTAATAGATATAGCTGTCGAATGTGCTTAAGGCGGCGTATTCTAGCTTGAAACGGGGGCGGGGGCGGTGCTTCTATACAGGCTCTTTGTCACAAGCGGCCGGAGCCTTAGAGTGGAAGTTCAGTCCATCATCTTTCCAAACGGGATGCCCCTCCAATGTGGGGAGGTTATTGCTCCGCTGGAGGTGGCCTATCAAACTTATGGTACGCTCTCGCCAAAGCGGGATAATGCGATTGTCATTTGCCATGCCTTTACGGGGGATCAGTTTGTCGCCAGCCCGCACCCTCTTACGGGGAAGCCGGGTTGGTGGTCGCGTATGGTTGGCCCCGGCTTGCCGATTGATACAGAGCGTTTTTTTGTCATCTGTACCAATGTCTTAGGGGGCTGCATGGGGACGACCGGCCCCACGACTATGCGGGCGGGGACGGACAAACCATGGGGGAAGGATTTTCCCCCTATTACGATGCATGACATCGTAGCAGCGCAGATAAAGTTGATTGATCATCTTGGGATCAAGCAATTATTTGCCGTTATTGGAGGCTCGATGGGGGGGATGCAAACCCTCACATGGGCTACAGATTACGCTGAGCGTGTTTTTGCAGCTATGCCGATTGCCACCTCTCCCTTCCAATCGGCGCAGAATATTGCGTTTAATGAGGTCAGCCGGCAGGCAATTTATGCGGACCCCGATTGGCATGGGGGAGATTATCAAGCTCATGGGGTTATCCCAGCGCGCGGTTTGGCTGTAGCGCGTATGGTGGGGCATATTACTTATCTCTCAGAAGAAGCTCTAACGCGGAAGTTTGGGAGGGAAATACGGCCAGGAACAATGCCCGCCCCCAATTCGCCTTTAGCGGCGTTACCGTTTGGGGGGATGTTTCAGGTCGAAAGTTATCTGCAATATCAAGGCTCTAATTTCACACGGCGGTTTGATGCACATTCTTACCTGACAATTTCCCGCGCGATGGACTTCTTCGATCTCGGCAGTGAGCATGGGGGTAATCTAGCGGCAGCTTTTCAGCAGGTGCGGACGCGTTTTTGTGTTGTGTCCTTCAGCTCGGATTGGCTGTTTCCCACGGCACAATCAAGAATGTTGGCGCGGGCGATTAATCAGGCAGGGGGACATGTCTCTTTTGTGGAGATTGAGAGCGACCGTGGCCATGATGCCTTTCTGCTAGAAGAGCCGGATTTTGATCGTACAGTGCGCGGGTTTTTAAACGGCGCGGCACGTCATGCGGGCTTACCAGAGGGGAGGGATGATCATGCGGTTTGATCAAGAATTGATTGCGACTATGGTCGCACCGCAGAGTCGGGTACTGGATATTGGGAGCGGGGATGGCAGTTTGATTGACTATCTCTCCCGCCAAAAAGGCTGTGATGCCCAAGGCTTAGAGCTGGATATGAAGGCCGTGACTCAGTCCGTTGCGCATGGCTTGCCCGTTATGCACGGGGATGCGGATGAAGTTTTGGCGGATTATCCAGAAGATACATTTGACTATGTTGTCCTACAGCGCACCCTTCAAGCGGTGGAGCGTCCGCGTGAGGTTTTGCGGCATATGTTACGGATTGGGCGATCAGCTTTGGTCTCCTTCCCCAATTTTGGGCATTGGCGTTTGCGTTGGCATTTAATGCGCACAGGGCGTATGCCCATGACGGCGGTTTGGCCAACCCCGTGGTATGAGACATCCAACATCCATCCTTGTACGATTTATGACTTCTTCGCTTTATGTGCTGAGGATGGGTATGCGGTGCGGAATTGGATGGTTGTAAATGGGGATAAGCGGTCACGCGTGGCGGAGCGGTCACCTCATTTGGCAAATTTGTTGGGCGAACAAGCTTTGTTTCTTCTGCAAAAAGGGAGATGAAAAGCGCCTAGATGGGAGGAAAATATTTTTCTCTTGTTATAAGACAAAAATAGTCCTATTTAGAGGGGGACGAGATAACACTCCTTTAAGAGTGTGTGTTTTAGGCGTCCGTTTTATGCGGTGTTGCCAGATGGATGCTGGAATAACGCCGGTTTTTAAGGAAACATCATGAGCAGTTTTAACACGCTCGGTTTGGCAGCCCCCATTTTGCAGGCTTTAGATGAAGAGGGCTATAAGACACCAACGCCGATTCAGGCGGGGGCGATCCCTCATCTGTTAAAGGGACGAGACCTTTTAGGCCTTGCGCAGACGGGGACGGGCAAAACGGCAGCATTTGCTTTGCCGATTTTGCATTATTTATTGGAGACGCCTCGCAAAGCGACCCCGCGCGGGGCGCGTGTGTTGGTGCTGGCCCCTACGCGGGAGCTAGTGGCGCAGATAGGCGATAATTTTGCGGCCTATGCGCGGCATATGAAGTTCTCTTACGCTGTGATTTTTGGTGGTGTTGGGCAGAATCGTCAGGTCGAAGCGATGAAACGCGGCGTAGATGTCCTCATCGCTGCCCCGGGGCGTTTGTTGGACCTTGTAGGGCAAGGCCATATCGACCTCTCCACACCGGAGATTGTCGTGCTGGATGAAGCAGACCGTATGTTGGATATGGGCTTTGTGCATGATATTCGTAAGATTGTAGCGCGCTTGCCAGAAAAACGGCAGACGCTCCTTTTCTCCGCGACTATGCCAGCCTCTATTCGTGACTTAGCGCATTCTTTGCTGCATGAGCCCGAGACGGTGCAAGTCACGCCGGAATCCAGCACGGTGGATCGTATTCGTCAGGCGGTTCTATTTGTCGATTCAGCTCAAAAGAAAGAAGCTTTGATGATGTTGGTCAATAATGACCGTGTCGTGCGGGCTGTTGTCTTTACGCTGATGAAGCATGAAGCCAATAAAGTGGCAGAATATCTCAGTAAGCATGGGATTCCCGCAGCGGCGATTCATGGCAATAAGTCCCAAGGGGCACGTGAGCGTGCCATGCAAGGCTTTCGGGATGGGAGTGTCCGCGTGTTAGTCGCCACAGATATTGCCGCGCGCGGTATTGATGTGGATGAGGTTTCTCACGTCTTTAATTACGATTTGCCGAATGTGCCAGAGGCTTACGTCCATCGCATTGGCCGTACAGCGCGTGCCGGTCGCGAGGGTTGGGCTGTATCCCTTTGTGAGGCAGAGCAGCGTGCATGGTTAAAAGAGATTGAGAAGCGCATCAGCAAGGCTGTGCCTGTGATTACGGACCATCCTTACCATTCTGATGACGCGCAGAACTCCACATTGCCGCCGCCTGTTTTAGGGGGAGGCCGTGGGCGCGGTGGTCGTGGCCGTGGTGGCCCATCCGGTGGGGGCCGTGGTCGCAGCCCACGGGCGGCGTCTACCCGTCCATCCTCCTCTGGTCGTGGTGGGGCAGGGCGTTCACGCGGGCGGCGGTCGTCCTAAAAAGCTTTGTGGTTATGTGTGTTATGCGTGGCAGCCCCGTTTTATGCGGGGCTGTTTTGCTATGGGGGTGCACCCTACGTTAGGGGGAGGTCATAGGGGTAAAGCTAAGGAGCATCAGATTATGCCAGCACAAGAGACGCATAAACCCGCAGAGCTTATCTGGGGCCATGGGCCGAAAAAATTAGAGGTCTTTTTAGAGCCAACATGCCCCTTTTGTGTGCGGGCCTCACGTAAGTTAATGCCCCTCTTAGCCCATGTAGGGGAGGAGGCTATGACACTGCATATTTATCTCCATTCCCAACCGTGGCATCTCTTCTCTGGCGTGGTGACGCGCTGCATTTTGGCTGCGGCTGCATTGCCAGAGGGGCGCGATAAAGCGTGGCAAACGTTGCGGAGTGTGGGGGATCATCGTGAGGAGTTCGAGTTCGCTCATCATTATGAGGGCGCGAATATGCACACCACGCCGGAAGAATTGCTAGAGCGGCTAGAGGTCTATACGCGGCTTAATCTTGCGGTGCCGTTCCGTCTAGCAAGCGTGACGGAGGCTATTAAAGCCCATACACGTTATGCACGGCACAATAAGATTCATGTCTCACCAAGTTTTATGCTGAATGGCACGTTGGATGAGCGTTTCCAAAGCGGGCAATCGGTGGAGGAATGGGCGGCTCTTTTGAAGTGAGCTAGCATGCATGGTTACGGCGTCTTCATGGCGTTGTAACGCAGTTGCCACGAGATACGGTGTAGTGAGGCATATGGAAAAGATTTTTCATTTAAGGCGGTTTGTGATGAATTACACCGGTATTTTAGTGGTGATGGGGTGGCTGGGTGTTGCCGGTATGCCGGGTGTTGCTGGCGCATATGATGGTCAGTCCGTGCCTTTGGGGCATGTACAGCAGATCAGCGTTATACGGGGGCCCGGTGGTAGTTATGCTGGGAATATCGAGAAGGATGGAACCATAAGGGGAGAAGGTGGCAGCTATGCTGGGAATATCGAGAAGGATGGAACCATAAGGGGAGAAGGTGGCAGCTATGCCGGGAATATCGAGAAGGATGGAACCATAAGAGGCGAAGGCGGTAGCTATGTTGGGAATATCGAGGAGGATGGAACCGTAAGAGGTGAAGGCGGTAGCTATGCTGGACGTATTGAGAAGGATGGAACTTTAAGGGGAGGGGATGGCAGCTATCTTGGAAGCATAGAGCGGGATGGGACTGATGGGGATGCCCCACTGTCTGACGCAGACCGGAAGGCAGGTGCTTTGATTCTGCTTCATCGCCTGCCTCACTGATCTTTATGCCGATTCATAGTGCGTGGCAGCCTTCTTCAAGGTGTGAGGAAGGCTGTTTTTTATGTGCCAGGATGAAGCCTAGGGAAATTGAATCTCATTGCTTTGGCGAATGCGCGCCAGATGCGGGAAGAGCCGCTGGAAAGCAAAATGATGCATCTCCTCATCCAGCCCCGCGGTGAGGTCCTCTAGGATAATGACGTGATAGCCATGTTCATGCGCGGCGCGGGCGGTGGATTCCACGCCCATATTGGTAGCGATTCCGCCTAGTACGATAGTGTTTATCCCTCGCCGACGTAGTTGGAGGTCTAAATCGGTTCCATAAAACGCGCCCCATTGATGTTTTGTAACGCGGAGGTCTCCCTCCCGTGCCAAATCGGGGACGAGTTCCGCCCAATGAGCGGGTAGAGATGTATTGGGGTCATGCAAAGGCTTATCGACAGGGGCGGAGAGAGCATCTTTTCCATCAGCAGCAAAGGCGACATTAACCAGCACAACCACTGCTCCAGCGTGGCGGAAACGCTCTGCGATTATCTTGCTCGCAGCTACGACTTCAGCCCCGCTGCGTGGTGCTGTGGGCAGGGAGACAATGCCTTCTTGGAGGTCGATGAGGATAAGGGCTGTGCGGTGAGGGTCAAGCGTATGTGGCATAGAGGCCTCCTAATTACGAAGGGTTAAGTGGTAATTCATGTTGAGGAGGCGCAGCAAGAGAAAGCTATGAAAAGAAGGGGCCATGAGCCTTATGGAGGATGAGATGCACTATATTGGTCTTCTGCTGGTGATAGGATGGTTGGGCGTGATAGGGATGCCGAGTTTCGCGCGGGCCCATACGATACGCTATGAGGGCAGTGCTGATCCCGAGGCACATTTGGAGGTAATGAGCAGTGTGCAAGATGGCATAGGCCATTACGCAGGGACGGTAGATTCACATAATGACGATTCTGGCTTATCTGAGAATGACCAGCGGAGGCATATCAGTCTTGCAAGGGCTGCGCTTGTGCCATGGCAGCATAGGCCCCACCGTGAAGGGGAGGCGATGAAGCGTCTTAAGTGAGAGGAAAGAAAGGTTAGGGATATGCCACATACATCATCACATGAGCATAAAGCCCCCCATGCTAGCAGCTCTCTGCATGAGCTCGCCCGCAAGGCAATTCATTCGCCAAAACTGCTTACAAAGGATGAAGTGTTGGAGCTTGCTCATCACGTTCTCAAAACTGGTGAGCATGCGACAGAGGCAGAGCGCGAGATTGCTAAAAAGGCTCAGCATAACCCAGAAGGGCTAGAGGCCGCACAGATCACCAAGCTTGGAGAGCGCGCCCAGTACGACCATCGCGGCTGAAAACGTGCCGACTACCCTTACAAAACGCAACGGCTCGTCTTCTATCATAGGGAGATGAGCCGTCTTTGTAAGGACGACCTTACATGGCTCGTGGCGGATGGGGTGGGATTCGAACCCACGGTACGCTTCCACGCACGCTGGTTTTCAAGACCAGTTCCTTAAACCACTCGGACACCCATCCAATCTGCGGCTGTTGATACTGTCTCACGCGGATAGCGTCAAGCGGTGTTCGCGGTATGGGGGTATAAAGGGTAAAGAAAAAGCCACCCCGTTATAGAGTGGCTTTTTCCGTATATCCCCGCGAGGGCGAGGAACGTTCTTCCATAGAACCGATGAAATATTCGACTATCGGTTCATCCCCGCAAAGGCGAGGAACTTAGGAACGGCTAAAAAGTGATTACATTTTTTGGATGGATATCGCGATTACTGCAGAAATATCGATCTGCTTCTCATCCGCGGGGTGGTTGATGAGAAAAGGGAGAACGGTAGTTAGTATGAAAAGACTGGTATGTAACCAGCTTTTTATGTTAGAGTGAGGTGCGTCATACTTCATGATAATCTCCGTATCTGTGGAATGGAGGCATAGAACTGGTGAGCGGCGGCTCACCAGTTCTTTTACCATGGAATAAAGATAGCTCCTTCCATGAAAGAGGTCAACGTATAAAATATTCTACTATCTTCATGAAACCCATCACTCTCCCTTCAGAGCCGCAAATTGCGCCTTCATTGTTGCATTGCCGCGTGTGAGTTTTTTGATGGTGACGTCCTGGGCTTTGTCATTGGCAAGGCGGAGGTTGTTGCCCGAACTCAGTAGGTTTTCTTTGATTTTCTGAAGGTGGGAGATGGATTTATCAATCTCCTCAATCGCTTTGTTAAACTGCTTATGGGCGAGGTCGTAATTGCGGGAGAAGCCGTTTTTAAATGTCTCCAGCTTCTCTTCAAAATTGGTGACATCAATGCTTTGCTGGCGTGTGAGTTCTAGTTCTCTCTTATAGGTTAGCGCATTGGTGGACGCGTTGCGGAGGAGGGAGATAATGGGGAGGAAGAATTGCGGGCGGATGATGTACATCTTCGGGTAGCGATGTGAGACATCTACAATCCCCGTATTATAAAGTTCATTTTCTGGCTCTAGCAGGGAGACCAGCACGGCATATTCGCATTTCTTCTCCGTGCGGTCTTTGTCTAACTCTTTGAGGAAATCTTCATTCTTCTTTTTGGTGGCGGTGTTGTCATTTTCGTTCTTCATTTCAAACATGATGGAGAGGATTTCCGTTCCGCTTTCATCTACATCGCGGAAGATGTAATCGCCCTTACTGCCAGAGCGTGCGTCATTATCTTTCTCAAAATACGCGCGCGGGAAGGCCATAGCGCGGGAGCGGTTAAACTCCACCTCGCAATGCTGCTCCAACGTTTCCCCAACCATTTTGGTGGAGAGACGGGCCTTCATGTCCTTTAGCCGCTCGATGTGGTCGTCACGGTCCTTTAGCTGCAACTCGTAACGCTCTTTTAGTTGCGTGGTGGCGAGGCGGCTTTTGAGTTCAGCTTCACTTAAGGTGTTTTGTAGGGTGTCACGTTCCTTCTGAATCGCGTCCACCGCCTTTGTAATAGCAAGCTCCTGCTCTGTTTTGCTTGCTGATAGCTTGGCTTGGAGGGCATGGATTTCCCGCTCCTTAGCTTGCACAGCCTCTTGTAGCTGGGCCTTCTTTTCTGCTTCAGCGAGGCGGGCGGCGGCTTGTTGGTCGGCTTCATGTCGCTCAAGTTGGTTTTTAAGGGCTTGTATTTTCGCATCACGCTCATGAAGGGCCTGATTCATCTCACGCTCGGAGGCCAGCTTAGCGCGCTCGGCAACAAGACGTTCCTCCTGGGCAGCAGCTTCCAACTTTTCATGCAGGGCCTTGGAGAACTCCTTATCGCGCACTTGTTTAACAATGTCAGCATAGCCTGCATTATCAAGCGAGAACGTCTCATGGCAGTGCGGGCAAGTAATGTTATGTGCGGTCATGGAGCAGCTTTCAGGAGGGGGAGAGGGTTAGAGAACGCGTGTGAGAGCGGGATTAGGATAGCTTTTTGATATGGAGGTTAAAGCCATGCGCATGAGCCTCTTCCAAACCGGGACGAAGTTCCCGCGTTTTAGGGTCGTAATCCCCACTTGCTGCGGAGCGGAACGCAATAGGCGGCGTGGTCTCTAACGTGGCGAGACGATCCCGGAAGCGGTCAACAACAGCCGGGAAGCCTTCGCCATAATCTTCTAGCCGGTCGGCGTTATAGACGAGGAAGGACGGCAAGGTAGCAAAGCCCGTATAAAAGAGCGTGCCATGGGTGAGCGGGAAGAGGAGGTCCTCAATAGGGCCGCAAATGCCGCGGGCGGCGTAGTCATGTTCTGTCCCGCCGATTGTCACGCTGAGCATGGCGCGTTTGCCCTTCATGCTTCCATCGCCGTAGCTTTTGCCTGTGCCATATGCAAAGCCAGCAGAAAAGACGCGCTCAATCCATCCCTTTAAAATAGCCGGAGCAGAAAACCACCAGAGGGGGAATTGGAAGATAACCGCATCAGCCCAGAGGAGCTTTTCTTGCTCCTCTTTAACATCTTCGGTCAGCTCTCCACTCTTATAAGCTTGGGCAGAGGCGGCTGCGACATTAAAAGGCTCGCCCGTTGTTTGATGGGGGAAGTCAGCACGATCAACCGTGGCTTTCCACTCCATGCGATAAAGGTCGGATAGACGCACTTCATGGCCGAGGGAGCCGAGTTCTCGTGCGGCAATATCAACCAAAGCCCCATTGAGGGATTGGCGTTCAGGATGGGCGAGGACGATGAGAATATTCATGCTGTAACCCTTTGTGAGTCCGATCATCATATAAAGAGGTCCACTTAGGCTACGCTTCTGCTGCAAGAGAGGCAACAGAAGGTAGAGCAGAGTGGGAAATGCTTGACGGAGGGCGGTAGAGGTCGTAAAGGCATAAAAAGTTTACGGACACGTCACTCCGCGAGGGTTCGCGCAGTGGCGCATTTGTCATGGAATTAAGGATAGATCGTGTTCGAGCAGCTCTCTGGCAGAATGTCGAAGGTCTTTGAGGGTCTCTCCCGTGGGGGGAAGCTTTCGGAGGGTGACGTCACCGAGGCCATGCGCGAGGTTCGCTTGGCCATGCTGGAGGCCGATGTCGCCCTGCCTGTGGTGCGCAGCTTTGTCAGCAAGGTAAAGGAGCGCGCTGTTGGTGGTGAGGTGCTGGATGGCGTCTCCCCCGGTCAGGCTGTGGCGAAGATTGTCAATGATGCGTTGATTGAGGCTCTGGGCGGGGCGGGGGCTGTTCCGCTTAACCTCTCTGCCCCGGCACCGATTCCGTATCTTTTGGTTGGTTTGCAGGGGGCGGGTAAAACCACGACCGCTGGTAAGCTGGCTTTGCGCCTTGCTAGCCGGGAGCGTAAAAAGGTGCTGCTGGCGAGCTTGGACGTGCAGCGTCCCGCCGCGCAGTTGCAGCTTCAGCAAATTGCTGAGCAAGTGGGGGGACGGACGGAGGGGTTAGTCACCTCATTGCCGATAGAGCAGGGACAAGGGCCGGTTGATATTGCCCGCCGCGCGCTAGAGGCTGGCCGTCGTGAAGGCTTTGATGTCGTTATTTTAGATACCGCAGGGCGTCTGGCGATTGATGAAGCCTTGATGGATGAGGTCCGTCAGGTCCGTGACGTGGCAAAACCGGTGGAAACGCTGCTGGTTGTAGATGCCATGACCGGGCAAGATGCCGTTAATACCGCCCAATCCTTTAAGGAGCAGGTCGGGCTAACAGGCGTGATTATGAGCCGTATGGATGGTGATGCCCGTGGTGGTGCCGCCCTCTCCATGAAGGCCGTAACAGGGGAGCCCATCAAATTCACCGGCTCTGGTGAGAAGATGGATGCTCTGGAAGAGTTTCATCCTGAGCGTGTTGCAGGGCGCATCCTCGGCTTAGGCGATGTCGCCGGGCTGGTGGAAAAAGCGTCCGAGCAGCTTGATCAGGAAGAAGGTGAGCGTGTTGCCAAGCGGATGCTCGCCGGCAAGTTTGATCTGAATGATTACGTCTCACAGATCAATCAAATTAACCGCCTTGGGTCTATCTCTGGTATTCTTGGTATGTTGCCGGGGATGGGCAAGCTGAAGGATAAGCTCGCTGGGAAGGATTTGGATACCTCCATCTTCAACCGGCACAAGGCGATTATTTCCTCCATGACAGTGCAGGAGCGCAAAAACCCGGAGATTATCAAGGCGTCACGCAAAAAGCGTATCGCCCTTGGCTCTGGGACGAGCGTGCCAGAGGTCAACCGGCTATTAAAGCAATTTAGCGAGATGGCCACGATGATGAAGCGGCTTAGTAAAATGGGCGGCTTAGCAGGGTTGATGCGTGGCATGGGGGGTGCTGGTGGCCTAGGTGATATGCTCAAGGGGATGGGCGGTCCAGCTGGCCGACCACCTTTTGGCTAAGTGTCTGCTTGGCTGTGTGTTTTTTGTAATGTTTTGATAAGGCAGGAGTTATTATGAGCCTGAAGATTCGTCTATCCCGCGCAGGGGCGAAGAAGCGTCCATATTATCATATTGTGATTGCCGACAGCCGCAGCCCGCGTGATGGCCGTTTTGTAGAGAAGGTCGGGGCTTATAACCCGATGCTTCCTTCCGACCATGCCGAGCGTGTCCGTCTTAATGACGAGCGCATTAAGCATTGGCTGGAGAAGGGCGCGCAAGCGACCGACCGTGTGGCGCGTTTCCTCGGTCATGCAGGGCTGGCTCCGAAGCCGACCTTCCATGAGCAGCCGAAGAAATCTGCACCGAAGAAGAAAGCCCAAGAGCGTGCTGCTGCCGCTGCTGAGGCCGCTAAGGCAGCCGAGGCCGAGTAAGGCCTAAGCGGGAGATTTCCTCTTGTCACAATCTTCGTCACATCAGGATGTTTTGGTGGCCACAATTGGCCGCCCGCATGGTGTAAGGGGCCTTGTGCGCCTGCATCCTGCTACAGAGCATCCCGAAACTGTGGAGGCACTTGGCCCTCTGCATGATGAGACAGGAGCTATGTGGCATATACGCTGGAAGGCACCGGGCATAGCGGCCATTCTAGGGCAGGATGGCCAGCCATTACCGGACCGTACAGCGGCAGAAAAGCTGGTGAATCGTAAGCTCTATGCGGCGCGTGAGGCATTGCCAGAGGCAGATGAGGATGAGTTCTACCATATTGATCTCATCGGTATGGAGGCCTCTCTCACCTCTGGGGAAGCAGTTGGGCGTGTTGTGAATGTCCATGATTATGGGGCAGGCACAAGCTTAGAGCTGGAAACAGGGCAGTTGATTCCTTTCACCATGGCGTGCGTGCCGGAGCTAGACATAAAGGCAAAACGCCTTGTGATCGTTCCGCCGGAGGCTGTGGAGGTAGAAGGGGATTTAGCTGGTGAGGTAGAAGTCCGCTCATGACATGGCAGGCTGATATCTTAACCCTTTTCCCGGAGATGTTCCCCGGCCCGCTAGGCTGTTCTTTAGCAGGCCGTGCGTTAGAGCGAGCTTTATGGGCGTGCCATACGCACGACCTTCGTCCCTTTGGGCGGGGGGTGCATAAAGCTTTGGATGACGCGCCTTTTGGCGGGGGAGCAGGGATGGTTATGCGGCCTGATGTGCTGGATGACGCCCTAACCAGTGTAAAGCAGGTAGGCGATAACCGCCCGGTGATTTATCCAACACCGCGTGGGCATCGTCTAGAGCAGAAGGATATTGCACGTTACGTTCAGGGGGATGGGGTTATCATTCTTTGTGGACGCTTCGAAGGGGTGGATGAGCGCGTGCTGGAGAAACATGCAGTCGAGCAAGTCTGCATGGGGGATTTTGTCCTTTCAGGGGGAGAAATCCCAGCGTTAGCCCTTTTGGATGGTTGTGTGAGGCTTCTGCCGGGTGTGATGGGGTCCGCATTAAGTGGGGAGGAAGAAAGCTTCTCTGCTGGATTGTTGGAATATCCCCAATATACACGGCCTGCATGTTGGGAGGGGCGCGAGGTTCCTCCGGTTCTGCTATCTGGCAATCATGGGGAGATCGCCCGTTGGCGTGATGAGAAATCCATTGCTGTAACGCGGACGCGCCGCCCAGACCTCTGGGCTGTGTATGAACGCTTTCAGCACCATTGAGTTTGTTTTTGCAGGAGTTTGAGTATGAACATCATTCAGCAATATGAGGCGCGCGAAATGGAGCGTCTCGCTGCTATCCGTAGCGTGCCAGAGTTCGCCGCGGGGGATACGGTGCGCGTTGGTGTGCGCGTTGTGGAAGGCACACGCGAACGTGTTCAGGTGTTTGAGGGGGTCGTGATTGCCCGCTCTAACCGTGGCCTTGGCAGCAGCTTTACAGTGCGTAAAGTCTCCAATGGTGAGGGTGTGGAGCGTGTTTTCCCTCTTTTCTCCCCCGCCATTGCTGATATTACAGTAGTGCGCCGTGGTAAGGTGCGTCGCGCGAAGCTATATTACCTTCGTGGTCGCTCTGGTAAGTCCGCTCGTATTGCCGAGCGTCCACGCGATGTGAAAAAGGAGGGCTGATTTTTCAGCTCTCATTAAAGGAGATGAGAGAGAATGCAACATCCGGCTAACCCTAGAACTTTATATGATAAGATCTGGGATGATCATGTGGTGAAAACCCTTGATGACGGAACAAGCCTTCTCTACATCGACCGGCACCTCCTCCATGAGGTGACCAGCCCGCAGGCTTTTGAGAGTTTGCGGGCTGCGGGCCGCCCAGTACGGCGTCCTGATGCCACAATGGCTGTGGCAGACCATAACGTCCCGACCTCTGACCGCTCCCAACCGGTGGAAGACCCGCAGAGCCGCCTTCAAATTGAAACATTGGAGGCGAATGTTAAAGAGTTTGGCGTTCCATATTTTCCTTTACGGTCCCGCCAGCAGGGCATTGTGCATGTGGTTGGGCCAGAGCAAGGCGTCTCCCTCCCCGGCATGACGATTGTGTGCGGGGATAGCCATACCTCCACCCATGGGGCTTTTGGCTCTTTGGCTTTTGGTATTGGTACGTCTGAAGTCGAGCATGTATTGGCAACCCAGACGCTGCTTCAGAAGCGTAGCAAGAATATGCGTGTGCGGGTTGAGGGTGATGTCGCACCGGGCGTGACGGCAAAGGACATCATGCTCAGCATCATTGGCCGTATCGGCACAGCTGGTGGGACAGGCCATGTGATTGAGTTTGCAGGTTCTGCCATCCGTAATCTGGATATGGCTGGGCGCATGACGCTGTGTAATATGTCTATCGAAGCCGGAGCGCGCGCAGGCATGGTCGCACCGGATGAAACGACCTTTGCGTATGTAAAGGGCCGTCCTTTTGCCCCGCAGGGTGAGGCTTTCGAGCAAGCCGTGGCTTATTGGAAGACGTTAGCTACCGATGATGGCGCGCATTTTGATGAAGAAGTGGTGTTGGATGCCGCGGCAATTACGCCGTCTGTCACATGGGGGACAAGCCCGGAAGATGTCCTGCCCATTACAGGCACCGTGCCTCGCCCTGAGGAGTTTGCCGACCCAGCCAAGGCCGAGCGTATCCGCCGCACGCTGGCCTATATGGGGCTAGAAGCAGGGCAGAAAATTGCCGGCACACCGGTGGATGTCGTCTTTATCGGCTCTTGTACGAATAGCCGTATTGAGGACCTTCGCGCCGCTGCGGCAGTCCTTAAGGGGCGGAAGGTGGCTGAGGGTGTGCGCGCGATGGTCGTGCCGGGCTCTGGCCTTGTGCGCTATGCTGCGGAGCAAGAAGGGCTGGACAAAATCTTCCGTGAAGCCGGGTTTGAATGGCGCGAAGCGGGCTGCTCTATGTGCTTGGGTATGAACCCCGATAAGCTCAGTGCAGGGCAGCGTTCTGCGTCCACCTCCAACCGTAATTTTGAGGGACGGCAAGGCCCGGATGGGCGGACGCATCTTTGCTCTCCCACTATGGCCGCTGCGGCGGCTGTGACAGGGACGCTCTGTGATGCGCGTGATTTGTTAAAGCCTGAATTGGCAGAAGGAGCCGCTTAATCATGGAAAAATTTACACGTTTAACCAGCGTTGCAGCGGCTCTCCCACAAGAGAATGTGGATACGGACCAAATCATCCCCGCTCGTTTTCTTAAAACCATTCATCGCACGGGGTTGGGTAAGCATCTTTTCGCCGGGCAACGTTATGATGCTGAGGGGAAAGAAAACCCGGATTTCGTGCTGAATAAACCAGCCTATCGTAAGGCTGGTATTCTCATCACGCTAGATAATCTGGGCTGTGGTTCTTCGCGCGAGCATGCCCCTTGGGCGTTGTTGGATTTCGGTATTCGTTGCGTTATCGCGCCCAGCTTTGCCGATATTTTCTATAATAACTGCTTTAAGAATGGCATTTTGCCCATTCGCCTGCCGCGTGAGCAATGCCTCGCTCTGATGGAGGATGCAAGCCATGGTGAAAATGCGCGCTTAACCGTTGACTTGGAAAAGCAAGAGATTCATCGCCCTGATGGTGAGGTCGTGACGTTTGAGATGGACCCGTTCCGCCGTCAGGTTCTTTTAGAAGGGCTGGATGATGTGGCTCAAACGCTGAAGACTCATGAGGAGGCCATCCGCGCTTTTGAGGCCCGGCCTTCACGCGCGTGGGTGCCTTCAACGAAGCAAGCTAGCCGCCCGCAAAGCGTCATTGGCGCAAAAGGAGAAACAGCATGAGTGCTTCACATAAAATCCTTTTGCTGCCCGGTGATGGCATCGGACCAGAAATTATGGCTCAGGCGGTCAAGATTATTGATTGGTTGAAGGCCGAGCGCGGGCTTAATGTTGACTTGTCGGAGGACCTTGTCGGTGGGGCGTCTCTGGCTAAATATGATGTACCTATCCGCGATGAGGTGATTGCTAAAGCAAAAGCGGCCGATGCTGTTTTATTTGGCTCGGTAGGGGACCCAGCATGGAAGGATGTCCCCTTTGACCGCCGGCCAGAGGTGGCTATTCTGCGCTTGCGTAAGGATTTGAATCTTTACGCAAACCTACGTCCTGCCAAATTGTTCGACCCGCTATTATCGGCATCTGCGTTAAAGCCGGATGTGGTGCGTGGGTTGGATTTGATGATTGTGCGTGAGACGGTCGGCGGTGTGTATTTTGGCGAGCCGCGCGGTATTGAGACCCTCCCCGATGGCACAAAGCGCGGGATTAATACCGAAGTTTACACCACAGCCGAGATTGAGCGTGTGGCTTGTGTAGCGTTCGACCTCGCTCGTTTGCGGAGTGGTCGTGTTTGCTCGGTAGAGAAGGGCAATGTCATGGAGAGCGGCCTGCTCTGGCGTGAGGTTGTGACGGACCTACATAAACGTGAATATAGCGATGTCACGCTGACCCACATGTTAGCTGATAATTGTGCGATGCAGCTCGTGCGGGACCCACGGCAATTTGATGTGATGGTTACGGGGAATCTCTTTGGGGATTTATTATCTGACCTCGCCTCGATGTTGACGGGCTCTTTAGGCATGTTGCCTTCTGCCACATTAGGCACACCGGCCGGGAGTGATAAACGCGCGGCTTTATATGAGCCCATCCATGGGAGTGCACCCGATATTGCGGGCAAGGGCATTGCGAACCCGCTTGCGCAAATCCTCTCCTTAGCGATGTTACTGCGTTATTCGCTGGAGCGTGGTGAGGATGCTGCGTTGATTGAGCAAGCCGTGTCTGATGTTCTGGCCTCTGGGTTACGGACGGCAGATATTGCGGCGGCGGGCGATACCCCCGTGGGGACTGAGGAGATGGGTGCGGCTGTTCTTAAAGCATTGCGCGCCCGCGCTTAAGTGCAAGGGGCCTAAGAAGCCCCTGTTAAAGATGTAAAGAGGAGTGGATATGCCACTTGCTGCCACGCGGATGGGGCGTATTTTGCCTAGCCAGACCATCGCCATTACGCAAAAGGCGCGGGCTTTAAAAGCAGAGGGGCGGGATATTATTAGCCTCTCTGCCGGGGAGCCGGATTTTGATACGCCTGACTTCATCAAACAGGCAGCGATAGAGGCAATCCAGCGTGGCGAGACAAAATATACGGACGTAGCGGGCATACCGGCCTTACGCCAAGCTGTTGCTGCGCGGTTGAATGCTGATTTCGACCTTGATTACCGCGCGGAGGAGATTTGCATCTCTACAGGCGGTAAGCAGGTCATTTATAACGCCATGGTCGCGACATTGAATGAGGGGGATGAGGTCATCATCCCGGCCCCGGCATGGGTCTCTTACCCTGATATTGTACAGCTGGCTGATGGTAAGCCGGTCATCGTACCCACCAGGTCCGAGACGGGGTTCCGTCTAACAGCCGAGCAGTTACGGGCAGCCATTACACCGCGGACGCGTTGGCTGATGTTGAACTCCCCTTGTAATCCGACAGGCAGTGCGTATTCTCGTGAAGAGTTAAAGGCCCTAACAGATGTGCTGCTAGAGCACCCGCAGATTTGGGTTTTAACGGACGATATTTATGCCAAGCTGACCTATGATGGGCGGCAGGCTTATACCATCGTGCAGGTAGAGCCGCGCTTGCGGGAGCGTACCCTTACGATGAATGGTGTCAGTAAAGCCTATGCCATGACAGGCTGGCGTATTGGTTTTGCTGCCGCCCCCGTGCAGTTGATAAAGGAGCTGATAAAGCTGCAAGGCCAAAGTACGAGCAATGCCTGTTCTATCGCCCAAGCGGCGGCCTTGGCGGCTGTGTCTGCCCCGCAAGATTTCATTCAAGAGATGGTCTCTGTCTATCAAAAACGGCGGGACCTCGTGGTCGCAGCCCTTTCCCGCGTGCCGGGGCTTATATGCCCTAAGCCAGAAGGGGCTTTTTATGTGTTTGTCTCGGTGCAAAATCTGTTGGGTAAGCGCACAGCAAGTGGGCATGTGCTGAAGAATGATGAAGATTTCGTCACGGCCTTGCTGGATGAAACCGGGGTTGCTGCCGTGCATGGCACTGCGTTTTTGATGCCGGGTTATTTCCGTGTGTCATACGCGACAAGCACGGAGCTTTTGGAGGAAGCCTGCCGTCGCATTGCCCGTTTTTGTGAGGGGCTAGCCTAATGTTTAAACCAGCCGAGCGTTTAGCGACATTACCCACACCAGCAACCATTGCTATGGCCGCGCGTGCGCGTGAGCTTAAAGCGCAGGGTAAGCCGGTGATTTCCTTAGCCTTGGGCCAGCCGGATTTCCCATCGCCTAACGCCGCGTTGGAAGGTGCGGTGGCAGAAGTCCGCGCGGGGCATACTGGCTATCCGCCAATTCCCGGTCAGAAGCCGCTATTGGAGGCCATTGCGGCAAAGTTTAAGCGGGATAATGGGTTGGATGTATCGCTAGAGCAGTTGATGGTCTGTAATGGCGGCAAACAAGCTATTTTTAATGCGTTTATGGCCTCCTTAAATGAGGGGGATGAGGTTGTTGTTCCCGCTCCTTATTGGGTGAGTTATCCCCTCATTGCGCGGATGTTTGGTGGTGTGCCGGTGGAGGTCCCTTGCCGGGAGGAAGATGGCTTTCGCCCACAAGCAGAAGCGATTCGCTCAGCAATCACTCCACGCACGCGTTGGCTTGTGCTGAACTTCCCCAATAATCCGACCGGGGCTATTTTAGAGCGCGCTGATTTGGAGGCGATTGCTGCTGTGTTGCGCGATGCCCCGCATGTCATGGTGATGAGTGACGAGATTTACGAGCATCTCACCTTTGATGGTAAAGCGCATCTTTCTTTGCTCAATGTCGCGCCGGATTTGGCAGAGCGTGTCCTCATCATCAATGGGATGAGCAAAGCCTATGCGATGACTGGCTGGCGTGTTGGCTTCGCTTGTGGTCCTGTGCCGCTCATTAAGGCGATGATTAAAGTACAGGGCAATGCGACATCCGGCATTTGTACCTTAGCACAAGGCGGGGCCGCCACGGCTTTGCGGGAAGATATGGCCGGGGTGCAGGCGATGCGAGCAACTTATGAGCGGCGACGTGGCGTTGTGGTCGGGGCTTTACAGCAGATTACCGGGCTTAGCTGCGCTATGCCGCAAGGGGCATTTTATGCTTATCCCGGCTTATCTACTTTGATGGGCATGCATTCAGCCGGGGGGCGTTTGTTAAAAGATGATGTTGCCTTTGCTGAGGCTCTGTTGGAGGAAGCGCACATCGCTACAGTTCCCGGCTCTGCCTTTGGTTATGGCCCACATTTACGGCTCTCCTTTGCGGCCGCCGATGCAGAGCTTGCCGAAGCCTGCGAGCGATTGAAGGATTTTGTGGCGGGGATAAAGGGCTAGACGTACTCCTAAGAGAGGAAGGTAGAGAAACTGTAACAATACGATGCTGAAAATGGCCTTTCGCGGCCTGGATTCCTTGATCAACTATGATTTCCTGTTAGGCTATCTTTACGTTGTGAGCAGGATGGGTGTTTGAGGTGAGACGGAAACGGCCAATTTTTTATAAAACGTCGCGTAAAGAGGTATCGGTTGCCTCTACGCTTGGTCGTATGGTCGTGTTGTTGGGGCTAACGTTTGGTTTCCTCCTGCTTGTGCGATTCTGCTCTCCTGTGTTTCATGCTGTGCAATATGTCGCGGGGACAGCGTGGTGGCAGCAACTTTATACGCTGCTGCATATAGAAACAGCTTTGGGGCGGGAGCAACTCATCCTGCTGGGTATTGTGTTAGGGGCTTTTGTGCTTGCCCTGTTAATCCAGCTGTCAGGATTATGGCTGTTGCAAAAAATACGCGGGCGTTAAGCGCCCCTCCGTTGTAGAGCAGAGGACGCTACACATAACCACGACAGGATGAGCATTGTTCCCCCTAAGGGGGCTAGTCGTGCAGGGAATAAGACCCCAACTCCATGAAGTGCAACAGGGATACTAAAGAGGGTGGTGCCGAGGGCCAGACCTATGCAGCCGCATGTAAGACGTAGCGGATGCAGTTGGGAGGCTCCTAAGCTTAGGGCACAGAGGGCGATTCCGTGCCATAAAGCAATGTCGGCAGCTCTATGGAGCATATCTCTGCCTTGTGGAGATAGAAAAGCGGCGCCGGGCAGATGGGTGGCTAGGGCTTGGCTAGCAACGGCGAGGCTGGCATAGAAGGCTCCGAAAGCGAAAAGATAACGTAAAATCCTATGGATATAGGTAGGAATCGTCCTGTTATGTTGCTGCATATTGGTTATAACCTGACGTAATTAACGACTGTTGTTGAGTGTTCCATGTGTTTGGGAGGATGAGAAGAGAAAATTATGAAACGTCATTCCATATTATGTATTGCATTTTTGGCTATGGGGGGGTGTGCATTATTCCCGCCTTCAGCACCGCGGGTTCCGCCTCTACCTAAAGGGCCAGTAACGCCGCCTAAACTGTCTGTAAGTGATGTGGCAATGTTGCAGAAAATTGAGTCTCGAGCTGTTTACATGAAGGCTATGGCGAGTTTGGCTGAGACCCATAGTAGTGATGAGTTAGTGAAGGGTTTTGCTCGCCAAATGGTGCAGGATTACGATAAAACGCATGTGGCAGCGCAAAAACTGGCAACAAATTTTAATCTTGCTTTGTCAGATGCTCAATCAGCACAGGATAAGAACCGCCTAACACGCTTAGGGAAGCTGTATGGTCGTCCCTTTGATAGAAATTTTCTATACAATTTAACACATTCCTCCACAGCAAAAGAACGGGCGGAATTAAAGGCTGTGCAGAAAAATGGAAGCACAGCGGAGATGAAAAGCCTTGCCGGTGCGCTAGTAACCTTATTAGAGCAATGCCAAGTGCAAGGTAATGGGTTAATTCATCGTTAAAATTTCTAGAAACGGCTAATCGGCGACCTGTCAAAATGTTATCTTATTTTTGACATTTTCATTGTAATGTGGCAGAGGCAAGTAGTCGTTGGGAATAGAGACCTATTATTCCCTCTAATCTATAAGTCATATCTTTTAGGAGGTAGATATTATGGAGAATAGAGGGAGTGATAGTGGCTTGAATCGTATAACTTTATTGAAGATTGTTGAAATTACAGACAATGCAGGATGAATCGTATCTAACCGAGCATTCTCTCCGTGAAGCGTTGGAGAGAATGGGGATGGGTAATGACACTGTGTCACCGTCTCAACCGGGAATGGTTGGTAATCGGCAGCAAAATAGTGGTGCGTCAGGGCGTGTTCCCTTTAGGGGGCGGGTAAACCAGCAGACAACAACGCGTCGTCGCCGTTTTGCAGGGGACGATACAGTGGTTGTGGAACATCAGACCCTCGCACGCCCAGGGCAGAAGCGGAACGTAAACCGTATTGCTGCGACAATCGAGGTGGGGCAGGAGCAAGAGCGGTTAAAGCAGAGCTTGCAGCGGGAGAGACGCCGATCGCACGATGCAGAGGCCGAGTTAGCTATTCTGGGGGATCGTGTCCGTACGGCGACAACGCAAATAACGCATTTGCGTTTGCAGGTTGATGAAGGCAAGAAGCTGATACAACAGCGTGATGAAGAGATTTTGTGCCTTAGGTCGGAGTTGCACCAGTTGCGTGGGCAACAGCGTAAAAAGTCTGCTTCGGCTACAAAGGTGAAAGCGGCGTCTGTTGAGGCGGATGAATCCAACCAAAAACCAGTACAGTGGTGGAAGGATTAGAGTGCACAATGCCCGACATGGGGGAGGCGGATGGGTTACGGCGCGTCCGTTGAAGATTGTCCATGTCGGGGATTTCTTTTTTAGTTTGAAGAGAAACGCCCCTAGCCAGTTTAGTGTGGGGGGTAAGCTCTCTCACGGGTTAGTCCGCAACGGGCATCACGTTATTGATCTCTCCTACCGCGATGTTGCGCGTGCGGGGGGATGGTTTGGCAGCCGCAAATTAGGGCGGCGGTATTTATGGCGTGCGTTGAAGGAATTCCTCGCGCTAAGTGCGCCGGACCTTCTTTTATTAGGTCATGGCTATATGATTCCCCCTGCTGTCATTGCGGAGATACGCCGCCAGCAGCCAGGAATGCTCATCGTACAATGGAATATTGATGCGTTATTTGTCCCTGATAATGTGCGGGATTTTGCTGCCCGGCATCAGGTGGTGGATGCTAGTTTCATCTCCACGGCGGGGCCGATTGTGCGTGAGATTATAGGAGAAGGCGGGCGTGTTTATTTTCTGCCTAATCCAGTAGATGCGAGTGTAGAGCGTGGTCAGGCTTTTGCGCGTCAAAATATAGAAGCGGACCTTTTTTACTCTTGCGGTAATCCAGCGCGCGAGCGGCTCATTTGTGGGCAGAGCTGGGAGATGAACCAGTTTTGTCAGATGTTAGAGGGGACATTGCCGCCCACTATGCGCTATGCGTATGCAGGGGTACGCGGGCAGCCTTATGTGAGCGGGCCTGCTTACGCTGCGTTACTAGAGCAGAGCGCGATGGGCCTTAATATTAGCCGCCGGGCGGATTATCATCTTTATAGTTCAGATCGTCTTGCACAGATGCTCGGTAATGGACAGCTTGTATTTATGGAGCGACAAACAGGCTATGATTGCCTTTTTTCTGAGCGAGAGATGGGGTTTTTTAGTACAATAGATGAGCTTAGTGAGGCTATCTGTTTCTTCCATCAACATCCCAAAAGCCGCCAAGATGTCGCTCGGGCGGGGTGGCAGCGTTATCATCAACTCTTTAATGAACGTGCCGTGGCTGATTACCTCATTGGCCAGACATTCGGCACGCTCTCTGATGATGATCATACATGGCGGCAGTTTACCGCGATATAGGGGGGTAGCGCCGCTCGTTATTGCACATGTTCTTGGAATTGAGCTGCGCGTAAATGGGTCCGATTATAATCTAATTCATCATGGTTTAGCTGCAAGCCGATCTCCATAGAGTAAGGGCTGATCTGCGGATTATTGCCCGTTGGGATATCAATAAAACGCAACGGCGTATTAACCTGTGTGATGGAGAGCGCAGGTGTTAATTTTAGCGTCTCGGTGAAGATTTTTTTATCTACAATCTTTCCATCTTGTAGGATGGCCACAAAATACGGGATGGTTACGGTATCGCCCTTTGCGGCGGGACCACGCTCTAGTTGGAGGTTCAAGCTAAGACGTACACGGGTAAGGGGGCGTTTTTGCTCATCTTGCGGGCCGGTACGACAATCACCTTGCACAGCTAATATATGCGTTGAGGTGAGCCTGTGTGCAGCATCCAGCCCTTTGCCATCATAAGTAATGAGGTCCGCTAAGGGGCCGGGCACATCAAATTTGGGGCATGCTGGGGCGAAGGTATGTGTGGTATCAGCACCTTCGCAGCCGGTAAGAAAACTAATGAGCATGAGGGCACCGAAACCCCCCATCAAGCGGGAGAATATAGGGGAAGAGGGAGAGAATGCGGGCATCGGATTCAGAAAACTCCATAGAAAATGGGTGTAGGACATTGCAGCAGACGGCAATACGGACGATATAAGGGCCCAAAGGTGATGCTTTATATGCTATATCTTTGTATGAGGTATTGCCGAACCGTTCAATATCGTATCGTTTATCGCCTGCCTGGGGAAGATTATGTCAGAACAGACGACACCTGTAACCGCCAACTCTGCTAACCCCGGAGCAGATTCGCCGACCTCTCGGCCCAAGTTAAAGATTCTACTCGCAGGCCCGCGAGGCTTTTGTGCGGGGGTGGATCGGGCTATTCGTGTGGTGGAAGAGGCTTTGCGTCGCTACGGCGCGCCTGTTTATGTCCGCCATGAGATTGTTCATAACCGCACGGTTGTAGAAGGTCTGGAAGCCAAAGGGGCCATTTTTGTAGAGGAGCTAGATGAAGTTCCTGAAGATGGTCATGTAGTGTTCTCCGCCCATGGTGTGCCGAAATCCGTGCCAGCGGAGGCGCAGCGGCGTAACCTTTTATATTTGGATGCCACATGCCCGCTTGTCTCTAAAGTCCATCGGGAGGCAGAGCGTCACTTTGCCGGTGGTGGGCCAGAGCAGCGTCATATTTTGATGATTGGTCATGCAGGCCACCCCGAAGTTGTGGGAACAATGGGGCAGCTCCCTCCCGGAGCCGTCACCTTGATTAATGATGCGCGTGAGGCTGCTGAGGTTCAACCGAAGGATGTGGACCGCCTCGCCTTCATTACTCAAACAACGCTCTCAGTTGATGATACAGCGGAGATTGTTGATATTCTGCGCACGCGTTTCCCTAATATTGTGGGGCCGCGGCGGGAAGATATTTGTTACGCCACGACGAATCGCCAAATGGCGGTTAAGGAGCTGGCTGCGGAATGTGATTTGGTGATTGTTATTGGCTCGCCCAACTCCTCCAATTCGCAACGGCTGCGCGAAGTGGCAGAACGCTCTCTTGCAAAGCGTGCCCTCTTGGTGCCGAAAGTCTCCGACATGGATTGGAGCGAATTAGATGGCGTCAAAACATTAGGGATGAGTGCCGGGGCTTCCGCACCGGAGAGCTTGGTGCAGGAGATGATAGAGGAGCTTTCCGCTCGCTATGATGTCACTATTGAGGAGCGCATTGTGAAGGAGGAGAACATCAATTTCCGCTTGCCACAGCCTCTGGCGGATGCGGTCTAAAGCCTTATGGCCGTTTATACGGAGTTAGATGAGGAGGTCTTACGGGACTTCCTCTCCCTTTATTCTATAGGGGATTTACAATCCTTTGACGGGATCGCTGAGGGCATTGAAAATAGCAATTTCTTGCTCAAGACCACGCAAGGCCGTTTTATCCTAACCATCTTTGAAAAACGCATGAACCCGCAAGAATTGCCGTGGTTCTTGGGGTTGATGGGTCATTTAGCGCAGCATGATATTGCGTGCCCTCAACCTATCATGGCGCGGGATGGCCGCGTATTGCGGCAATTAGCGGGTAAGCCTGCTGTGATTGTCAGCTTCCTTGAGGGGCACGCACGGGAGGAGATTACACCAGCGGCGTGTGCGCAAGTGGGACAGGCTTTGGCGCGTTTGCATAAGGCCGGGCAAAGCTATAAGGCGGAACGTCCCAACGCCCTTGGGCCACAGGGATGGCAAAGCGTATTTGCAAGTTGCACCGATGGCGGTGATGAGGCTGTAGCAGCCCTCATTACAGAAACAAAAGAGGCTCTCGCTGCGGTCATTAAGGCATGGCCAGAGGCGAATGATTTACCGCGTGGGCAGATTCATGCTGATTTATTCGTAGATAATGTCTTTTTTGAAGGCGAGATATTATCCGGCATTATCGACTTCTACTTCGCTTGTACGGACTTCCTCGCTTATGACCTCGCTATTTGTGTAAATGCGTGGTGCTTTAAAGCCGAGCAGGATTATCAACCCGACCGGGCAGAGGCTCTTTTACAAGGTTACGAGCAGATTCGCCCCCTAAGTGATGCAGAGCGGGCGGCTTTGCCGGTCTTATGCCAAGGGGCGGCGTTACGGTTTTTGCTCACACGTCTTTATGACTGGGTTCATACCCCAGCCGGGGCGTTGGTGACGCGTAAAGACCCATGGGCGTATCAGCGGCGGTTGCATCATTTCCAAAAGGTGCCGCATGTCCCGTAATGCTGAGGCAGAAGATACCCCCATTATGGAGGTCGATATTTGGACCGATGGCGGGTGTAAACCCAACCCCGGCCCTGGGGGATGGGGCGTACTTTTGCGCTATCAAGGGCATGAAAAGGAAATGAAAGGCGGCGAAGCGGAGACGACCAATAATCGTATGGAACTTACCGCTGCCGCTATGGCTTTGGAGGCCCTAAAGCGACCTTGTATCGTGAATCTTTATACCGATAGTGCTTATTTGCAGAATGGCATAACGCGTTGGCATACAGGGTGGGTACGTCGTAACTGGCGCAATGCATCAGGTGACCCGGTAGCGAATATGGATTTATGGCGGCGCATTTTAGACGTTGCGAAACGCCATAAAATAGAATGGCATTGGGTGAAGGCTCATGCAGGGCTAGAGGAAAATGAGCGCGTTGACCAATTAGCAACAGAGGGGCGGGAAGAGCTGGAGAGGGGCCATTCTGCTGCGTCTTAATTGTTGTTGAGTGTTTTCTTGAGGAAGAAACGTATTATAGGGCTTTACCCATAGGCTGAGTTTCGCTAGATAAGCCCTAGCTGATCCCGAATAGCTCAGTTGGTAGAGCAAGCGACTGTTAATCGCTGGGTCGTAGGTTCGAGTCCTACTTCGGGAGCCAGCTTTTTTAAGTAAGTCCGGCCTTTTAAGGGGCGGGCTTTTTTTGTGCTTAAAGCTGCGAAAGTTTTTTCATCATTGTGAAAAAAAGCCTTTACCCATTCGGGGAGTTTGGGTAGATAAGCTCCCAGCTGATCCCGAATAGCTCAGTTGGTAGAGCAAGCGACTGTTAATCGCTGGGTCGTAGGTTCGAGTCCTACTTCGGGAGCCAGCCTTTTTAAGTAAGTCCGGCCTTTTGGGGTGCGGGCTTTTTTTATATGTTCGCTAAATTATGTGATCCACCAGTTCTACCCTCCCGTACAATGCAGTATGAGGGAATGACCATCGAGGATAGCCATAAGGAAGGCATTAACCAGCATGACGGGCGCAGCGCAGACACAAGGCTCTCAGAACATTAAATACGCAACGGTTACATGGGACCAGCTGCATCGTGATGCGCGCCTGCTCGCAGCGGAGTTGATGCGGCAATATAGGCCGTTTCGTGGTATCGTAGCGATTACACGAGGGGGGCTAATTCCTGCTGCAATTTTAGGGCGGGAGTTGGGCTGCCGATTGATCGAGACGGTCTCGGTTGTGAGTTATGAAGGAGAAGAGGGCACCCAGCAGGAGCCTAAACTGCTTAAAGAGGCAGACGCGGCTGGAGACGGGGAGGGGTTTCTTATTGTGGATGACCTTGTCGATTCTGGTGTGACAGCGCGTTATGTGCGGGAGATGCTGCCTAAGGCGGTATTTGCTTGCCTTTATGCCAAACCCGATGGGCGGCCTTATACGGATCATTTTGTAACGGAAGTTGCACAAGATACATGGGTATTGTTCCCCTGGGATATGGCCCCGCAATTTGTGCCGCCCCTTAGCCGTGGAGCCGTTGTATAATTTTATGAAAAAACTCACCTGTTTGGGGTGAAACCCCCTTGCCTGAAAGGGCAAGGCCCTTTAAGAAGTAGCTCACGTCGTCGGGGCGTGGCGCAGCCTGGTAGCGCGCCTGTTTTGGGTACAGGAGGCCCCCGGTTCGAGTCCGGGCGCCCCGACCACGTTACACAGCAAAGGCAGAGCGCCCTTAGCTCAGCTGGATAGAGCAACAGCCTTCTAAGCTGTGGGTCGCTGGTTCGAATCCAGCAGGGCGCACCATCATATATTGTGGCTTGGTGCGCAATTTTTAGCTTGAAGCCTCATTTCTTCTGTAATTACGGTAACGTCTCTGGCTCGATAATGAGCGGTGTATCTTGGCGCGTATAATGTGTTGGCCCAATTTTGGCGTAATGAGCTTCGTGAGAGAAGATATTATACTCAACCCCGCTGGTTAGCGCATGGAAGAGCCGTGCATTTTGCGGTGTGCGATAGCTGTGGAGAATACGGGAATATATAATAGGCCCTGTGGTCAGGAACGTCCCTTGCAGGCCCACACTATGAATAAAGGGATCATAGAGTTTAATATTGCATAATGTTTGATGAATAATACGTCGTAGTAAAGGGTGCCCTGCTGCGTAGATGAGGAAGAATTGTTGATATTCTCCCGCATATTTAACATGCTGAATCTCGGGATATTCCGTACCCACACGCGGCCAGAAGGATAATAAGGCTGTATCGTCAGGCCGAATGATTGTGTGCAGCGGGACGACGATTGTCGATTTAAGGTCCAGATACACACCGCCGAGCTGGTAGAGGCATAGGTAACGGAAAAGATCAGCCCGTGCGGCCCCATAACGGGGATTTATTGCATTATAATAGCGTAAAACATCGTCGCCATAATGCTCCGCTATAAAATCATGAATAGCGCGGCCGCCTTGGTCGGACCAATAGCAGAAGTCATAATCTGGGTTGAGAAGAATCAAATTATCACGATTATGCCGAAATGATTCGGGGAATTCAGCCTCTTTGCCTGTTTGATGAATATATTTCGCAATGGTCGTGGCTGGTTCTATAACGGGGGGAGGTGGTGGGAGTATAGTAGGGTCAATGATGCGCACATAACTATCTGCATGGAGCAGATCGCTATGATGGGTCATGGACATATCAGGATGTAGAATGAGATTCCCTTGCTCTGGATGGGTAAAAACATATTGGTTGTTACCCATGTTTTTGAGCACATAGCCATGATGTGTCATGTCCCCTTCAGAGGCAGGGGGAAGGGCGTTCTCATCGCTATAAGCGCAAACATGCTGTTGGCTTAGCCCTTGTGGAGTACAGGCAATATAGGTGTTAAGACGGCTAAGAAACATGACGTAGGCCCATCAGTTTATGGTTTGACCGAGCGACAAAATAAGGTGAAGTGGCTGACAGACTCATTGTCATAATTTGTAAAAGAGATTGTGTGGTCTTCGCCTTCTTTTATAGAGGATAAAGCAGCTAGGCTGGGTAGGTTGTCGTAAAGATTAATCACGACCTCCCCAATGCGCCCACCACCTGGCTTATTGTCGCTAGGAGGCAAAAAGCTGAAATGCCCTACCTGCTTAGATGATGCTTCGGCCGTAATATGGCTCATATCAGGGTCACTGATGAGGGCTAAACCTTGTAACATGCGCTCTGTCACGGGGAGAAATTGCTCCCACGCATTGACGCCAGTTACAAAGCCGAGATCATCAGAGCGTGGGTTAATGCTGAGAAACTCGTTTGCGTCTTTTTTTTGTAATTTAACTAAGCCTCTGCGGATTTTTTTCATAATGAGAGGTTCGACAGGGAGCTGTTCTCCGTTAAGATTCCACCATGTGAGGTCTGCTTGTGGCGGGAGAGGAAAGGGAGAAGGAATAAAGCCGTTCATAAGTGTCCCTTGGAAAGGAGTACGTATAAGGCGGCTCTGAGAGGGGGCATAGCTAATGATGTGCCCAAAGCAATCGAAGAACCAAACTCTCTCAAAAAAAGGTAAATCTCGCTCAATCATCGAGGAACTATAGAACTTTTTGTGCTTTTTTATAAGATTATTTCCTCATTCTTGAGAAAAAGTTTATAGTGCACAGAATGTAAAAACTGTAACGTGTTAACCATAGAGAAAAGAGGATGTATTCCTCCTTTGATAGCTGATTAAGGTGTGTGGATGAGTGAAGCCGTTAGATTGCTAATATGGGATATGGATGAGACCTTTTGGAAAGGAACGCTCGCTGAAGAAGGAATCATCGCTGAGAGTAATGCCGCTGCTATCGTACGGACCTTAACGGAACGCGGTATTTTAAATTCTATTTGTTCGAAGAACGATTTCGAGGCCGTAAAAGCCGAGCTTGAAGCCATGGAGATATGGGATCATTTTGTGTTCCCTAGTATCGATTGGAGCAGCAAAGGCAAACGCGTTGCTGAAATTATTCAGAAGATGCAACTTCGGCCGGAAACGGTCATGTTTATTGATGATAATCCTACGAACCGCGAGGAGGTGCGCCAAACCTGTCCTGGTATCCAAGTGGAGGATGAAACATTTGTAGAGCGTATATTAGAGTCTGACCTCTTTAAGGGGAAAGATGATAAAGAGAAAAAACGCCTTAAACAGTATAAACTACAAGAGCAGAAATATAAAGATCGTAATGAAAGTGGTGATGCTGCGCTTGATGATTATGATTTTTTGCGGAAGAGCAATATACAAGTTGAAATTATTTATGATTTAACAGAGCATAAAGAGCGCGTTGCAGAATTACTAAATCGAACGAATCAGCTTAACTTTACAAAAAAGAGGCTTTCAGAAGATAAAGTTGAGGCTCTTTATGATGTTGAGCGGATGATCGAACATACAGGGACGTTCAACCATATGGCGGTCGTCCGTGTGAGAGATAATTATGGTGATTATGGCATCGTTGGTTTTTTCCACGTTGTGCAGAATGCCACGGATAATTTTCTCGTTCATTTCTGTTTTTCGTGCCGTACCCTTGGGATGCATATTGAGACATGGGTGTACCGCTATCTTGGTGAGCCATATTTAGAGGTCCAAGGGGAGGTGGCAAACGACCCGACTACAGACACAGCTCCGGTAGATTGGGTGCAGCTTACCTCTTTTGATGAAGAGGGCGAGGCTGTGCCTCTACAGCAGGCCGATTATCCTATCCTTATGGGGGGTGGTTGTGATGTTGATTCTATTCGGCATTATGTAAAAGATTGCTCAAGCGATATCACCGTTTTTACGAATACGGTGCGTAATGGTTTTTTGATTCGGCGGGACCATTCCTCCATGGTGCGTATCAGTGTGGAGGGAGGGGAGCGTGAGCATACCGCTCTGAGGCAATGTGGTTATAAGGCGGAAGATTTTTTCCCTTCTTTGCAACCTTTAGAAGAGGCCCCATGGGGGTTGGTGGTGTTTAGCTTTTGGGCAGATGCGGGCTTCCAAATTTACCGTTTGCCAGATAGTGAACATACAGCGACTTATTGCCCTCCGCAGGTAGCGTATGGGAATTTTCAGCAATTTTATGAAGATGATTTTTTAAGAATGGGCGGTCCACGCTCGGAGTTACGCTATTACCGTTTTGCAAAGGCTAATTTGCGTCCCTTAGGCGTGATTGACGAGGAACGACATAAGGAAAATTTGCGGGCAATTTTGCGGAAGGTTCCCGCACATTGTGATGTTGTGTTGTTTACACTTCCCTCTAAAGTGCCTGATCTATACCCTGAGTCCGGCATATTAGAACGGCATGCGACGGTGGCTTTTTGGCAGTATGAAGTATCGGAGGAATTTCCTAACGTACGGTGTGTAAATTTTGATCAGTTTATTCATTCTTTGGAAGAAGCTCACACATACGATCATTTCGGTCGTGTAGTATATCTTAGAGCGGGGCAATACCTGAAGGATCTGTATCAGAGAAAGGTGCGTGAATTGGAAGAATAACATCTTAAAAAGATATAAATATTAAGATTGAGTTCCTTTGTAAGGTTGTTTTTATCTTCTAACCTTGTGTTCTTTTACATATAAGAGCATAGTGAGGCACGATAGGTGAGGGGCAGGGATTGTAAATGGCTGTCAAAAATTCTTTTTTGTGCTCGTTCGAGAAGGTTTGGTTTCTTGATGGTTACGGGCATATGTTGTGTTACGAGCCGTATAGGCGGGGCTTGGCGCGGGTTCCTTTATTAGGAATGTTGTTGAAGGGATTTGTGGCGTTGCCCTATCCATTGCCGGTCTCTTCTGTTCCAACATGGTGGGGGAACTCCGGTGTGCCGTTAGAGGTGCCTGCCCTTGTGTTAAACACCGAGGATAGCGGCCTTGTGACATTGCAGGATGAGGCCGGGGCGTATCTTTCTATTGATGTGCGTAATAATCACACTCTTTTTGTTGGTGCTGCCAATGAGTGGGAGCGTTTTTTGCCTATTACGCATGATATGTTTCAAGGTCTCATCCTTATGACGGACCCTGATATCGGTGAGGTTCATCTATCATCGACAGGTCAGAGAATTAAACAATTAGAGTTCCCTCAAGCCGGCGCAGCAGAATTGTATACGGCATTATTGGGAACATTACGCATTGATTTAATGAAGAGTCGGCAAGCTCTTGCAGCCTTGGGACGGTTAGGCGTTCATGATGTCATAACGTTGTCTTTGCCTTTGCATAATAGCGAGTCGTGTTGTGAGATAACGGCAACCCGTTTGAAACCGATCGTGGGGGAGGGTTGAGGATATGTTTGTTGGCTATTTGGGTACTTATATTGCCTCGTGCGATGGGATGATTGTGCAGCGGCATTTATGTTCTTGGTTTGATAAGGATGAGGCAAAGCCGTTAACGGAGGAAGAATTACGCGAGAGGGGCTATGTCCGTCAGGATGTAGCCTCACAGCGCTATGTTTTTCGGCATGAGGAGAAGGGATTCCTCTCCTTTGGCTATGATATGAGCATCGAGCATGTTACTGGCCCTGGTAAGAGTGCGATTTTTCAAAAGATTGATCCATCTATTCTACCTGACCCAGTGCCAGAACGTCCGCTAAATGCGGGGATCGAGAAGAATATTCATCAAATTGGCATCGGTTTTGGAGAGCCTGGCACTTATCCTGAAGTTTTCCGTGATAATCGCGCACAATTGCTCCATTTAAATGCTGAATATGAATATTTTTATTGGTCTGATGGTGGTTTTTTTGACATTAAAAAGTTCATTTTAGATCATTATAGCGAAGAAGTTTACAGCTATTATCAGGCCATCCACCCAGATTATGGTGCTGCTAAAGCGGACCTCTTCCGTTATTTGTGTATTTATGCGATTGGGGGCGTCTATGTGGATTTAAAGACGGCCATTGCCACGCCATTAAGCATAATTACACGGCCTGATGATCGTTTTTTAGTATCGCACTGGTGGCATGCAGCGCGCCAACATCCTGAAGTCCAGCATATGACCTACGGGGAGTATGAGCAATATTACCTTATATGTGCGTCTGGACATCCGACTATGCGGCGCATTATCCACCAGGTGATGTGTCTTTTGCGTGTTTATCAACCTGATATGCAGGGTAGCGGGCGGCATGGGACGCTATTGGTGACAGGGCCGATTGTGTATTCTCGCATGATTGAAGCTTATGGAAATGAGGGGCCAATCCGTCATATTCATAGTTTAAGTAATGGTGTGGAATATACAACGCTTGACGACAAGGGCGGTCACGAGCAGCATACGGGGGGACGCGTACATTATGCTTCTTCGTCGGCGCCTATCGTGTCGGATACTAGTGTTTTATGAGTAGATTGATAGCGTGCATCTTTTTTTGATGTTTCGTTAGGATTCTGGTAGGACTTGATAAGAGAGTATATGCTAAGCGAGGCATATACTCATTCCCTTTGGAGGAAAAATTTATGCCTGATTTTGATGCCCTGCAACGTATATGGCTTTTGGACTGGTTTGGTCATGTGGTGAATTATGATGGGGACCGGAAGGAGCTACGGCGTCAGTTTTTAACGCCGTGTGAATATCCTGACCTTTTTATGATTTCGTCTTGGCCAGTGCAGACGCCATCGCGTGTGATGCTGCGTCGGACATCTTCTATCCCTCAGGGTTTGCCAGAAGCGCAGTTTGTCGAAGCAGGGAAGCATATTGTTGGGCTTCAAACGCAGGGGGCTGCGGGGACCTTTTTGTCCATCAACCCAAGCAATGAGGATATGCATTGGTATGCCGGCTATTTGTTGGATTGGGAACGCTTCATTCCTTTAACTAAGCCAATGATGGATGCTTTTTCCATTTTTCTAGATGGTTCTCTGGCAGAGCTTAAGATTAATGGTAAGCCAGTGAGTGGTTTGGCTTGGCCGGATGTTTCCCAGAATATTGGGAACTTTTTCTGGTTAGGGGGACAGAAAGTCGCGCTTTCTAGAAACCTAGAGAAATTGGCTGAAATTGGCGAGATTCCGGCTGGTAAGTCTGTTGATGTATTATTGCTCAGCCCAGAGAGTGACCAAGTAAAACTAACCGTGACACGCTCTAATGTACCATTAGAGGATTGAGACTTTATAAAGTAAGACGCTTTATTAGAGGTCAAAAAAATCCCCGGAGTTGATCCGGGGATTTTTTATTAGAAATACTGCATAACTCGTTCTAGAGTTCTGCGGTAATCATCTGTGAAGGGGCCGTCCCAGCCATTCCACGGCTTTGGGAAGCCTGTGTAGTGAATCGCAAAAGGATCCTTCAGGGTTTCACGGTATAAGTCCCTCCAATGGGGGGGGAGATTTTCACTCGCTTCCTCACAGCCTGGCCCCCAGCAAACATCCCAATTGGGATGAATAAAGCAAACATGGCCGTAAAAGACGCGGTTGAGAATATCTTGGTCCATCATCCAAAAAAGAGTGCCGCATAGGGTGCCACACTCCCGCACTTGGTGCTCGGTAATTTTATCGATGTTGATGACCAACACGCCGCCTTGGAAATAATCGTCGGAGTTTTGAACACCCAAAGCGCCCCGGTGATAATCGATAAGAGGGGGCCCCCCGGCGACCTCTTTGGGAAGGCGGAATCCATTATGTTGAGCGGGAATCATAAGGAGGTCCCGCGTAGCGCCGATCTGCGCATCCTTATGAATGGAGTAGAAAAGCCCGCTTGGGCAACGACGCATAAAAATATCAGAATCGAGGTAAATAACGCGCGGAAAGTTGTGAAGAACTTCTGGAATAGCCAAACGATAAAAAGTAGGACGAGACGCATGTCCTAAGTATGAGGGGTTGTTTTTATTCATCCATTCGCTAATATCGACAAAATGGATTTCCGAACGAGGCGAGTTAAAGAGGCGGCGGCCAATGTCCTGTGTCTCTTTTGACATGCCTTCATGGAATAAATAAAACGCCAGTCGGACACCAGGAAGAATATTGTCTAACCCGGATTGTATGGTAGTATAGGCGTATGGTGCGAAGTTTTCGCTTAGTCCCAAAACAATGGGGATGGTGCCTGCTGGAGGTAAAGGTAATGTTTGCATAGGCGAACAATATCAATACCTGATAAGGGTGCCAAGATAAAAAAATGAGATCGGTGTAGTGAAAATGCAGAAGGGTTGTCAGGCATGAATGCAGACCGGGGAAGTTTTTTTATTTGGAAACTGCCCACGGAGGCTGGTTGGCCGTAAGGCAGAAGGATGGTGCTGTTTGCCATGTACGTAGTGATGAGATGACCTCGCGCGCGGAAGATGGCACGTCGGTATATCGTCCGTTGTTATGTGTGGTCTTCCCGCAGTGGCCTGATTACGCATTTTTGACGGCGGAGCCTCCCGAGGAAGCGGAGGCATCCCCCTCCGTTTTATGGATAGACCAGTTCCTCTATAAGGGCACAGTGATCCCCTTCCGGCGTATTAAGACGGTGGAAAGTGGAGAATATGCCGGGTTGGAAAGTGTTTTTGTGCAGGAGCGCTTTTGCACAACCCATGCTTGGTCCTACGCTAAGGGTGTAAATTATTTACTGGGTGATTGTGTGCAGATGAAGGGATGGGAGCAATTCCATTTCTGCCCAGTAGAACCACCAAAAGGCGCCTTATTACATTTAGGGCGAGAATTTGCAGGGCATTTTCAACGCACGATCAGCCCTGAGGGCCTGCGTGCTTTGATTCTCAATTATGAGGGGCATTATCTCCAGCATGTTTTAGACGGGCTTTTCCCTTTTATACGTACGCGGGATCTGAAAGCCTTCGCAGCTTTGTTGTTTAAGGACAAGGCGTTATTAGATGCGTTAAGTCGGAAAGTAAGAGATGTTTTTTGGCTAGATGCGATTAATAGCTTAGTTGCTTGGCAGGATGGTGGACGGCCAGCGGCGCATGGTTCGCTGCTTTGTGATGCAGCGAATATACGCTTGACATACGGCGTAGTAGGATCCCCCGAGGGGTTCTTGCATATGTTGTTACAATATATGCGAGGCCACATTATCCCTCGGAAGAAAGTATGTCTCCTCTCTACCGTGCGTAATGAAGGTATCTATTTACTGGAATGGATCGCTTACCATAGGAATATGGGGGTCGAGCATTTTTTCATCTATAGTAATGATAATGATGATCAGTCGGATATTCTTTTAAAAACTCTGCATGATGAAGGTATTATCACCTATATTGATAACAAGGTGTCTTTAGGGGATTCAGCGCAGCTTAAGGCTTATGGTCATGCGCTGAACATCCTACCGGATATTTTGGATTATGAGTGGAGCTTTATCCTCGATGGTGATGAGTTTATTACACTCTCGCCTATGTTTGATAAGGTGCAGGATTATCTAAGAGGGATGGAGCGTTGGGATACGGACGCCATCGCTTTAAACTGGCAGTTCATTTCATCTGAAGTGAATCAAAATGGTTTTGCCGACCTGACCGTCCCGTTGACACAACGTAATCGGGTTATTGTCTCTCATGGTCGTGTGGGAGAGGGATGGCGGTTAGTGAAGTCTGTCTGTCGTCCGCAGAAGGTTTTACAATCGCGTCCGCATAATCCCCTTTGGTGGTACGGGGACTCCTTTACATATAGATTAGCAAATGGCGGATTGCATGAATATCGTAATCCACCACCTGGCATTGGGCGTGATCCTGCTTTTTCTGATCATGGCTATTTTGATAAGATCTATATATCGCACTACTACTTTAAATCCATTGTAGAATGGATATGGAAATATGCCCGTAATAGTGGATTGGATGGTGCTATTTCTTTCGGTGTAGAGCGTTATGCGGATTATTGGGCTAATTCTTATATTACCCAGCTTGAGGATACCTCTACCGCTGTTAATGAGAATGTTCTGCTGCGTGAGCTGGCAACGCAAAGGGAGTTAGACCGTTTGCGGAGTATCCCTGCCGTACGTGAGGCAGAAAATACTGTACGGCGCGCGTGGGAAGAGCGTTTAAATTACCTTTTGGATATGATTGCTGAGGCTGACGTTGCTTCTCGCTTGCGGGAGGAATGGCGGTATATTTTTGATACCATTCCCACAGAGCGGATGGGGAATTTACCCTTGCATGTTCAATAAGATGAAAATGTATGACCAGGGGATATAGAGGAATTTTGAGCCTCTGTATTTTCTCTGGTCAACTGGATGTGTGGAAGAAGCTTGGGATTGGGGTGTCTGTTTTAAGGGCATGATCAATAACTGAACATGCTTTGAGGGCCTCGTGTATGGTTACATCCATATCGAGGTAACGATAGGTCCCTAGCCGTCCTAAGAAAGAGACATGGGGAGTTGCTTCAGCGCGTTGGATATAGGTGGTGAGCATGGCGTCTTGCTGGGCTAATCTTATGGGGTAATAGGGTATGTCTTTCTCTTGGGCGAGGCGGCTATATTCCCGAAACCAGATTGTTTTTTCTAAGTGAGGTGCCTCCCACGGTGTAAAATGTTTATGTTCGGCGATGCGGGTGTAAGGGATATTTTCATCACAATAGTTAATAACGGCTGTGCCTTGGTAATCACCGTGGCCTTCCTGCTTTTCAAAATCTAATGTGCGGTAGGGTAGATGGCCATAAGCATAGTTAAAGTAACGGTCAATCGGTCCTGTATAGAAGATGTGGTCAAAAGCCTCTTTAAAAGGGAGTTCTTCAAACTTTGTATTGAGTTTGATGTCTATAGGAAGGTTTAAGAGCATAGATTCAACGAGGGCTGTATATCCTTTTTCGGGGATGCCCTGGTAAGGATGGCTAAAGTAATTATCATCGTAATTGAATCGAACAGGTAGTCTCTTTAGAATAGAAGCAGGGAGTTTTTTTGGGTCCATGCCCCATTGTTTACGTGTATAGCCTTGGAAGAAGGCGTAATATAGGTCCTTTCCAATCATAGAAAGAGCTTGTTCTTCAAAATTAGAAGGGTTTTTGATTGTTTTGTCAGAGATGGCATAAATAAATTCCTCAGCCTCGCGAGGATTCATAGTTTTTTTATAAAAGTGATTAATAGTCATTAAATTGATAGGAAGGGAAAAAATCTGATTTTGTGAGACCGCTTTAACGCGGTTAATATAAGGGCGGAATGTGCCAAATTGCGTTATGAACTCCCAAACATGGTGATGGGCTGTATGAAAGATATGCGGGCCGTAATGGTGTAGCATAATATGGCTGCTAGGATCACGTGATGTATGGCAGTTACCTGCGAGATGTGGGCGCTCATCTAGCAGGAGAACGTCATGGCCTTGTAGGGCGAGATGTCGGCTAATGATGGCCCCACTAAAACCAGCACCGATAATACAAAATTTCATTATTTACCTTTTATAAATATAAAACATTTTATTGAATGTAATTCATATAATCATTCATGAAAATAGGAAATTTAGTATTTTAATTGTGTATTAAATATTGTTTTTTATTTTGGGGGTACGCTATCCCATAGGGAGCCACATAAGATTTCTGCTGCTAAGGGGGCAAGACGCTTTTGTAGTGCGTGCCATGTACTTTCATATTCGGGGTAATAGGTAAGAAGGCGGTATTCTGGTTGTTGCTGCCAAGGTTTGCTTGGTCCCGCAAAATGGCAAATGGCAGCATTCTGCCGTCCTTCGATGAGGTCTGACTGAAAAGACTGGCGGAACTCTTCTGGGGGAAGATGCATATATTCTATATTGACGTTCCATTTACTGGGAAAAAGATGCAGAGAATCTTGGAAAAGATAATTTAAAATAGATTCATCATGTGATTGCCATTGATTTTTTATCAATTCAATGCAGTGTTTTGCTTCTTCGGTAGTAATGTTTTTTGTATTAAAGAGGACGACACCACTATTAAAGTAGTTTTCATAATGTCTTATTTGAAGGGTGTTTCTTGTATAATCCTCAAAGCCCCATATATGACTTGTATGTAGATGACTATGATATGTATCCTTAACAGCGCCTATTTTTTTGTCATTAGGCATAGCATCAATCATTGTGAGAATATCATCACGAATGAAAAGGTCAGAATCTAAGAAAAGAGCTTGGTCGTAAGAGGCGAAATATTTAGGGATTAAGAGCGGGAAGAAAACTTCTTTGGGATGCCTAGGGTCGTGCGTGGGGATATTGTAACCCTCGAATGCAGTGCTGCATTTAATGAACGTGACAAGCGGCCCGCAAGAGTGGATAAATTTCTCAATAAGATGCATAACGTAAGGGTTAAGTGCATCATAGAAAATAAAAAATTCGATACGGCGTAGGTCAGAGCAATGCTGTATAAGTGAATATATTGTTGTCAAAGCAGGCAAGGTAAAATCTTGGTTGAATGCAAGAATAATAGGTATAGAGTTCATTGTTGTAGAATCTATTAGGACGTTAACCGTTCCTTTGTTGTATAAAAAAAATGATATTAGAGCTATAAGAATTTTTTATCTCATATTATGAATTAATTATTAAAGATAAAACTTCAAAAAAAGGAATTCACAATGGTGATAATTGTCATGTAAGCTGTAAATCATTCCTTGGGATTGGAATGAGAGAGTCTAATGGAGGGATAGTTTCCATGGCATGTTGGCATAATAAGATTTTTTCATCTTCTTGGCGTATATTGCGTATCCTTCCGCTTGCCATTGTGGGGATGGGGGGCATATTGCCTATCTCTTCTTATGTGACCGCCCAAACTGTAATTTATAAAACGTCAACTTCCCTTTCTGCTCATGATATTTTCCTTGAGGATGTGGAGCATCGTACGTTCAATTGGTTTTGGGAGACGGCGAATCCGCGCAATGGGTTGGTGCCAGACCGTGCGCCTTTGCCGCATGGGGCAGCGAGTATTGCTAGTGTTGGCTTTGGTCTGACAGCTTATGGCATTGGTGTGGAGCGCGGCTATATCACACGGGCGCAGGCTGTGGAGCGCAGTTTAGTCACGCTGCGTTTTCTTCTCTCTTTACCGCAAGGGCGCGCGGTGAATGGGACGGCGGGGTATCGTGGGTTTTTCTATCATTTCTTAGATTCTGAGACCGGTTTGCGCGTGGCAGATTGGTCGGAACTTTCGAGTATTGATACGGCCTTATTGATGGCTGGGGTGTTATTCACCCAGTCCTATTATGATGGACATAATGCTGATGAGCGTGAGATTCGGGCATTAGCGGATAAGCTTTATCGCCGTGTGAATTGGCGTTGGATGACAGGCGGTAAAAGCTCTTGGTTGAGCATGGGGTGGATGCCGCCTGATAAGTTCCTCTCTGCGGAATGGAAAGGCTATAATGAGGGGCTGATGCTGTATGTTATGGCGTTAGGGGCCCCATCTCATGCTCTGCCAGCGGGAATATGGGACCGTTGGACGGAGACGCATAAAGGACAGCAAGGGGAGTTTTACGGGCATCATCTCCTTAATTTCGCGCCATTATTTGGGCATCAATATAGCGAATCGTGGGTCGATTTCCGTGATATTCGTGATAAAGCGAGCCGTGAGCGCGGGTATGATTACTTCCAGAATAGTCGTGAGGCTGTTTATGCGCAGCGGGATTATGCCGTGCATAATCCGGGCCATTGGCGGGGATATGATGAGAATATCTGGGGCTTAACGGCCTCCGATGGGCCGGGTGAGGCTGAGCGTGAGGTCGATGGGCAGAAGCGGCATTTTATGGCTTATAGTGCCCGTGGGGCTGGGAGGGACTACGTTTTAGATGATGGTACGATTGCCCCAACGGCCATAGGTGGGTCCGTTGCGTTTGCGCCGGAAATCACGCTGCCTGCGCTAAAAGCGATGAAGGAACGTTACGGGGAGCGGATTTATAATCAATATGGTTTTTTGGATGCGTTTAACCCAAGTTTTGAGACGAAGGATGGGTTCTGGGTGGATGAGCAGCAGCTTGGTATTGATCAAGGGCCAATTTTGCTGATGATTGAGAATCTACGCAGCGGCTTTGTATGGAAGGTGATGCGGAAGAACCGTTATATCCGTGCAGGGTTGGAGAAAGCCGGATTTACGGGGGGATGGCTCTCGAAGCCGCAAGAGACGATGCCGTGAATTAGGAGTTGCTGATATGAATATGCTCACGCTTGGCTTTTGCGAAAAACTCAGGCGTGATGTTGATGCCCGCAGAGGCGTGTTGGAGGATGGTGGTGGTAAAGCCATCCTGCACGGCGTGGCGCGCGCTTGCGAGCACGCAGACATCTAACGCCACACCGCAGAGAAAGACGCGTGATACGTCTAGGCCTTTGAGCAGGGCGGTTAGCCCGGTGGATGTGCCTGCATCATCGTAAAAGGCGGAGTTGGAGTCTGCTCCCAATGCCGTGCCTTTGCGGATAATATGGGTGATAGGGCTGTGGTTTAATCCATCTACAAAGGCGGCACCGTGGCTGCCTGCGAGGCAATGGATAGGCCAAGGCCCGCCTTGTTGGGTGAAGGAGCAATGGCCTGCCGGGTGCCAGTCCTGCGTAGCGATGACGGCACGAAAGCCAAGCTTTGTTAGCTGATTGATATGAGGGATGAGCCTATCTCCATCGGAGACAGGTAAGGCCCCACCGGGCATGAAGTCCCGCTGCATATCGATAATGAGCAGCGCATCTTGGGCCGTGCCGTACGGTGTGGCAAGAGAGGGCGTCATGGAATGGCCTTCTTCATCCGTGTGACGAGGAGCTGATTGATGCGGAATCGCTCGACATCGACTACCTCAAAGCGGAACCCTGCAACCTCAATACGATCAGCCTTGCGGGCCATACGGCGGAGGCGGTGGATGACAAAGCCGCCGATTGTATCAAACTCGGCATGGTCAAGAATGAGAGGAATATCAAGCTCCCGCACGACATCAAGAACAGGGGCTGCCCCGTCAATGAGCCAAGAATCATCATCACGGCGGACGATGGCTTGTTCCTCAAATGGGTTAGCAAGCCCATCCATGAGCGCACCCATAATATCCTTATAGGTGATGAGGCCAACAACTAACCCATATTCGTTAAAGATGAGCGCAAAACCTGCCCCATGTGTATCGAACTGCGCGAGCGTCTCCCAAAGATTAAGCGTATCGGGCAGGGAGAGAACATCACGCCGCATGTTGAAGATTTGTTTGGGAGGGGCTTTTTGAGGGTTTGTCAGAGTGGCGGGTTCATCCACCACAGCCACGAGAACATCTTCAGCCCGAATAGAGCCGATAACTTGGTCTAACGAGCCATTACATAAAGGATAGCGCGAGTAAGGCCGAACACGGACCTTATCGCGTTGGCTCTCCAAGCTTTCATTGACATCAAGATAGACGATTTCATCACGCGGGGTCATGGCGGAGGTCACAGAGCGTGTCTGTAAGGCCATGACATTTTGAATCATCTGATGTTCTTGCTCTAGCAACACGCCAGAGGCTGTACCTGCGGCCAGAATGGCGCGGAGGTCCTCTGGTGTGACAGGCTCTACCGTGGCGGTAGCAGGGATGCGCAGGAGTTTTAAGATGAGGTCTGCAATATGCGAAAAGACCCACACAGCCGGGTAAAGCAATTTTAGGACAAGGGCGGGGAACCATCCAACAGCGAGGGCGATTTTATCTGGGGCGTTCATCGCTGTGCGTTTGGGAAGGAGGTCCGCAAAGAGGACGAATAGCCCAGTGACGAGGATAAAGGAGCTGAAGGAGCCTATTTTCTCCGCTAAAGGGGCGGCCATGCCTAGCGCACAAAGCCCATCGGCAAAGGGGTCGGTAAGGAGGGCATCACCAATCACACCGCCGAGAATCCCAACCGCGTTGAGGCAGATTTGGATAGCCGTCATCACTTGTCCGCTATTGCGGCGGAGGCGAAGGAAGGCGCGGGCGCGTTTATCCCCAGCCTCGGCTAGGGCACGCATACGCGTCTCGCGCGCCGCAGCGAAGGAAATCTCCGAAAGGGAGATGAGGACGGACACCCCAATAAGCAGCACAATAGCGATGAGGCCGGTTGTGAGCATCAGGAGGGGATGGTGGGTTGGTGATATAGTGGGCATGGATTGTCTCTACACGTCTCCTGCTAACCCGGCAATCGCGCGCCATTCGGCTTCGTTAACAGTGCGGATGTTAAGCTCATGGGCCTTTTTGGCTTTAGAGCCTGCTTTTTCACCCAAAACAACCAGCGTGGTGCGGCGCGAGACGCTATCTGTTACTTGCGCACCAAGACGCTCGGCAATGGCTTTGGCTTCCGGGCGGGACATCGTGGTGAGGGAGCCAGTAAAGACCATAATCTCCCCTGTTAAAGGGGCATCGTCCCCTTCGCCGCGGGTGGGGGTTGTTTCCTCTGAGATGGTGAGGGCGGGGGTGAGGTCATTTAAGGCCTCTTGATTATGCTCTTCCTCAAAGAAATTGGCGATTTCTTCTGCAATGGCGGGGCCGATGCCCATAATGGCACTAAGATGAGCGCGCTCTTCGCTATCAGGCTGTTGCGCGGCCATCATAGCTTTATGCCATATGGGGTAGCTGTGATAATGGCGGGCCAGAAGCTGGGCGTTACGTTCCCCAATACGCCGGATGCCAAGGGCGTAGATGAACCGCGCAAAGCTGATGGTCCGGCGGGCTTCAATCGCGTTAAGGAGGTTTTCGACCGATTGCGGTCCCCAGCCTTCTAACTTTTGGAGGCGGTCTTTATGCTCATATAGGCGGAAGATGTCCCCGGGGCGGCGAACAAGACCGAGCTCGTAAAAGCTGCGAATGCTGCGTTCGCCAAGGCCATCAATATCAAAGGCCTTGCGAGAGACAAAGTGAATGAGCCGTTCGACCGTTTGAGCGGGGCAGGTGAGGCCACCGCTGCATCGGCGTACGGCTTCATCGCCTATACGTTCGGCATGGGCGTGGCAGACGGGGCAGTGGTCGGGGAAGTGGAAAGGCGGGGCACGGTTTGGACGCTCTGCATCCATAATGCGTACGATTTGGGGAATAACATCCCCTGCGCGTTGAATTTGGACGAGGTCACCGGGGCGGGCATCAAGGCGGCGGATTTCATCCTCATTATGCAAGGTAGCCCGCGAGACGATGACCCCACCAACATTGATAGGCTCTAAATGCGCCACGGGGGTGAGGGCCCCTGTACGGCCGACTTGGACCTCAATATCATTAAGGCGGGTGATGGCTTGCTCGGCAGGGAACTTCCACGCAATCGCCCAGCGAGGCGCACGGCCTACAAAGCCGAGCCGTGTTTGGAGGGCGATATCGTCAAGTTTAAAAACGATGCCATCAATATCATAATCAAGGTCAGGCCGTGCCGTAGCAAGCTCTGCCACATAAGCGGGGACATCACTGGCATGATGGATGGTGCGGGAGAGGGGATTAACGCTGAAGCCCCACGATTTTAGCTGATCGAGCCATTCTGTATGGGTGGTGACATCAAGCCCCGTATTATAGCCCATCCCATAAGCAAAAAGCCCTAAAGGACGGCGCGCGGTAATAGAAGCATCTAATTGGCGGAGGGACCCAGCAGCGGCATTGCGTGGGTTGGCGAAGGGCTTCTCACCGCGTTCTTCTTGTTGTTTATTGAGGGCGAGAAAGGCCGCGCGGCTCATAAAGATTTCGCCCCGGATTTCGATAACAGCAGGATAAGGGGCGGGAAGCTGTTGTGGGATTGTGCTGATGGTACGGATATTGGCTGTAACATCCTCCCCAACCGTGCCATCGCCGCGGGTGGTGGCGACTGTAAGGTGGCCATCTTCATAGGTTAGGTTGATGGAAAGCCCATCAATTTTAGGCTCTGCAATGAAGATGAGGGCATCAGTTTGACTATTATCAAGCCCTAAAAAACGGCCAATCTTGCTGATGAAATGGGCGAAGTCTTCCTCATTAAAAACATTGTCGAGCGAGAGCATAGGTGCGCGATGCTCGACCTTGCCGAAGGCAGGGTTAGGGGCAGCCCCGATTTGGGCAGAGGCACCATCTTTTCGTTTTAATTCGGGGTGGCGAGCCTCTAGCATGACAAGCTCTAGCCGGGTTTGGTCATAAAGAGCATCGGAGACTTCCGGCGCGTCATGGCCATGATACGCCTCATTCCACCGGGCGATTTTGGCTTCAAGCTCTGCGTGACGTTGGGCCGGGGTTTGGGTGGTCATGGTTTTGTGGGTCCCAAAAGGCTATCGGCCGCCGCACGGGCGGCATCGGTAACGGTAGTGCCCGCAAGCATACGGGCGAGTTCTTCCCGGCGTTCTTCCTCACTGAGGAGGGTTGCGCTGGTTTGCGTGTGGTTTTGCTTTACATGCTTGGCAATGCGGAGTTGATAATCCCCACGAGAAGCAACTTGCGGGCTATGGGTGATGGCCAGCACCTGCACATCCTGCGCTACGCGATGAAGTCGCTCGCCAATGGCTGAGGCCGTGGCCCCGCCCACGCCGGAATCAACTTCATCAAATACGAGTGTTGTAAGGGAGGACCGCCCCGCGAGTACGACTTTAAGAGCGAGCATAAGGCGGGAGAGTTCCCCCCCAGAGGCAACCTTGCCAAGTGGGCCGGGTGGTTGTCCGGGGTTAGCCGCAATGAGGAAGGCGACCTGCTCCATCCCATGGCGGTTCCATTGCTCTGGTGCGAGGGAGGAGAGTTCTACAATAAAGCGAGCGCGTTCTAATTTGAGGGGGGCTAATTCCGCCATGACGCGTTTTTCAATCTGGCGGGCGGCTTTTTCCCTAGCGGTGCTAAGCTCTTGCGCTGCGGCCTCATAAGCGGCGCGCTTTTGGTGTACTTGTTCTTCTAATTTTGTGAGAGCCTCTGTGCTGGACTCAATCGAGGCGAGGCGTTGATTGATATTGTCCAGAAAATTGGGGAGTTCGCTAACACTTATCTTATGTTTGCGGGCTTCAGCGCGAAGGGTGAAGAGCCGCCCTTCAGTCTCTTCTAAGAGGCGTGAATCCATGGTGGTATCTACCGCGAGGCGGGAGAGGAGGGTTTCGGCCTCAGCGAGATATTCTTCGGCTTTTTCTAGCGCGGTGAGAGCATCTTGCGCTTGCTCTTGCTGAGCAGAGGGAATCTCCTGTGCAGTGGCTTGTTCCCGATCTAAAGGGGAGGGTAAGAGGCGAGAGAGCGCACGATTAGCCGCACGTAGGGCATTGGCTGGCGTGGCTGAGCGGCGGTCCCGCGGGGTGAGCTCACCCAAAGCAGCGGCTACGGCCTCGCCCCGGCGTTCATCTTGTTGGAGTTTAACGCGGAGAGCGGCGAGTTCTTCCTCCTCGCCTTCTTGGGGGGCGAGGGCGGTGAGATCCTCTGCAATTTGGCGGAGCCAGTCCTCCTCTTGGGTGGCCTCCTCTATCTCTTGGCGAGCGGTCTTTAGGGAACGGAGGGCATGTTGCCATTCATCCCACGTTTTGGCGACCTTTTGGCATAAGGTGGTAGGAACGCCGAATGCATCTAATAATGATTGATGAGCCGCTTGATTCGCCAGCCCCATTTGTTCATGCTGACCTTGAATCTCCACCAGTAAGGCGGCAACATCCCGCAAAATAGTGATGCCGACTGGTTGGTCACAAATATAAGCGCGGGAGCGTCCCTCTTGCGTGACAATACGGCGGAGGACGATAGGCTCGCCTTCCTCAATAGAGGCAATGTCTTTTTGGCGGAGGAGGGCATAAGCGGGATGGTCAGCGGGGAGCTCAAACACGGCGGTAACGCTGCTTTGCTCTGCCCCAGAGCGGATGATGCGGCTATTGGTCCGCTCCCCCAAAGCAAGGCCTAAACTATCAAGCAAGATGGATTTACCGGCCCCGGTTTCCCCCGTTAGGACGGTTAGCCCCGCATGGAAGGGGAGGTCCAGTTTCTCGATTAAGACAACATCACGGATGGAGAGATGTGTCAGCATAATGCAGCCTCCAGAACTCGGCCAAGATGGCGTATTGCTGCCGTGGTGTTTAAATGATGCAATGTCAAATATATGAGAAGAAAAGGCCAGTTAAGCAAGGGGTACCTCGTCTAACTGGCCTTGTGATGAGGCTTATTTGGCTCCCTTAGCCTTGTTGGTAGGCGGCGGGGTGGTTGTCGTTGTTGGGGGGATATCAATCGAGGTTACAGGGTTAGAGCGTGTCTCCGAGACCGGCTGTGTAATGACGGAATCTGGCTGAGCAGGGTGGCTAACCATGGGGGCAGGCACTAATGCATCACGGTGATGTTTAGTGCGATGACGCTTTTCTTTAGGCTCTTTGCGTAGGGGCTCTGGCTTGCGAAGTTGTGGCGTAAGTTGATGGTTAGCTTTTAGCTTATTATAGGCTAAATGATACCAACGGCTATCAGGCGCGTTATAGCCTAATACGGCCGCCGCTTGGCGGGCCTCATCTGGTAAGCCAAGATCAAGGTTTACTTCTACAAGACGCTCAAGGGCTTCTGGCACATGGTTGGTCGTTTGGAAGTCTTGGATAACGCGCTGATACCGCCCATAGGCGGCTTGATAGTCTTTCTCACGCTGATAATAACGCCCTACATACATCTCTTTCCCGGCGAGATGATCGCGGCAGAGATCAACCTTCAATTGCGCATCGCGTGCGTAAGAGGTTTGGGGGAAACGGGTAATGACTTCTTGCAGGGCGTCCATAGCCTCTAGCGTGCCAAGTTGATCGCGCGAGACATCGCCGATCTGCTCATAATAGCACAAGCCGCGCAGATAATAGGCATAAGCGGCATCTGGGCTGGTGGGGTGGAGTTGCAGATAGCGTTCTAACTGCTGGACAGAGAGGGCATATTCGCCCTGGAGGTAATAGGCATACCCCTCCATCAGCTCCGCATTACCAGTATAGCCGGAATAAGGGTAATTTTGTTGCAGAAGCTCAAACTCGGCACTAGCGAGCTTATAATGGCCCCCATGGAGGGCATCAATCCCGTAATTATAGAGGGTTTCGGCATCTGCGGTGCGTGGCAATTTCGCCTGAATATCGGCATCCGATGAGCAGCCAGTGAGCAGGGCAAACCCTAGCAGAACAGGAGCTGTAAAAGCCGAAAGATAGAAACGAGAGCGGGTATTATGTGAGTTTAGGATGCTGCTGACCATGATTTTCTTATAGCATGGGAGTTTTCTAGGGGAAGAGGGTTCTTTTCCTTTAGCCTGATATTCTTCCTAGGTAAAGGAAGGTCAGGTGCGGAATCTGCAATAAACTGCCAGTTATTGCGAGATGATAACACCGCACGCAAAAGTTGGTTATTAAGGGCATGGCCTGTTTTATACCCCTCAAATTGGCCGGAGAGACCATAACCAGCACAATAAAGGTCCCCAATTGCATCAAGCATTTTATGGCGGACACATTCATCAGGACGGCGCATACCGCCAGGGTTGAGGGCATGGTCATGTTGGATGACCAAAGCGTTCTCTAGGGTTCCCCCAAGGGCGAGGCCTTGAGCATGAAGGGGGGCAATATCTTCGTAGTTTACAAAGGTGCGGGCGAAGGCGATATCGCGTTTAAAAGGCTCTTTAGCCAGTGTTAGTGCATAAGATTGCTGGCCAATAGCCGGGGCGGGGAAGTCGATACTTAAAGAGAGATGAAGGTGCCCAGTATGGTGCGGTGCAAGACGAGCATAAGCCCCATTTTTCCCCTGTACAGAAACGGGACGGCAGATGTGAATGATGTGGCGAGGTGCGTTGAGAGCGGTACGGCCTGCGGCTTCTAAGAGGAAGAGAAAAGACGAGGCACAGCCATCTAAAATGGGGAGTTCTGCATCATCGACCTGGATAAGAAGATTATCAATTTTGCAGGCATGAAGAGCCGCAAGGAGATGTTCAATCGTGGCGATGTGAAGCCCCGTTTGCCCAGGCGCAGAGGCGACCGTCGCTAGAGGGCTATTGATGATGCATTCTGGCGTGAGACGGAAGGAAGGGGTACCGGGGCAATCCAAACGTTGGAAGCGTAAGCCTGTATGAGCGGGGGCCGGGATAAGCCGTAGGGTAACGGGGCGGCCGCTATGTAAACCGACACCCCGACAATGGATCGCGTGTTTTAATGTAGTTTGTTGGAGAGGGCGACGATGCTTTTTGGGGTGAGGCAGGCGCAACCTGCGATATGTTGTAGGTTCCATATAAGCAGGTTGCGCAAGCATGCGAGCCTCATCCAACGTGATAGAACAAGCCTGATAACGACAAGGGCTCTGTCCCTAGGCTTTGTTATGATTTAGGGCCGCGTCGTAAATAGGTTGGGATGTTTAGGTCATCTTCCTCATTTGGGGGAAGGGGCTGGTCATGCCGCTTTGGCTCCGTGGGTGGGGTGGGGGTTTTACGCTCTGCCTCAGGGGTAGGGCGGGTCCGAAAAAAGCGGCTAAAAAGCCCACCACCTGTTTGTGTAGCGTCCTCTTGAGGGCGCGAAACTTCCAGAGATTCACGCTCTTGCGGAGTGTAAAGGGCATTATGGGAGGCTAGGGGGATGGAGCTGCCAGCAATCTGGTGAGGAATATCCTCAGCATGAGGCTCAGAGGTTTGGGCCTCAGCGGGGCTGGAGGATGAGGGGTTTGTCTCAGCTACAGTTGATGTATCGTCTTTTTGTGGGTGAGAGGGTGTTTCTGCGGTTGGGGTTTCGGCAGTATCACCCTCCCGTGTAACGGCATGGAGCCGGCCATCTAGCCCCGTGGCAATAACAGAGACTTGTACTTTGCCTTTCATATTCTCATTGACGACAAAGCCGCTATTAATCTCTTCGTCATCGCAATCCGCTGTCTCGCGAATGAGATTCATAATTTGGTTATAGGCAAGTAAGCTCATATCTGGCCCTAGCGTGACATTGACCAGCAAAGCACGGGCCCCCTTAATAGAGGTTTCCTCTAATAGAGGGTTAGAAATAGCACGCTCAGCAGCTGTAATGGCCCAATCCTCGCCATCTTCTTCGGCGGAGGCTGTCCCAATACCCATCATTGCCTTGCCCATACCGCTCATGACGGTACGGACATCAGCAAAGTCGAGATTTTGATAGCCGGCTTCGACCATGAGGTCCGTAACACTGCGTACACCGCTATAGAGGACATCATCCGCCATAGCGAAGGCCTCAACCAACGAGGTTGTCAGAGAGGCACTGCCGAAAAGATTTTGGTTGGGGATAACGAGTAAAGTATCAACGTATTTTTCCAGCTCGGCAATGCCGGCTGCAGCAGCGCGCCCTCGGCGGGAGCCTTCGAAATCAAATGGTTTGGAAACAACGCCAATGGTTAGAGCACCGGTCTCATGGGCAATACGTGCAACCACAGGGGCGGCACCAGTCCCTGTCCCCCCGCCCATACCAGCGGTGACGAAAACGAGGTCCACCCCTTCGAGATGTTGGCGGATCTCATCTTCCACTTCTTCGGCGGATTGGCGACCAACTTCTGGTTTAGCACCGGCCCCCAGACCGCGCGTTAAGGTGGGGCCGAGCTGTAGGCGTGTCTCTGCTTTGGAGAGGGCTAGCTGTTGGGCATCCGTATTAGCCGCGATAAAATTGACCCCGCGCAATTGGCTGGTGATCATGTTATTAACGGCATTAACACCGCCGCCGCCAACCCCAATAACAGTAATACGTGGGGGGCTTACAGCACTCAAACCGGGGGTGGTTGGTGTCAGCGTTAATGACATAATGATCTTGCTCCGGCTGGGGTTATGTACGAGGCGGACCGTAGAAAATACACGGCAGCTACAAAGTAGTGGTAGGCTACCATCTGAGCTTACAAATGTAACCTTAAATATTGATTATCCTAACCAAATTATAGTTTTTTGCGCAATAGGCCAGCTAGTCGTTTACCAAGCCCGCGTGTAGGGGCGTGTTGTTCTGCTAGGCAAAAGCTACTGCGCGCGCCAGCGGACCAAGCCAATAAGCCTGCCGCGGTAGAAAACCCTGCCCATATGGAGGGATGGCTGGATTCTGGTAAACCACGTATCCCACTGGGAGGACGAACTTGGACGGGGCGGTTTAAGATTTCTGCGGCGACGCTATCAAGACCGTTGAGCAAAGCCCCACCGCCTGTGAGGACAACGCGGCCTTCTGCGGGGCGGCCAAGGCCTGCGCCGTTAAGCTCGTGGCGGAGCATCTCTAATGTCTCTTCTACGCGGGGGGCGATAGCGCGGACAATATCGGCCCGTGTAATTTGGCGTATGCCATTATGATGCGAGAGAGGAAGGGCAATGGGAAGGCTGGCATCATCAGCGGAAGCATATGCTACGCCATAGAGTGTTTTAAGACGTTCTGCCGCGTCGATGGGGATTGAAAGAGCAAGGGCAATATCGCGTGTGATATGATGGCTACCCACCCGAATATGCCGTGTATAAAGGACACGCCCACGGGCAAAAACAGCCAATGTCGTAGTGCCTGCCCCCATATCGACGACAGTTACGCCAAGGTCGCGCTCGTCATGGTCCGTCACGGCGATGCCGGAGGCAATGGGGCTGGAGAGTATATCAATAGCGCGAAGCTCAGCCCGCTGTAGGACGGCATCTAATGTGTGGATCACACTTGTTTGGGCATCAATAATATGAAACTTGCCCATTAATCTTTCGCATTGATGGCCACAAGGGTTGAGGACGGTGATGCTCTCATCAATGTTAAAGCCTAGCGGCATAGCATGGATGATGCGGCGATCGGTTTCTATAGCGTCATAGCGGGCTTGTTCGTAAAGCTCTTGTAAGTCTGCTTCATCAACTTCTCGTCCATTGGGGGAGAGATAGGTATCAAGATGGTAACTGCGGGGAGCACCACAGGAAAGATTGACGGTTACATCTCGAATACGACGGCTAATTTTTCGTTCTGCATCACCGACGGTAGCGCGGATAACACGCTCTAGCTTTGCTGTATCAACAATCGCGCCAGAATTAACCCCCTCGGAGCGTCTCCATCCCCAACTAAGAACACGTAAGCCCCCATTTTTTAAGCCTTGTCCGATCAAGCAGGTGATTTTGGTGGAACCAATATCCAAGACCGCCTTTAAACCGGGGGTCCAAACAAAGCCTTGTTGCTCCTCTGAGGGGAGGATGGGGAGGACGGCACGATCCTGCTGGGGGACGGGAAGAGCCTGTGTATGTGAGGGGAGGGAAGATGTCATAATGGCTTAATGTCCAATTGTCGGCGGCGTGGACGATGGTGTTGGGTTATCCTGGTCAGTACTGGGGGTAGCGGGATGAATGACCATACGATCGGGTAGGCGCATGTCAATGGTCTTTAAGGGACGGTCAAGGAGTTGGTACTCCGTTTGGTAACTATGCAGACGCTCCAAAGCGGCAGCCTCTGCCCCTTCGGGCAGGAGGAGGGTTGTGCCATTTTGCATTAGAATATTCCAACGTCTTTGTCCGATACGGATGAAGGCAAGAACATGGCTATTAATGTCGGGATAATGGTCTAATAACCCTAAAATAGAGGCGGCTTCTAAATTGGCCCCAGCCCCGACAACGAGTGGTAATTTGCGAAAAGCAGAGCGGTTATGTGCGGTAAGCTCTTGCTGGGAGACATTATCGCCTTTTTGGTTGATGAGGATGAAATGGCCATCAATCTGCCAGATGGCGATAGGGTGTTTTTCTTCCAACGTGATGAGGACTGTATCGGGTAGATGACGCTCGACGGTCGAATGCTCAATAAAGGGTAGTTTATCAAGGCGTTTGCGGGCATCCTCTACGGAGAAACCGAAGAGCGAATGGTCTAAGCCCGTGCCGAGGGCCTCCATCACGTCGCTTTCATCAGTTAAATGGCGGCCTGTTATGGTGATGTGACGGATGCGGAGGGGGTCTAGCTGGGCGAAGCGTTCGGTTAAGGCGTTGGTAAAAGCATGGCCTCCTAGGCTGAGCCATGCCAGCCAGCCAGCCCCAGCGAGGAGGACGGTAACGAGTATGACAATGCTCAATCGCCGGAGAATCATCTTTTGACGCTGCCAAAAGAGAAAGAGGCGAGAGGGGCGGTCCTCGTAAGGGTCTAGCGGCATGTGAGGCCGTTTTTTGAAGAAAAACGCCATAGGGTGTTAGGCTGTATGTGTCGAAGGTAGAGATGTAAGGGTAAGGGGGCTTGCTTGGCCCAGCGCGTCTTTGATCAACCAATCACAAAGTTGCGGGTAGTTGACCCCACGCGCGGCGGCTTGCTCTGGCAGGAGGGAGGTTGCTGTCATCCCCGGTTGGGTATTGACCTCCAAAATCACGAGCTGATGAGTTTGCTCATCATAGCGATAATCAGTCCGGCTTGCCCCCTTGCAGCCAAGGGCATGATGAGCTTGGCATGCTAGGGCGAGGGCGCGCTCAGTGATGGATGTGGGCAGGGGGGCGGGAATGATATGGCGGGAGCCATTCGCCTGATATTTTGCAGCGAAGTCATAGAATCCCCCGCCTTCTTGGGGGAGAATTTCTGTTACAGCGAGGGGGGTATCCCCCAACACAGCTACGGTCAGTTCCCGCCCGGGGATGAAGTGTTCAGCCAAAATCTGTGGGCCATAGGTCCATGATTCCGCAATCGTGCGGCGTGTTGATTCATCATCTTGATGGAGAATATGCACCCCAACAGAGGAGCCTTCGGCGACTGGTTTGAGAACATAAGGCGCAGGAAGGGGGGCACGGTCAATAAGGGCGGCGGGGGTGATGAGGCAGCCCTCTGCCACGGGTAGGCCAGCTGCTTGGAGGGCCATGCGGGTGGTGGCCTTATTCATCGCTATTGCCGAGGCTAAAATGCCGGAATGTGTGTAGGGCAGGCCTAGCCATTCTAACACGCCCTGAATGGCACCATCCTCCCCACCGGGGCCATGCAGCGCATTAAAGACAACTGTTGGGCGGCAGGCTTTTAACGCGGCGATGGTCGTGGTGATGTCCGGCCCGACATCAAGCGCGTGGACGTGATGTCCGGCTTCTTTTAAAGCCGCTGTGACGGCTTTGCCGCTGGAGAGGCTTACACTGCGCTCGCTGGAGGTCCCGCCCATAAGAACGGCTACAGACTGTGAGGTCGGAGAGGAGGATAAGTGCTGCGTCATACTCAAAACTTCATCATGCTGGATGAGAGAGGCGGCCTAGCCGTTTAATTTCCCATTGTAGCTCTATACCGCTTTGTGCTAGCACGCGGGCGCGGACCATCTCGCCAAGGTCCTCTAGCTCGGTGCTGGTGGCGTGGCCTGTATTGAGCATAAAATTGCAGTGTTTTTCACTTATTTGTGCCCCACCATGACGCAACCCACGGCAGCCAGCGGCGTCTATCAGCTCCCATGCTTTATGACCCTCTGGGTTACGGAAGGTCGAGCCACCAGTACGAGCGCGTAAAGGCTGGCTGGCCTCGCGTTTAGCCCGCATAACGTGCATCGCTTCTTGGATGAGGGCGGGGTCTTCCGCCCCTTGGGCTTTGAGACGAGCGCGGAGGACGATGGCACCGTCTGGCAGGGTTGTATGGCGGTAGCCCATGTGCAAATCCGCTGCGGGGAGGCGTTGATATGTGCCCTCACGCGTGAGAATCTCAACCCAATCTAACAAGGAGGCCATATCCCTCTCATAAGCCCCGGCATTCATCCGTACTGCCCCGCCAATAGAGCCGGGAATGGTGGAGAGAAAGGCAAAGCCTGCCATCCCAGCGCGGGCGGCGGTTTCTGCCACGCTGCTATCCAGTGCTGCCGCCCCGGCGATGAGGCCATCACCATCAGCTTCAATCTGGGCAAAACCACCGGCGAGGCGCAGCGTTAGCCCGGCTAATCCGCCATCGCGAATGATGATGTTAGAGCACGCCCCCAAGACGGTAAGGGGCATATTAGGCGGGCTTTGCTGTAGAGCTGTGGCGAGGTCTTCTTCATCTTGTGGGACAAAGAGCCAGTCCGCCTGCCCCCCAGTGCGGAACCAACTGCGCGGGGCAAGGGGGACATCGGCTTTCAGCCTGCCACGGAGCGGCTGGAAAGGGGCTGTACTGGTCATAAGCTCTCCGGTTTATGCGCAGCGAGCTGAGCAGGGAGGGCTTTTGCCCAATGGGTGATGGAGCCTGCGCCTAAGCAGAGGACATAATCCCCCGGTACGGCAATGTCTGCAATTAAGGCAGCGAGGTCTTTTTCCGAAGGGAGGGGCAGAACATGGCGGTGTCCACGCTCGCGTAGCCCTTCGACCAACTGATCACGCCCAACGCCCTCAAGGGGGGGTTCCCCTGCGGCATAGACATCAGCAACGATGACGGTATCAGCATCATTCATACAGGTGCAGAAGTCGTTAAAGAGGGCTTGCAAGCGGGAATAACGATGAGGTTGTATCACAGCAATAACGTGTTTTGCCCCAGCTTGTCGCGCGGCTTTTAATACAGCGGCGATTTCAACAGGATGATGGCCGTAATCATCAATGATTTTTACGTTATTCCATGTCCCGGTGAGGGTAAAGCGGCGTTGCACTCCGCGGAAGCCGCCAAGAGCATCGGCGATGACCGTATCGGGAATGTCCATCTCTAAAGCTACGGCAATGGCAGCTACAGCATTGAGGACATTATGATGGCCAAACATGGGGAGATGGAACGGCCCTGCACGCCGCTGGGTGTTAGCGGTACGGTCTGTGATGGTGACGTGGAAGGTGACGCCCTCACTATCTGTCCCGGTGATTTCGGCCCGGACATCCGCCTGCGGGCTGAAGCCGTAGGTAATGAGGCGATGATCAGAGAGTTGAGGGATCATCTGTTGGACGCGTGGATGGTCCACACATAAGACGGCAAAACCATAAAAGGGAATGTTGGAGACAAATTGCCGGTAGCCTGCCTCCATAGCCTCATCAGAGCCCCAATGGTCCAGATGTTCGGGGTCCATATTGGTAACAACGGCGATGATAGCCGGCAAGCGGAGGAAGGAGCCGTCACTCTCATCAGCTTCTACGACCATCCAATCCCCAGCACCCATGCGGGTATTGGTGCCGTAAGCCTCGATGATTCCGCCATTGATGACGGTCGGGTCCAGCTTGGCTTGCTCTAGCACGCAGGCCACAAGGCTGGTGGTGGTGGTTTTGCCGTGCGTCCCCCCAATGGCGATGGCCCAGCGCAGGCGCATGAGTTCGGCGAGCATCTCGGCCCGTCTTACAACGGGGATGAGCCGGGCGCGTGCGGCAACAACCTCTGGGTTATCACGTTTAACCGCTGTGGAGGTCACTACCACGCGTGCTTCACCCAGATTAGCGGCATCATGGCCGATATGGACGGTGATCCCTGCTTTGCGAAGACGTTGGACATTCGCATTCTCGGCAATGTCAGACCCCTGCACCTTATAACCCAGCAGATGCAGTACTTCTGCAATGCCGGACATGCCAATGCCCCCAATACCAACAAAATGGATCAAGCCCAGGTTAAGGGGTAATGTGCGCATGAAGGGTTACTCCAATTAATGAGGGGGAAGGGCAGATAATCAGCTTTTTAGAGTGGCTTCAACGAGGTCGGCCAGTTTTTTTGCAGCGTGGCGCTGTTGGAGGGTTCGTGCTGCATGGGCAGCACGGCTCAACTCATCAGGATGCTCAAAGAGATGGAGGAGCATGTCACAAAGTTTTTCAGATTGGAAATCACGCTGACGAATCATCCAGCCCCCGCCTGCGCGCTCCATCGCTTGGGCGTTGAAGCCTTGCTCATCAGAGGCAGCAATGGGGAGGGGCACCATAATGGAGGGGCGTCCTGCTATGGCGAGTTCTGCCACGGAGGAGCCACCAGCCCGCCCGATGACGAGATGAGCTTGTTTAAGCTCGGAGGCGACATCATTAATAAAGGGAGTAACGTGCGCTGTAATACCGACTTGTTTGTACAAGTTGGTCAATACGGGGACCATATCTTCATGGGCTTGCTGGGTGACATGTAAGCGGATGCGGATATGTTGAGGTAAGTTACAGAGAGCTTGTGGCACGACTGTACTAAAAACCTGCGCACCAAGAGAGCCACCCCAGATGAGGAGATGGATGGGCTCCTCATTTGTATGGAGGGTGGGTGGGCTGTAAGGCTCATCAGCTAGGGCTTCAAGTGCAGGGCGGACGGGCATACCTGTTTGGACGACCTTTTTCCCAATAGGGAGGCGCATGACCTGTGGGTAGGAGGTGGCAATGGCATTGGCAAAGCGTGAGAGAACAGCATTGGCTTGGCCAAGAATGGCGTTGCCTTCATGGATGATGAGGGCAGGGCGGTTACGGCAGAGCAGGCGGCTGCCTAAAAGTGGAGGGATGGAAGGGTAGCCACCAAACCCGATAATTGCTGTAGGGTGATGTACAGCAATGAGCTTGCGTGCTTTTAGGCAGCTCCATAATAAGCGCGTAATAGCCTTGAATTTATCAAGCGGTTTTTTACCCGCCACGCCGCTACTGGCCAGCGTATAACGGGGATAATGTGCAAAAACACCCTGCTCGGCGCGATTATGACGTGGGTCTGTCATGAGGATGAGGGGATAGCCGCGGCGTTGGAGCTCTTCCCCCAAAGCTTCAGCGGGGAAAAAATGGCCGCCTGTTCCCCCTGCGGCGATGATGATGGGAGCGTTTGTCATACGTTATGATTCTCTTTGGATGGCGCGGTTAAGTGTGTGGTAGCGTTGGAGGATGGTGTTGTAAAACGGCTTGGCTTTGTGCGGTGGCGTGTTAAGGCTAGGGCCATGCCGATTGTTAAAGCAACAGAGAGAGCGGAACTTCCCCCATAGGAGATAAACGGTAAGGTCATCCCTTTAGTTGGGATTAAATGTAGCGATGACCCCATATTGACAAAAGCTTGTAAGCCAAAGCCTGTTATCAACCCGCTTGTGGAGAGGATGATAAAAGGGTTCTTCTCCTCCAATAAGCGATTGAGCGTGGAAAAGACCAAGATAGTAAAGAGCGCGATGATAAAAAGGCACATGACAAAGCCATATTCTTCCCCCGCGACGGAAAAGACAAAATCAGCATGAGCATCGGGTAGGAGGTCTTTAACACGGCCTTCCCCCGGCCCACGCCCGAGCAAGCCGCCATTACCAAAGGCACGCATAGAGGTATCAATTTGGTAATGGTCCCCCACATCGGGGTGGAGGAAGCGTTGCACGCGGGAGTGAACATGCTCAAACACCAAATACGCAACACCAAAAGCCCCTAAAGCTGCGGAGACGAGCATACCAAAGACAATAATAGGCAAGCCATCAATAAAGAGTTGGGTGATGAACACCATGCTAATGACAGACAGCATCCCAATATCTGGTTGGGCTTGGAGGAGTGCAGCAATGACCAGATAAACACCACAAGCGACCAAACGCCCCGGAAATCGCCAACCATTAGAGAGGGTTTTTTCATAACGAAGGTTAAGTAGCCACCCCGTCACAACGGCGAAGCAGGGCTTTAGAAACTCCGAAGGCTGCACAGACATTAAGGGTAGGGCAATCCAGCGGCGCGCGCCTTTAATTTCCATCCCATGGATGAGCGTCATGAAGGTGGCTCCCAAGGCCATGACCCCGCCAATGAGCGCAATGCGTAACACCATGCGCGGGGTCAGGCGGGATGTGACGATGACGACCGCCCCCGCTAAGGCCAAAAAGACCACTTGTTTGAGGATGAACATATTGCGTGAGGCCCCAATGCGGTGGGCCACAGCAGGACTTGCGGCGAGCATGAGGATATAGCCAAGGGCGATGAGCGCACCAACGCAGCTAAGGCTTACATGGTCGAGACTACGCCACCATTGGGCATGGTGGGAGTTGTTCGTGCGGTCGGATAGAGCCATTAGCGGGCTTCCTCCTCAGCAGGGCAGTCGGCATGGCAGAGCGTGTGTGCGAGGGTGGCAAAGGCTGTGCCACGTTCCTCAAAATTACGAAATTGGTCAAAACTCGCGCAAGCGGGGGAGAGAATAATCGGTAAGGGGGTGGTACTGGCTTGTGCATAGGCCCAAGCGGCGCGGGTGGCTTGCTCCAACGTTGTGCTGATTTCAAAAGCTATATTATGGGCTTTAAGCGTCTCGGCCAGGAGGGGGGCATCCTGCCCAATGAGGAAGGCGCGGTGGACATGCCCTAAAACCGGGGCGAGATTTGTAATGCCACCCTCTTTAGCTATACCGCCAGCAATCCATAAAAGATGAGGAAAAGCCCGCAGAGCGTGGAAGCTGGCTTCCGCATTGGTGGCTTTGCTATCATTGATAAAAGCGATGCCCTTTGCCTCTGCGATATGTTGTAGGCGATGGTCTAACCCGGGGAAGCTGCGTATGCCACGGGCAATGCTCGCATCAGAGAGGCCAAGATGACGCGCTATGAGGCGGCAGGCTTCAATATTCTGGGCATTATGCGGGCCGGGTAGGAAGGGGGCATCCTCCGGGGAAAGGGCATCGGTGATAGTAAGAGTATGGACGTCTAGCCCCTGGGAGGTCAGGCGGGCTTGGAGGGGTTTGCTCCATGAGGCAGCCTCTCCTAAAAGGGCGAGGTCGCCTTTGGTCATATTATCAAATACATGAGCTTTGGCGGTGAGATAGCCCTCCATAGAGCCATGACGGTCGAGATGGTCAGGTGTTAAATTGAGGAGGACAGCCGCACAAGCGTGATAATGCTCCAGACGCTCGAGCATGTAAGAGGACATCTCGATAACATAAACACCATCATCGCTAAGGGGCGGTAAGGCCAGAGAGGCCGTGCCGAAATTACCGCCACAATAAGCAGGAATACCGGCCTCGGTGAGGATATGGGTTAATAGAGCCGTAGTGGTGGACTTGCCATTGGTCCCCGTGATGGAGACAAAGCGCGCTTTAGAGCCTGCTTTGCGGGTGACCTGCCAGAGCAACTCCGCATCGGAGAGGATGGGGATGTGCTGCTTTTGAGCAAGGCGTGCCGTAGGGTGTGGTTGCGGTAGATGATGGGCAATGCCGGGTGAGAGGATGAGGGCTGTAAAGCCGGTGAGGTCATCAAGTGGGGCCAGTGTGAGGCTGGGATGGACGGTCAGGGCCTTAGAGAGGGTAGGGTTATTGTCATCCCACGCATGAACCTCCGCCCCCATAGCGAGGAGGGCTTCCACAACAGCAGCTCCATTACGCCCTAGCCCGCATACAGCATAACGCTGCCCGGAGAGGAGGGTTTTAGGCCATGATGAGGGGGGAGGTGATGTGGGATGGGCCATGATTAGCGTATCTTCAATGTAGCGAGGCCACATAGCCCCAAGATGATAGCGACAATCCAAAAGCGTACGACAATCTTTGGCTCTTGCCAGCCCATTTTCTCAAAATGATGGTGGAGGGGAGCCATAAGGAAAATACGTTTCCCCGTCCGGCGGAACCAAAAGACTTGGAGAATGACGGAGATGGTTTCCACTACAAACAACCCCCCTACGAGGCAGAGGACTAGCTCGTGCTTAACCGCTACGGACACCGCGCCTAAAGCCCCACCAAGGGCTAGGGAGCCGGTATCGCCCATAAAGACCTCTGCCGGGGGGGCATTGAACCATAAGAAGCCCAAACCCGCCCCAATGAGAGCCGCGCAGAAGATGCTTAGCTCCCCCGTGCCAGGGACGTGATGAAGCTGAAGATAATCTGCAAAGACGTGGTTACCAACCAGATAGGCGATTAAGGCAAAGACCAAAGCAGCGATGATGGAGGGGACGGTAGCGAGGCCATCAAGCCCATCAGTGAGGTTTACCGCATTACCAAAACCTGTGATGGTGACCATTGCAAAGAGGGGGAACACATAGCCCAAATGCAACATGAAGGTTTTTGTAAAGGGAAAGGCCACCGCATTGCGGAACTCTGGCGGGGTGAGGGCCTCCATCGCAATGCCTGCAAGACAAGAGATGAGGAACTCCCCACCGAGGCGGAGTTTTTTAGAAACTCCTTTGCTATTGCCCTTGGCGAGTTTGAGGTAATCATCTGCAAAGCCAATAGCGCCAAAGCCTAGCGTGGTGAGTAAGACAGCCCACACAAAACCATCGCGTAAATCTGCCCATAATAGGGTGGAGAGAGCGAGGGAGAAAAGAATAAGACCCCCGCCCATTGTGGGGGTGCCTGCTTTCTCCAAAATATGGCGTTCTGGCCCTAAAGCGCGGATGGGCTGGCCTTGCCGTTGAATGCGTTTAAGCTGGGCAATAAAAGGTTTCCCCAAGAGGAGGGAGATGATTAATGCCGTTAAGCAAGCACATCCGGCCCGAAAGGTCATATAATGCAGTAGGTTGAGCAGGCCACCATGGGAAGAATAGGGAGCGGCAAGGAGGTTAAACAGCATTAGGCGGACTCTGGGCTGTGGGATGATTCGGGTTGGTCTAATAACGCAATGAGGTCACGCATACGGCTTCCCAAGCTGCCCTTTACAAGCAAAATGTCCCCCTTCTGCAAAGCAGGGCGTAGAAGAAGGGCAAGTTGGGTTGATGTCTCAGCATAACCGCCCTGTAGGGATCGGGGAAGGGCCTCGTAAAGGGATTTCATATGCGGGCCACAACAAAAAGTAAGGATGTTATGCTCTGTTAACGGTTGGGCTAGGGCACGATGCTCCTCTGCGGCAAAGGTGCCGAGCTCGCGTATATCCCCCAGGGCGGCAATATGGCGGGGGGCGGGCATTAAGCTTAGCGTCTCCAGTGCTGCACGTATGCTGGGGCCGGAGGCATTATAGCTTTCATCCAATAAGGTGATTTCACCGGGTAAAAGCCGTTGTTGCCCACGCCCCGCCTCGGGCTGGAAGTGGCGTAAAGCCGTGGCCCCCGCCTGGGGCGGAAGGCCCAAAGCAGCCACTGCACCAAGAGCTAGAGCGGCATTGCGGGCGAGGTGAGGCCCCGGGGCTGTAAGTGTAAGCTGTGCCTCCCCCGCCGGCGTGGAGAGATGAAGTTGGCTCCCCGTGGCGGTGCAGTGCAGCTCATCACAATGAATGGTTGCATGAGACGTTGTCCCCACCTGCCAGAGGGAGACATCTTGTGGGATAGCCTGGGTGACAGCGGGGAATTGCGCGGCTTCTTCTGGGTAGAGGGCCGTTCCACCCGCTGGTAGAGCCGCAAAGAGGCTGGCTTTTTCCGCAGCGATGGCGTTAAGGCTGCCCATATGGCCGAGATGCGCGCTCCCGATGGTAGTAATAAGGCCAATATCGGGGCGGATTTGAGCCACTAGAGGGGCAATCTCGCCAGGGTGGTTCATGCCTACTTCGCTAATGCAAAAGGCAGCGTCTTGAGGTAAGCGCGCTAAGGTAAGGGGGACGCCCCAATGGTTGTTAAAGGAAGCCACCGAGGCATGAACCTTCCCATAAGCGGCTAAGGCTGTGGCGAGCATGTTTTTGGTTGTGGTTTTGCCTACGCTCCCTGTGATGGCAATGGCCTTGCCTTTAAACTGAGCACGGCGATAACGCCCTAATGCCTCTAGGGCCTGCATCGTGTCCGAGACGAGGAGGAGGCGGGGGTCATCGGTTAAGCCAGCTTTAGCAATGGCCGCACCATCATGCGCCATAACGCAGGCCGCGCCATGCTCTAAAGCCTGCTTGAGATATTGGTGCCCATCCGCATTATGGCCAATGAGTGCAATAAAAAGGTCCCCCGGTTGGAGGCTGCGCGTATCAATACAGACAGCACGGACATGCACATCACCGGTGAGCCGGCCTTGTGTGGCGTTGCGGAGGTCTTGGCTTGTCCAAAGTGGGGCTGTGCTGGTGGGCATCATGATAACTCCGCAGCGAGGGCGGCTGTGAGTGTACGGTCATCAAAAGGATGGGTTACCCCGTTGATAATCTGGCCCGTCTCATGGCCTTTCCCAGCGATGAGCAGCACATCACCTTCTCTGAGGCTCTCAAGAGCGGTTTGGATAGCGTCTTTGCGGTTACCAATCTCCTGCGCTTGGGGAGCTGTCGCGCGGATGGCGGCACGGATAGTGGCGGGGTCTTCGCTGCGGGGGTTATCATCAGTAATGATGACCTCATCAGCGAGATGAGCGGCAATCTGCCCCATGAGAGGGCGTTTGCCTTTGTCGCGGTCGCCTCCTGCACCAAAGACCACCACCAACCGCCCCGCTGCGTGGGGGCGGAGGCTGAGGAGAACATGCTCTAATGCATCAGGTGTATGGGCGTAATCAACATAAGCGCAGGCCCCATTAGGGAGGGTTGCGACCGGTTCACAACGGCCCGGCACCCCTTTTAAATGAGGAAGCAGGGCGATGATGGCATCTGCTTCCTCCTCATGCTCCCAGCAAAGAGCGGCGGCAAGCAATGCATTTTCCGCTTGGAACCGCCCCGGCAGTGGGAAGTGAATAGGCGGTAATGTACGGCCATAAAGCTGGATGGTGAGGTCTTGCCCATGTGGGGTTGGTTGCGCATCGAGAAGGCGGATTGTCTCACCCTTTGTGCCGACTGTGCGGAGTTTTAGAGCGCGTTTTGCGGCAATATGCTGGAGGGCGTCTCGGCTCTCAACATCTATATCATCATTGATGACCGCAAGCCCCCCTTCCGGCAATAGGGTGCTAAAGAGGGAGAGCTTAGCGTCTCGATAGTCCTCCATCGTGTGATGATAATCGAGATGATCACGCGTGAGGTTGGAAAAACCTGCTGCGGTAATGGCCACGCCATCAAGCCGTTTTTGATGAAGCCCGTGGGATGATGCCTCTAAGGCGACATGCTCAACACCATAGGTTTTTAGGCGCGCGAGTGTTGTTGCTAAGCTAACAGCATCAGGCGTGGTTAAGGCTGGCAGAGGGGGCATCTCTACATCGCTGATGAGGCCTAACGTGCCGAGGCTGGCAGCTTTATAATGGCGGAGTTGATAAAGCTGGCGGAGGAAGTCAGCCGTGCTGCTTTTGCCATTTGTCCCCGTAATGGCGGTGATATGTGCTGGTTGTGGCCCTGCGAGGTAAGCGGCCGCTCGGGCGAGGAAATGGGCTGGGTCCGCTACAGGGATGAGGGGGGCTGTATGGCCGTTTTCATGTCGCTCCGGCGGGAGGGTTTCCCCTTGTTTGGGGGCAAGGATGATTGCGGCTGCCCCTTGGGCAATCGCGGCGGGGATGAAGTCTCGCCCATCATGTTTATGGCCGCTTAGGGCGACAAAGAGGCTCCCCGCTTTGACCTGCCGACTATCAGCCGTGATTGCGGTGATGAGGGGGTCATGCGTGCTGGGGGAGGAGAGAGCGTAGCGATGGAGTAAGGCAGAGAGTTTCATGAGCAGGGCCTAATGAGCGTGATGAGGGGTATGTTTAGCAGCGAGGCGATTAACAGCCGCCGCGCCGGGGTCATTACCAGGGCCAAGGGGGCGACGCACTCCCGGCGGGACGGGTGGGGTCAAAGCAAGGGCGAGTTGGTCATCAAGCTGCTGGGCCTTCTCCGGCGGGGCGGGAAAGAGGCCCAGCATAGGGGCAACGCGTGTGACGATTTTGGAGAATGTCGGTGCGGCAATCCAGCCGGCGGTTGTCCAGCCATGGGTTTCTGCCGTACCTTGGGGGGCATCCAGCATGACATAGAGTGCATAGCGTGGGGCGTTCATGGGGAACATGCCGGTAAAGGCGGTAATATTGACGTGTTTAAGGTACCCGCCATGTGCCCCGATTTTCTCTGCCGTGCCGGTTTTCCCTCCAACGAGATAACCGGGGCTTTCGGCCTTTTTACCGATGCCTTTTGTAACAACGAGCCGTAAAATACGCCGTAATAGGTCTGCATTATGGGTGGAGATGAGATGTGGGCCTTTCTCCTCCTCAGCCATCACGACATCATCATTTAGATGCTCGCGGGCTAAGAGTGTAGGGGTGACGAGGTACCCACCATTTCCCGTTGTGGCTGTCCCACGGACGATAGCGAGTGGGGATTCCGCAACACCGTGACCAAAGCCTACGGTCATAACGGTGGTTTCCCCCCAATTTTTGAGGGAAGGGACGATGGGACGGCCCGCCTCGGGGAGTTCGACTGGGACGCGGTCGAGGAAGCCCATATTTTTAAGCCAATCATGTTGGCGTTCCCGCCCGACATCTAGGGCAATATGAGCTGAAGCTGGGTTGGAGGAAAACGCCATGACCGATGGCAGAGCCAGCCAAGGGGCGAAATGGTCGGTCTTTAAGTCGGAGATTTTAAACCGCCCCACCTTGATAGGAATGGTAGAGAATTGGTCCCACGGATGCGCTACCCCAAGCTGTAACGCCATGGCTGCTGTTTGTAGCTTAAAGGTCGATCCCGGCTCATACATACCTGTTACCGCACGGTTAAAGCGTGCATCATCTGAGGCATGGGCGAAGTCATTCGCATCATAATCAGGCAAGCTAATCATAGCGATGATTTCCCCCGTATGGACATCCATGAGGATGGCCGAGGCCCCAATAGCGCGGAAGCGTGTTTTGGCTTCATTAAGTTCATCGCGCATTGCCGCTTGCACGCGGGCATCAAGGGAGAGGCGCAGGGGTGTGCGGTCGCTGAGGAGGCGTTGATTAAAATATTTCTCCACCCCTGCAATGCCGTGATTATCAATATCCACAGCCCCTAATATTTGCGCGGCAAGCGTGCCAAGCGGGTAATGGCGTTGTTCACCATTCTCAAAATAAATGCCGGGGATGCCTAGATTATTAATTGCCAATTCATCAACAGGGGCAATATTGCGAGCGAGATAAACGAACTGTTTTTTCTGCTTTAAGCGGCGAATGGTCTCAGGGATATTTAGGTTAGGCAATATGGAATGGAGTTGTTTGGCAACATCTTCAGGCTCAATAATTTCCATCGGGTTGGCGTAAACTTGCACAACTGGCAGAGAGAGAGCCAAAGGCTGGCCGTTACGGTCTGTAATGGTAGCGCGTTGAATATTAGGCAGTACAAACCCACTGCCAGCGAGGGCTTTAGGGTCTGGGTGGGGAATGTCAGGAATAATCGCCCCGACTTGATTAGGAAGCGGGGCCATAGGGGTGAGGATTGTGGCAAAGAGGGCCTTTAACGCGACCCCACCATAAAGAAAGAGAAATCCCATCCCTAAATAAATGAGCCGATTATGGCTTGTTTCTAACCAGCTAAAAGGGTTCTGCTTACGGTCATTGCGCCAGCGGCGATAAGCCTCCACCCCACGGAGGAGAATAAACCTCCGCTTTTCCTTATGAGCGGCATGGGCAGAGTTCTTACCATCTGCCTTGCGTGAGGGTTTGGGGGCCATGGGGAGGGAGGTTCGATCACTAGGTTATGGGAGAGAGCAAGATAATGTACGCGTTTTAATTTGTTAGAGGGATAGGCGGTGGTAGAGGGCTTTGGTCGTCATCACTATTTGAGAGAGCAGCCGTATGGATGCCCCTTGCATGGTTATGATGGTCTCCTTGATGGGAAGAGGCGGTTGGATGCCAAGCAACATCGTCTGTAGATGTTGTATGTGGATGGGCCGGCACAATATGGGATTTGTGGAGGGCTAGGTCAGCATCATGACGATGATGATGTATTGGTTTGGGGGCATCAGTTTCACTCAGCAAGGCGAGGTCTTGCTCTAGAGTATGATTTGTGACGGTTTGTTTCTCCGCCCCAGTGGTTGTGCTGATGTTACGGTTATGTGCAGCATTATGCGGTGTTGCGGCAGGGGCAGAGGCCGTGGTGAGAGCTGTTAGGGTATGTTGGGCTTGTTCTCGTACGGGTGTCATAGCGATCATATGATGGCTAATTGCGGGGAGACGTTCGCGCAAATTGGTGAGTTGCACAAATTGTGTAGGCTCGACCTGCTTTAGCTGAGGCAGCACGCGTTGCGATAGCGCAGAGAGGCGGTCTGGCTGGTTAAGCAACGCCCATTGTGTGCGGAGTATTGCCGTCTCTTGTTGGACGCGACGGGTTTCCTCCACCGTTTTGCGGATATCTTGATTCAGCACAAGGGTCTCATGCTTCTTTGTGTAAAGAAAGAGGCCAGACCCAGCGGCCATAGCGGCGCAGAGAAGAGTAGCAAAACGGATCATGCGGAAGCTCCATGGGCGGAAATACGCCGCAGAGCGCGCAAACGTGCGCTGCGGGAACGAGGGTTAAGGGTAAGCTCTGTCTCGGAGGGAGAGCGAGGGCGTGTATGGAGCAGCGCAAAAGCGGGGGCTTCTGCCTGCTGTAAGGAGAGAGGGGTATGGCGCGAAGGCCCCGCAACACGGCCCGTTAGCTGGGCAAGGGCGCGCTTGACCATTCTATCCTCTAGGGAATGGAAGGTCACAATACAGAAAATACCGCCCGGGGCGAGCAAGTTAGGGGCCGTTTTTAAGGTGCGCTCTAGCTCGCCTAATTCGTCATTCACAGCGATGCGGATGGCTTGGAAGCTTCGCGTCGCAGGGTCGAAATTGGGCCGTTCTTTCGGCATAGCCTTGCGGATGATTTCGGCAAGTTGCCCCGTCGTCTGGAGGGGGCCGCTCTGGCGAGCATCCACAATAGCGCGGGCAACCCGGCGGGAGCGGCGTTCCTCCCCGTAATGGTACAGAATATCTGCCAGAGCAGCTTCGCTCTCCCCATTGACGATATCGGCCGCACTAGGGCCGGTTGCGCTCATCCGCATATCTAAAGGCCCATCATGACGGAAGGAAAAGCCGCGTTCTTCTTGGTCGAGTTGGAAGGATGAGACGCCGAGGTCCAAGACGATGCCATCAAAAGGTCCATATGCGCCGACAAGCTCTTCCATCGCGCTAAAGGTGCCTTGATGGAGGTGCAACCGGCCCTCTGAGGCAGCAATGAGAGGCTGGCCGCGTTTAATTGCATCAGGGTCGCGGTCAATCGCATGGACTGTGCAGGCCGCGGCGCGGAGGAGGGCACGGCTATAGCCGCCACCACCAAAGGTGCCATCCAGATAAGTCCCGCCCGGTTTGGGGGCTAATGTCTCTAGCACTTCTGGCAGCATAACGGGGAAGTGCCCTTCCTGCTGCATGTCCTCAGCGATGCGATAAAGAGCGTGGTTCATGATGTGGACCCCTCCCGTGTGGAGGTAGCTTTGTGGCGACCCAGCTCACGCGCACGGCTGCGGGCCTGCTTCCTACGCTCTTCAGCAAGAGCGGGGTTCCATATCTGAAAGACACGCCCTAGCCCCATGAAGGTGACTTCCCCCTCTAGGTTGGCATGTTCCTTTAACGCCTTGGGGAGGTTGACGCGCCCCTCTTTATCGCAATCGAGCGGATAAGCATCAGCATACAGGCTTGTGGCGAGGTCGTCATGATCCTCAGAGAAAGGATCATACTCATCCAACGCGTTGGAGAAGGAGAAGAAGGCGGAGGATGTCCAGCCTTCCAAACAATCATGGAGGTGCGAGGGACGGATAATCATCATCGCATCACCCGGCCGGGCATTATCGCGTAGGACTGTCCGAAAGGGAGAAGGGATGGAGATGCGTCCTTTTGCATCCACCCGGCTGGCATGGGTACCGAGAAACATCGTCATTGTTTTGAAATGCCCCTCCCCTTTGCCTGAATGATGGACGATGGATACAAAATTCCCCTCTTTGGGAAATTATGGGTTATCATGGGATTTCATGGGACGTCAAAGTTTTATTGCGCAAAAATGGCGTTTGAGTGCGTTTTTTAAGGTAAATAATCTGCGAGGAGGGGGAATGAGCAGCTCTAAAATTAATAAAATGCAAATAGATTATAAAGAGAATCTATAGGAGGTATGTGCTGTATTAAGCGTGAGAAATGCTGGTAAATGGCGCGCCAAGAGAGGCCGCTATACGCCATGATGAGGGCGCGCCCATCACAGATGATGGCTTTGTGTGATGAAAATAATGTTAGGGAGGATGATTAAGGGCCAGATGGTCTGTAAGCCGGGTTCTGTCCTATCCCCTTACGGGGATGGGGCGATCATTCCTCTGGGATGTATTTTGCAATACACCTCACGCAACCAACCCGAATGACGGGGCAGGCACCCCCAGCCATATGTGGCTTGTCATTCCTATTCGGTCTTGCTCCCGGTGGGGTTTACCATGTCCGCTGCTGTTGCCAGCCGCGCGGTGCGCTCTTACCGCACCGTTTCACCCTTATCCGCATCCTCCTCGTAAAAAGGGGGATAGGCGGACGGTTTTGTTTCTGTGGCACTGTCCCTAGGGTCACCCCCGCCGGCCGTTAGCCGGCACCGTCTTCCTGTGGAGCCCGGACTTTCCTCCCTAGCTCTTTAAAGAGCTACAGCGATCGCCCGACCATCTGGCTGGGCTGCTTATGCCTCCCTCATGGGGGGAGGTCAAGTTAACGGAAGGGTTAAGGGATGAGGGGGCGATATAATCCGGGGGAGCCTGCATCGGTCATGATGCTTTGGCCAGCACGATCAACACGAAGGTGAAATAACAGTTCAGCCGATGGTGTTGTGCCGGGGCAGCCATTCCCATGCCGTCCCAAGACATCAATAGAGGGTACGGGTGTACTCGCATCCCCGTTGACGACCATAACAAGGCAGCGGCGTGGCATGGTGGTAAGGCCCTTATGGGTAATGACCGTCCGTAAATGCTCTACCAAAGCCGTATTATCGAACCAGCTTAACTTATTAAAGGTGAAACGGTCATAGAGGCTATCTAGTGCCCCTGTTCTCACAAAAATGAACATTAAGAAAAAGGCTGGGACGATAACAATGAGCCGGCGGATGATATGCTGTTTGAGAGAGCGCGGCGGCCTTGGGCGGCGGCCAAGCCGTGGGGGCGTGTTGTCTGTCACGATGTTAATTCGCTTATTATAGCAGGGGATGGATAGCAAAACCGCCCTGCTAGGAGCAGGACGGTGTGTTGCTGTCGTCTGTGGGAAGTGGTCGAGGGGGCGTTAGTTTTTCATATCTTCGTGCCATGCATCGCCTGTGGTGGCGATAAAGGCCCGTGCTTCTTTTGGCCCGTAAGAACCTGCGGGATAATGTGTCATCGGCACTTTATTAGCCGCCCATGTCTGCAATGTGGGCTCTACCCATGCCCATGCGGCTTCTACCTCATCGCGGCGGATAAAGAGAGCGGGATAGCCGCGCACAGCATCTAGCATGAGACGCTCGTAAGAATCGGGGATGAGAGAGCCGTCAGCCGGGGCGAAGCGTCCATCCATAGCACCATGTTGGAGGGAGAAGTCCGCAGCGGAGGGGTTTTTGATGTTCAGGGCAAGGCCAAAACCTTCATTAGGCTGAAGGCGGATGACAAGGCGGTTATGCTCTCCATCTTTACCGAATAGGGAGGACGCTGTTTTTTTGAAGGTTACCACTACTTCGCTCACTTTTTTATGAGAGCGTTTGGCGGTGCGGATATAGAAGGGGACATCCTTCCAACGTGGTGTATCGACATAAGCGCGCATAACGGCGTAGGTCTCTGTATTGCTGTTATCGCCAAGCTCTTCCAAATAGCCGGGGACTTTTACATCATCCATTGTCCCAGTGATATATTGGGCGCGAAGTGTCTCGCTGGCTACTTTTTCGGGAGGGATAGGGCGTAGGGCTTTGAGGACCTTCACTTTAGCATCGCGCACGGAATCCGCACCAAGGTCTGCCGGGGCTTCCATCGCGCATAGGCTAAGCACTTGCAATAGATGGTTTTGAATCATATCGCGCAGGGCACCGGATGTATCATAATAAGCAGCGCGGCCCTCGACACCCACCGTCTCTGCGGCAGTGATTTGGATGCTTTGGATATGCTCAGCTGACCATACTGCGTTAAAAACAGGGTTGGCAAAGCGTAGGGCGATGATGTCTTGTACAGTCTCTTTGCCGAGATAATGGTCGATGCGGAAGATTTGTTCTTCTTTAAAAAAGCGGCTTACACCTTCATTAATAGCGCGGGCAGAGGCACTATCGGTCCCAATGGGTTTCTCCAGCACAACGCGGGATTGTGGCGTGATGAAGCTGAAGCGGTGCAGATTTTCGCTAATTGCCTCAAAAAGCTGTGGAGCAGTAGAGAAATAAAAGACGCGGATGCGGTCTGCTGGGGATTGTTTTAAGACAGTGTGAAGGTCATCCCAAGAGGCAGGATCTTCCTTCGTGCCATCTAATGTAACGTAATGGATTTTTTTGAGAAAACGCTCAATGAGGGCTGCATCTTTATGGGGAGCGGGGAGAAAATGCTCTAAAGCTTCCTGCGCGCGTGTGCGATATTCCTCAGTTGATAGCTCTGAGCGGGCTGTGCCGATGATGCGTGCGTCCTCAGGAACATGCCCAATACGGAGCTGATTATACAGGGCGGGGAGGAGCTTGCGCATCGTCAGATCGCCCGTGGCGCCGAAGATGACATAATCAAACGGTGCGGTCTGTTGAGAGTGAGCCATGATAGGGCGTTACCTTTCCTGTTGGGAAACACTAATTGAGGCAGAGGGTTTGTCTCTTGTTTCTATCTGCTCTTTGTAAAGCGTCTAGCAGCTTTCATTCAAGCGGTAACAAGCATGAGGGGCGTGTATAGGCTGTGGAGCGTGATTTTTATGGGCTGTGGTGGAGTTTGTGGATTTATGCAATAGGACGTTACGCGTTATTTACGTTTGTGTTTTTGTGATTTGCTATATTTTTTGGTAGGTTAGTAGCGTTTTTGCATAGGTAGCAGCAAAAGGGATAGAGCCTTTTGTTCTAGCAGTGGTATTGACCCCTTCATAAGGGGGCGATAAGCCGCCTTAAATATTTTGGCATATAGAGACATTGGTAGGAGAGAGATTTATGGATATGGGTCAGGGTGATGAAGGTACGGTAACAGGCGGTATTGCGGCAGATCGCTTGCGTTCCATCATCGAGCGTGTGGAGCGTTTGGAGGAGGAACGTAAAGCATTAGGGGCGGATATTCGTGATATTTTCACTGAGGCAAAATCCGCAGGGTTTGATGTCAAAGTGGTCAAACAGATTATCAAATTGCGTAAGCAAGAGCCTGCTGAGATTGAAGAGCAAGAAACATTGTTGGATATTTATCGGCGCGCTTTAGGCATGTAAGGTGGTTATGGCAGGTCAGGCAATTCGGTATGTGTTTTGCAGGCCTGTTGTAATACGCTGATGAAATGGTTGATGAGGGGTGGCTGTTCGCCTCTGCGCACCCCAATCGCGAGGGCTGCATGGGGGGCAGGCCGTGCGATTTTATGGAATGTTACCCCACCTGTATGAAGTTGGTGGAGTGATTGGGGGACGATGGACACCCCCAAGCCCGCGGCCACAAGGGGGATGGTTCCTGCAATTTGTGGGGCTTGTTGGCCAAGGGCAGGCGTAACCCCGGCATCGCGATAAGCCGCTAATATAGCGTCAAAGAATCCCGGCCCTAATTCCCGCGGGAAGATGATGAGTGGCTCGGTGGCTAAGCGGCTGAGGTGAATCTCTGCTACATTGGTAAAAGGATGCCCTTTCGGTAAGGCGATGAGGGTCGGTTCATCCAATAAAGGAATGACATGGACATTCGCTTGGTCCGGCACAGGCGGGCGCAAAATTGTGATGTCCGTGCGGTAGGAGAGTAAGGCCTCGCACAAGGCGGGGGTATTGCTTTCCTCTAGGGAGAGGGTAACGCCTGGTGCAATAGTGCTGAATTGGCGGATGGCAAAAGGAATGCTGGGGAGGAGGGGGACAGCCCCTGCTAAGCCAATGCGTAGATGGCCCTTCTCCCCTCTGGCAAGACCGTGTGCATCCTCAATGAATTGACGGCGTAAGTCGAGAATCAAACGCGCATGGGGCAGGAGTGCGCGTCCGGCTTCTGTTAGGCTGACACCGCGCGCTTGGCGGCGAAAGAGGGCAACGCCGAGTGTATGTTCTAAACGGCGGATTTGCTGGCTGAGGGGTGGTTGTTCCATCCCCAGCTTTTCAGCAGCATGGGTGATGTTGCCTGTCTCAGCAATGGTCACAAAATAGCGAAAATGACGAATCTCCATAGGAGCCATATATAAGATATATGGTGGTAATGGTAACTATATATTTGTGGCCTTCCCTAAGCTGTTTTAGGGAGGAAGACAGTAACAACACAGGGGGCAATATGACTCGACCTTCAGGTGTAAAGCCGAACCGTCTTTTCCAGACATCTACCATGGCCGCGTTGTTGGACGCTGTTTATGACGGCGAAATGACGCTGGGTGAGCTGGTTCAGCATGGTGATTTCGGTCTGGGTACGTTTGATGCTCTAGATGGTGAGATGATCGTCACCGAAGGGGAGGTACGGCAGTTCCGCTCCGAGGGGATTGCTTCTGGCACGACAGCGGATATGAAGACCCCTTTCGCTTGTGTGACCTATTTTGAGCCTGAAAAGACCGTCACAATTGATAAGCCCATGAGCAAAGAAGAGTTTGAGGCTCTTGTAAATGAGCTTATCGATAACCCTAACCTCTTTGGGGCTGTGCGGTTTACCGGTGAGTTTGAGAAAGTCGATACACGCACAGTCTTTTGCCAGCATAAGCCTTACCCGGGCATGTTGGAGGTTGTGGCCAAGCAGCCGACCTTCAAAATGGGGGAGATTAGCGGTGTGATGCTTGGCTTCCGTACCCCGCCTTATATGCAAGGGATTAATGTTGCAGGTTATCACCTCCATGTTTTGAGTGATGATCGCAAGCATGGTGGGCATGTGACGGATTACCGTGTGAAGTCTGGCAAGCTGGAAGTCGCCCGTATGTCCGACTTGGAAATCTCCCTGCCAAAGACAGAAGAATTCGCTAAGGCCGACCTCCTGCCAGCAGGCTTGCATGAGGCTATTCGCACGGCTGAGGGCGGTTGATTTTTACTTGGTTTGATATGTTTACAATAACACCGCCTAGATAATGGCGGGGTTATATGGGATTAGGAACGTAGCTCATGACGCAGAAGAAAGCTCCTAACGCGGGCAAAACAACAGCGGATCTTATCGTCCGTAATTTAGAAGCCCATGGCGTTGACCATATTGTCGGGATTCCCGGTGCAAAGATTGACCGTCTCTTTGAGGCATTGGAAGATTCTCCCATCCGCACCATTGTAGCGCGGCATGAGCAAAATGCCGTCTTTATGGCGGGGGGGATTGGCCGTATCACGGGTAAAGCTGGTGTGGCGATTGCCACATCCGGCCCCGGTGTGTCCAACCTGACAACCGGTTTGGCAACAGCAACCTCCGAGGGTGATGCTGTCCTCACCATTGGCGGGGCTGTTGGGCGTGCTGATTTGTTGAAATTGACCCATCAAAGCATGGATACAGTCAGCATGTTGCGCCCGGTGACGAAATATAGCGCAGAGATTGGTGATCCTGCTGCGGCCTCCGAGGTGATCGGCAATGCTTTTCGTGCAGCAGAGAGCCCCCGGCAGGGCGGTGCCTTTGTAAGCATCCCGATGGATGTGTTGAACGCAGAAATCACCAAAGATTATCCGCTAATGGGTAAACGCAGCTTTGCTAAAGCTGGCCCAGCCCCAGAGGATGAGATTAAGGATGCCGCTGCGGCGATTAAGAAGGCTAAAAAGCCGGTCGTCCTATTGGGGATGAAGGCCAGCAAGCCTGAAAATGCCGAGGCAATCCGTGCTTTTATTAAGGCAACCAACTTACCGGTAACGGAGACCTATCAGGCTGCTGGTACTCTCTCTAAAGACTTGCAATCGCGCTTCTGTGGTCGGATTGGGTTGTTCCACAACCAGTATGGTGATTACCTGCTGCAAGAGGCGGACCTTGTCATTGCCATTGGGTATAACCCCATTGAGTATGATCCCGGCCTTTGGAACACGAAGCCTGATCGCCCGATTGTGAATATTGATGTCGTTCCGGCTCAGCTGGACAATGCCTTTAATCCAGAAATTGAGTTGATTGGCTCCATTGTTCATACATTGAAGCATCTGACGCGGGAGGTTTCTGGCCTTTCCAACGGTGCTGCTTTGGATAAGATTTTAGAGCTGTATCGTGCGTCTCAAAAGCTCGCTTTCGAGAAGGCAAAAAGCACCCAGCAGGGGATGCTCCATCCGCTTGAGGTCATCAAGGTGATGGAAGACATCGTCGCGCAGGATATGACAATCTGTTTGGATATGGGCTCCTTCCATATTTGGCATGCGCGTTTCTTGGACGTCTTCCGTGCACGGCAGATGCTCATCAGTAACGGCCAGCAGACGATGGGCGTTGCTCTGCCATGGGGTATGTCTGCCAGCATCCTTAACCCAGCGCAGAAGGTTATTTCCGTCTCTGGCGATGGTAGCTTCATGATGTCCTCTATGGACCTGGAGACGGCTGTTCGTCTGAAGAGCAACCTCATCCATATCATCTGGGTGGATCAGCACTTCAACATGGTCCGTATTCAGGAAGAGAAGAAATATGGCCGTGATGCCGCAGTAGCATTCGGTCCGATTGACTTTGCAGCCTTTGCCCGCTCCTTTGGGGCGAAGGGGATTAACGTCAATAGCGTAGAGAGCTTCAAAGCTGCTCTGCGTGAGGGGATGGAGACACAAGGTCCAGTTGTGATTGCTGTGCCTGTTGATTATGCCGATAACCCTGGCCTGATGGACCCGCTACCGGCTCTTGCTAGGTAAGAGGTAGCCTTTTATTAGGTCGTGAGGAGAGGGGACGTGATGAACGTCCCCTTTTTTCATAAGAGGGTCAGTATAGATGAGAGTGATTATTAGTTGATTGTCCTGTAAAGGATTAGGATTGATAACATTTTGTTTTATTGATGATTTATTCTACCTATCGTAGGGTAAATTATTATGAAAATTGGCTTATTTATTCCTTGTTATATAGATGCATTCTTTCCCAAAACAGGCATCGCAACGTTGGAGTTGCTGGAGAAATTGGGGCAGGATGTTGAGTATCCTATGGACCAAACCTGTTGTGGTCAGCCTATGGCGAACTCTGGATGCAATCGCGATGCGAAAGAGACAGAAGCGCTCTTTGTCCGCAATTTCGCTAAATATGATATGATTGTGGCTCCATCTGGGAGCTGTGTTCATCATATTCGTGAGAATTTTGATGCGATTGAGCAGACTGATGAGGTCCGTCATGTGCGGCAAAATACGTATGAGCTTGTAGAGTTCATTCATGATGTGCTGCGGGTGCGGGAGTTCCCTTGGGCAGAGTTTCCTCACAAAGTAGGGCTGCATAATAGTTGTGCAACATTACGCGCTTTGCGTACGGCCAGCATGTCCGAGTTGGGCGAGCCGTTCTTCTCCAAACCTAAGACGTTACTTTCTGCGGTGAAGGGTATTTCCTTCGCAACACCGAAACGCCCTGATGAATGTTGTGGTTTTGGCGGCACATATTCCGTAACGGAGGAAGCCGTCTCAGCACGGATGGGGTTGGATAAAGTGAACGATCACCATAATGCGGGGGCGGAATATATCGTCTCTGCCGATACATCTTGCATGATGCACCAACAAGGTTGTGCGGAGCGCAATGGCGTGCCAGTCCGCTTTATTCATATTGCTGATATTCTTAATGGAGCGCGCTCATGAGGGAGAAGCCAGTCCCGCATGCCTCATTGGCGGCGGAGTTTTTAAGGGATGATCTGCATCGCATTTTTCATGATGAACGTCTCTGGGGGATGCGGCAGAAACGGGATGAACAAATGCATGAGCTGCCAGAATGGCAGGAGCTGCGCCAACAAGCATCCCGGCTTAAAGAGCATACACTCGCCCATTTGCCGCATTATTTGGAGCAATTTGAGCAGAATGCAAAAAAGAATGGGATTCACGTCCATTGGGCACGCGATGGGGCAGAGCATAACCGCATCGTAGAGGGCATCCTCAAGGCGCATGGTCATTCATCCATCATCAAAAGTAAGTCGATGATTACCGATGAATGTGAAATGCGCGAATATTTGGAGCCTAAAGGCATTACCGTTACGGAGACAGACCTCGGCGAGCGCATCCAACAGTTGGATAATCAGCTGCCTAGCCATGTGGTGGTCCCCGCGGTGCAGAAGCTTACCAAAGATGTTGCGAAGGTTTTTGCCAAACATTACCACACAGACCCTGCGATTGATGACCCTCACGCTTTGGCAGAGGCACAACGCAATGCAGCGCGCCCCGTTTTGCTGAGTGGCGATACAGGCATGACGGGGGGGAACTTCCTTGTTGCAGAGACAGGGAGTTTTGTGGTGTGTACTAATGAAGGCAATGCGGATTTAAGTGCGAATTTGCCGAATCTGCACATCGCGACATTAGGGATTGAGCGGCTTGTGCCGCGGATGGAGGATTTAGGCGTGTTTATACGCTTATTATCCCGCAGCGCGCTTGGCTCACCCATTACGCAATATACAACGCATTTCCGTAAGCCGAAGAAGGGCGGGGAGATGCATGTCATCCTTGTGGATAATGGCCGCTCAGAACGGTTGGGGATGGAGGATTTTTGGTCCTCGCTCAAATGTATTCGCTGTGGGGCGTGTATGAATACTTGCCCCGTTTACCGGCGCTCTGGTGGGCAGTCTTATGGTGCGGTTTATTCTGGCCCTATCGGGGCGATTATCGACCCTACGTTTAATGCGAAGAAGTTTAGCACACTTCCCTTTGCCTCCACGATGAATGGAAGCTGCACGAATGTATGCCCGGTGAAGATTGATATTCACGACCAGCTTTATAAATGGCGGCGTATTTTAGCCGAGCGGCATGAGATTCCTTTTGTGAAAAAGGAAATTATGAAGATGGCCGGGCGGTTATTATCCCAGCCGAAATTATATCGCCTCTCCATTAGCGGGACAGAGGTGGCTTTAAAAACCATGCCGCGTTTTGTGCTGTATAATTATTTGAACCCGTGGGGAAAACATCGCGAGCTCCCTCACCCGGTGAAGGAGACATTCCATAGTTGGTACAAAAAGAACCGTTTAAAGAAAGAGACTACCGCGCAGGAGGGGACATCATCATGAGTGATAAGGCTATGAGCGCGCGTGATGTCATTCTTGGTCGTTTACGGGCGGTGAAGTCGAAGTCCCCTGCGGAGGAGGCTTACCCTTTGCCTCCCATTGTGATGCTGGGTGACCAAGATGCTAGCCCAGAGCGTTTTGAATCCAACCTTGCTTTGATGGGCGGGCAGATGATTCATCGCCAAGATGGTGAGACGGTGGAGGCAGCGATTGCGCGTGCTTTCCCTAAACGGCGTAATCTCTGCACCGCTGTGCCTGAAGTAAAAGGCACGTTACGAATAGAGGACCTCACCACGCACCAAGAGGCAGATACAGTGGATGTTATGGTGGTGCGTGCAGCCTTTGGCGTGGCGGAGATGGGCGGTATCTTCCTTAGCGAAGTGGAGTTGAAGGACCATCTCGCAGATGTCCATCTTGCACAGCATTTGGTTGTTCTGCTCGCCAAAGATGAGTTGGTCGGGAACATGCATAATGCCTACCGGGAACGTTCGGAGTTCCGTACAGCAGGGTATGGCGTGTTAATGTCCGGTCCTTCTGCCACAGCGGATATTGAAGGGGTCTTAATCCGCGGCGCACAAGGCGTGCGCAGCCTTTCGGTTGTATGGGCGTAGCGATAAAGGGGAGGGGCGTTGGGATGAAGGCGTCCCTCCCTTTAAAGGTTTAAGCGTTACGAGAGGCTGTTACGCGGTCTTGTACATAGCGGAGTAATTCTGGCAGCCCATCCCTGCTGACCCCGGAGAGGAGATGGACCTCCGCGCCAGAGGCAGCTTCCAAAGCGGCTTTACGTTCTGCAATATCTTCTGGCAGAAGTGCATCGCATTTATTAAGGACTAAAACCTCTGGTTTAGCAGCAAGGCCTTCATCATAGGCTTTGAGCTCTTTACGGATCATCCGCCAATTTTGGACGAAATGTTCATCTGTCCCATCAATGAGGTGGATGAGTAGCGCGCAGCGTTCCACATGGCCGAGAAAGCGATCACCCAGCCCTGTACCTTCGCTTGCGCCCTCAATGAGGCCGGGAATATCGGCAATGACGAACTCTTCCATAGCGTTAAGACGCACAACGCCAAGTTGAGGATGCAGGGTTGTGAAGGGATAATCAGCAATCTTTGGCCGGGCACGCGAGGCAACAGAGAGGAGGGTGGACTTACCTGCATTGGGTAGGCCCACAAGGCCGACATCGGCAATGAGTTTCAGCCGGAGCCAAACCCAGCGTTCCTCCCCGGGGAAGCCTTTATCCGCACGGCGCGGGGCCCGGTTGGTGCTGCTTTTATAATGAGCATTACCAAGCCCGCCATCACCTCCCTGACAGAGCAGAACGGTTTTATTATCTTCATCAAGGTCAGCAAGAAGGGTCTCACGGTCTTCATCAAAGATTTGCGTACCGATGGGCACATCAATGATGACATCATCCGCTCCGGCCCCTGTTTTGTTGGAGCCAGCCCCATTCCCTCCCTTACGGGCGCGGAAATGTTGAGTGTAGCGGAAGTCAATTAATGTATTAAGGCTCGGCACAGCCCGGACGTAAATATGCCCACCCCGGCCACCATCACCGCCATCAGGGCCGCCAAACTCGATATATTTTTCGCGCCGGAAAGCGACCACACCATCCCCCCCATCACCGGAGCGGACATAGATTTTAGCTTGATCAAGAAATTTCATGAGAAAGACCGCATGTACGAAGGGAGGAGGGGAGAAGAAAAAAGGCCGGCACCATGATGGAGCCGACCCTTCCTCATGCTCTGCGCCTATAAGGGCAACAGAGAGTGTTACTCAGCAGCTTCTGCTAGGGCAACGGACACATGGACCTTACCACCAGCACGACGCTGGAAGCGCACGCGGCCATCAACGAGGGAGAAAAGTGTATGGTCACGGCCCATACCAACATTCTCACCAGGATGCACCTTTGTGCCACGCTGACGGACGATGATGTTCCCAGCGATGACGCTCTGGCCACCAAATTTTTTCACACCGAGGCGGCGGCCTGCGCTATCGCGCCCGTTACGGCTGGAACCACCTGCTTTTTTTTGTGCCATGACTGTGTCTCCTTAAAGAACGGGCGAAGTTACGCGGCGTTGATTGCGGTAATACGCAGAACAGTTACCGGCTGGCGATGGCCATTCTTACGGCGGCTATTCTGACGGCGGCGTTTTTTGAAGATGATGACCGTTGGCAAGCGATCTTGGGCAACAACCTCAGCGGTAACACTAGCCCCTTCGACCAGCGGAGCCCCAACCTTGGTGCTGCCTTCACCACCAACCATAAGAACATCGGAGAAGGTCACTGTGCTACCAGCCTCAGCCTCTAGCTTTTCGACCTTCAAGATAGCGTCTTTAGCAACGCGATATTGTTTCCCGCCCGTGCGGATGACTGCAAACATGCAAAACTCTCTTTATGTTACCGAAGCCTCTGGCCCTTAGCCTCCCTAGCTTTGTAGGTCTGGCAGGCCCGCTCGCTTTTTTTCATTGGTTCACCCAGCTCATGGCACGACGCGCAGAACTACGGGAACAGGGGGTTTGCTTACTCTTTCTCTGCGTGTTCGTCAATAAAAAACGGCTAGAAAGGGGCGGTGTGTTTGCTCTTTATGTCCCCTCTTGTCATATAAGAGAAAAATCGCCATAACGCACATTATTACAGGGAGTGGCGTAGGTCTTTACCTAGTGAATTCCCAAGCCCCGGAGAGGTGCCAGAGTGGTCGATTGGGGCGGTCTCGAAAACCGTTGAGCGTGCAAGCGTTCCGAGGGTTCGAATCCCTCTCTCTCCGCCAAGATTTCATATTTTTCACATATGAATCATTATAGAAGGTGCTAGTCTCGGGCAGGTTGCTGCTTGTACAGCAGAGTTTAGGGAGCTGCGGGATGAAGATGCGCATCATTCTAACTGTATTATCAGCCATGGTTATGGTCTCTTTCAGCCATGTTGGATGTGCGAAAGCCTTGGAGGATCAGGACTTTTCTACGCTTTTGAAGCAAGCAGAGCATGGTAATGTCAGGGCTCAGTTTTTGATAGGGAACAAATACGAACTGGGAATTCCGTACGATTATGCGAAAGCTGTGGCGTGGTATCAAAAAGCTGCAAAACAAGGGGACCCCGAGGCTCAGCGTAGTTTAGCTCTTATGTACGCTGAAGGTCGTGGTGTTGCCCAAAATGATGTGCAGGCTGTTTCATGGTACCGTAAATCTGCGGCGCAGGAAGAGGTCGTAGCGCAGTATAGTTTAGGGTATATGTATGAGTACGGCCGTGGTGTCACCCAGGATTATGCAACGGCTGCGGAGTGGTATCAAAAAGTTGCCGAGCGGGGGCTGGCTATGGCTCAATATAGCTTAGGGGCTTTGTATGAGAATGGTCATGGTGTTCCTCAAGATGATAACGAAGCTTTAAAATGGTACCAAAAAGCCGCAGTACAAGATCATGATAATGATTGGGCTTTGGTGAAAGTTGGGGAATTTTATAGGGATGGCCGTGTTGTCCCGCGTGATTATGCGAAGGCGTTTGCGCTGTTTCAAAAAGCGGAGAGTTACGGCAATGCAGCCGCGGCCTATGATATAGGTTTGGCTTATGAGAATAAACAGGGCGTGAAGCGTGATGAAGATATTGCCTTGAGCTGGTATAAAAAGGCCGCTGGGAAGGATTATGCCCCCGCCGAAACTAAGCTGGGGACGATCTATTGGGGGTGGCAAGACCTCGATACGGCAATAGCCTATTTGGAAAGTGCCGTTGCACAAGGTGATGATGTTGCGGCCTATACTTTGGGGCTCATATATTTAGAAGAACATTCAATAAGGCGGGATGTGCATATAGCGGCAAATTGGCTTCGTAAAGCAGCATCTATGGGTAATATAGATGCACAGAAGAAGTTAAAGAAGCTGTGATATAAAACAGATAATATTGTGTTGAAAAATAAGATCATAAATTGTTTCAGCTTCACGTGCCGAGGATCAGCAATATAATATGATTCTTGTTCCTCCCGGTATTGTGAAACTGATGCTCCATATTCACGAGGATGGTGGCGGTGTTTTCATTGCCGCCACCGTATTAGTGTTTGTTTTTGCTCGCCCAGCCCTTCAATACCAAGTCGTATTTCATCACCTTCTTGCAGCCAAAGGGGTGGCTTGTGCCCCATCCCCACGCCAGGTGGGGTGCCAGTGGCGATGATGTCGCCGGGGAGGAGGGTCATGTACCGGCTGAGATAGGCGATAATCTGCCTGACGGAGAAAATCATAGTCGCTGTCGAGCCATCTTGCCGGCGTGTGCCATTCACATCCAGCCAGAGATGGAGTTGCTGTGGCTCGGCAATTTCATCAGCCGTGACGAGATAGGGACCAACAGGTCCGAAATTATCGCAGCCTTTGCCTTTGTCCCATTGTGAGGATTGCATTTGGAAGCTGCGTTCTGACACGTCATTGATGATGCAGTATCCTGCCACATAGTTCAAAGCGTCCGCTTCTGTCACATAGCGTGCCGTGCTGCCGATGATGATGCCTAGCTCCACCTCCCAATCCATCTGTGTGGCATGGGGGGGAATGGGAATATCATCATAAGCACCACAAAGGGCAGAAGGAGCTTTTAGAAAGACGATTGGCTCTTGCGGGATGGGAAGACCGGCTTCTTCGGCGTGGTCAGCATAGTTTAGGCCAATGCAGACACATTTAGAAACATGACTAACAGGTACGCCGAACCGTGGAGAGCCCTCCACAAGTGGCAAGGTCGCTGTATCAATCTTCGCTAGTTGGGCAAGGGAGTGGGGAGAGAGGTGCTCTGGTGTTACATCATCCCAAAGGCCGGAGAGGTCTCGTATTGTGCCAGAGCTATCAATTAATCCGGGTTTTTCAGAGCCGAGGAGGCCATAGCGGCAGAGTTTTGTCATGATGGAGTATTCTCCAATGTCTTTATGCCAGTCATCTGCGCCAGTCTTTCAACAATCGTTCCACATCGCTGCATGAAGGCGTCTCGGCTGTAATGTGCATCAATATAGCTTTTAGCGGCTATGCCATAGCGGTGCAGTTCCTCAGGGTGTTGGAATATCTCTGCTAAGGTCTCACAGAATGTTTCTGGGATATGGTCAGGCTGGAGGATAAACCCCGTTTTACCGGGTTGGACGCTATGACGCATTTCCCCCACTGGTGTGGCAATGACAGGGAGGCTCATATTCATGGCCTCATGCGCGGCAAGGCACATGCCCTCATAGCGTGAGGGTTGCGTATAAAGATGGAGTGTCTTGAGGAAAGATGTGACATTTGTTTGAAAGCCTAAAAGAAACACATGGTGTTGAAGCCCATATGTTTTGATGAGGCTTTCCAACTCGGCATGTTGGGGGCCATCTCCAGCAAAGGAGAGGCGGATATGGTCGGCCCATTGTGGGTAACGCTGGCGGAAGAGAGCAAGGCCTTCAATCAAGAGGGGATAATTTTTAACCTCATGTAAGCGGCCTGTAGTGCCAATATGCAGCGGTGTTGTGCCATCCCATTGCGGGGCTGGATGGCTGTTAGGCGCAGCAATATAAAGTGGCCAGCATGTTATCTTTGCTGGAGGAATCTCCATAACATCCTGTAAAAATTGTGCAACATAAGGGGAATCCGCCACCCATAACCGTGTGATGGGCCGCCCCGCTGTCGTGGTAAAACGGATGCTTGCACTATTCTTCCAACTCACAACGGGGATGGAGAGGATTTTCCCCGCAAGTTGGCCGAGTAACGTAGCGCGGCTTAGGGAGGTCCAAATAATATCAGGGCGGTCTTTGCGGAGTAAGCGTAAAATACGCAAGAGCGTGAGGAGGAAAGGCCGCCTTTTTGTCCCAAGTAGTCGATACGGGATGCCTGCGCGATCAAGATACGGGGCGGCTCCCATATCGCGGGGTTCACATGCGGTGACATCAACATGATGCCCATAGGTTTTAAGGGCATGAACGATGTCAGGAATGGCAAACTCAGCCCCGCCTGTCTCTAAGCTTGTGACGAGATAATGGATTTTCATAATCGTTAGGTGCTTTCTAATTCTTGCAATGTTGGCGGTTGAGGGGGAGGTGTGATAATGGGACCTTCCCCGCGGAAAGGCTCGCTCGCATCAAGAAAGTTCTCATTAGTACGCAATGTGTATTCAATGACGACAAGATGGGTCAAGGCGCGGGTGATTTCTAGCCGAATGATGGCCTCATGGTCTTGTGTATCAAGCTCGCGGAGGCGGCGAATGGCCGCACGGGTCAGACGGGCGGCGCGGTCATGCCGGCGGGATGAATGTTCGATGTAATAGAGAACAAGCGTAATAGGCCGGCGCGCGCTTTCGGGTAAATATTCACGATTGAGCAAACCGCGAAGGCGAATGATATTTAGCCCTAAGGTAAGGGTAGCTAATGTCCCCTGTATGCCAGCTTCTACAAGTGGAGTGATGGCCGTAGCGTGGCGAAGCAAGCGTGAGAAACGGTCCGTGTTATGGCCGATCCATGTGCTGATTTGAGGCGTGCTGTTTAAGCTGGCAAGATTACGGAGCTCGCGCAATGTGGCACGGCGTAGGCGGAAGGCTTCGGCCTTGCGATTAAAGGGAAGAATGCTACGAAAGATCAAAACCGCTGTAACGCCCGAGAGCATAATTGCCAAGGTCGTATTATAGAACTTTGATTCATCAATAATATGATGGTTTTGGATCCCCAACATTAAGGGCATGAGGAGATTATAAGCCGCAGCCGCAGGGGCTGTTTTGGGGTTGGCACGGGCGAGTCCGCCGAGCATCATCGCGATAGAGAGGATAATGATAAGGGGCTCATAAGTTGTGACCATCGGGATAAAGGCAAAGCAGAGCAGCCACGCTACAAACCAGGCTACAGCCAAGCCTTTTAGGAATTTGACAGTCCCTAATACAGGGTCTTCCTTCGTAGCAAAAAGGCCACAAATTAAGGCGGTAATACTTATGAGTGTATTGCCATTTGGCCATGCTGTTACTTCGTAAATAAAGGAGGTAACTAAGACGGCCAATGCTGCTCTAAAGCCATTATTAAAGGCAAGCCGTCCATCATGGTGTGTATGACGTTGGAATTGGAAATGATCACCACGAATTGTATGAGTACTGGCATGATATTCAGTAATGGCCTCTTCAAGATCACCAATGAGATCCCCTAGAGAGGAAAAGAGAATGCGCTCATCAAGATCGGAGTTGGTGATAAAGCTGTTTTCTCCCGCTATGGAGGGATTGGCACTCGGGAGTGTTGTGCGACGGTGAGGCGTTGCATAACGGCGGCAGAGGTCTCTGAGATGCTGGAGTTCTGCAAGGAGTTCTGCGATTTCCTCCTCTTGAGGTAAGCGTTTGGAAAAATGCTGTAAGAACTGCGTAAAGGCCATAATGACTGTGTCAAAGTCTTTATGATTAGAGGATAATAATTCCAAACGGGTTGCCATGCCGAAGCTGCGCGATAAGAGGGCGGAGACGGCTGCTAATGCGGCACGGGCGTGGTCGCCTTCATGACCATGAGCCCCCATTTCGAGCTCGGAAAATTCGATTTGGTCATTGATAGATAGGATAGTGCCAAATAATTTGCGTGCCTCGGTGAGAGCGCCGCTATCTTGCCGGATAATGTGATAAAGCGTGTCACCCACTAAAGAGAGAGCGGATTCCAGCTTTTGGCGAACGCTGATATGGGCAAGATGGTCCTGATTAAAAGCAAAAAGCAGGCCGATAAATGCCTCACATAAAACACCAAGGATGATGTAACTTGCGCGCGAGACAGCAAACATGAAGATGTTGTTGGTTTCTGGTACGACATCCATACAAATAATGGCACAGGTATAACCAGAGAGAACAAGCGCATATGAGCGGAAGTTGCTTACAAAGGTAGCAAGCCCACTGCATAAGCCAATCCATAACGCGATGAGCGGGAAAAATACCCAAGGGGCCTGCGGGTAAATACCAACAAAAATTAAGGCTGCTGTCCCGCCGATTAATGTACCGATGATGCGCCAGCGTGCTTTAGAGAGACTTTCTCCACGGGTAAGTTGTGCTACAGACCAAACCGTCATAGGTGCCCAGATGGGACTATCCAACTCTAACCAAAGAGCGATCCCTAATGCTAGGCAGGCTGCTACAGTCGTGCGGAGGGCAAAGAAAAAAGCATTAAGAGAGGGGGCGAATAACCATGGAAGAAAAGATGAAACCTTAAAATTCAGGTTGGATAGAAAACGAGCAAACATGTTACGGTCCAAAGCAATCTCTGTATAGGAATCTACTTTGCTTTGCCTATTTAGGCGAGGGGCAACACTTATAATTGAAAAGATATCGTGATGATTTGGGTGAAAAAGAGAAATTTTTTTGACAGAGGGAATATTTTCTCTTTTTTGTTTAGAGGAAAAATAGTAAAAGTTATGTGAATCCTCTCACGAAGATTTATAGCGAAGAAGGTTATTCAATGACGGAAAATATACCGGCTAGAGAAAGCCAGGGTTCCTCCAATGCTGACCGTAAACAGCTTTTGGAGTTAACCGCCGATATTGTCGTTGCTAAGTTGGCGGGCTCTGATGTGCCTGCTGATAGTTTGCCGGGACTGATACGCCAAGTGTACGACGCCTTGGCGGGGAGAGGAGGGAGCGTAAAAGAAATAGGTGTATCACCTAAACAGCAACCAGCAGTTCCTGTTCGTAAGTCTGTATTCCCTGATTACATCATTTGTTTAGAAGATGGGAAGAAGTTAAAGATGTTAAAGCGGCATCTTAAAAGTACTTACGATATGACGCCGGATCAATACAGGGAGAAATGGGGCTTGCCGTCAGATTATCCGATGGTTGCGCCAGCTTACGCAGCGCGCCGTTCTGAGCTGGCAAGGACGATTGGTTTAGGGCGCAATATTGGCGTGTCCGCGGATAATAAACGCGGCCAGAATAATGCCGGCTAATTATTGAGACGTAGCTATGATCTAGGAGAGGGCCGGGCATGTTCCCGGCCTTTTCTATGTGGTCTGTTTTTATCTTGACGCTGCCAGCCGCCTCTTGCCACTCTTAGTTACAGAAAAGGTAATGGCGGAGGGCTGGGATGACGCGCTCGGAGTTTGTCGCTTTATTGACTTCGCGTCTGGATGGCATGACCAAAGACAAAGTTGGTAAAGCCGTCGATGGGGTTTTTAGCCATATTGCGGCAGGGTTAGCCGCCGGGAATAGGGCAGAGTTGCGCGGGATAGGTAGTTTTGGAACACGCCAACACACGGCCCATCAGGGACGCAACCCTCGGACGGGCCAGTCTGTTGATGTCGAGGCTAAACGTGTCCCTTTCTTCCGTGCAGGGAAGGAGCTACGCGAGCGGGTTAATCGGCCGAAGCAATAAAGGCTTCGGCACTATGGGAGGGAACGTCCTTCCCCGTGCGGGCGGTATTGAGTTCTTCTAAAAGGAAATCCCGAAAGACAGAGATTCGCTTAGAGCTCTTTAATTCTTCAGGATAGACGAAGAAGGCCTCTGCTAAGGGGCCATCGACATCGGGGAGAATACGGACCAAATTTGGATGGGCCGAGGCAGTGTAGAAGGGTAGCGTACCAATCCCGTTGCCTTGGGCGATGGCCATACCAACGGCGGCAATATTATTAACAGCGAGAGGAATGCGCGGTTGTAGGATAATTTTATCTTGCACAAGACGCTCTATGAGCCAATTGACATGCGGTAAAGGGAGGTGCCATCCCGCAAAACCGATCAGGTTATGGGAGGCAAGGTCTTTAAGGGTAGTCGGTGTGCCATGTTGCTCCAAATATTCCTTGCTAGCATAGATGGGCATATGGAAGCTTGCTAAATGGCGTTGAATGAGGTCCGGTTGTGTAGGGGGGTGTAACCTTATGGCGACATCAGCTTCGCGCATGCTGAGGTCTAGATCAGAGTCCTCTAACAGAAGGGTAACCTCAACATGAGGGTGCCGCTCCATAAAACGGTGCAGACGTGGGGTTAGCCAAGAAAGGCCAAAGCCAGAGGTCGTTGTAACTTTAATTTTGCCGGCGGCTTTTTCGCGGTTTTCGCTTAAAAAAGCTTGGGTTAAGGCCAGTTTGGAGAAAACCTCTCGCGCTGTGCGATGTAGCACTTCACCTTGTTCGGTAAGGATCAAGCCACGCGCATGACGGTGGAAGAGAGGGACGCCGAGCACTTCCTCCAACGCAGAAATCTGCCGGGAAACGGCAGATTGGCTCAGGTTTAGGCGGTCCCCTGCATGAGTGAAGGACCCTGCCTCAGCAACGGTGTGAAAGATGCGGAGTTTATCCCAATCCATTTTTTGATTCCCGTACGCCCCTTCGCAATAATCATGGCCTGATTTGCTCATACTACCCTACGCCCTGACCTCACAGTGTTTTCTTTAGTAAAAACTTCCTGAAAAGAAACGAATGGTCAAGGGTAGAATAGCATTCAGATGCGTTTCTTTTGCGTATCGTTTTATAAAAAGGGCAACAGGCTGTTTTTTATCACGGTTTTGGATCACTCATGCCCCGTTCGGCAAGGTAGCGCTCTGCCTCTAACGCGGCCATGCACCCTGTACCAGCAGCTGTGACGGCTTGGCGGTAGGTTTTGTCTTGAATATCACCGGCTGCGAAAATACCTGGGATGGAGGTGCGCGCTGTACCTGGTGTGGTGATGATGTACCCTTCTTCATCACACGCGACTTCATGGCGGAAGGGGCCTATGCTGGGGCTGTGACCGATCGCGACAAACACGCCATCAACAGCTAAGGTCTCTGTTACATTAGGCTGGTTTGTATCAGCTAAGCGGAGGCTCGTGACGACAGCAGGGCTGCCACTGCCGCAAATTTCTTTTACTTCGCGGTTCCAATGGAGTTTGATCTTCGGGTTAGCGTGCAGGCGTTTTTGCAAGATGCGCTCTGCTCGTAATGTATCCCGACGATGAATGAGATGAACGGTAGAGGCATGATGGGTCAGGTAAAGAGCCTCCTCTACAGCCGTATTACCACCACCGATGACAGCAACCTCTTTGCCACGATAGAAGAATCCATCACAGGTAGCACAGGCGGAGACGCCGGCCCCTTGGTATGTTTTTTCGGAGTCTAAACCCAGCCATTTTGCTTGTGCCCCTGTTGCGATGACAACTGTACGAGCACGAAACTGGTCACCAGAATCCCCGGTGAGGTGGAAATATCCTTCTGCATCGGGGCCTTGCTTTAGGGAGGCTTCTGTAATGAGGTCATAGAGTAACTTTGTGCCGACATGCTCAGCTTGTTCGCGCATTTGCTCCATAAGCCAAGGGCCTTGGACGGGTTTTGCAAAGCCGGGGAAATTTTCAATTTCATCAGTGATGGTAAGCTGTCCACCAGGCTGCATACCGGTGACGAGGAGGGGATTCATCCCGGCACGTGCTGCATAGATGGCCGCCGTGTATCCTGCGGGGCCAGCACCAACAATCAGCATATCAGTCTGGTGTGTTTCAGCCATTATAAGCTCCATGTTTCAGATAAGATGACCAGCAGGCCTTCACAGGGAGGGCCATTATGGCACTAGCCTAGCTCTCTTAGGTAACAGATATAGTATATGAAAGATGTCGATAAAAATGATTATAATGAGGAAAGTGTGTGAAATATTATTTCCCATAAAGGAGTAAAGAGTTTCCACATTAAAAAGATCAGGTTATATGAGGTGCTATAGCCTTCTTCTGTAGTTTTTTGGACCGCCTATGAGCATTGCAGACCTTGATGAGATTGATCGTCACATTTTAGCTGAGTTACAGCAGGATGGGAGGGTCACCAATGTAGAGCTTGCCCGCCGTGTTGGGATTTCTGCCCCGCCTTGTCTTAGGCGGGTAAGGCGGTTGGAGGAGATGGGGCTTATCCAGGGCTATCATGCTACGTTAGCCCCGGCCCCATTAGGGTGGACTATTAGTTTTTACGCGCTTGTGGGGTTGGATAGCCAGAAAAGTATTGTGTTAGAAGAGTTTGAGGCGCTTGTCGCACAATGGCCAGAGGCCCGGGAATGCCATATGATTCGTGGAGGAGAGGATTTTCTTGTGCGTCTCATGGCGCGTGATGTTGAGCATCAGAATCGTTTAACGCGAGACTTGATAGAAGTGTCTCATGTAGTGCGCGTACAGACCTTTCAAGTTATTAGAACAAGCTGTGAACGCGCCGGTGTACCCCTGTGAGGGGGTAGATGTTTATTTGGCACATTCTTTGTAAGTGGTGGCGTTCTACCCAGCATAATGGGGTCTTTTTCGGGGGCTTTTGTGTTGGGGTGGTTGTGCTGCTGCGTCTTGTGGGGGCGGCTCATATCCCCCTTGTGCCAGATGAAGCCTATTATTGGCTCTGGTCGCGTCATCTACAATGGGGGTATGTGGATCACCCCTTTATGGTTGCTTTTTGGGTGCGTTTGGGAACCACCCTATGGGGAGACACGGCTTTTGGTGTGCGCTTTGCGGGGCTGTTGAGTTTTGGCCTAGCCAATCTCTTCATCTTTTTTGCAGCTCGGCAGTTTTTCCCCTCCCAAACAGCGGTGGGAAGCCGTGCTGTATGGCTTTTAAATGGAACGCTCATGGCGAGCATCGGGCTTATCCCCATGACGCCAGACGTACCATTATTCATGTTTTTAAGCATGGCGTTATGGGCTTTGGCGCACGCGTTACGGTCGAGGGGTGCATGGCGTTGGTGGGCGTTATGTGGGGTGAGCCTCGGTTTGGCGGTGGATTCAAAATATACAGCCTGTTTATGGGGTGTGGGGCTTGTGGGATATGTTCTTTTAAGCGGGGGGGGGCTTTGGCGTTTGGTGGGGCCTTGGTTGGGAGGGTGCTGTGCGGGTGTCATGATTCTCCCTACCTTGTGGTGGAATGCCCATCATCATTGGGCAGGGCTGTTAAAGCAGGGGGGGAGAGCTTTGCAGTGGCAGCCAGAACGTGCAGGACAGTTTTTAGGTGAGTTGTTTATTGGCCAGCTCGCTTTAATAACGCCCTGGATAGCGGGACTATGCTGCATAGGCTTATGGAGGGTCCGACACTCCCGTGCGAGTGTGCTTTTATGGCTTAGCGTGCCGATGATGGTGATATTTTTCCTCCATGGGATGGGGGATCGTGTTCAAGCGAATTGGGTTTGGGTGTTGTATCCCCCGTTGATTTTAGCGGGGGCTGGATATGGTGGTCGTATAAAAGGGGCGGTGATGATGGGAGCTGTTGGCTCCTTCATAATCTATCTTCAGGCGTTGACGGGGCTATTGCCCTTACCGGCCCATTGGGACCCTATTGCACGTTTGAGTGCAGGTTGGCAGAGGCTGGCTATAGAGGTGGCAACACAAGCGCGGGCGAGGGGGGACTCGGTCGTGGTTGTGCGTGACTATGCTTTGGCGTCTATATTGGCGTTTCAAAAACCAGACGGCATTAAGATAATGGGGTTAGACTCGCGTTGGGCTTATTTGCAGGGGATGCCGCAGATTAGTGTGCAAAAGGCTCTTTTTATCAAAGATGCTCATTACGCTTTTGCTCAAACAGATATGTGGCGTGTGGAACGGTATAAAAACCGGATGCCCGTAAGAGCCTATCGCTTGGAGATACGACAGGTACCGTCAGGATGGCAGATTCGTTAAACTGGCTATGTGATATGAAAAAAGCCACCCCGTAGGATGGCTCTCTCATTCGTAATGGTACGACCTGTGCGGGATTAAAAACCCTCGCGCTCCAGACGCTTGCGCTCCATTTTGCGGGCACGACGTACGGCCTCGGCAACCTCGCGAGCGCGCCGCTCAGACGGCTTCTCAAAATGACGGCGCAGCTTCATCTCACGAAAAACGCCTTCGCGCTGCATTTTCTTCTTAAGGGCTTTCAGAGCCTGATCTACATTATTATCACGAACGAGAACCTGCACGGTGTCGTCATCTCCTTTGGGGGTTCTGATCCTTCCGCGTGCTATTGTTAGCTTGATGCACTGGAAGGATGGGATCCGATTACAGTGGGTAAGGGCCTATCATACTCCAAAAGATGAGACAATAGTTTCTAGGTAAGGAAAAAGAAGAGAGAGATTTTATTTGTGAGTTATGGAGATACTATAAACGCATTGGTTAGAGAGGCGGGGAGTGGAAGAGCTGATGGAGGATGAGAGGCGAGCGATGATGGATGCGCATCTCTATTTGCGAGAGAATTCCATTAGGCAATCTTTTGAGGGATTGCTCATTATGTGGCGTTGCCTCGCATTAGCGTGCGAGGAAGGGTTGGCTCAATATGGTTTGGGGCCTGCTCATCATAGAATCTTATTTATGATTAGTTGCCATGAGGGTTTATTGCCGAGTGAGTTATGCACAAAATTGGGTATCACCAAACAATCATTAGGCCGTGCTTTAGGGGAGTTGAAGAGCAAAGCCTTGGTAGAGCAACGGGAGGATCATAACGATAAAAGACGGCGCCCTGTTTTCCTGACCCCCAAAGGTAAGAATTTGGAGCAAGAGCTATTTGGGGCCATTCGGTCTGTTGTTACACAGGCTTATAAACAAGTAGATGGTACAGCCGTTGATGGTTTTCGCCGCGTATTGCGCGCGGTTGAGAGTTTAAGCCCCCCTCAGTAAAAAGGGCGCTCCCAAGTGCGCCCTGTATAATGGTCATCATGGTTAGGAGAGGTGGGTTACGGCATGGAGTTGCCTACGCCTCCATTGCCTGTTCCTTGGCCACTCATCGGCCCCATGCCATTGCCCATGCCACCGAAGGTACTGCCCATGCTGCTCATAGGGTTGTAACGCCCCACATTGCCCAATAGTTCTTGAATAACAGAGATGTGCGTCCCTGGTGTTGGTGTAGCCCCGCTGGCCATGTGAACGCGGATCGCATCACGCTTGTTCAGCACATTCATCTTCCGCAGGACGCCAGAATTATCGAAATTGAGGACCAAAACTTGCTGCTTATCAATAACAGGATGCGCCAGCGGGACGAGGTCCTTCGTCATGGAAATATAAATCCATGTGTTGTCGTTGAATGTCGCATGTGCCGTTGGGGAGCCCAGTAGGCTTAGCGCATCATTTTGTGTGCTGGAGTTAAGAACAAGCTGGTCGTAATCCATCTTTTCGACCAAAGCACCACGCGGGATGGGAGGTGGGCTTATAGCTTCACAACCGCTTAGCATAAGAGCCCCGATAGCCGCTAAACCAGCTACGCTACAGGGGCGCACCGTAAAGGAACGAAGCAGACGGGACAAGGATGTCGTAAGGGTAATCATGAAGGGCGAACTGTCCTGATGGTATGCGGCCAAGTCATATGCGCTCTTTCCGGTGCCTTAGAGAGCGGCATATGTCAATCTTTTTCCTACATTCTCTTTTGGATGGTGGCATAATGAGGGCGATGTATTTTGTTTATAGAGGCCATGATGTCATCCAAAAAATTAGCTGATCATCACGAGATAGTGTCACCAAAACAGATAACACCGGAGTTTTCCCGCCGTGTTCCTTTAGCAAAATTGGGTCGCCCTTTGGAGGAGAAGGTAGAAGCTAACAAGGAGGAGCGCGAAGCTCTGAGAGAGCGTTTTGGGTTGTTGTCACTCAGTCAGCTTGTTTGCGTGTTTTATTTGCAACGGGGACAGGATGGTATTGTCCTCGCAGATGGACGCCTCCAAGCAAAAGCCGAACAAGCCTGCATTATCACAGGGGAGGCGGTGGAGGAGGCGATTAATGAGGCGTTTCAGCTTCGTTTTGTCCCAGAATCCGATATGCCCGATGATGATGAGATTGATCTTGAAAGTCTGCTGCAAGAGGATGCTGACGATGTCCCTTATGATGGACGGATGATTGACTTGGGTGAAGCTGCAGCGGAGCAATTAGCGTTGTGTCTTACACCCTATCCGCGTCGCGCCGGGGCTGGGTTGGAGAGTTTTGTAGATGTGACGCCCTCAGACGATGAGCTTGAGGTTGGGGCGAAGGAAGGCAAGAAGTCGCCTTTTACTATTTTGAAAAAATTGCAGGAAAAATAACACCAAGAGTGGCCTTTTCTGGACGATTCTGATAGGAGAGCGTGCAGAGTAGATATGTCGTAAGGCATTGATGGCTTGCAGGGAGGCTTTCTCTCTGCTAGAGCCCCACGCCTGAGCACTGTAGCTTATGGCAGTGGTGAGAGTTAGTGAGATGTCCCCGGTGTGAGGCCGCGCTATGGCGGTAGCAGAAGCCGGATATATAACCCAGTGAGAGGCAAAGACCCATGGCCGTCCCTAAAAGAAAAACGACACCGTCCCGTCGCGGTATGCGCCGTAGCCACCATGCGCTTCGTATTGAAGCTCATGCGGAATGTGCAAATTGCGGAGAGATGAAACGTCCGCACCACGTATGCAGCCATTGCGGTCATTATGACGGGCGCGAGGTTGTCAATGCGGAAGGGCGTGCGCTGAAGGCAGTCCGCGCCTGATATCCCGGAAGGGAAATAGCCCTGGGTTTAGCTCAGGGCTTTGTCTGTTTTGCGGTTACGCGAGCAGGAGAGATAGAAGAATTTTCTGGGGGCTGCACTCATGACAGAGGCGTCTGTCGTCCGGGCTGAGGGTGAGGCTGATAAACAGGTGGCGCAAACTCCGGTTCCTTTTACCCTAGCGGTTGATGCTATGGGGGGAGATCACGCTCCCAAGATCGTCCTAGCAGGGTTGGAGACGGCCATTGTTCGTCATCCTGAGATTCGGATTCTCCTTATTGGGGATGAAGCGATTCTGGGGCAGGCTCTTAAGGATTATCCCCGGTTAAGTGCTGCTTGTACGGTTCGTCATGCACCGGAGAGCATCCCCATGGAGATGAAGCCCACGGCTGCACTGCGTGTGCGGGGGTCCTCTATGCGGGTGGCTATGGAGGCCGTTGCTGCTGGGGAGGCCCGAGGCGTTGTTTCGGCTGGCAATAGCGGGGCTATGCTGGCTTTAGCTAAGATTATTGTTAAGGCCTTACCGGGTATTTCCCGCCCTGCGATGGCGGCTGTTCAGCCTTCCGCGCGTGGTGATGTTGTGATGTTGGACCTAGGCGCGAATATTGTTTGTGATGCGCGTAATTTGGTCGAATTCGCAATTATGGGGGAGGCTTTTGCCCAAGCAACCCTGTCCCTTAAGGCTCCGAGCATCGGTTTGCTTAATGTCGGCTCAGAAGATTTAAAGGGCGACGAGCGGTTGAGGCAGGCAGCCGAGAGGTTGCGGGATAGTGTTTTAGCCGAGAGTTTTTATGGCTTTGTCGAGGGGCATGATATTACCGCTGGCGTGACTGATGTTGTTGTGACTGACGGGTTTACGGGTAATGTTGCCTTAAAAACAGGGGAAGGGGCTTTAAAGCTGGCTTTAGGCCTGTTGCGGCATGTTTTCCAAACAAATTGGCTGACAAAGATAGGGTATATGTTGGTCCGTCCCGGTTTGCGTCGTATGCGGGAATGGATTGATCCCAGCCGTTACAATGGTGCGGTATTTGTGGGGTTAAATGGGATTGTTGTAAAATCTCATGGCGGTGCTGATGCTGAGGGTTTTGCTTCAGCTGTGGACGTGGCGATTGATGCGGTGGATAATAATCTTAATGATAAGATCCGCCATCGGTTAGAGCAGCTTGGTATGCTTGGCCAGCCCTTAGAGGGCAAAGAGCAGGAGTAACACGTCTTATGGCGCAGCATCTTTTGCCTCGCACTGGTGCGTTAGGTAGTCGTTTGATCGGCGTGGGAGCGGCATTGCCTCAGCGCGCTGTGAGTAATGATGAGCTTGCTGCGCAGATTGATACATCAGATGAATGGATTCGGACGCGGACAGGTATCCGCCAACGTTATCTTGTTTCTGGTGATGAGACAGCAGTGTCTTTAGCGCATAAGGCCGCGCAGAACGCGTTGGACCACGCTGGTAGGTCCGCTCATGATATCGATGCGATTATCGTAGCGACATCCACACCTGATCAGGTTTTCCCATCCGTTGCGGTGCGTGTGCAGGCGGCTTTGGGGATGGAGCGTGGTTTTGGTTTTGATGTCAGCGCGGCATGTTCTGGTTTTGTTTATGCGCTGTCAGTAGGTGATTCCATGATTCGCGCGGGTCAGGTTAAGCGCGTTTTAATCATAGGGGTTGAGGTCTTTTCCCGCCTGTTGGATTGGCAAGACCGGTCCACATGCGTGTTATTTGGCGATGGTGCTGGGGCTGTGTTGCTTGAGGCCGGTGCTGGTGAGGGGGAGGGTATTTTATCCACTCACCTCCATGCGGATGGTCGGCTGGGGGACCTGCTTTACGTTAATGGCGCGGTTGGGTGTATTTCTGGCAAAGTCGCCTTGAAGATGCAGGGGCGCGAGGTTTTTCGCCATGCTGTGGTCAATCTTGCCGCTGCGGTGGATGAGGCCTTAGAGACGAATGGGCTGAGGGGGACAGACATTCAATGGATGGTCCCGCATCAGGCGAATCTCCGAATCATTGAAGGTATGGCCAAAAAACTTTCTCTCCCCTCAGAGCGTGTTGTCGTAACGGTAGATCGTCATGCGAATACGTCTGCAGCATCTATCCCGCTTGCGTTGGATGAGGCCGTGCGTGATGGCCGTATTCGACCGGGTGATTTGGTATTGATGGAAGCATTAGGCGGCGGTTTGACGTGGGGTTCAGCCCTTATTCGTATGTAATTGTTTAGCGGCGTTGTGTTTTTTGCAGTGTGCTAAATGGATGGCTCGTGATACGGTCTGCTTATTATGGAGACTATTGCACGCGCCGACTTAATAGACCTTCTTCAGGAAGAGCAGGGTTTTTCTCGCCAGCAGGCTACCTTGTTTTTGGAAGAAATGTTCGAGCTTTTTGTCCAAACGCTTGAGCGGGGTGAGCCTTTAAAAGTTAGTGGGTTTGGTACGTTTGATGTGCGAGATAAAGCGACCCGGTTGGGGCGTAACCCCTTAACGGGGGAGGAAGCTGTTATCTCGGCGCGGCGCGTGCCTTTCTTTCGCCCGTCTCGGTTATTGCGGGAGAGTGTCAATGGTAAATCACGGACGCGGAATGCCCAGTCATGACATCAACAAACGAACATCATTTATCTCATGAGACATTACGACCAGCTCTTAGTGTTGCAGAAGAGTTAGGTTTGCCTTTGTACCGTCTACGTTCGTGGGAAAGTCTTTACCCTGTTTTTAAGACTGAACAGCGTGATGATGGGCAAAGTTATTACGATGGGCAGGCTGTTAACATCGTACGGCACATTGCCCGCCTCTTGTACCAAGAGGGTGCGAAAAGCCACGAAATTGTTGCTCGGTTGCAGCGAGAAGGAATTATTGGCGGGGAGGATTCTAAAGCTACGTCTCATGCTCAGATGCATGATGATAGCGAGCCCCAGCAACAAGTTGCTTCGCCTTCTGCGGCGGAGACGGATGTAGCAGCCCTTACTGAGAGATTGGCCGTTCTGGAGCGCGACAATAAGGCATTGGAGGTTCAGGTAGAGGAGTTTGGGCCTATTGCGCTCTCTCTTAAGAGCCTTGAAGATGAGAATGCGGCGTTAAAAAACGCGTTGGAAGAAGCCTCTGTAACAACTGGTGAGGAAAAAAGCTCGGCATATTTGCAGGAGTTAGAAGAGAGTAACCTCACCTTACAAGGGACGGTAGAGCGGCTTACGATGGATTTAAAAGATCATCACCATCAGGCCGAACTGAAAGCACGTGAGCAGGAAACGGCTTTAGCTGCGATGCGTGAGAAGTTGGCTTTGGCTCAAAGTGAGCGTGAGCAAGGCGAGGCTTTGCAGAAAAAGCTTTCCCAGCTGCAAGAGGATAATAATAAACTGCGCGAAGCGGTACAACGTCTACAGGGCGAGCATGAAGTACAATTACGTGCCGGTGCGGAGCAGCAGAGCAAGTTAGAGTCGGAAAAGCACATGTTGGTCCAAAAGTTGGAGCAGTCTGTTTTGCTGATGCAGTCTTTGGAAGATGAGAATGTGCGGTTGAAACGTTCTTTGAAGGAGCGTGAAACTAAACAGGCAGAACAAGAGAAGCAGCAAGAAGGACTTAATCAATTCTTGCGTGATGTTCTTACCGAGTTGGGGCAGCTAAAGCAGCTCATTGGAGGGTGAAAAAACTTAAAAAAGCGTCTCACCCCATTGCAGGAATGGAGTGAGGCTGCTAGAGCTTCCTCACCGCAGGACGACGGGCAGTAGCGCAGTCTGGTAGCGCATCAGTCTGGGGGACTGGGGGTCGTGGGTTCGAATCCCGCCTGCCCGACCATCTCCTGCGGTTCATCTCCTCCTATGATAACGCACAACACGCAGTCCCGGGCCTTTATTACTGGTCCAGAGGCTCCAGAGCATGTGCAGGCCTGCCATAATGGCCGGGCCAAGGAACAGGCCCATAAGATGCCATGTTTCCGCCCCCCCAAGGATGCCAAGCAGAACCCATAGGAAGGGTACTTTTGTACTACCGCCGATTAAGATAGGGCGGATGAAGTGGTCGGCAATAAAGAGAACAATCGCCCCAATAAGCCACACAATGACAGCGGCGAGCATGCTACCTTTAAAGGCGATGAGGAAGCATACGCCCGTTACGGCAATCCACCCCAGTAGTGGCACCATGGCAGCAATGGCTGTGGCGAGGCCGAAGATGAGTGGCTGTGGGGCCCCGGCGATGATGTAACACACCCCAATGATGGCCCCTTCACCAAGCCCAACAAGGACAAGGCCGGAGACAGTGCCATGAATGGAGGAGATAATCTGCCGCGCTAATGTTTCCCCTTGTGCGCCGAAAAGCCGCTGTGAGCCGATGAGGCATTTGCGGATGATGCTCTCACTATCTTTGAGAAGGAAGAAAAGCGTAAGCAAAGAAAAGACAAATAAGATACCGCGATGGAGAATCTCAGAGCCAAATTGTTTACCAAATGCAACCCCGCGCCCCATTCTGAGGGAGTGGACAAGCTCGTTTAACGTATCGGGGTTATTGAGATGTTGCGCCCAGAAGGCTTTCACTTGCGCGGAGGCAATAGGAAGGCGGTCCACCCAATTTGGGGTAGGGATGCCTTGATGGCGAATCTGATCGACCCATAACAAAGCCCCGCTAACCTCATCGGCGATTTTTAGGCTGATGAAGGAGACCGGTACCAAAAAGACCAAGGCCAGAATAGCGGTGAATGAGAGGGGAAGCCAAATAGAGGTCCCGAAGCGTTTGGTAGCCCGTTTATAAAGAGGCCATAACGCAATTGCAAAGATACAGCCCCATAGTAGGGCTGGCAGCATATTTCTTAGCGTCCAAAGAGCAGCGATGATGAAGAAGAGCGCAAGAAAACTGCGTGCGCGCCGCTGTAATGTTTTGGAAGGCGCAGGCAGGCGCAACTGGCGTGCTTCTTTAGGGAAGGGTTTTTGTGTGGGGGGAGGAGGTGTTTCGGTCATGTTGTCCCAAAAAATACTACAACGCTCTATGGCTATGAAGGAATGAGAAACTAAGCGGGCTTAGTCTGCCCGTGTAGAGCGCGTGTCAATAATAGACTATCCTGCTTATCGAACATCTCAAGGCGGAGGAAAAGGTCTAAGAGAACGAGATTGACGTTAAATTTAAAGTCATCACTTTCCCGCACGCATTGAAAAACCTCCTGAATAGGGGTGAGATGAAAGGATTCGACCTCACCATCATTTGCATGAGGGATGAATGTTTCAGGTAAAGTGAGGTCATAGCAATAAAGCTTATCACGCCGGAGGCCCTCTGGGCGCGTCATAGCATAATGGAGTGTGCTGGCATGATGTGCTTGTTGGGCAATGTCAGCAGGGATAGCCGCTTCTTCTTCCGCTTCTTTAACAAGGGTCTCAAGAGGTGTAAGGCCACTGCTCATACCGCCAGCAACAAGATGGTCTAACTTGCTGGGGTCTAGGCGTTTATGGGGGCTACGATGGGCAACCCAGAGATATAAACCATCTGTTTTACGTACGAGGCCGTTCATATGGACGCCAGAGGCCTCCACACCAAAAACAGGAATAAGAGCGCGGTCAATTTGCCCGATGATGGTGCCTTCTGGTGTGCGTACATCAAACCATTCATTAAACGGTACGACACGCTCTTGCGCGATGAGGGCGGTGCTGATGTCACGCAGATGCTCCCCCGCGGGGAGGGTAATGGCGTTAGAGGTCACATGGAGCAAGGATGCACATGGACCACTGGTGAGCCAGTCTAGGGCGTTAGGGTCCACTAATCCGATTGTCATGCCCTGATATAAAAGTGGGATTCGCCCTGCAGGGAGTGTGACATTGTGGCAGCGTTCTATATGGCGGAGGAATGGTGCGGCGGTAGGGGATAGCATAAGTCCCTCTCAAGGCCTCAATAGAGGCTCGGATGCGTAAAAGATAGCCTGCTTAGGAAGGCATGCTTGTAACAGCCATAACAGGGAACCACTGGCAGAAAAGGGCTATCTGTGTAAAAAAATTGTCATTCTTATTCAGCTCATTCCAACGCTAAAAGGGATAGGGGCTCATGGCATCCAGCACGATACAGCGTTTGTCCCTGCGTGTTTTATGGCAAAAGGTGCGACCAGCAAGGCTGTATGGCTGGGTGATGCGCTTTGGTGTGTCTTGCCTTCTATTAGTGGTGGAAAGTGGCACAACAGTGGCCACGCCATGGCTTTTTAGCCGTATGGTTGGCCAGCTTTCAGGGCGTGATGTCGTAGCGGCAGCCATGATAGCCTTGCTTGCACAATATACGGTGCTGCGTGTCTTAGGGGCCGTAGCAGGGCCAGCACGTAGCGTGTTGATGATGCCGGTAAGGACGACCTTAAAAGAACGTATTAGCGTGTTGGGAGTGGAGCATATCCATCACCTTAGCGCACGCTTTCACCAAAGCCGGCAAACAGGGGCCTTAACGCGGATTATTGACCGCGGGGCGGACGCGGCAAGCACGATTGTGGATATGGCCCTCTCTAATCTATTGCCGAATATGCTGGGATTGGGGCTAACCTTCTTTGTCGTGTTGCGTGTGTTTAGTGGGGAGTACCTCGTTCTACTGTGCGGCACGCTCCTTTTATATAGCGCAATATCGTATCTCTTTACACGCTGGCGTATGCGGGCGCGGCGGGTGCGTAATGCGGCGAATAATATGGTGCATCGGCATATAGTGGATAGTCTGCTCAATGCCGATATCGTGCGTGCTTTTGGGAATATAGCCTATGAATGTGAGCGGCAAAAAGCCGTATGGCGGGGGTTAAATCGTGCCGAGAGCCATCTGCAATGGCTTGTTGGGGGCTCCCAAGCTATCCGTAATTGCGTAATCGCCTTTGCTAGTGCGGCTTTATTGGGGCTGGCAGTGAGGGATATTTTAGCGCATCGTCTTGGTGTAGCGCAGTTTGTATTGATGGGCACTTATTTGCGGAGTGTCTATAGCGCGGTGGGGGCCTTAAATTATGTTGGGGCTGGCTGGCGTAATGCGCGTGTAGATATTGAATCCTATCTTGAGCTTCTTGCTTTAGAGCCAGAGATACGCTCGCCTGCACATCCTACGCCATTGCCCAAAGGGCCATCAGGTAGTGTGGGGATAGAAATGCGGCATGTCTGCTTTGGCTATGAGGCTGATAAGCTGCGTCTCAAGGATGTGAGTTTTAAGCTTCATGCGGGGCAGAGGGTAGCGATTGTGGGGCGGAGTGGCTCTGGTAAATCTACGTTAGCGAAATTGGTGAGCCGCCTTTATGACCCGCTTTCTGGTACTGTATTCATGAATGGCGTGCCCTTGCCAGAGCTTGCAGTGGATGTTGTGCGTGGTCATATCGGTGTGGTTGCACAGGAGACATCCCTTTTTAACGCCACAATTGCTGAGAACATTGCTTATGGGCGGATTGGGGCTAGTAGGGATGAGATTCAACGCGTGGCAGAAGCCGCTCAGCTTGGCCCCCTATTAGCGCAGTTGCCTGATGGGCTAGAGAGTATAGTGGGTGAACGTGGGATACGCCTCTCCGGCGGGGAGCGGCAACGCATTGCGATTGCTCGTGTGATTTTGCGCAATCCGCCCCTGCTTGTGTTGGATGAGGCCACCAGTGCGTTAGATACGCGCACCGAGCATGCTATTCAGCAAGAATTATTGAAGCTTTCTCAAGGGCGGGCAACACTTGTCATTGCCCATCGCCTCTCCACGATTCAAACGGCTGACCATATCCTCGTCATGGAGGCTGGGCGTGTGGTGGAGGAGGGAACGCATGAAGAATTGCTGAGAAAAGCGGGTATTTATGCAGGAATGTGGAGATTACAGGTAAGAGGGGGTTTCACTAAGGCTCATTCGGTTGTAGAGGGATAGCGGGCTGCTTCTGTCGGTAGAAAGGCAGGAAAGACTTGACGTATCGTCGTTAGTAAGTCATAAGCCCGCCTTATTTACGGAACACGTCGAGCCTTGTTGCTTGGCGTATCACAGTATCGAGGAAGTTCTATGTCTCGCCGTTGCCATGTCACGGGCAAAGGGGTACTGACGGGCAATAACGTCAGCCACGCCAATAACAAGTCCCGCCGTCGTTTCCTGCCGAATCTGCAGGAAGCCACACTTCTTTCCGATATTCTTGGGGCTCCTGTGCGTATGCGCCTCTCCGCTAAGGGCATCCGTACGGTTGAGCATAATGGCGGGTTGGATTCCTTCCTGCTGGGCACGCCAAATCGTAAGCTAACGCCAGAGGCTCTGGTGATTAAGCGGCGTATCCTGCGCGTTCAGGAGCGTAAGACGGCACAGTCCGCAGCCTGATAAGGGTTTGATGGTTCCTCTGGGGTGGCTCTGCTGGGGGACGATTTATGATATTCATACAGGGCTTATGAGGGTGCCCCGGTATTAAGCCGAGGCACCTTTCCTTGATTTTGGAGGTTTCCCGTGACCGACGATAGCGTCCAGGGCGCGAAGTCCGCTCTCTCAAAGATTCGTAACATCGGTATTACCGCACATATTGATGCTGGTAAGACGACCACAACAGAGCGTATGCTCTACTACACCGGTATGTCTCATCGTATCGGTGAAGTGCATGACGGGAACACCACAACTGACTATATGGAGCAGGAGCGTGAGCGCGGTATTACCATTACCTCCGCTGCTGTGACCTGTGAGTGGAATGACCACCGCATCAACATCATCGACACTCCCGGCCATATCGATTTTAACATCGAGGTGAACCGCTCCTTGCGCGTGCTGGATGGTGCGATTTTCGTGATCGAGGGTGTGGCTGGTGTGCAGCCGCAATCTGAGACCAACTGGCGTTTGGCAGACCGCTATAACGTGCCGCGTATTATCTTCATCAATAAGCTGGACCGCACCGGGGCTGACTTCGACTACGCTTTCAGCACATTGAAGGAAAAGCTGGACATCGTGGCGATTCCCCTTCAGCTGCCGATTGGCTCTGAGGAGAACATGGTCGGTGTTGTGGACCTCGTGGAGATGCGCGCCATCGTATGGGAAGGCGGCGAGCTCGGGGCGAAGTTCCATTACGAAGAGATCCCAGCCGATATGAAGGAGCGTGCTGAGGAAGCACGGCAGAACCTTCTCGACACAGCTTTGAGTGTCGATACCGCTGCGATGGAAGAATATTTCGATAAAGGTGAGGTGGATGTCGCCACACTGAAGCGTTGTATCAAAAAAGGTACAATCGCTGGTGAGTTCCGCCCTGTCCTGTGCGGTACTGCCTTTAAGAATAAGGGTGTGCAGCCTCTTCTTGATGCCGTGATTGATTATCTTCCTGCTCCTGATGAGGTTGAGGGCATCCGTATTGCTCCGCCGGAAGATAAGGAAGTTGATGAGAGCTTCCTGCCGATCATCCCGGTTGACCCAGAAGGTAAGTTCGCTGGTCTGGCCTTTAAGATTATCTCCGATAAATACGGCACATTGACCTTCGTGCGTGTCTATCGTGGTGTGTTGAATACGGGTGATACCGTGCTGAACACCACCAAGGGCACCAAGGAGCGTGTGGGCCGCATGTTCCAAATGCACGCTGATAAGCGTCAGGAAGTAAAGTCTGTTGGAGCTGGTGATATTGCTGCCTTCGTGGGGCTGAAGGACACTGTAACAGGTGATACTTTGGCTGATGCTGCTGACCCTGTCATTTTGGAGCGTATGCAGTTCCCGGTTCCGGTGATTGATATTTCTGTCGAGCCAAAGACCAAAGACGCTGTTGAGAAGATGACGCTGGCTCTCCAAAAGCTGACAGCTGAGGACCCATCCTTGCATCTGCGTACAGACCAAGAGACAGGCCAGACCATTCTCTCTGGTATGGGTGAGCTGCATCTGGACATCATCGTGGACCGTCTGCGCCGTGAATATGGCGTGGATGCCAATATCGGTGCTCCGCAGGTGGCTTATCGTGAGACCATCACACAGTCCCACACCGAGACATATACGCATAAGAAGCAGTCCGGTGGGTCTGGTCAGTTCGCTGAGGTGAAGATCACCTTCGAGCCGCTGACAGAGAAGGGCGCAGAAGAGATTCTCTTTGAGAATAAGATTGTCGGTGGTGCCGTGCCGAAGGAATATATTCCTGCGGTGGAAAAAGGTATCCGTATGCAGGCCAGCACGGGTGTTCTAGCAGGCTTCGAGACTGTGGGCTTTAAGTTCACGCTGGAAGACGGTAAGTACCATGATGTTGACTCTTCCGCTCTGGCCTTTGAGATCGCCGCTAAGGCGTGCTTCCGTGAGGGGATGAAGAAGGCTGGTCCGGTCATTCTGGAGCCTATCATGGATGTGGAGATCACCACACCAAACGACCATGTTGGTGACGTTGTGGGTGACCTTAACCGCCGCCGTGGTATCATCCAGAATCAGGAGACCTCTGGCTCCACTGTTCTGATTCGCTCTCAGGTACCGCTGAAGGAAATGTTCGGTTACATTTCTCATCTGCGGTCTGCAACAAAGGGTCGTGCATCCTTTACAATGCAGTTCCATCATTATGAACCTGTGCCGCGCAACGTGCAGGATGAGATTATCGCAGAGCGTGCTTAATTCGCTTTGCAGGTAAGTCTTGCTTAGGGGAGGCCCTCTGTCAGTCATCTGGCGGAGGGTTTTCTTTTTGGCCTTGACCTTATCCCCAAGGATGATGTTATCCTCGTCACACGGTGATGGATTACCACCGGGCCGATAGGCCGAACCGCCACCCGCGAGGGAAAGGCTGATGATTCCTACCAATGAATCCCCTTATGAATTAAGGATAAGGGGCATGGTGTAGGAGTCTGATATGGTATCTTTTAAAGAAATTATAGCCTTTATGCTGCGCTTGGGCCGTTGGTTCTGCCTTTTAGTGCCGCTTGCCTTGCTCGTAGGGAGCTTCTGCGCCCTGTTCCTGTGGATGTTGGAATGGGTAACGCATTATCGCTTTACCCATCCGAACATTCTATATGGGCTGCCTTTGGCGGGTGTTGCTGTAGCGTTATCTTATTATTGGTGGGGTGGCCGTGCCGGCGGGGGCAATAACCTCATTCTTGATGAGATTAACAAGCCTGGTGAAGGCGTACCGTTGCGTATGGCTCCCCTTGTGTTCATTGGGACGGTGGTGAGCCATTTATTCGGGGCATCTGTTGGGCGGGAAGGTACAGCGGTGCAGATGGGCGGAAGCCTTGCTAGTAATTTTGCGCGGCTCTTCCGTCTTGATGAAAGAGAGACGCGTATCCTGCTCATGGCCGGTATGGCCTCCGGCCTAGGGGCAGTCTATGGCACACCGATTACCGGGGCGGTGTTTGGGCTGGAGGTCGTCACGCTTGGGGCGTTGGATTATTCAGCACTTTTGCCCGTTGCGGTAACGTCCATCATAGCGGATTGGACATGCCATCAATGGGGGATTCATCACGCGAGTTATATCGTTAATTTTAAAGGATTTGCAGCTCAAGGTCAGCCTGCTTTCCATGTGGATGCGTTGTTATGGGTTAAGGTGGCTCTTGCAGCGGTAGCCTTTGGGTTTGCGAGTAAGGCGTTCTCCGAGGGGGTGTATAGGCTTGCCCCGCTTATTAAAAAACTTTGCCCTCACACATGGTTGCAGCCAGCTATTGGCGGTGTCGCAACGATTGCACTGGTCTGGCTTTTAGGGACGCGGGATTATTTGGGCTTGGGCGTTACAGCACCGGAGCTTGGCGGGGCGTCCATTGTCAATTTCTTCGGCTCAACACATTATGCGTGGAGTTGGTTATTAAAGCTGCTCTTTACCGTCATTGCTTTGGCAACAGGCTATAAAGGAGGGGAGGTTACGCCGCTCTTCTTCATAGGGGCTGGGTTAGGCAATGCCCTCGCACCATTTTTAGGTGTGCCGGGGGATTTGCTCGCCGGTGTAGGCATGGTGGCTGTCTTTGGGGGCGCAGTAAATGCCCCATTAGCTTGTACCATTATGGGGGTCGAGCTTTTTGGGGGTACGAACATCGTTTATTACGCAACGGGTTGTTTTATTGCGTATTTATGCTCCGGCCATACGGGGATTTATCTCTCCCAACGGGTTGGTATCCCCAAGATTTGGCGGGCTGATTTCCAACCCGGTATCTTGTTGAAACGTGCCAGAAATGGCGTGTGGCGGGAGGAGGACTAACCGCTCTCTCGCGCTGCTTTTCTGCTTGATGGTCCCTTCCAAGAGGGAAGGGACCATTATAAGCGTGTTAGCCAAAGCAATGGTTTGCATGCATGATGGCGATGCCAACCTCACGAAGGAGGTCAAACGCCTCTTGCAGCGGTTGGAAGATCTCCCGATGTTCGCGTGCAAAGCCTTGGGCTTCTCCCGCCCCGCCGGGTTCACCGAAGTCGAGGTCGGCAATGCTGGGGGCAGAGATGGGGAAAAGATCATCCAAGAGGCGCAAGGCCCGTGGGACATCGAGGCAGAGAATCAAGGTGGTGATGGCCTCACGCGTGAGGCCGCCACGTGGGCCGAAATAGGGGATCTGGGTGCCTAATGTCCAAATCCGTTCCATCAAAGCGAAACGGATGACATGGAGGAGTTTTTCTTCAACCTCCATGCGGGGTGTTTCTGGCCAGGCGGAACGTAGAGCAATATCCTCCCGTTGAATCCGGCGGAAAAGGGCGGGCACACTCTTCCAGAATTCTAGCTCCTCCAAGTCGCGCGCGATGCTGAGGAAGTGCATACGGTCATCGGCATTATCGCATTCTGTTGCGCGGTTGAGCCATGTGCCGGGGTCAAGCTGATGGATGGTCGCACGCAGGACATCCAGGTCCGAATGTTTAAGAGCTTGGATTGCGAAATCCATAAGCTGGCGAAAACGGGGAGATTTATGCCGTAATTGCTCAAATTGCTCGCTATGACGCCGTGCTGCGCCCCCAAGGCCATGTAGCACATTGGCCCACCAGCCAAGTTGTTGGAGGATGGCGTTATTAGGGATAGCGCGAATTTGGCTTGGGTGCGTAATACGCGTCACCCGCGCTGTATCGGATTGACGGGCAGAAGGGCGGGAGCCTGTTTTATCCACCAAAGCGGGGCCAAAAGCACTTAGGAGGGCTGTATAGCCGGGGTCATCCACCAAATCCCCCATCTTTAAAGCGATGGTGGAGAAGAAATCCATCGCAAAATCAGGCTTGCTAAAGAGGGGGTCTTTTAAAGCAATAGGGTCGATTGGCTCATGTTGAGCGGCGACAAACTCCGCTAATGTGGCGATGGTAGAGGCAGCAAGCTTAGCCGTGCCAAAGGGAAGATACCCATCCCCTCCTTGGAAGGCCGTTTCCACCCGGCTGGTGATACCGGCCTTTTTTAACGCTTGGCGGGTATTAGCGGGGGAGAAATAATCCAACCGCTCTTTAAGGCTGAAAGGATGCGCCCCACGGCCAATGCTCTCACCATGTGTGTCGAACATAGTGAGGGCGATGTCATCCAGCCCGTGTTCTTTCATAAGCTCTAAGGTGCGTAGCCGTAGTCGCTCGACCATTGGCCCTGCTGCGAGCTGGCCGACATACCGGCCGGAATCGGAATAACCAAATTGCAGCGAGAGCCGCCCATTAGCACGGAGATAAGCCCGCCAATGGGGAGAGCGGAAGGCTTCCTCAAGAATCTCTGCCCCATTTTCGAGAGCTGTTTCAGTCTCAAAGAGGGGAGATATTTCGATTTGCTCATCCCGAATCCCAAAGAGGCGCGCTAACCACAAAGTCGCAAGCAGCGTATAGCCGCTCTCCGTTTCTGCAATGAGGAAGCGAATGGGCGATCCGGAATCAATATGTTTGAGGATCTGCGCCATCGTCATCATCAAACGCGAGGCGGCACTTGGTTCAACCAACAAGGCCCCGAAATCAATCGCGAGGGGTTTGAGGTTATCCATCGCGGCATCAATATGGGAGAGTAAAGCCCGGCGATGGAAGGGGAGTGTTGGATCGTCCGTCAACCCTAAACGCGTGCGTGCGACATTATAAATCTGCGCAGCATTGAGGCGGGTATGGATATGGGAGATACCAAGACCGTGATTGAGAAAGCCAGCCCGGATGACATCAAGCTCTTGAGCCGTTGCATCATCCAGCTTGGCACGCTCTGCTTGGAAGAGCGGGAGCAAATCTTCCGCATGAAGCAAGGCCGTCTCGCGCAATGAGATGAGCTTATGTGAGAACTGGACAATCTCTTCTGGTGTTAAGCTTTTCCCCGGGATGGAGCGTGGGCAGGCATCGCGTTGCTGCACTGTGGCCATAAGGGCCGCAAGAACGCGCTCCCCAAGAGGGGAATCGTGCAGTCCAATCTTTTTCAGCCCCTCTAAGAGGCGTTCTAGCTGGGCGATTTTAAGGCCGAGGCGGATGCGGATTGTATCCCACCAGCCAATATCATTACGTCCATCAGTATCAAACCCTACCCAGCTTGCGAGTTTGATAGGGGCGGGATTTAGGTTCTTGACCTCTGGCCAACGCTGACGTGCTGCTTGGAAGATGTTTTGGGCGAGGACATCCAACGCATCGCGTCCGCGCGTGATGGCGGCAAGGGCGAGGGCTTGTTCCTCATCCAATGTGGGAGGGGCAGCACGGCGATGGGTCGGCAGGATGGGGAGAGGATGGGCCGGATCCTCCGCACATTGGGCGAGAAGGTCGTACACATCATTGGCTAAAGCAAAGGTGGGATGGGCTGTAAAAACGGCAGAAAAACCCGTTATAGCGAGGTCATCCGGCGTTTTTGCATGGGCTACAAGCTGCTCTGCTACATGGCGTAACCGTTCGGTAGGGGATGCCTCCGCCCCGTTTTGCTCTAAGCCGATATAACGGCGCAGGGCGGCAGCGCGTGTTGTGAAGTTGCGGTCCCGTAATAGACGGATCGCCTGTTTGATTGTCTCATTCTCTCCCGGAGCACTTATTTTTTCCGCTAATGTAATAATGAGGCTGGAGAGGTCATGCGGCTTATGTGTAAGCGTAGCCGCGTAGGATTTAATCAGTTCGGCAGGCGATGCGTCAGTTGGGGAGGCGCAATCTGGCATGAGGAACAGTCTCGCTTGTGTTCATTTGTGGTTATTAGGTAGGGAAGGCTCACTTCCCCTTCTAACGTGATTGTTCCTGTATAGGCGGAATCGTGCTAGAGAGCCAAGCATTGATAAAAACTGTTGCGTACTTACTTTAAGGAGCGAGGATAGGCCCCTCCGTTTTAATAAGCGTGGGTTTTATCGAGGCTTTAGGAGGGGGTGACCGTTATCATGTCCGTTCCACAGCGGAAAAATCGGGTCTCTCTGAGTGCGACATTGTTGCTGGCAGGAGCCTCCGGCGTGGCAATTATTAGCCGGTTGAGCCTATGGCAACATCTATATGGCACACCATTATGGTTGGACATGCTCCAAGCTGGTAGCCAAGCTGGTGTGGTTGGTGGGGTTGCTGATTGGTTTGCCGTGACGGCCTTATTTCGCCATCCTCTAGGGCTGCCTATCCCGCATACGGCTATCCTTCCGCAACGCAAAGCACAGCTTGGGAGTGCTTTGGGGCGGTTTATGGTGGAGCATTTTCTCACAAAAGTGGAGGTGATTCGCCTATTAGAGCAAGTTGATCTCCCTGTTTTGTTAGCGCGCTTTTTGCAAAAGCCAGAGATCGAGAATCAAATCCTAAGATATTTACGCAACCTGACCCCAGCGATTTTAGAGCGTATTGGTGATGGGCGCGGTAGTTCGTTTTTGGTGACGTTATTTCCTACGCTTTTAAAGCGTGAAGATGTCACAGCCTTAGTGTTGCGTGGTTTTAAAGCGTTAGTGGATGAGGAGATACATCAAGAGGTGTTCTCCTTTTTTCTTGCCCAGTTAAAGGAGTTTGTCACAACGCGAGAGGAGGATTTACGGAGTTTTGTAGAAAAACGGGTAAAGGAGCAAGGTGGGCGATTAATTGGTTGGGCTGTGGGAACGTCTATTGCAACACAAGTGCTTGCGGCATTACGGGCCGAGTTAGGACGTGTGGACCCTATGGATTCCGACTTAAGGCATGGCTTTACCCGATGGGTGCGCACAAAGATTCAAGAATTAGAGGACGATCCACAAGGCGCGCATGACTTGATGGAGAGCATCACAGCCTTTTTCTCGCATGAGAGTGTGAAGGAATGGAGTGGGAGCCTATGGCAGCGTTTGCGTATAATGGTCGAGGATGATAGCGCGCGCGATGATGGGTTGAGTATGCAGGCTTTACGCACAATGTACCGGCAATTTGTTGAGGCCTTGTTACAGCGGACGGCATTATCCACCCGTATGAATCATGCCGTACAACAAATGGTTGTAAAGGCTTTGCCCGCTATGCAAGATTATACATCAAACATGATAGAGCGCGTGATTACAGAATGGGACGCGAAGAGCCTTTCTGCCCGGTTGGAAGCAGGCATAGGGCGTGACCTCGCTTATATTCGTGTGAATGGCACCGTGGTGGGTTTTGTGGTAGGAGCTTTGTTAGAAGCTTTGTTGGTTTGGCTGGTACCATAGCCTAAAAAACCCAAGATAAAGCTTGACCCTCGGGAAAATATAGGCCACCTCCTTGAATACGGACCGTGCAGGTCTTAAATAAAGAATCGTAACAGAGGTTGTGGGTTTTCACCGTGCTGAGATTATCCAAATTGGCTGACTATGCGACTGTCGTCCTTGTAAGGTTAGGGGGGCGTGGGACTTTGGCCACAGCTGCTGCCCTAGCACAAGAAACGGGCGTGCCAGAGCCAACCGTAGCGAAGCTTTTAAAAGGGCTTGCTGCTGGTGGGTTGGTTGCTTCCTTCCGTGGTGCGCGTGGGGGATATCGTTTGGTTGATGAGCTAAAGGATATTTCTATAGCGCGTGTGATTACAGTTGTGGATGGTCCTATTCGCGTTACAGCTTGTTGTGATGGGCGGGAATGTGCGCATGAGGAGACCTGTGGCCTCTCTGGGCAGTGGGATACGGTAAATCAGGCGGTGCGGCAGGCGTTGGAGAGCATTAGCCTTGCCGATATGGCCAACCCAGAGTGGAAGTGTAATCCGCCCTCTGCCACATCGGCAGAAGCGACAATGCGTGTATCTGAAGGACAGGGAGGATGCCATGCCGGCTGTGTCGGAAACTCGTGAAGCTGTCGAGAAACTGGCGAAGTCCAATTATGAATGGGGCTTTGAGACAGATGTGGAGATGGACCTCGCCCCTAAGGGACTGAATGAGGACATCGTCCGGCTCATCTCTGCACGGAAGAAAGAACCGCAATGGATGCTGGAATGGCGGTTAAAGGCGTTTCGGTCTTGGCAGGAGATGAGCGAGCCAAATTGGGCGAAGGTGAAGCACCCTCCCATTGATTATCAAGATGCCCATTATTTTGCTCAGCCTAAAAAGAAGCCGGGGCCTAAAAGCCTTGATGAGGTGGACCCCGAACTGCTGAAAACTTACGAGAAGCTCGGCATCCCCCTGCATGAGCAAGAGATGCTCGCTGGTGTTGAAGGGGCCGGGCAAAAAACGCCCGTTGCCGTTGATGCGGTGTTTGATAGCGTCTCTGTTGCGACGACCTTCCGTAAAACATTGGCCGAAGCGGGAGTGATTTTCTGCCCAATTTCTGAGGCGATTATTGAGCATCCAGACTTGGTGAAGAAGTATCTCGGCACGGTTGTGCCAGTGGGGGATAATTTCTTCTCGGCGTTAAACTCAGCTGTCTTTACCGATGGTTCTTTCGTCTACGTGCCTAAAGGGGTACGTTGCCCGATGGAACTATCCACTTACTTCCGCATTAATGCTCGTAATACTGGGCAGTTTGAGCGGACTTTAATCATCGCTGAGGACCGCGCCACAGTGTCCTATCTGGAGGGCTGTACAGCCCCGCAGCGTGATGAAAATCAGCTTCATGCTGCTGTTGTAGAGCTTGTGGCGATGGAGGATGCCTCCATTAAATATTCCACAGTGCAAAACTGGTATCCCGGTGATGAGGATGGCAAAGGCGGTATCTATAACTTCGTAACCAAGCGGGGGATTTGCAAAGGCGATCGCGCTCGCATCTCGTGGACGCAGGTAGAAACAGGCTCTGCTATTACATGGAAGTACCCTTCCTGCATTCTGGCCGGTAAAGGCTCAGTGGGGGAGTTTTACTCCGTTGCCGTAACAAATGGTCATCAACAAGCTGATACGGGTACGAAGATGATCCATCTCGCCCCCGATACACGCTCTACCATTGTGGCAAAGACAATTTCGGCAGGGAAGTCCGATAGCACGTATCGTGGTTTGGTGCGGATGCAGCCAAAGGCACGCAATGGGCGGAACTTTACGCAATGCGATAGCTTGCTTATTGGCGACCAATGCGGGGCGCATACAGTGCCTTACATCGAGAGCCGCTCTATGAGTGCGCGTGTCGAGCATGAGGCCACAACCTCCAAAATCTCTGAGGACCAGCTCTTTTATTGTCGCTCCCGTGGTTTTTCCGAGGAGGAAGCTGTGGGGCTTATCGTCAATGGTTTTTGCCGGGAAGTGCTTAAAGAGCTGCCAATGGAATTCGCTGTGGAAGCGCAGAAATTGCTTCAAATCAGCCTAGAAGGAAGCGTGGGGTAAGGTATGAGTGAGTTTCTAAAAATTGAGGGGCTGAAAGCCCAGATTGATGCTGATGGCACCCCAAAGGAGATTCTAAAGGGCCTAAGCTTGGAGATTCCCAAAGGGGAGGTTCATGCCATTATGGGGCCGAATGGCTCTGGTAAATCCACTCTCTCTTATGTTCTGGCAGGGCGTGAGGATTACGAAGTTACGGCAGGCTCAGCGCAGTTTAAGGGGCAAGATTTATTAGCTTTAGAGCCAGAAGAACGCGCTGCTCTTGGTGTGTTTTTGGCCTTTCAAGCTCCGGTGGAATTGCCGGGGGTAAATAACGCTAACTTCTTGCGGACCGCCGTTAATGCCGTGCGCAAGGCCCGCGGGGAGGAGGAGTTGGATGCTGTAAGCTTCCTCAAACTCGTACGGGCAGAGACAAAGCGTCTCTCCATGTCGGATGAGATGCTCAAACGGGCCGTGAATGTCGGCTTCTCCGGTGGTGAGAAGAAGCGTAATGAAGTGCTGCAAATGCGCTTATTGAAGCCTTCCTTAGCCATTTTGGATGAGACAGATAGCGGCTTGGACATTGATGCGCTGCGTATTGTGGCAGAGGGGGTTAACTCCCTGCGTGGGCCGGATTTCTCTTCTTTGGTGATTACTCATCATCAGCGTCTTTTGGATTACATCGTGCCAGACCGTGTGCATGTGATGGCCCATGGGCGTATCATCCATAGCGGTGGGCCAGAGGTGGCCAAATTGCTGGAAAAACAAGGCTATAAACAGTTTCTTGAGGCCGCAGCGTGAGTGAGAATAAGGCAGCAGCTTGGCAGGCTCTAACGGGTCGTGCTGGGGAGCGTGCAGCCCTGCTCGGTACGGAGGGGCTGCCGACAAGACGAGTGGAAGCATGGCATTATACGCCGCTGCAATCGCTTAATGGGGTGGCATGGCAGGCTGCTCCTGCGTTGGGGGAGGCGCACATTAAGCAGAGCGTGGCAGAGCTAGACCTCCCTCAGCATGATGGGATTTTGGTTTTTGCCAATGGGCAATTCTGCCCTGCATTGTCCCATCTACCTGCTTGTATGGAAGTGCAAGAATATGGTGATGGGGCCGCTGTACCGCGCTTGCTAACAGGGCGTTTTTCAGCGGGGTTGAATGCCGCTTTGCGTCAGCCGGGTGCGCGGTTGAAGGTCCCCGCTGGGCGGGATGCGGGTTTGGTGATTATGGTCAGCCTTACTGAGGGCGAGGATGTCTCCACCCATTTGCACCATAGTGTTACCTTAGCAAAAGGGGCAAAGTTGACTTTGCTGGATATTCAGCTGGGGACTGGGCGGTATCTGACAAACCCGCAAATGGATGTTCATTGTGCGGAGGAGGCTCATTTCAGCCATATCACGCATCAAAAAGAGAGCCCCCTTGCAGCACGCCTTGCGATTGCTGGGGCCAAGATTGAGGAGCGAGGCAATTATGATAGCTTTACCCTTAATCAAGGGGGAGCCTTAGCGCGGCAAGAGGTTGTTAGCCAGCTCAATGGGCCGTTTAGCAATACGAATGTGAATGCGATTCAGCTTGTGGATGGAGAGCGGCTGAATGACCTGTCCTCTATGATTCATCATGCCGCACCGGATTGCACATCCCGCCAAACGGTGCGGACAGTCCTCTCCGAGCAAGGGCAAGGGGTCTTTCAGGGTAAGATTTTGGTGGACCAAATTGCCCAAAAGACGGATGGGTATCAGATGAATCAGGCCCTGCTTCTCTCTGAAAAAGGGCAGATGAACAGCAAGCCAGAGCTTGAGATTTATGCTGATGATGTCAAATGCAGCCACGGGGCGACTGTGGGGGCGTTGGATGAGGAGCAGCTTTTTTACCTACGCTCGCGCGGTGTGCCAGAGGCGCAGGCGCGTGATATGCTCGTACAGGCTTTCTTGCTAGAGACGGTAGAGCTCGTAGAGCATGAGAGCCTTCGTCATTATTTGCTAAAGGCATTACCCGGCCATGTTGGATGATGTACGCGCCCAATTCCCCATTCTTTCAGAGACGGCACATGGCCGCCCGCTTGTCTTTTTAGATAGTGCGGCCTCGGCCCAAAAGCCGGAATGTGTCATCGAGGCTATGGGGCATGCGGCGCGGCATTGTTATGCGAATATTCATCGCGGCCTTTATGATATGAGCGAGCGGACCACGCAGGCTTATGAGGCCGTGCGTGATGATGTAGCGCGCTTCCTTAATGCAGCGGACCGGCGTGAGATTGTCTTTACAAAGAATAGCACAGAGGGCCTTAACCTTTTGGCTCATTCCTTAGGCAATCAGCTAAAACCTGGCCAAGCGGTGTTGATTTCCGCCTTGGAGCATCATGCGAACATCGTCCCGTGGCTTATGTTGCGAGAGCGGTTGGGTATTGAGCTGCGCGTTGCACCGCTTGATGCTGCGGGGGATATTGACCTTACCGCTTATGAGGATTTGCTGCGTGATGGCCGTGTGGCTCTTGCCTCAGTCACGCATATGTCCAACGTGTTGGGGACCATTACACCGGCCAAGCGGCTTGTGGAGCTGGCCCATCATTATGGGGCAAAAATCATTTTGGATGGCTCCCAATCTATCGTGCATCGCAAGGTAGATGTGCAGGCTCTTGGTGCGGATTTTTTTGTCTTTACGGGGCATAAATTATATGGCCCAACTGGTGTTGGCATTTTGTGGGGTAAGCTGCCTTTGCTGGAGGAGATGCCGCCTTTCCTAGGGGGCGGGGATATGATTCGCTCTGTCTCTTTTAAAGCAGCAACATGGGCGGATGCGCCGCATAAGTTTGAGGCTGGGACGCCCGCTATTTTGGAGGTGCTCGGCCTTGGGGCGGCTATTCGCTTTGTTGAGGGCATAGGGGCTGAGCGGATAGAAGCGCATGAGCGTGAGTTGGTGGCTTATGCGCAAGAGCGGCTTGAGGGGCTAGAGGGTGTTCGCATTATGGGTCGCCCTGTAGAGCGTGGGGGGGTGTTCTCTTTCCAAGTGGAGGGGGCTCATCCGCATGATTTGGCTGTACTGCTGGACCAACAGGGCATTGCCATCCGTGCGGGGCAACATTGTGCCGAACCATTGATGCACGAGCTTGGCGTGCAAGCGACAGCACGCGCTAGCTTTGCTATCTATACAACATGTGATGATATAGACGCTCTGGCACACGGGATTGAGCGTACGCGTAGCTTACTTGCGTGAGGGTGTTATGACAGGCGCAGATGACCAGATGATGAATGATTCCACAGCCCCTCTGGTAGGTGAGGCGACTACGCCTACAGGAGGGATGCCCCTGCCTACGCAAGAGGAGGCTTATGCGGGGGAGGAGGAGCTTGTCCCCCCACCAGTGGATGCGCCGCCACAGCAAGATGAAGTCATTGCTGCGATTGAGACGGTCTTTGACCCGGAAATTCCAGTGAATGTGTATGAGCTAGGGCTGATTTACACGATTGATTTGCATGATGATGGCCGTGTGGATATTGAGATGTCCCTTACCGCGCCTAACTGCCCTAGCGCGCAAGAATTACCCCAGATGGTCCGTTACGCTGTTCTTTCCGTCCCCACGGTGAAGGAAGTGACCGTTAAGGTCGTGTGGGATCCGCCATGGGATATGAGCCGGATGAGCGATCAGGCCCGTTTGGCCTTGAATATGTTTTAAGCAAGGGGAATATCATGACAGAAATGCCCAAGAAGCGTTCTTTACCACCCTTGATGAGCTTAACAGATAAAGCTGCTACCCGCTTAAAAGCCCTTTATGAAGGGGCAGAGCAGGGTAAGCTTTTGCGGATTAGTGTTGGTAAGCGCGGTTGCTCTGGCATGTCTTATGAGATGGATTTTGTCTCTGAGGCCACAGCAGGGGATGAGCGCGTTGAGGACCATGGCTTGACGTTGCTGGTGGACCGCAAGGCCACTTTGTTCCTCATCGGTACTGTGATGGATTATGAGGTGAAGGAGCTTGAATCAGGATTCACCTTTACCAATCCTAATGAGAAAGGCCGGTGCGGCTGCGGGGAAAGTTTCCACGTTTAAGCGGTATAGAGATTAGCTTTGCCGTGCTTTTCTCGCCTTGCGGATGCGTTTGGGGTCGCGCGAGAGTGTTAAGACGGCCTCTACGTCGCTTGACCATAGGAACTGGTCAATCACATGCCATGAGAGCAAGGCGAACCCAGCTTTGTGGAGGGCGGGAAGTTCTTTCTCCAACGCTGCAGGGCTGCAACTTACATAGATGATGTCCTGCACAGTCGAGCGTATAAGCGAGGCGAGTTGCTTGCCCGTCCCTGCATAGGGTGGGTCCAACACAACAACGCGTGCCTGATTAAGCTCGGTTGGGAGGAGAGGTTGGCGGTTTAAGTCGCGCTCTGCTCCCTCAGCGCGACTTCCATGCGTGGCTGCGCGTAACGCGGATATAGCCGCTTTATCGCCTTCATAGGCTTTCACAAAACCATGCTGTGCGAGGGGGAAGGTTAATGTCCCACAGCCTGCATAAAGCTCAATAATGCGGTCTTTACGGTTGAGGGGAGGCAGCCCTGCTAATACGGCTTCGCAAATAGCGGCCTCACCCTCGCTACTGGCTTGGAGGAAACTAGCGGGGGGCGGGGTGACTTTTACACCCCCAAAATGATGAAAAACGGGGCCATTCTGGGCAGCAGTTTCCATCATTTTGCCGGGGGCAGGCCGCCATGTGATGCGTGGTATATGGTGCGCACGCGCAAAAGCTGCGAGTTTTTCACGGTCTGAGCCGCTCAAAGGGGCGGGGGTTTCTAAGGTGAGGTCTGGTCCGCTTTCGAGCAGATTAATCGCTAAAGCTCCCCGGCCTGTCAAAGCCCCTAATGAGGCAAGGCATGTACGCAATGGGGGCAATAGAGCGAATAGTTCTGGTCGGATGAGCGGACATTCCGTCATATCAACGGGGTCCCCACCGCGTTCATGTAAGCCGAGAATAACCCCACCGGGCACGCGTTGTAGGGCCACATCCAGCCTTTGGCGGCTATGAGGTGGGGTTTGATACATTATGGGGGTGGGGAGGTCGGTAAAGCCACTTTTGGTTAAAGCGTGCTCTATGTGCTGGGCCTTCCAATGCAGGAGGGCGGTAGGCTCCATATGTTGGAGGGTACACCCCCCACAACGGCCTGCAAGGCTACAAGGGGGGTTAACACGCTCCGGGGCATAATGATCCCACCCCAAAAGCTCTACTGATTCGTGATGAAAACGTAGATGAAGCTGCTCACCGGGCAATGTGCCGGGGATGTAATAGCTGCGTCCTTCGTAACGCACCATCCCATCGCCTGAGCGGCCTAGCTGCTCGACCGTGAGATGGCATTGCTGGGAATCCCCCCTCATGAATCAGAAGGTTCATGCGGATCTGGCAGATAGCTGACCTTCATAAAGGCAGGGACGTTCTCACCAAAACCATCCTGCATGCCATTTGTCTCTGGCACAGGGGGGAGCAGCTCCGCCCGACCAGAGCGTTTATGGTCATGCTTACGCGCCTCAGGAAGAAGAGCGCGTGAAGCTTGCTTCTTCGGCGGTGTGGGTTGCTCGTCCGTTTTTGCCTCTGGGGCGCGTTTGTTGCGCCCTTGGCGGGTATTTTTCGCCCCATCTTTTTTATGAGATGGTTTCGCCTCATCCTCGCCGCGCCATTGCAGGGAGGGGAAATCCTCAACCTCTATAGCTTCAATTTTCTTACCGGTGAGGGCCTCAACAGCTTCGAGCAGCTTTTGCTCATCAGGCGTGGCGAGGCTATAGGCGATTCCTTCCTTCCCTGCGCGGCCTGTCCGACCAATACGGTGAACATAATCCTCCGCATTAAAGGGGAGGTCGTAATTCACAACATGGGAGAGCCCGCCAATATCAATCCCGCGTGCTGCAACGTCAGAGCAAACAAGAATGGATAACTCACCGGAGCGAAAACGCTCTAACGTATCAAAACGCACATCTTGGGCGAGGTCACCATGGAGATGCCCTACAGAGAACTTCTGTTTAGTGAGGTAATGTTCTAGGGAATCAACATCGCGCTTCCGGTTGCAGAAGATAATGGCATTTTGAACATCATCATGGCGTAGTAATGCGGAGATAGCGCGGTTTTTATCCCGTTTCTCGACAATGAGCAGTCCTTCAGTAATCGTGCTGGCAACAGAGGATTGCCGCGCAATGGTGATTTCCTTCGGGTTATTGAGGAAATTATCCGCTAAGCGGCGAATCTCCGGGGCCATTGTTGCAGAGAAAAAAAGCGTCTGACGCTGGCGAGGGAGGAGGCTGACAATGCGCTCAATATCAGGGATGAAGCCCATATCTAGCATACGGTCTGCTTCATCAATAACGAGCGTGTCCGTTTGTGTAAGCAGCAGCCCGCCGCGGTCGAACATATCTAGTAAACGCCCCGGTGTGGCGATGAGTACATCTACCCCACGATTAAGAATATCGCGTTGTTCATTCAGCTTCCCCCCGCCGATTAATAGAGCGTGGGTCAGGCGGAGATGTGCCCCATAAAGCTTGAAGTTCTCTGCTACTTGCAATGCCAGCTCCCGCGTGGGCTCTAGAATGAGCGAGCGCGGCATACGTGCTCGTGCGCGGGATTTGGAGAGCTTCTCTAAAAGAGGCAGCGTGAAAGAGGCTGTTTTACCCGTCCCTGTTTGGGCAACCCCCAGCACATCATGCCCTGCTAGAATTGCCGGCGTGGCAAGAGCTTGGATAGGCGTTGGGTGAGTATACCCCATGGCCTCAACAGCTTTAAGAATAGGGGCTGATAAGGCAAGGTCTTGGAAGCGCGGACGGCCTTCCTGCTCCGCATCCTCATGATGAGGGGTGTCTTTATGCTGTGATGAAGACACTGTGACGGGCTGTGTCTCGGTCTGTTCAGCAGGTTTATTGGTGTCTGCACTCTTAGCGTTGCGCGTACTTGCCCGCTTCCGCGTAGTAGTGCGGGGTTTTGTCTTTGGTGTGGCAGAATCGCCATCTGCTATAGCCTCATCGGCTGGTGCAGTGGCTTTTGATTCAACCGCTTTTTTACGGCGTGTACGCGGCGTTTTGGGGGCTGGAGCCTCGTCCGCATCCGTCACTTCAGGCTCAGAGGCTACGGGTTTTGCTCTGGCGCGGGTCGTTCTTTTACGCGTAGTCGGTTTGGCTTTGGCCTCGCCATCGTCCGTGGTGGCAGGGGCCTCATCTGCACTCACCGTCTTACGGCGTGTCCGTTTAGCGGGCTTCTTTTCAGGTCCGTCAGCAAGAACGGTCTCTTCCGCTGCGGCAGCTTTGGTTGTACGGCGGCGGGTGATTGTTTTGCGTTTTGGCGTCTCTGCTGCAGCTTCAGTCTCAATAGAAGCATCGGCTCCACTCTCTGTCTCAGCAGGAGTGACGGCTTTTTTGCGGCTCGTTGCCGTTGTGCGGCGGCGCGTGGGTGTTTTCTTGGGGGCAGTAGGGGCAGAGTCAGACTGTAACTCAGGCTCGTCGTCTGGTGGGTTTATCTTGTTTTCAGCCGTGGCTTTGGCTGCTTTGGTACGCGGGGAGGACGTTTTCCGCGTGCGGCTTGTGCTGCTGCGGGTTTTGGACGGACCAGAGGAGGTTTTGCTACTCAAATGACTCTCGGACTATTATCGTTACAGCTATGGCCGTCCGGCACCCCGTCGGACAGCCTCACGAGCACCCGAGGAGAGGGTAAACCACCATCCCCGATATGCGTTTCCCGCTTGTTATCTGTAAAAGCCATTCTTGGCAAGGGAATGGCTTGGCTGTTTATAGTCAAAGTAAAATGTTTTTAAACAACGCCACCTATTGCGCCAGAAATGATGGCAATAATGCCACAAATAACCATAAGAGCAGCCCGACGATGCAACGCTGTAAAGAGCTGAGGCTGAGGCCGAAGCGCACGACGTGCCGTCCGCAGGGGGCCAAAATTCATGCTCAGGAAGATGATGATCATCAGCAGGCCACATAGGGCCATTAGGTGATACGGCCACGGCAAATGCCCACCTACATGGATGATGAGTAGAATGCCACTAAGGATAGCAAGAGGAACAACATGCCATAAGGCCCGCAGAAAACGGCTATAGGTTTGGAGCAAAACTGTGCCGGCTTGTTGGGCGTCCAGTAAACGCGTGGTGCGGCGTGTTTGTAGGCAGAAAATAGCCCCACCGAGCCAATAGGTGATACAAAGAAGATGTAGGGCTAATACAAAGCCCCAAAGCAGAGAGCTGGTCATAGGTCATCCATTGTTGTGTAATGAAGTGATCGGCTATCTTATAGAGAGAAGATCGCGTTATGTCCTGTCTTTCTCACCAAAGTTTTTCATCATTAGCTCTTTTATTGCCAGATGAAACCCGTCGGATGGACCGGGCCATGGAGGCGATTCTCCCTGTGATTATGGAGCGTGCAGGCATGATGGCCGCACGGCTAATCCGCCAGCATGTAAAGCCCTGTCGTGTTGTAGTGGCGTGCGGGCCGGGGAATAATGGCGGGGATGGCTATGTGCTGGCACGGCATTTGCTCTCATGGGGGTGGCCGGTGCGTGTTGCGATGACGCAGCCCCCTGTTGAGGGCAGCTTGGCCCAGCAAATGGCGGCGCGCTGGCATGGTGATGTGGTCGATTTTACCCCGGAGGAAGCGGCAAGGGCGGAGTTGGTGGTGGATGCCGTATTTGGGGCCGGGGTGAATCGGCCATTACCGCCTCTTGTAGAAGCCTTTTTTGCAGCGGCACCGCGCATTATTGCCATTGATGTTCCCTCTGGTCTTGATGGCGCAACGGGCAGCTTGATGGGGCAGGTAGCACCATGTGCTATGACCATTGCGCTTATTCGCAAGAGGCCGGGGCATTTGCTTTTGCCGGGACGTTCGGTTTGTGGGGAGGTGCTGTGTGCTGATTTGGGCATTCCTGAAGCGATTTTAGCCGATACGCGCAGTATAATGTGGGAGAATGGCCCTGCTTTATGGGCGTTACCGCAGCAAGAGCCGCTTGATCATAAATATAGCCGTGGTGTGGTAAGTCTGTGTGGCGGGGCCGAGATGCCCGGTGCAGCCTTTTTTGCCTCTGAGGCAGCACGGCATGTTGGGGCGGGTATGGTGCGTCTGACAGTGCCAGAGACGGCAGCCATGATTTACCGACTCGCCTCTCCCGCCGCGATTGTTGATACCCAATCTTTAGCCGCTGCTTTGGAGGATAAACGGCGGCATGTGTGGGTTTGTGGCCCTGGTTTGCAGCCTGATGAGGTGGGACGCACCCTTCCGTTACTCCAAAAGGAAGGGCGGCAGATTGTTGTTGATGCAGGTGCCTTCTCTTGGGCTGCGGGGAATCCCGAGCGTTTAAAGGGGGCGACTGTTATGACCCCGCATATGGGGGAGTTTGCACGGCTTTTCGGGCCTATTCAGGGGGATCGCTTACAGGCAGCTCAAGACGCGGCAAAGCAGTTGAATCTTGTAGTCGTGCTGAAGGGGGCTGATAGCATTATTGCAGCCCCCGACGGTCGGGTCGCGATTAATAGCCACGCCACCCCCGCTTTAGCTGTAGCAGGGGCAGGGGACTTGCTTAGCGGTATTATCGCGACATGTCTCGCAGCGGGGATGCCTGCTTGGGAGGCCGCTGCGGCAGGTGTGTGGATGCATGGAGAGGCAGCACGGCGCGCTGCGGCGGCAAAGGGAGGATGGATTGTGCCAGAGGATATTTTTGGTCATCTCGGCGCAGCCCGTTATAGGGCGTCTCATGGCGCGTAGAGATCACGAAATTAACGCATTATGGGGCCATTTATAGCATAAAAGAGAGATTTGCAGGAATGGCCTCTTGCCGTGGAAGGGTTCATGCGTTAAATCCGCAGGACAATGAAGGCATCGGTTCCTTACGGGGCTGGTACTGGAGATAGCCGTCTGGTTTATGCGGGCGTGGTGAAATTGGTAGACACGCCAGATTTAGGTTCTGGTGGCGCAAGCTGTGGGGGTTCAAGTCCCTCCGCCCGCACCAAGGCACTCTCCGGCTGAAGATACGATGCTGGAGATCCCCCTGATTATAGAGAAGGAATGTCGGATTCATGCAGGTTAAGCCCATTCTCAACGAGGGCCTGAAACGGTCTTTCACAGTAGTTGTTCCTGCCGCTGACCTGCAGGGCCGGTGTGAGGCTCGTCTGGCTGAAGTGAGTCGCGATGTTAAACTCCCAGGCTTCCGCCCCGGCAAAGTGCCAGCAAGCGTTGTAAAGCAGCGTTTTGGTGAGTCTGTTCAGGCTGAGGTGGCTGAGAAGCTGGTGCAGGAGAGTGTGCGTAAGCTGCTAGAGGATGAGGCGATTCGCCCTGCTATGCAGCCGCAAGTGGATGTTGTTTCTACCGGGACAGATGGTAAGGACCTTGAGTTTAAAATCGAGATGGAAGTCCTGCCTGAGATTACCATCCCCGATGTATCTGGCACAAAGCTGACCCGGTATAGCGCGAAAGTTGCTGATGAGGTCGTAGAGAAAGCTCTGCGTGAGGTCGCACAACGTAACCGCACATTTGAGGCGATTGAAGAAAACCGCCCTGCTGTGAAGGGTGATGTGCTGAATGTCAATTTCGTTGGCAAAAAAGAAGGCACACCTTTTGAGGGTGGCACCGCTGATGATGTGAATGTCGAGATTGGTGGTGAGGGTTTCATCCCCGGTTTTGCTGAGCAGATGGAAGGCATGAAGCCCGGTGATGAGCGGGTCATTACTGTGACCTTCCCAGAGAATTATCAAGCCGCTGACCTTGCCGGTAAGGAAGTGACGTTTGATATTAAAGCAAACGCGCTAAAGAAGCCGGTTGATCCGACTATTGATGATGAGTTCGCTAAAGGGCTGGGCCTAGAGAGTGTTGAGCAAATGCGTAAGCTCATCACCGAGCAGGCCGAGGGTGAGTATAAACAGCTTTCCCGTATGCGGATTAAGCGCGAGCTGTTGGACGCTCTTGCCGAAAAGACCAATTTTGATGCGCCTGAGAGCATGGTAGATGCCGAGTTCGCGCAAATTTGGAGTCGTATTGAGGAAGAGCGTAAGAACGGCACTCTTGATGAGCAAGATGCCGCGAAGGATGAAGACACTTTGCGCGCTGACTATCGCAAAATTGCCGAACGCCGCGTAAAGCTTGGGCTGCTCTTGGCAGAAATCGGCCGTAAGCAGGAGATTCAGGTCTCTCAGGAGGAGTTGCTCTCTGCTATGCAGCAAGAGGCGCGCCGTTATCCGGGCCAAGAGCAAATGGTGTTTGAGTTCTTTACAAAGAATCCTCAAGCCATCGAGAGCCTCCGTGGTCCAATCCTTGAGAATAAGGTGGTTGATTACCTCATTGAGCTTGCTGATGTGACGGACAAAGAAGTCACAGCCGAGGAGCTTGCTGATATGCCGGATGCGGATTAATCGCTACGTTGGATGAAGAAGGGGCAGCCCGCCGCTGCCCCTTTTTTTTGCTCTTGTAGGCGTGCCCCTCTTGTATAGCCTTGCTGCTGTTTTTATCTCCACAAAGACAAATCGTAATGGGCTGTGCTAGGCTAGAGGGAGGTTGTAAAGGAAAATACCTATGGGCATTGAAGATCGTAACCCTTTGGATGTGTTTAATAATACACTCGTGCCAATGGTGGTGGAGCAAACCTCGCGCGGGGAACGCTCATTTGATATTTACTCCCGCCTTTTGCAGGAACGCATCATTTTTCTTACAGGGCCTGTGTATGATCAGGTCTCTTCGTTGATCTGCGCTCAGCTTCTTTATCTTGAGAGTGTTAATCCTACTAAAGAGATCTCATTTTACATCAATAGCCCTGGCGGTGTGGTGTCGGCTGGTTTGGCCATGTATGACACAATGCAATATATCCGCTCGCCTGTGAGTACGGTGTGTATTGGGCAAGCAGCCTCTATGGGCTCTTTGCTGTTAGCTGCTGGTGAGGCAGGGCGGCGTTTTTGTTTGCCTAATGCGCGTGTGATGGTGCATCAACCATCTGGTGGAGCGCAGGGCCAAGCTTCTGATATTGAAATTCAGGCACGGGAGATTTTGCAAATTCGTCGTCGGCTGAATGAGATTTATCGTGAGCATACAGGCCGTGCTTTGGAGGAAATTGAGGAAGCGTTGGAGCGTGACCGTTATCTTTCCGCAACGGAAGCGAAGGATTTCGGATTGGTGGATGAAGTCGTGCTGCGCCACCCAGTAGAGAAGAAGGCCGGTGCCTGAACATACCCGCTAGTACGGGTTTGAGGAGCTGTAATGAGCGAAAAAGAGAGCGATTCTAAAAACACGCTTTATTGTTCATTCTGTGGGAAGTCTCAACATGAGGTGAAGAAGCTCATTGCCGGGCCGACCGTTTTTATTTGTAATGAATGTGTCGAGTTATGCACGGATATTATCCGTGAGGAGCGTGGGGCAAGTCCCGTTACAAATGGGGGGAGTGTACCAACACCTCGTGAGATTTGTGCGATCTTAAATGATTATGTCATAGGGCAAGAGGATGCTAAAAAAGTCCTCTCCGTTGCGGTGCATAATCATTATAAACGTCTCGAACATGCCGAGAAGGTTGGCAATGATGTAGAGATCGGCAAGGCGAATATTATGCTGATCGGCCCAACAGGGACCGGTAAGACCTTGCTTGCTCAGACATTAGCGCGGATTTTGGATGTTCCCTTTACAATGGCTGATGCCACCACGCTGACAGAGGCGGGTTATGTGGGGGAGGATGTCGAGAATATTATCCTCAAATTGCTTCAGGCTTGTGATTATAATGTTGAGCGTGCGCAACGCGGGATTGTCTATATTGATGAGATCGACAAGATCTCCCGCAAAGCTGAGAATCCGTCCATCACGCGGGATGTCTCCGGTGAGGGTGTACAACAGGCCTTATTGAAATTGATGGAAGGGACTGTAGCCTCCGTTCCTCCACAAGGGGGACGTAAGCATCCTCAGCAAGAGTTTTTGCAGGTCGATACCACGAATATGCTCTTTATTTGCGGTGGGGCTTTTGCTGGGCTGGATAAAGTCATCAGCGCACGTGGCAAGGGGAGCGGGATTGGCTTTGGGGCTGATGTACGCTCTGAAGATGATCGTAAGCTCGGTGATATTCTTAAGGATATTGAACCTGAAGATTTGATGAAATATGGCCTTATCCCGGAGTTTATTGGCCGCTTGCCTGTTATTGCTACGCTAAATGACCTCGATGAGGCCGCTTTAGTGCAGATATTAACCGAGCCAAAGAATGCTTTGGTGAAGCAATATCAACGTCTCTTCCAAATGGAAGGGGTGGAGCTAGAGTTTGAAGATGATGCGATTAAAGGGATCGCTGCCCGCGCGATTGAACGTCAAACAGGTGCGCGTGGCTTGCGCTCCATCATGGAGAAAATCCTGATGGGGACAATGTTTGACCTTCCTGGCCGCAAGACGGTCCAAAAGGTTGTAGTGAATCGTGATGTTGCAGAAGGTAAGGCCGAGCCAGTTTATCTCTATGCAGAAAAAGCTGAGTCGGAGAAACTAGCGGACTAGCTGTGGTGCGAAGGCTTAATGGCCTGTGCATTTGTACTTCGTGTGTGTGTGGGTCTTGTTCCTTATGCTTAGATACCCCACATTGATGGTATAGAGTGAAAGCCCCTGCCGTGCCTTGATTGGGCGGCAGGGGTTTGATCGTCCGGTATGGAGATCTTGAAATCATGAGTGATGAGACAAAGACAAAAACTAGCCGCCGAAAAACGACTGATAAGGGTGCTGCATCTGCATCTAGTCGTAAGGCGCCTACACGGCGTGCCCGGCGCGATGGCCCTGTAGGGAAGGCGACCAAACAGGCAAGCTCCGATGGAGCAAAAACAAAAGCTCAACGGTCAACACCAGTTAAAAAGCCTGTTCTGCCAGTGCTGCCGTTACGGAATATTGTGGTGTTCCCCCATATGATTGTTCCGCTTTTTGTTGGGCGGGAGAAGTCGATTCATGCTCTGGATCAAATGCCAGAGGAGGTGCGGGAGATTATCCTTGTATCTCAGAAGGATGTTGGAAAAGACGAGCCAACGGCAAATGATGTGTTTCGAGTTGGCACGGTGGCGAATGTTCTTCAGCTATTGAAACTTCCAGATGGGACGGTGAAGATTCTTGTTGAGGGTCTGCGTCGTGTTCGTTTGGTCGGGTTAAAAGAGAAAGACGGTTATTTTCAGAGTGCTGCCGAGGACTTGCCTGACAAGCTGGGTGCGCGGAAGGGGGAGCGGGAGGCTCTTGCACGCTCGGCCTTATCGCGTTTTGAAGATTATTCCCGCTTGAACAAAAAGGTCGCGCCGGAAGTACTGGCGTCGGTCAGTCAATTAGAGGATCCCTCTCGTTTGGCAGATACTATTGCAAGCCATCTGAATTTACGTATTCCAGAACGGCAAGAATTGCTGGAGATTTTATCTGTTGAGGAACGGCTAGAGCGTGTTTTCGCTGGTATGGAGGCAGAGATAGATGTGCTCCAAGTGGAGAAACGCATCCGCAGCCGCGTTAAGAAACAGATGGAGAAAACACAGCGCGAATATTATCTGAATGAGCAGATGAAGGCGATTCAGAAGGAGCTAGGTGAGGGCGAGGATGGTCGTGATGAGCTTGGCGAGATTGAAGAAAAGATTGAAAAAGAGGGCTTAAGCCAAGAGGCAAAAGAAAAAGCTCGTGCTGAGTTGAAGAAATTGCGCAATATGAGCCCGATGTCCGCTGAGGGCACGGTGGTGCGTAGTTATTTGGATTGGCTTGTAGGCTTGCCGTGGAAGAAGCAGACAAAGCTGACGAGATCACTCCAAAAGGCGGAAGATATTTTGGAGGCTGATCATTACGGGCTGGAGAAGATCAAAGAGCGGATTTTGGAATATCTAGCGGTTCAAAGTCGCGCAAAGAAATTAAAAGGGCCGATCTTGTGCTTAGTTGGTCCTCCTGGGGTAGGGAAAACCTCTCTAGCGCGGTCTATTGCGCGGGCAACGGGCCGGAAATATGTGCGCATGTCTCTCGGCGGGATGCGTGATGAATCCGAGATTCGTGGTCATCGCCGGACTTATATCGGGGCTATGCCAGGGAAGATTATTCAGGGTATCAAAAAGGTTGGCGTGAATAATCCGCTCTTCTTACTTGATGAAGTAGATAAGCTTGGCTCCGATTGGCGAGGGGACCCATCTTCTGCATTGTTGGAGGTGCTAGACCCCGAGCAAAATAGTACCTTTGGGGACCATTATCTGGAAGTAGATTACGACCTTTCGGATATTATGTTCATCACCACGGCGAACTCCTTAGATATGCCGCAACCATTGCTGGATAGAATGGAGATTATCCGTCTTTCTGGCTATACGGAGGCGGAAAAGTTGGAGATTGCGAAGCGGCATTTGCTGGCTAAACAAGCCAAAGAGCATAATTTACGCCCTGGCGAATGGCATGTGACAGATGACGCTATATTGGCTTTGATTCGCTCTTACACGCGGGAAGCGGGGGTGCGGAATTTGGAGCGTATGATTGCGCGTCTAGCGCGTAAGGCAGTGCGTGAGATCCTTAGCAGTAAGGTTAAGCGTATAGAGGTTACGCCAGAGACGTTGGAGACATATGCTGGTGTACCTCGTTATCGCCACAGTGAGACCGATAAGGTGGATCAGGTGGGTATTGTGACAGGTCTAGCCTGGACGCAAGTTGGTGGTGAGATTTTAACTATCGAGAGCCTAACAATGCCCGGTAAAGGCAATATTCGCCAGACTGGTAAGCTAGGTGAGGTAATGAAGGAAAGTGTTTCTGCTGCTTTTTCTTACGTGAAATCACGTATGGAAGAGTTGGGAATCGATCCCAAATTGCTGGAGACAACGGATATCCATGTGCATTTACCCGAGGGAGCGGTGCCAAAGGATGGTCCTTCCGCCGGTGCTGCTTTGACGACATCGCTTGTTAGTGCGTTAACGCGCATCCCCATTCGTCACGATATTGCGATGACGGGAGAGGTGACTTTGCGGGGGCGTGTGTTGGAGATTGGCGGATTAAAAGAGAAGCTTTTGGCGGCTTTGCGTGCGGGGATTAAAACTGTGTTAATTCCTGAAATGAATGTGAAGGATCTTGTTGAAATTCCAGAGAATGTGAAGCAAGGTTTAGAGATCATCCCTGTTCATCACATGGATGATGTTCTAAATGTTGCTTTGACGGAGGCTCCCAAGGCCTTACCGGGGGCTCATATAGTGAGTGCGGAAGGCAAAAAAGAGACTCAGAAAGGAATTTCTCGTTCATTTCGTCATTAAGTGGGGGTATTCTTGCCTTCCGAAGGTTGACGCGGGAAAAATCCTCTTCATAGTGCAGATGGAAAAAGCATCGTGTGATTCTGACTCCTCCTGGGTTGGTTCACCTAACAATTAGAAAGGGTTACCATGGAGAAACCATTGAACAAGCAGGAACTTATCGCTGCTGTTGCTGAAGCTGCTGACCTCCCCAAAGCAAAGGCTGGGGATGTTGTGGACGCTGTGTTCCAGACAATTGAGAAAACCCTCTCCAAGGGGCAGGAAGTTCGCCTTGTTGGGTTTGGTAGCTTTGTTACAGCACAGCGTAAGGCAGCTAAGGGCCGTAACCCTCGTACAGGTGAGGAAATTGATATCCCAGCTTCCACCTCTGTGCGTTTTAAGCCTGGTAAAGGGCTGAAGGATGCCGTTAGCAAGTGATCTTGCACTAGGAGAACGGGGAAGCATATTTTTTGAAAAAAAGAAGATTCCCCGTTGCCTTCTATTAGGCTTTTGCCTATAAACCGTGGCGGGCAATTAGCTCAGCGGTAGAGCGTCTCGTTTACACCGAGAGGGTCGGCGGTTCGATCCCGTCATTGCCCACCACCCATATATTAAGTTTGTTGTTATGACCTGGCGTTTCGAGATTTATGAAACGCTGGCATCTACCTCCGATTTTTGTCGAGAGCGCGCTGAGGCCGGCGAGAAGACGAGGCTCGCTGTTTTGGCACGACGCCAGAGCGCAGCACGTGGTAGCCGTGGCCGTACATGGGAGAGTGGAGAGGGTAACCTCGCTTTCTCTTTTTTATTTCATGCGCCAGAGACAGCGTCTTTTCGTTCAGTTTTGCCTTATTTGGCCGGGTTAGCTCTTTATGATGGGCTTGTTGAAGCAGCGGCTTTGTCACCTGATGAGTGTCAGCAGCTTCACCTAAAATGGCCGAATGACCTTCTGCTTAACTCTCATAAAATGGCTGGCATCCTCATCGAGACTGGAGCGGTCTTTGCAACGGTCTGTTGGGTTGTTATTGGCATAGGGGTCAATTTGCAGAAAGCTCCCGCCCTTACTGAACGTAAGGTTGTGGCCCTCTCTGCGTTAAAGCCACCGCCTGCACCACAATTATGCGCCGAGTCTATTTTGCGGGCTTTTGATAAATGGTGGGAGAAATGGCAGCAGGACGGTGACACTGCCTTATGGGATGGCTGGATCGAACGTGCGCATCCGCTAGGTACTCGACTGATATTAGAAAGACATGGTAAGAGGACATCAGGCCGATTTGCCGGACTGGATGTGCAGGGGCGTCTTTTGCTCACACAAGATGATGGCACTGTGACCTCGGTTGTGACGGGTGATGTTATCTGTGAGTAGGGGGAGCCGTGCTGCTCGTCATTGATGCAGGCAATACGAATGTGGTTTTTGCCATTTATGACGGAGAATCATGGGTTGGGCGGTGGCGCATTTCGACCGATGACCGTAGAACAGCGGATGAATATGCCGCGTGGCTTTTGGGGTTGATGGAGCGTGCAGGCATTGGTGCGGATTGTGTAACGCAGGCGATTATTGGCACAGTGGTGCCGGCTGCGTTGTATGATCTGCGGCGTTTTTGCCGTTGCTGGCTGCATGTGGAGCCTTTGGTGGCGAATCATGAGCTGGAATGGGGAATGGATGTGCTGGTTGATACCCCGGCAGAATTGGGGGCAGACCGGTTGTTAAATGGCCTTGCGGCACGTCATCTTTATGGTGGCGGTCCCTTGGTCGTGGTGGATTTTGGTACGGCGACGACATTCGATGTTGTCGATGCGCAGGGCCGTTATTGCGGCGGGGCGATTGCACCGGGGGTGAATCTCTCGATGGATGCGTTGCACCAAGCAGCAGCACGGTTGCCGCGTGTGAGTGTAGGACGACCAATGACGGCCATAGGCCGTAATACGAGTGTGGCAATGAGGTCAGGCTTATTTTGGGGGTATGTTGGCCTGGTTGAAGGGATTGTTCAACGCATTGCTGGGGAGATGGATGAAAACCCCAAAATTGTGGCGACAGGCGGTTTAGCCCCGCTTTTCTCCGAGGGGACGAGATTATTTGATGAAGTGGCACCAGACCTCACGCTGGAGGGGCTAAGGCTTCTCGCGGAGCAGAATAAGGACCGTTTCATCACCGATTTTTCTGGGCAACAGGCCCATAATGCCCTTGGGCATCATGATAACGCTTAAAGAGGATCAAATGCGTTTATGACAGAGCAAGTAAGTGATTTTGCCTTCCTCCCTTTAGGAGGGACGGGTGAAATTGGTATGAATTTTAACCTCTACCGTATGCGTGAAAACGGTGAGGAACATTGGCTGGCGATTGATTGCGGCATTGGGTTTTCGGGTAATGATACGCCGGAGGCTGATGTCCTTATTGCAGACCCTGTTTTTATTGCAGAGCGTAAGAAGGATTTGCGCGGTTTGGTGATTACTCACGCGCATGAGGATCATATCGGGGCGGTCGCGCATTTATGGCGGTATTTAAAGTGCCCGGTTTATGCCACGCCTTTTTCTGCTGCGGTGTTGCGCCGTAAATTAACTGAGGCTGGATTACAGAATCAGGTTGTTATCCATATCATCATGCCATCCTCTCGTTTTGAGGTTGGCCCGTTTGACCTCCAATTCATCCCGGTGACCCATTCGATTGTGGAAGCACAGTCGGTAGCTATTCGTACACCGCACGGGATTATTATTCATACTGGGGATTGGAAGTTAGACCCTACCCCACTTGTCGGGCCTGTGACGGATGAAGCGACCTTCCGTGCCTTGGGGGATGAGGGCGTGTTGGCCCTTGTCGGTGATAGCACGAACGTCATGAAGGAGGGGCGGTCCCAGTCCGAAGCGGATGTTCGCGTTGGCTTAACAGAAATGATTGCCGGGCTAGAAGGGCGCGTGGCTGTGACCTGCTTTGCCAGTAACGTGGCCCGTGTGGAGAGCATCGCCAAAGCAGCGTTAGCCTCTGGCCGTGAGGTCATGGTGGTAGGGCGTTCTTTACGCAATCTTGAATCAGCAGCGCGGGAATGTGGCTATTTTGCTGATTTGCCGCCCTTCTTGACGGAATATGACATTAAGGATGTCCTTGATGATAATCTGTTGATGATTATCACAGGCAGCCAAGGTGAGGCGCGTTCAGCTCTATCGCGCATTGCGAGCGATACACATTCCACCATTTCACTTGGTGAGGGTGATACGGTCATTTACAGCTCCCGCGTGATTCCGGGCAATGAGCAAGCGGTGATGACCGTGCAAGATAACCTAACGCGCCGTGGTGTTACGGTGCTGACGGATAAAGACGGCATGGTTCATACATCCGGCCATGCAACAGGTGGGGATATTCGGCATCTTTATAGCTTGGTGCGCCCGCGTTATAGCATCCCAACACATGGGGAATGGCGTCATCTTACCGCTCATGGGGCGTTAGCGCGTGAGGCGGGGGCAGAGGCTGTGTTGTTAGAGGATGGCGATATCCTCAATTTAGGGCCGGGGCCTGTCGAGGTGATTGATACCGCGCCAACGGGTTTGTTGGCTCTGGATGGCGACCGCCTCCTCCCCATGACGGGTGGGGTCTTAGCGGCGCGGCGGCGGATGCTCTTTAACGGCATCGTTCTGGCAAGCTTTGCCGTGGATGATGAGGGCTATGTTATCGGCGAGCCACGTATTAGCGCACCAGGCTTGCTGGAGCGGGATGACCCTGAAAGCGCACGGATTCGGGAAGAGTTCGCTTATGCGATTGATGAAATCCCCGATGAGTTCCGCCAAGATGATCAAGCGTTCCGCGATGCAGCACGCACGGCTCTGCGCCGCGCTTTGGGGCGGAAATTGCGGAAGCGTCCGTTGGTTGATGTCCATCTTCTGCGCGTCTGAGGCCTTAATATTATGCGTCTAAGTCAGGCTTTTCAGCCCACTTTGAAGGAAGTCCCCGCCGAGGCACAAATCGCCTCTCATCGCTTGATGCTGCGGGCGGGGCTTGTGCGGCAGACGTCATCTGGCATTTATACATGGCTGCCAGCAGGGCTGCGTGTCCTGCGCAACATTGCTACTATTGTGCGGCAAGAGCAGGATAAAATTGGTGGTCAGGAAATCCTGATGCCGACTGTTCAATCTGCCGAGCTATGGCGGCGGTCTGGTCGGTATGATGCGTACGGGCCGGAGATGCTGCGCATTGAGGACCGGCAAGGGCGCGAGATGCTCTATGGCCCAACCAATGAGGAAATGGTGACGGACCTCTTTGGCAGCACGGTGAAATCCTACCGTGAACTACCGAAGATGCTGTATCATATCCAATGGAAGTTCCGGGATGAGATCCGCCCGCGCTTTGGTGTGATGCGTGGTCGTGAGTTCTACATGAAGGACGGTTATAGCTTCGACCTCTCTTATGAGGATGCCGTAAGCAGCTATTATCGTATCATGTTGTCTTATTTGAAGATTTTCCGCCGGTTGGGTGTGCAAGCCGTGCCTATGGCTGCTGATACGGGGCCTATCGGTGGGGAATTGAGCCATGAGTTCCTCGTCCTTGCCCCAACGGGGGAGAGTGAAGTCTTTTATGATGCCGGGTGGGATGAGATCGACTGGGATAGCATCGGTCTTGACCCGCAGAAGGAGGATGACCTCCAAAAACTGCGCGAGATTGTGAAGACAACCTATTCCGCTACGGATGAAAAGCATGACCTCTCAGCTTGGGAGAGCGTGCCAGAGTCGCGCCGGCGTGGTGGCCGTGGCATTGAGGTCGGGCATATCTTCTATTTCGGGACGAAATATACCGAGGCTATGGGCGTTGAGGTTAATGGGGCTGATGGGGCACCGTTGCACCCGCATATGGGGTCCTATGGGATTGGCGTCTCCCGTCTGGTCGGGGCGATTATTGAAGCCTCTCATGATGAAGCCGGTATTATTTGGCCGGAGGAAGTGGCTCCTTACCGGGCAGCTTTGCTCAATCTTCGCCCCGGTGATGAGCTTTGTGATAAGCTTTGTGAGAGCATTTATAGCCGTGACCCAGAAGGGTTGCTTTATGATGACCGCGCCGATCGTGCTGGTGTGAAGTTTAATGATGCTGACCTGATGGGCCATCCTTGGCAAATTATTGTCGGCCCGCGTGGGGCTAAAGCCGGTATGGTGGAGCTAAAACACCGTGCTACTGGCGAGCGGAGTGAATTACCGCTTGATGACGCTTTGGCCAAGCTAGGGCTGGGCTAACATGTTCGGACGGTTTGAGCGAACAATCGCCCTGCGTTATTTGCGGGCCCGCAAGGGGGAGCGTTTTGCCTCTGTCATTGCGCTTTTCTCCCTTGTTGGCATCGCTTTAGGGGTGGCAACGCTCATCATCGTCATGGCCGTGATGAATGGCTTTAAAGCAGACCTCATGGGCCGGATTCTCGGCCTGCATGGGGATTTGAACGTCTATGCCTATGGGCAGCCAATTCGCGATTATCGTGATGATGCGTTTATCATCCGTAAGGTGCCCGGTGTGACGCAGGTTCTGCCCATGACGCAAGGCACTGTTTTGGCAGAGGCGGGGCGTTACTCCACCGGGGCATTGTTGGAGGGGCTAAGCCCAGAGGATTTACAGGGGTGGAAAGCCCTCACCCAGGGGGTGATGGATGGGCGGTTAGAGGATTTCCGCGGCAATGATGCGGTGGCCATTGGCGTGACTTTGGCCGAGCGTGCAGGGCTGCATGTTGGCTCAAGCTTGACCATCCTGTCCCCCAATGGCCAAGCAACGCCGTTTGGCACGATGCCACGGGTGCGGAAGGTGCATGTCGCGCTCATTTTTGATGCGAATTGGAACGACTATAACAGCAATGTCATCCTCATGCCTTTGGCAGCCTCTCAGGCCTTTTTGATGATGGGCGATAGTGTCTCTCTTATACAAGTGAGTACGCATGACCCGCTCAATATTCAGCCTCTTAGCCGCCAGATTGAGGATGCGTTGAATGATCCGCGCCTGCAAGTGCTGGATTGGACAGATAGTGCCAATGGCTTTTTGGATGCCGTGACGGTGGAGCAGAATGTAATGTTCCTTATCCTCACGCTCATTATCCTTGTGGCGGCGTTTAATGTGATTTCCTCCCTCATTATGATGGTGAAGGATAAAACGCGCGATATTGCCATTCTGCGCACCTTTGGGGCGAGCCGTGGGAGCGTGATGCGTATCTTCTTGATGTGTGGAGCCTCTGTTGGTGTGGTGGGCACTCTGGTAGGGACGGGGTTAGGCATTTGCTTTGCCCTCAATATCGAGCATATTCGCCATCTTTTGGAATCCCTAACAGGGACGAACTTATTTAACCCGGAAGTCTATTTCCTAGCGCGTCTCCCAGCGCGGTTAGTGTGGTCGCAAGTGGTAGAGGTAGCGGTGCTCTCGTTGGTTCTATCGCTCTTAGCTACGCTTTATCCCTCATGGCGTGCGGCAAAGACGGACCCGGTGGAGGCTCTGCGTCATGAGTAAGGATTCAGAGGCTTACGTTTTATCCCTTGAGGGATTAAGTCGGTTTTTCCGCTCCGGTGATGAGGAGCTGCATATCCTTAAAGAGGCGGATTTCACCCTACAAAGCGGGGAGTTGGTGGCCTTGGTCGCCCCCAGTGGGACGGGGAAATCGACCTTACTGCATCTGGCAGGTTTGCTAGAGCGTCCTGATGCTGGGGATGTGCTGATTCAAGGGCGTAGCACGCGCAAAATGAGCGAGAGCGGGCGAACAGCATTGCGGCGTGATGAGATTGGCTTTGTGTATCAATTCCATCATCTTTTGGGTGAGTTTTCAGCCTGTGAGAATGTCATGCTGCCTCAATTAGCGGCGGGGGTAAGCCGTGTCGAGGCACGTTTGCGAGCGGTTGATTTATTAACACGCTTTGGCTTGTCTCATCGGTTAGAATCTTTGCCGGGGCGGATGTCCGGTGGGGAGCAGCAACGCACAGCCATTGCTCGCGCTCTAGCGAATCGTCCTAGTTTACTCTTGGCTGATGAGCCAACGGGTAATCTTGATACAAAAACAGCGGAGCTTGTTTTTGCGGAATTAACGCGCATCGTGCGAGAAGAAGGCGTAGCCGCGCTTATTGCTACTCATAATGAGGCACTGGCTGCTGCGATGGACCGCACCGTGACATTGGCGGAAGGGCACATCGTCCCATTCCGCGCGTAAATCTGTTTTCTGTTCCATGCGGGGATGAGGGCGTGGTAAATGGAGGGCATGTCTTACGCTCATTTTGTCCATCTCCGTAATCATTCAGCCTATTCTCTTAGTCAGGGTGCTATCCGCGTGCCTGATCTTGTGAAGTTGGCAGAAGGAAACGCCATGCCAGCTGTCGCATTGACTGATAGCGGCAATATGTTTGGTGGGCTGGAGTTTTCCCAACAATGTCGTAAGGCGGGGATTCAGCCGATTATTGGGTGCCAATTAGCTTTACCATCTCCCTCTGCTCGGCCCGGTATTCCAGCAGAACCGTTGGTTGTGTTGGCGCGCACGGAAGAAGGCTTGGAGAATCTTCAATATCTCTCCACCCAAGGTTTTTTGAACGGAGATTCGGCGGATCCTTCTATGCCGCTGGATGTTTTATGCAGCCGGGCTAAAGGGTTATTTCTGCTTACAGGCGGTAATCGCGGGCCTATCAATAAATTATTGCTAGGTGAGCAAAGAGACGCAGCAAAACAGATGCTCCAACGCTTTAAAGAAGCGTTTCATGGCTATGTGGCTGTGGAGATTAACCGGCTGGATGAAGCGGGTGAGGATGTTACAGAGCCTCAGCTCATCGCTTTAGCTGATGAGCTTGACCTCCCCTTAGTAGCCACCAATGAATGTTTCTTCCCTACGCCGGATTTGCATGAGGCGCATGATGCTTTGCTCTGTATTGCTCAAGGCCGGACAATGGCGGAGGAGGACCGCTGGCGTGTCTCCCCACAAGCGTGGTTTAAAACACCGGAGGAGATGCGCGCTTTATTCCATGACCTGCCAGAGGCATGTGATAATACGTTGATTATCGCGCAGCATTGCGCTGCGGCGGTGAATACACGCAAGCCGCTTTTGCCTGTTTGCCCTAAAGTGCGCGAAGGCAGCACGGAGGAGGAAACCTTGCGTGCTATGGCCCAAGAAGGGCTGGTAAAACGCCTTGCGGTTATGAAGGATGGCGAGGCCCGCCGCGCTGAGTATGAAGAACGATTGGAGACGGAACTCGGCATCATTGCCCGCATGGGGTTCCCCGGTTACTTCCTCATCGTGGCGGACTTCATCCAGTGGGCGAAGGCGCATGATATTCCTGTAGGGCCGGGGCGTGGCTCCGGTGCAGGGTCATTAGTGGCTTATGCTTTGACGATTACCGACATCGACCCCATCCCCTTTGGTCTGTTATTTGAGCGTTTCCTCAACCCTGAACGTGTCTCCATGCCGGACTTTGATATCGATTTCTGTCAGGACCGGCGCGATGAGGTCATTCGCTATGTGCGTGATGAATATGGCCATGAGCGTGTGGCGCAAATCATCACCTTTGGGAAATTACAAGCCAAGGCGGCAGTGCGTGATGTGGGGCGTGTGTTGGGCTTGCCTTATGGTATGGTCAATCGTGTGGCAGAGCTTATCCCGAATAATCCGGCTAAGCCAACGCCTTTAGCGCAAGCGATTGAGGAAGAGCCGCGCTTGCAGGAGATGCGCGATAATGATGAGATGATTCGCCGCCTCTTGGAGATTGCTTTGCAGTTGGAGGGGTTATTTCGCCATGCCTCCACCCATGCAGCCGGTGTGGTGATTGGGGACCGTGACCTTGTAGAGCTTGTCCCCCTCTATCGAGACCCGCGTAGTGAGATGCTCGTTACGCAATATAATATGAAGTTTGTTGAGCAAGCCGGGCTGGTGAAGTTCGACTTCCTCGGTTTGACGACATTGACCATCCTCAAGCGCGGGGTCGATTTTCTGCGTGATTTAGGGGAGGAGGTGGACCTCTCCCATATTCCACTCGATGATAAAAAAACCTTCGATATGATGGCGCGGGGGGATACGGCGGGCGTCTTTCAGTTTGAAGGCGCGGGTATGCGCGACATGCTCAAGCAGATGGCAGCCAGCCGGTTGGAGGATCTCATTGCTGGGGTGTCGCTTTACCGCCCCGGCCCGATGGAGAATATTCCCGAATATTGCCGCCGGAAACATGGAGCCCCGTGGGAGCCACCCCATGAGGAGATTCGCCCCATCCTTGAGGAGACCTACGGGATTATGGTCTATCAAGAGCAGGTGATGCAAATTGCTCAGAAGATGGCGGGTTATAGTCTTGGCGGGGCGGATTTATTACGCCGGGCGATGGGGAAGAAAATTGCCTCGGAGATGGAAAAACAACGGGCCATCTTCTGTGAGGGCGCAACAAAGCGGGGCATTACGGCAGAGAAGGCCGAGGAAGTGTTCGACCTCATGGCGAAATTTGCCAATTACGGCTTTAACAAATCCCATGCGGCGGCTTATGCGTTGGTTTCTTATCAAACCGCATGGATGAAGGCGAACCACCCGGTGCCTTTCCTTGCGGGCTGTATGTCCCTCGCACGGGAAAAGACGGAGAAGCTAGCCGCATTGTGCCAAGAGGCTAAACGGATGGGGATTCCCGTCCTGCCCGTGGATATTAATAAATCCCAAGCTGATTTCTCTATCGAGCGGTTAGAGGATGGGCAATTGGGGATTCGTTACGCTTTGGCTGCCGTAAAGCGTGTTGGGTTTGTGGCGATGGAAGGCCTGGTAAAAGACCGTGGCACACAGCCTTTTTGCGATATGACAGATTTTGCCGAGCGTTGTGATTCCCGTCATATCAATAAGCTTCAAATGGAGAGTTTAGCCAAGGCTGGAGCGTTTGATAATTTAGAGCCTGACCGGCACACAGTCTTTGCCAGTGCGGAGATTGTGTTACGCCGTGCCCAATCGCGCGCGCAGGAGAAAGAGGTCGGGCAAGCGGGGCTTTTTGGCGGCGGCGTGGATAGTAGCCTGCGCGAAGTCTTGCGGCTGAAGAAGGTACGCCCTTGGCCGGATTTCGAGCGGTTATCGCATGAGGCTAGCGTGATTGGCTTCCATATGAGCGCACATCCTTTAGATGCGTATAAGCATGTGTTGCGGCGGCTGGCTGTGACCCCTGCGGTGCAGCTAGAGCCAAAGGCGCATCAAGGGCAGATGCGTGTTGCTATTGCCGGTTGTGTGGTGGAGAAGAAGGAACGCCCCACCAAAACAGGAAAGAAAATGGCGTGGGTGACGTTGACCGATGCGAGCGGGAGTTGCGAGGTCACGCTCTTTTCCGAGACATTGCAAGCTTGTCGCGATTTGCTGGTTGCAGGGCAGGCTGTGTTGGTGCAGGCGGAGTTGAAGCTAGATGGTGATGCGCTGCGTATTACGGCCCAGCATGTGCAGGATTTAGAGGCTGCTGCTGCTGAGGAGCAAGGGGAATTGCGGATATGGATTAACCGCGCCACCGCTCTAGACCCCCTTCAGACAATGTTAGAGGATGTAAAGGGTGGCCGAGGCCGTGTTGTCTTGCTGCCAGAGCTGGAGGAAACTCAGGCGATTGAGATTAGGCTGCCCGGATTCTATCGTGTTACCCCACGTCTTGCCGAGCAGATGAAGACGTTGGAGGGGATTAAGGAGTTAAAACAAGCGTAAAAGAAAAGGCCACCGGGAAGGGTGGCCTCTAATAAGCAAGACGTTATCGCATCCTTTTAAAAAAGCATGGGGACTTTAACGCCATTCACATGGATGGTGTCATGCTCTAATGTGATGTGCCACCCCGTGCGGTGGTTGGGTTCTCTCTCCCCCATGATGCGGGCAATAAGCAAAGCTGCGGTGATTTTTGTGGGAGCGATTTTGCCAAGCTGGTCTATCATCTCCCCAATATGGCTGATGGAGAGATGAACATCAGCTTTGAGATTTTCACGCCCTGCCGTGGCGAGAACATCACCTCGGCCATCAATATCGCTACCATTTAAGGCCGTATGGAGTTGATTGACCGTCACATGATAAGGCGGCTGAGAAGAGGGGATAAAGGTAATATCCCCCGAGACAGACGGCGGTAGGAGAATCGCCTGTGGGGAGGTCATCCCGTTTGCATCAAAAAGGAAATGAATAGCCGGGCTTGTGCTGAGGACACGCACATGAGCCGTGCTTGCGGTGGAGGCTCGGTCTGGCCGGGTAAGGGTGATGCCTTGCCAGCTCATCTCTGGCAGCGCATTTTTGACCTCTTGCACTCCCGGTAGAGGTTGGTTAGCGCAAGCCTCTGTCATGCCACGGTGATAAGCGGTGAGGGCAGCATAAGCAACAGCGGCATTAAGGCGGGCTAAACCGGCTGCATCAAGGGTGCGTTTATGGTCTACCACTGTGCTGGAGCGCACGGTGATGCGATGTTGCGTGCCAGTAAGTTCCGCCTGCATGTTTTTAATGATGAGGCCGCCCTGCTTCGTCTTACTCACCTGCCCGGGGCTATAGGTAAAGCAGTTGGCTGAAAGATGGGGCAGTGTTTCAGCATATGCTGCTGGCAGGGCCATAACCCCTAAAAGAGCCAGTAAGCCTAAGCTTTTTGCTCGTGCTGCCATACGGAGACGATGTGTAGAAGAATGTAACATAGTACCCCGCAGAGTGGCGGAGTCTGGCCCTTCTGGCAATGGGGCGCGGGAAAATTATCCGCGCCGTTTTGTCTTACCAGAGGGCGGGGCAAAGAGAGCTGTGAGTTGGGCCACCATCGTATCGCCTAAATCCTCAGCCGAGCTAATGGTCACACTATTGGCGTAATAGCGGGTGACATCATGCCCAATGCCGATGGCCAAGAGTTCCCCTGCATGGTCATTTTCGAGCTGATGAATGACGCGATGGAGATGCAGATCCAAATATTCCGGCCCATTAGCGGAGGAGGTGCTATCATCCACTGGAGCCCCATCGGAAATCACCATTAAAATACGGCGATGCTCTGGCCGATGTTTTAGACGTTTCCATGCCCAGAGGAGGGCCTCACCATCAATATTTTCTTTTAACAACCCTTCGCGGAGCATCAGCCCAACATTGCGTCGGGCACGCCGCCACGGGGTGTCGGCTGATTTATAGATGATGTGCCGGAGGTCATTAAGCCGCCCCGGCTCTTTGGGGCGGCCATCTTCGCTCCATTTCACACGGCTTTGGCCGCCCTTCCAGGCGCGGGTAGTAAAGCCGAGAACCTCCACTTTAATGCCGCAGCGTTCGAGCGTGCGGGCAAGAATATCGCCACAAATGGCCGCTGTGGTGATGGGACGGCCGCGCATAGAGCCTGAATTATCAATCAGGAGAGTGACGACCGTATCGCGGAAATCCGCCTTGCCCTCTTGCTTATAAGAGAGGGGGAGAGAAGGATTGCTGATGATGCGCGGTAGGCGGGCTGCATCAAGAATCCCATCTTCTTGGTCAAAATGCCAGCGGCGTTGCTGTTGGGCCAAAAGCTTACGTTGCAGACGATGCGCCAGACGGGAGACAAACCCTTGGGTTTGTTGCAACTGTTCATCCAGCTTTTCCCGCAGACGGTCTAGCTCAGTCGGGTCGCAAAGCTCATGGGCGTGGATTTCTTCATCAAACTCCTGCGTATAAGCATGGTACCCTCCAAGGCCCGTAATTGGGCAGGGTGGTTCATCCTCACGCATCTCAGAGGGGCCAGCAGGTTGCTCAAACCCATTTTCCCCTTCTGCAAGAAGGGCCTCAATCTCATCGGAGGCTGGGTCCTCCCCACTGGAGGTGGAATCTTCCGCTTCATCATTGAGGATGGAGTGCTCATCGTCAGAGCTGCCTTCTTCCTCCTCTTCCCCTTGTGGGTCTGGCGAGGCGGAATCCCCAGCCTCACTCTCTTCACTTTGGTTCTGATTGCGGGAGCTAGAGGATTCCGGCTCTTCCTCATCACTTTGGCCCGTTTTTTCCAGAGTGAAGGTTTTTACAAAATGTTGTGTGGCTTGGTGGAAGCGTGATTGGTCGTCTTGGACGAGGGCGAGCGTCTCTAAAGCAGCGCGGGCTTTGGGGCCAAGGGCTTGTCGCCATTCTGCCAAGGCGGGGCCGGTTATCTCTTCTGGCAATGTTTGGCCAGAGAGTGCCTCGCGCGTGAGGAGTTCTAACGCGAGGGGGGCGGGCATATCCGCACGCTCCATCATGCGCGCGCTATTAAGCGCGTAGAGCCGCCGGGCGAGGTGGTTATTTATATTCGCCCGCACCCCGGCCATATGGCGGGAGCCATAAATCTCACAACGGGCTTGCTCCATCCCATCGGTGATGATTTGCGTTTGAGCATCCGTCAAAGTGACGCGCTTTGCAGGGTCGTGATGCCGTTGCTGTAGGGCTGCGGCATCGGTCGCCCCACGGATATACGCTATCTCCTCCGGGGTAAGAGCCGCACGCTCTAAAGAGGCTAGAGCAGGGGTTAAGGGAATATCCTGCTGCCCACTTAAAGCACGCTGTGTGGCTAAGGTCGCCTTGCGGAAAAGGTCGTGCGGGTCAGACATAAATCACCCTAAAGGTGAGGCATTAAAACAACGCTGATAATATTCAGCAACGATGCTGCGTTCTGCCTCATCACATTTATTGAGGAAGCTGAGGCGGAAGGCGAAAGGTACATCTTTAAAGATGGCAATATTTTCCGCCCAAGAGAGGACCGTACGGGGGGAAATAACGGTGGAAATATCGCCATTCATAAAGCCTGCGCGGCTAAGGTCGGCAAGCTCTACCATTTGCCCGATGAGTGTATCATCCAGCACATCGCCCATTTTGGCTTTGATGATGCGGACTTCCTGCTCTTTGGGAAGGTAATTGAGGGAGGTGACGATGTTCCAACGGTCCATCTGCCCTTGGTTGATTTGCTGTGTGCCGTGATACAGCCCCGTTGTATCGCCCAGCCCTACCGTATTGGCTGTTGCAAAAAGGCGGAAGGAGGGATGAGGCTGGATAACACGATTTTGGTCCAGTAAAGTAAGGGCACCATCAGTCTCCAACACGCGTTGGATGACGAACATTACATCAGGCCGCCCAGCATCATATTCATCAAAAATGAGGCTGCATGGGCTTTGTAAGCACCATGGTAACAAGCCTTCGCGAAACTCGGTGATTTGTTTGCCATCTTCTAACGTGATGGCATCTTTGCCGATGAGATCGATGCGGGAGATATGACTGTCCAAATTGATGCGCACACAAGGCCAGTTAAGACGTGCGGCAATTTGGTCGATATGAGAGGATTTCCCCGTCCCATGGAAGCCCTGCACCAACACACGGCGATTATACATAAACCCTGCCAGAATCGCGCGGGTCGTATCGCGGTCAAACTGATAGCTCGGGTCAATCTCGGGCACATGGTCTGTTTTTTGGGACCAGAGGGGGACATCAAAATCTAAATCAAGGTCAAACAATTCCCGCGCTGGTTTTTGTGCATCGGGAGTCGCTGGCAATATGTCGGAAAGAGACTGTGTAGAGGGAAGAGCCATGTCATAATTCCTATCATAAAGATGTGTATGGATGACCAGATGGGTGGCCTGCTGTTTATTGCGGACCCCTATAGTACGATTACATAATCATCCAGCGGTGAGAAGAGAAGGGGGTAAAAGGCGTTATTGGCTACTGTTGGGTTCATGCTCGGGATTATGCGCAAAATGTTCTCGCAATGTGGCATAGGCTGTTCCAATAACTTTAAAGCGTTCTTCTGCACGCGGGTCATCCTGATTCGCATCGGGATGATAACGGCGTGCAAGGACACGATAACGCGTTTTTACCACTTCAATAGTGGTTGGCCAGTCGAGATCAAGCTGGGCAAGGGGGTCACGCAGGGCGGGGGGAGCTTGCTTGCGAGTCTCAGCAGCGTGTGAAGGGCGAGCCCTACGGCCTGCAAGAATATCCAACGGGTCATGCAGCCCATCAAGCGTGAAAGAGGTGCGTGCAGAATCGTGCCCCGGTGTGCCCATCTTCCAAGAGGGGCGTTGCCATGAGGTATCCTCACGCAGATGCCGCTCAATCTGGCCGGGTGTCATGCCCCGGTAATAATCCCAGTTCGCATTATAAAGGCGGACATGCTCTAGGCAAAACCAGTAATAAGCGCGCAAATTATCCCGCCCGCGTGGGGCACGATAGCCAGCAGGCAGGTCGCAATCAGGATGATCGCAGCATTGCTCCGGGGCATCTGGGTCGGGCGCGAAGGCCTTATGACGAGAGGATTTGCGTTGCATAATGGACGATATGGGGAGAGGTTCGCCTTAGATGCAAGCATCCTTTTCTTAGAGAAGGAAAGTTTTCTATTATACAAGGCGGTGAAGGGGCGTATGTTCCCTAGTTATCTGTGGGTCAGCGTGGAAGAAAGTGAATGACAAGAGCCGAGCGTATGAAGGCAGTGCTGGAGGAGGCATTGATGCCCTCTCAGCTAGAGATTCATGATGAAAGCGCACGCCATCGCCATCATGCCCACGCACGCAGCGCACAGCAGGAGGCGCGAGGGCCGGGGCAGGTGGGCGAGACGCATTATCGTCTGCATATTGTGAGCCGTCATTTTGATGGAATAAAGCCGGTAGATCGCCATCGCCTTGTTCATCAGCTTTTGGCCGCAGAGTTTGAGAGCGGTTTGCACGCCCTTTCTTTGACCTTAAAAGGGGAGATATCTGCGTGAAGGATTTATGCTCTCGGCTCATGCGCTATGGTGCGATTTATCATGTCAGGCTGTGGTCTGTTTTGCTGGTCATGTCGCTCTCTTTAATAGGGTGCGCTACAGCAGGATATGACCATCTTGCCGCAGGGGAGCGGCATGATATTCATCGGGTCGAAGCATATTTAAACGGGTTGAGTTCCATCCAAGCGCAATTTGCTCAGGATGGACCAGCCCAGCAGCAGGGGGATGGTCGTTTCTTCTACGTCCCGGGGCGTTTTGAGATGGTGTATGACGTCCCACATGCAACGCGGGCTGTTGCACGTGATGGCCATCTGATTTTACGCAATGACGATAATGGCGCTGTGACGCATCTATCGCTAAAGCGTAACCCAATGGGGTTGCTGCTGCGCCATCCAATCAGCTTTGATAAAGATGTGCAGGTAACACAAGTCGCACGGGGTGAAGAATCGCTGCAAATCTCCCTAGCGGAAGCGAACGACCCTTCCCAAGGGTTGCTGACCCTGCAATTTTCTGATGTGCGGGGCAAGTTGAGCTTGATTGGCATACAGGGGGTTGATGGGCGGCATCATCATTTCGGCCTTTCCCTCTTTGATGTGCAAGAGAATCAACCGGTGGATGAAAGCCACTTCATCCCTCCTGCTTAACAGGGCCAAAGAGGGCAACCCAGTTTTTTAGCAAGGCGGCATCAGCCTCTGCCATAGTAAGGGAGGGGTTAAAGCGTTGCAGGCTGGTAACGCCGTAATCGCGTATGCCGCAGGGGATGATACCATCAAAATCCTCTAAGTTTGGCGCGACGTTGAGGGAAATCCCATGCCAGCTGACCCAGCGGCTCACACGGATGCCTAAAGCGGCAATTTTCGCCTCTTGCCCTGTTTGGGCATCAAAGCACCATACGCCAATGCGTCCTTCTCGCGTAAAGGCTTCGATATTGAGGGATTCGAGGGTCATAATGAGCCAACGTTCCAAATATTGGACGAAGGCGCGTATATCCCGTGCGGGGAGAGGGCCGTGCGGACGTGTGAGGTCGAGCATAATATAGGCAATGCGTTGGCCGGGGCCGTGATATGTCCATTGCCCGCCGCGTCCGGCCTCAAATGTTGGGTAATGATGCGGGTTGATGAGGTCTTCTGCCTTCGCTGATGTACCAGCCGTGTAGAGTGGTGGATGCTCTGTTAGCCAAATACGTTGTGGGGTTTGGTGATGGGCAATGGCCTCCACATTTTGTTGCATAAACGTGAGGGCGTTGGGGTAGGGGCAAAGAGTGTCGTCTTGTTGCCAGATAATTTCTTTATAAAACTGTGTCATGACCATTGCCCTTTCTGCGTGGCTAAGCTATAGGCGATCTCACCGGAGTGGTCACGCCTGAGGGCTAAAGAAAAGGCCACTTTATGTCACGGAGCGGCCGTGGCGGAATGGTAGACGCGCAAGCTTGAGGTGCTTGTGGGGGATAACCCCGTGGAAGTTCGAGTCTTCTCGGCCGCACCATTGTTTCGTAAGGTCGGGCAATGGTTCTTCCGTATTAACCGTTAAGGTTGCTTTAATTTCATAAAAAAGTCCTATTGTTTTGATTTCATCCTCTTATAAGGGGGTGGCGTTAAGCTTGTGTTTTCTTTTACACTATCCCCCGTTTTGGGGGATGCGTACCTGTTTTATTAAGAGGGACAAACCCCGCATAGTACGTGAGAGTGGGAATAGATAGAGAAGAGAGTTACGATGATTAAGCCATTGAAAAAAGCCGTTTTGCCTGTTGCTGGTTTAGGGACGCGCTTTCTCCCTGCCACAAAGGCTATGCCGAAAGAGATGCTCCCTGTTGTGGATATGCCTTTGATTCAGTATGCGATTGATGAGGCGCGTGCCGCAGGGATTGAGGAGTTCTGTCTCGTCACGGCGCGTGGCAAAGATAATTTGATTGATTATTTTGACATTGCTTATGAGCTTGAATCTACTCTGCAGGCTCGCAACAAAACATCCGCTATGAAAGCGTTGGAGAGCAGCAGCGTGGAGGCGGGGTCACTCGTGGCTGTGCGGCAGCAAAATCCGCTTGGGTTGGGTCATGCGATTTGGTGTGCGCGCAACTTTATTGGTAACGACCCTTTTGCCATCCTTCTTCCCGATGATATCGTCCATGGGAAGCGCAGTTGTGTAGCGCAATTGGCTGATGTGTACCATCAAACAGGCGGTAATGTTGTTGCCGTAAATGAGGTCCCTCACGAATGGACAGACCGCTACGGTGTCCTTAAGATTGGTAAGGATGATGGGCAGAAGGTGGAAGTCACCGGCCTTGTTGAGAAGCCCGCCCCGGAGGATGCCCCCTCGAACCTCGCGATTATTGGCCGTTATGTTCTTACAGCGGATGTGTTGAAACCGCTCTCTGCGTTAAAAACGGGCGTAGGAGGAGAGGTCCAACTAACGGACGCTATGGCGGAGATGATCGGTAAGGTACCCTTCCACGGGTTACGCTACGAAGGGACGCGTTTTGATTGTGGGAGCAAGCTCGGCTTTTTGGAGGCTCAAGTCGCCATGGCATTGGAACGCGACGATCTTGCTGATGATGTCCGCGCTTTCTTAAAGAAATATGTGTGAGGGGCAAGCCGTAATATGAGTGCGTTTAAACATGATTTTGAGCCAACAAGCCTGCGTGAATATGATATCCGTGGCATTGTAGGTAAAACCCTCCACCCCGAAGATGCCTATGCTCTAGGGCGCGTCTTTGCGAGCATGATTCGCCGTAATGGCGGGCATGTGGTGACGGTTGGTTATGATGGCCGTCTCTCCTCACCGTCTTTAGAAGAAGCCTTGGTCCGTGGGGCTGTGGATTCTGGCGTGACAGTGCGGCGTGTAGGCCGTGGTCCAACACCGATGCTCTATTATGCGGCCGTTACGGGGCAATCTGATGGGGCGATTATGGTTACAGGAAGCCATAATCCGCCGGATCATAATGGCTTTAAGATGATGATGAAGGGCAAGCCCTTCTTTGGTGAGCAGATTCGCGAGGTTGGGCGTTTGGCCGCGCAAGGCGATGTTGTGCCTAAGGCTGAAGGTCGCGTTGAGACCATTGACCCTTTCGAAGCCTATATTGCCCGCCTTCTTGAGGATTATGACGGCGAGAGGCCGCTCAAGGTAGTGTGGGATAATGGTAATTCCGCCGCGGGGGAGGTCCTCACTCGTCTGATTAAGAAACTCCCCGGTGAGCATACGATTCTATATCCAGAGATTGATGGGACATTCCCCAATCATCATCCTGACCCTACTGTGGAAGGCAATTTACAGGATCTCATCAAAGAGGTACGGGCACGTAAGGCCGATGTTGGTATCGCTTTTGATGGCGATGCGGACCGCGTAGGCGTTGTGGATGGTAAGGGAGAGATTCTCTGGGGCGATCAAATCCTCGTTCTCTTAGCGCGTGATGTGCTGAAGAAGCATCCCGGTGCGACCATCATCGCTGATGTGAAGGCGAGCCAGGTTCTTTTTGATGAAGTCGGCAAAGCCGGCGGTAAACCGCTCATGTGGCGGACGGGTCATTCGCTCATCAAAAGTAAAATGGCGGAGACGTCCTCACCTTTGGCAGGGGAAATGTCGGGCCATATTTTCTTTGCAGATAAATGGTACGGTTTTGATGATGCTCTTTACGGGGCTATCCGCGTGCTTGGTATTGTTGCCCGTCTCTCCGGTACATTAGCGGAGATGCGTGAGGGCTTGCCGCAGATGGTCAATACGCCAGAGCTGCGCTTCCCCTGTGATGACCTCAGAAAGTTTGATGTTATCAAAGAGGTCGCCTCCCGTCTGGAGAAGGAAGGGGCCGATGTCTCCTCCGTAGATGGTGTGCGGGTGAACACGGATGATGGCTGGTGGCTCTTGCGGGCCTCTAACACGCAGGCAGTGCTAGTCGGGCGGATTGAGGCACGCACTCATGAGGGGTTAGCGCGGCTTAAAGCAGCTTTTACCGCGCAATTAGAGGCGTCTGGCCTGCAAGCCCCGGATTTTGATGCGGCGGCCGCTGGTCATTAAGCTTTAAACTGATGTGGGAGGGGGATGTACCGGCGGGTTTAGCCCGCTGGGGACGGCAATGCGGGCGTAATGTTCTGGATTGGCTCCTCCCGCCCAGTTGTCTATCTTGTGGTTGTGAAATCGCACCCGGTAGTGAAGGTGTGTGCGGGGCGTGTTTTAATGCGCTCCGTTTTGTGCATCCGCCCTTTTGTGATGTATGCGCTTTGCCTCTTACCCAAGATGAGGTGGCAGAGCGCGGGTGGCTGTGTGAGACGTGCGAAATACGCCCGCCTTTATGGCGGAAAGGCCGGTCTGCCTTTTTATATGAAGGCCAAGCGCGTCAGCTCATTATGGGCTTAAAATATGGCAGTAAAACCGAACATGCTGCAACATTAGCACGGTTTATGACCACTGCTGGGGCGGACATTTTAAAGCCAGATACGGTACTTGTGCCTGTTCCAGTCCATCGTTGGCGTTTATGGACGCGTGGTTATAATCAAGCCGCTTTAATATCGCGCGTCATTGCGCGTAAACAGGGGCTGGCCCATTGCCCTAATGGGCTAAAACGGCAGTTCCGTACGGAGGCGTTAGCTCATCTATCACGGCATGGGAGGCATCACCAATTAGCAGGGGCCATGACGGTGAATCCGCGGCATTCTGAGTTCCTACAGGGGCGGTCTGTCATTTTGGTGGATGATATTTTGACGACAGGTGCAACATTGGGGAGTTGTGCAAAAGCATTGCTTGAGATTGGCTGTGTTTCGGTAGATATTCTAGTGGCGGCACGGGTAACGTTACTTTGAGAGGGAAGGAATTTTGTAATGCCAAAGATCGAGATTTATACGCAACCAGGTTGTCCTTATTGCGTGCGCGCGATTACGCTGCTCCAAGCGAAGGATGTGCCTTTTGAGGAAATCCACGCCCCTCGTGGCTCTGCCGAGCGCGAAAAGGCGCAGGAGCGTTCTGGTGGGAAGACAACTGTTCCACAGATTTTTATTGATGGGAAAGCCATAGGAGGGTGCAGTGAGCTTATGCAGTTGGAGAAAGCGGGCCAGTTGGATGCGCTTTTGGGCCGCTCCTAACATCTTTCATGCAGGTTTGATGGGCGTTGTTGGGGGGCTGGTCATGGCAGCCTTTTCATCCGCCTATGCGGCATCATCGCCTTTGGCTGGTACATGGTTGGTCAAGGAGAAGGATGGTATCTTTCTTATACAATCATGCCAAAATGATGCTGCTAAATTATGCGGCTATCTGGTCGGGATGGATTATACCGAAGCCGAGCCAGAGAAGGATTATGCGGGCCGCTCGGAATGTGGGATGGAAATCATCAGTGATATGCTTCCCCGTAAGAATGGTCATTGGCATGGGACAGTGCTTAACCCACGGACAGGGAGCCGGTATCAGGCGAGTATGTGGTTAGCAAAAGATGGGACGTTGAAATTACGCGGCTATATGGGGCTAAGTATTTTTGGCCAAACCCAGACATGGAGCCGCATAGACTCCCCTGCTATTGGTGCGCAATGTCGTATGCAGAAAGGTGGCTAGTGTTAAGGTCTTTTTTCTTGTAGGGGTGGAGTGAATCGGCAGAAAATAAAATTTTATTTTATTTTCTTGGCCATGGGGTGCAGTTGAAGGAGAGTAGATACGTCATGTCACAGAGTTTTTCCCGGCGTCAATTCGCTCTAGGGCTTGCTGGGCTAGGGGCTGCGACAGCCCTGTCACCCTTGCGTAGTGTTAAAGCCGAGCAAGCACAACAGCCGCGTATTTTGTGTTTCGTTGGTGGTTATACGGAGCACGGACCGCCGGGTGTGACGGGTTATGGCAAGGGGATTGCCCTTTTCGAGATGGACCGTGATACGGGGTTTTTAACGCCGATTACAACCTTTATGGATATCCCAAGTCCATCCTTCATCACATTAAGCCGGAACCGGAAGTTCCTGTACGCGCTGAGTGAGGTTAATGATTTTGATAAAGCCGGTAGTGGCTCTGTCACGGCATTCTCGGTTGATACGCGCAATGGGACACTGGCTAAGCTGAACACGGTAAGCTCTGGCGGGGCAGTGCCTGCGCATCTAAGTGTTCATCCTTCAGGCAAATATCTGCTCGTTGCTAATTATATGGGCGGTAGCGTGTCTGTCCTGCCTATCCATGCTGATGGGTCTTTGGGTAAGGCAACGGATGTTGTGCATAATTCTGGCCCTAAACAGCCAGAGCGTGCAGCTGATAACCCAGAGGGTAATTTCGCTGTGTCCGATCACTCCGGTGCGCATCCGCATATGGTCGCCACAGACCCTAGCGGCACATTTGTATTGGTGGATGATGCTGGGTTGGATCGCGTTTATGTCTGGCGGTTGGACCTCCATACAGGCAAGTTGATCCCTGCGAAAAAGCCGTTCTACGAGATGGAGCCAGGCTCTGCACCGCGTCACTTTGTGTTCGATCATACGGGGCGTGTGCTGTATAATCTGTGTGAGCAGAACTCTAAGGTTGTGGTCTCCAAATTCGATCCGCAAACGGGGGAAATTACGCAGATCCAATCTGTCAGCACGGTCACATCTCACTTCCGTGGCTCCACGCTCGCTGCTGAGATCTTGATCGCAGAGAGCGGCCGCTTTGTTTATGTCTCTAACCGTCTTGGTGATTCTCTAGCGGTCTTCTCTGTAGGGATTGATGGCACATTGACGCTGGAGGATGAGGTCTGGATGCATGCCGATTATGGCCGCGCGATGATGTTCGACCCCAGCGGGACCTTCCTCTTCTGTGCGAACCAGCGGTCTGATTCTGTGACGGCCTTCCGTGTGGATCGGGAGACGGGCAAGCCTGTCTTTACCAATCACTTTACCGCTGTGGGCAGCCCAACCACCTTTGCCTTCATGGTGGCGGATTCCTAAGCTCGCTATAAGGTAAGGTTTTCTGGAAGAAAGGCACCTTGTAAAGAGGTGCCTTTTCTTTTTGCTAAAATGTTAGGCTTTTTGGAAAAGAGCGATGTAATTCACGCTCGTATCATGGCTCTCGCACCAATGAGGTGGCCTATAGCTAAGGCCTTTGAGGTCTAAAAGCCGCAGGCCTGCTCGGCGTGCCATTTGGTCTAACTCCGCTGGGCGGATAAACTTCTTCCAATCATGGGTGCCGATGGGCAGAAGGCGCAGCAGATATTCCGCTCCCAATTTCGCCATGAGGAAGGAGCGGATGCTGCGATCCATGGTCGAGATGGCAATATACCCGCCGGGTTTTGTCAGGCTTACAAGTGTGGAGAGGAACTCTTGCGGGTCCCGTACATGCTCGATGACCTCCAAAGCGGAGATAACATCAAATTGCCGTCCTTCCTCCAATAATGCTTCTGCTGTGCCGCATATGTAATGGAGAGGGGCTGCATGAGGGGGTAAAGGGTAACGCTCCAAATGGGCTTGGGCGGCTTTAATGCCCTCTTGGCTGGCATCAACCCCCAATGTGTTAAAGCCTAGGCTTGCAAAGCGTTCACAAGCGATCCCCGCGCCGCAGCCAATATCTAGGAGGCTGGGTGGTGCCGCTTGGGAGAATAAGGCGGAGGGGAGACGCTTGAAAACCCATGAGGTCCGCAGCGGATTCATAGCATGGAGGGGGGCCATAGGCCCTTTAGGGTCCCACCATTGTGCAGCTAATGTTGCGAACTGGTTAATTTCATCCTCCACAACGGACGAGGTGTGCGTGTGAGAGTGTTCGTGTAATGGTGATGAAATGGGCATTTTGGCACCTCTCCAAGAGTCGAGATGCTTTTCTGCCATGTTGTGGCTAGACGGAAAAGGGCAGGAGAGCTATGTGAGGCAGATATTTATGCAACGATAGCCCTAGTGTTGGAGCCGCCTCTCAGATGTCCATGCTCGACTGTTCAGATAATACAGCACAGTCCGTTGATGATGTTTTGCCTTTTCAGGGTGCTGCGCGTACAGTCGTAATGAAGTTTGGCGGTACGTCCGTTAAAGACCTAGAGCGTATCCGCATTGTGGCAGAGAAAGTCAAAAAAGAGCGTGCGCGTGGGCAGCGTGTGGCTGTGGTTGTCTCGGCAATGTCGGGTGTGACGAACCAAATGGTGCACTATTGCCGCGACCTCGACCCGCAGGCTAATCCTGCTGAATATGACGCTGTGGTAGCGACTGGTGAACAAGTGACGAGTGGTTTGTTAGCCATTGCTTTGGAGGCGATTGGGGTGCCAGCACGGTCCTTTCAGGGGTGGCAAATCCCGTTACGGACAGATGAATCACACGGTTGTGCCGCTATCGAAGGGGTAGAGGGGTGGGCTTTACGTGCGTGTATGGATAAAGGCGTAGTGCCAGTTATCGCTGGCTTTCAAGGGGTGGATGTACATGGGCGTATTGCCACATTAGGCCGTGGTGGGTCTGATACATCCGCTGTTGCTGTAGCTGCGGCGATTAAGGCGGATCAGTGTGATATTTATACTGATGTGGATGGGATTTATACGACAGACCCGCGTATTGTGAAGCAAGCGCGTCGGTTAGAGCGTATTACCTATGAGGAAATGTTAGAACTTGCCTCCGTTGGGGCTAAGGTGTTGCAAACGCGCAGCGTTGGGCTTGCCATGCGCGAGAAGGTGCATGTGCGCGTTCTGTCCTCTTTTGTCGAAACAGATGATAAGAGCGGGACGATAGTTGTAGATGAGGACGAAAGCGTGGAAAAAAAGCTGGTTACCGGGATCGCTTATTCTATGGATGATGCGAAAATTACCATTCGGCAAGTGCCAGATGAACCCGGCATCGCTGCGCGAATTTTTGGTCCTTTATCGGCAGCAGGTTTGAATATAGATATGATCGTCCAGAGCATTGGGGCGGATCGTAGCACGAATATGACCTTTACCGTAGGGAAAGGGGATGCTGCTCGGGCTAGCCAGATTTTAGAGGAAATGCGGGCAGATATTGGTTATGGGGCATTAAGTGCGTCTCATAATGTTGCTAAAATTAGTGTGGTTGGCGTAGGCATGCGCTCCAATACGGGGGTGGCGACGACGATGTTCCGTACATTGGCGGAGAAAGGGATTAATATTCAGGTGATTTCTACGAGTGAAATTAAGATTTCTGTTCTCATTGATGCAGAATATATGGAGCTGGCCATGCGTGCGTTGCACACAGCTTATGGGTTGGATGCGCCTGATGGAGTACAGGCATGAGTGAAGAGATGAAGGCACGTGCGACGTTAGACCAGCTCTGGAAGCCAGGGTGCGATTTTTTAGGAAGTCGCTACGCTATCCTTGGTGGAGCGATGTCGTGGGTAAGTGAGCGGAATTTGGTTTCTGCCATTTCCAACGCGGGGGGCTTTGGCGTAATTGCCTGTGGGGCGATGGAGCCGGAGCGTTTGGAAGAAGAGGTTGTCGCTACTCAGGCGCTAACGGATAAACCATTTGGTGTGAATCTCATCACGATGCATCCGAAGTTGGATGCGTTGGTGGATGTGTGCTTGGCCCACAAGGTTAGTCACGTTGTATTGGCAGGCGGGGTGCCAAGTGGGGCAACAATCCGCCGTGTGCGTGATGGTGGGGCACGGGCTATAGGTTTTGCGCCGGCTTTGGCCTTGGGGAAACGCTTGGTCAAGCTGGGGATTGAGGCTCTGGTGATTGAAGGGTCTGAAGCAGGGGGGCATGTTGGCCCTGTCTCGCTGAATGTTCTTGCTCAAGAGATATTACCGAATATCACCGAGGTGCCAATTTTTGTTGCTGGTGGATTGGGGCGCGGGGATGCGGTTCTTTCGTACCTGGAGCAAGGGGCGGCTGGCGGCCAATTTGGGACGATTTTTGCGGCATCGCAAGAGAGTATTGCCCATGAGCGTTTTAAACAGGCCTTTCAGCGTGGTAATGCGCGTGATGCTGTGATGTCTGTGCAGTTGGATGAGCGTTTCCCTGTTATACCGGTGCGGGGCTTGGCTAATGCGGCGACACGTCATTTTATGGCTCATCAGGCTGATGTGATCGAGCGTTTCCGTAAAGGTCAGATTGAGCGCGAAGCCGCACAATTAGAGATAGAGCATTTCTGGGCTGGGGCATTACGCCGCGCTGTGATTGAAGGCGATGTCGAAAATGGCTCGATGATGGCAGGTCAATCTGTCGGGATGGTTAAGGAAATACGCCCCGTTGCTGATATTATTGCGACTTTGGTTGAGCAGGCTGTTACAGCTTTGCAAGAACGTGAGAGGCGGCTTCATCCAAACCGAGGTTGATCGACATAGGGTGACTATTGGATCATTCATCAAGCAGTGAAGTGGGGCAAGTAAAGGGAGCAAGTGGGCATGACAGAAGCGACAACGGGACAAAATACAGCCGGACAGCCATCTGTGACACTTGGTGCCCGTTTACGGGGCCGGCGTATGGAGCGTGGTTGGAGCTTAGAGCAGGTTGAATCGCATCTCAAAATGCGGCGTGCAACCTTACAAGCGATTGAAGGGGAGCGTTATTCTGAGCTGCCTGATAAAGTCTATGCTCTTGGCTTTATCAAGAGTTATGCTCATTTTTTGGAGCTTGATGTCGCGAGTATTATGGAGCAGGCCGAGCGAGAGCTGGCTTCCTTTGTCCCTAAACGGCAAACTGTCCAAGTAGAACTTCCCGGCCCGCACGAGGGACGCTCCGCTGGGTTGTGGGGGTTATTAGGTGTTGGGCTAGTTGTTATAATTGGGGGATATGCCGGCTGGTATCATTTCTACTCCCATGGGGAACTTGCTTCGTCTCTTTTACCGGCGCATGTGGCTGATAGTCATGATGCTCAGCCTGTAGATCATAAAGAGGGTGGGGCTGTTGCGACGTCCTCAGGAGAGACATCGACAGGCTCCGTAGGGGGGGACCAAACCGCTCCTTTGCCGCAGGTCACAGCGCCGAGTACAACGCAGGATGAGGGGCCGAAGCAGGATGATGTTGCAAAAGATACCCCTGACCTCGCCCCCGCACCGGAGGTCATCTCACCGGGGGCAGAGCCTAATAATGTAGCAGGGGACCATATGGGCGGTCAGGATGCCGCGCATCCATCACTTGAGAAAGGCCAAGCTGCTGAGTCTAGCGGTCCTGTGGTGCCTGCCCCAATGCCGTCTGTCCAATCTCAGGATGTAACGCAACCGCCCCCTCCTTCTGCTCAGCAGGCTGTGCAACCGCCAGCTGCTCCTGTTCAGGCACAACCGGCTGCTTCATCTGATGAAAATACGGTGGCAATTGTGGCCCATGAGGATAGCTGGGTGCAGATCAGTGATGCAACGGGTAAAGTCCTAGTGTCACGTCTCCTAAAACCGGGCGAAACATGGCAGGGGACAGCCGGAGCGAGTTATCGCATCACCTGTGGTAATGCGGGGGGTGTTGTTTTTCAGACAGGGAATGTTGTAAGCGCACCTTTAGGGCAGCGTGGACGGGTTGTTCGGAATCTGGTTGTTGATGCTACTGCCATAACACAAGGTCGTTATGGTTATGGCTCTGTTATAACAGGGGCAGCACCCACGCCAGAGGGGCACTAATAAACGTTGCCGCGTATTGTGCTTGCTTTTCCCTAAAGCAAGTAGGTTAATCATGGGTCGCAGACTGGCGACCCGGAGAGGTTTTAATGAGCAGTTTACGTCCTTATCAGCATATTGAGCGCCGTAAGTCACGGAAGATCTATGTTGGTGATGTTGCCGTTGGTGGTGATGCGCCGGTCTCGGTGCAGACCATGACCAATACACTCACGACGGATATTGAAGGTACAATTGCTCAGATCCGCAAAGCTGAGTTAGCTGGCGTGGATATTGTGCGTGTATCTTGTCCTGATGTTGCCAGCACAGAGGCTTTAAAAACCATTGTGGAAGAGGTAAACGCACCGATCGTTGCGGATATCCATTTCCATTATAAACGGGCTATTGAGGCTGCTGAGGCCGGGGCCGCTTGTTTGCGGATTAATCCGGGGAATATCGGCAGTGCGGAGCGTGTGCGCGAGGTTGTAAAGGCAGCGCGTGATCATGGCTGCTCCATTCGTATTGGGGTCAATGCTGGCTCTTTGGAGCGTCACCTATTGGAGAAATATGGTGAGCCAAAGCCGGAAGCCCTTGTCGAAAGTGCGTTAGAGCATGCGAAGATTCTTCAGGATCATGATTTTCATGAGTTTAAAATCAGCGTGAAGGCTTCGGATGTCTTTATGGCGGTGGAAGCCTATAAGCAGCTTGCTGCTTGTTGTGATCATCCGCTTCATATTGGCATTACAGAGGCCGGGTCTAAACGTGCTGGGACGGTGAAATCCGCACTAGGGCTTGGCAATCTCCTTTGGGCTGGCGTGGGTGATACGATGCGTGTCTCACTGTCTGCCCCTCCAGAGGAAGAAGTGCTGGTTGGGTGGGATATTCTGAAGTCCCTTGGTCTGCGTCATCGTGGGGTGAAGATTATTTCATGCCCCTCTTGTGCGCGGCAGGGCTTTAATGTGGTGGAAACCGTCCAGACGTTAGAGGACCGGTTGCAGCATATTAAAACACCGTTGACACTCTCCATCATTGGTTGTGTGGTTAATGGCCCGGGTGAGGCTTTGATGACCGACATTGGGGTGACGGGCGGTGGCTCTGGTCGCCATATGGTCTATGCTGCGGGTAAGCAGGACCATACAATGCCTGCTGAGAATATGATTGAGCATATTGTCCAGCTGGTGGAAGCACGCGTGGAAGCGATAGAGGCTGGCACAGCGGAGAAGGCCGCACATTAATGGCACGTTTGCAACCCCCGCGCGGGACAAAGGACCTTTTAGGCGAGGATATGCGCCGCCATCAGCGGGTGATTGACGCTGGGCAGACAATCTTCCACCGCTATGGTTTTCGCCAATGGGCAACGCCTATTTTTGAGGACACGGCCGTTTTTGCGCGTTCCTTAGGGGAAAGCTCGGATGTTGTCTCTAAGGAGATGTACACATTTGAGGATCGCGGTGGTGAGAGCCTCACCTTACGTCCAGAAGGAACAGCGGGGGTTGCACGGGCGTTAGTCTCCAATGCGTTGACGCAAGCCCTCCCGCAAAAGATTTTCTATACGGGGCCGATGTTCCGTTATGAGCGTCCACAAAAAGGCCGTTTTCGCCAGTTTCATCAAATTGGGGCGGAGCTGATTGGGGCGGAGAGTGCTTTTCGAGATGCAGAGATTATCGCCATGGCGCGGGATTTTCTGGTCTCGCTTGGCTTGGGTGGTGACCTTACGCTGGAGCTAAATACGCTGGGCGATAAAGCGAGCCGTATGGCATGGCGGGAGGCGTTGGTCGCTTATTTTCGCCAGCATGAAGAGCGTCTCTCGGAAGAGAGTCGGGCACGGCTTGCGCTGAATCCTTTGCGCATTTTGGATAGTAAGGCCGAGCAGGATAAAGCCCTCTTAGCGGATGCCCCTGCGTTTGATGATTTCCTTAATGAGGATTCTCGTCATTTCTGGCAGGAGTTGAAGGCGGCCTTAGCGGCTTTTGGTGTCGCATTTGTGGAGAATCCCCGCATTGTGCGTGGGTTGGATTATTACAGCCATACAGTCTTTGAGTTCGTCACGGATAAATTGGGCGCACAAGGGACGGTGTTGGCTGGTGGTCGTTATGAAGGATTAGTGGAGGAGATGGGCGGCCCTGCCGTGCCGTGTATCGGTTGGGCTGCGGGGATTGAGCGTCTTGCGGCATTAATTGCCCCCCCTGCGGAGGAGGTGAGCGATGTTGCGATTCTCCCTATGGGAGATACAGCCTTGCTTAAGGCGGCGTCTCTTGCCCGCACATTGCGTGACCATGGTTTCTCCCTTGCGATAGAGACGCGGGGGAATATGAAGAAGCGGATGGATCGCGTTGTGCAATCTGGTGCCTCTCATGTTCTTTTCCTCGGTGATGATGACCTCGCTCGTGATGTGGTGCAGTTGCGTCATCTGGCCACACGGGAGCAAGAGGAAGTCCCCATTGGGCAGCTTGTTGAGGCTTTGGAGCGCGCTCGGAACTCATGAGCGCGGCGATTGAGCATAAGCTAGAGCTGATTATTGCTCGTTTTGAGGAATTGCAGGTTCTCATGGCCTCTGGTGAGGTGGAGGGAGAGGCTTTCTCCCGTCTATCGCGTGATTATGCGGCGATGGAGGAGCCTGTTGCGGCGATTCGGGCATGGCAAGAGGGGCAGAAACGTCTCAAAGAGGCGCAAAGCCTGTTGCAAGACCCGGAGATGAAAGAGCTTGCTCAGCAAGAGCTAGAAGAGGTCGAGGCGGAAATGCCCGCTTTGGAGCAGGCGATGCAGCTTGCACTGCTCCCTCGCGATGATGCTGATGAGCGTAGCGCGATTTTAGAGGTTCGACCCGCTGCTGGTGGGGATGAGGCGGCTCTTTTCGCTGCAGAATTATTTGAGGCTTATCGCCGTTTTGCTGAAAATAACGGCTGGCGTTTTGAGGTCATGTCCCTCACAGAGAGTGAACTTTCTGGCATGAAGGAGGGGATGGCGACCATCACAGGGCGCGGCGTGTTTGCACGGTTTAAGTATGAATCTGGTGTGCATCGGGTTCAACGTGTCCCTGCGACAGAGAGCCAAGGCCGGATACATACCTCCACTGTTACAGTCGCTGTTCTGCCAGAGGCGGAAGAAGTGGATGTGGAGGTGAATGAGGAAGATTTACGGATTGATGTGTATCGTGCCTCCGGCGCAGGGGGACAGCATGTGAATAAGACAGAAAGTGCTGTCCGTATCACACATTTACCCACGGGTGTTGTCGTAGCGATGCAGGAGGAAAAGAGCCAGCACCGCAATAAGGCCAAGGCAATGCAGATTTTGCGCGCTCGTCTTTATGAGGCAGAACGCCAAAAAGCCCATGAGAACCGCGCGGCAGATCGTAAGTCCCAAGTGGGGACGGGGGATCGCTCGGAGCGGATTCGGACCTATAATTTCCCCCAAGGGCGCGTGACGGACCACCGCATCAATCTGACCCTTTATAAGATTGCTCAGGTAATGAGCGGAGAGTTTGGTGAGATTGTCAATGCGCTCACCCATCATGAGCAGATGGCCCTTTTGGCGGAGGAAATTGGCCAGCCTTAATGGTCGCGATTAGCTGTTGGAGGTAATACAGCGGGAAGAAGGGCCATTGCGATGCTCAGCGGCGGTGGGGTCATCCTCATCCATCAAGAAGAAATCTTTAAACTCTTCTGTGCCGATGGCTTCGTAATAATGCCCATCGGGGTTATGGAGGACGCCTTCCCCACTTACTGAGTGCGTTACAGCATGGCCATCACGCATAATGGTGATTGTACCGCACAGGCTGTAAGGCAGGTCCGTCCGGCCTAAAGGTAGTGGAATAATAGCGGAATCATCAGCATGGGCGAGGTCGAGATGGAAGGTCGCTGCAAGCTGTCCATTTACATAAAGGCGTGATTCCTCGGATAATTCATCCGAGGCGCGGCCATCATGGACGGTAAAACTCCCTCCCGTTGGGCCATCGGGCATGGGGGGTGTTGTGGCACTCCATGCCGAGGCGGTGAGGATGAAACTGCCTAAAGAGGATAAGAGTACGGAACGGAGGTACGGGCGTATGGTCATGTTATCCTCCCAAAAAAGACAGGTGAGCCGTCGGAGATGATGTTATGCGTAAAATAGACCTTTTACGGCACGCCGTGGAGAGGCTTTCTCTCGCAGGGATAGAAGATGCTAGCGCTGAGGCACGTTTATTACTTTGCTGGGCGTGTGAATGTACGCCGCTGGAGCTTATGCACCTTACGGAGATTGAGGCTGCACCTGTGGATCGTTTTTCCACCGCGCTGGAGCGGCGATGTGCGCGGGAGCCTATGGCCTTCATCACGGGGGAGCAGGGCTTTTGGACGTTGGATGTCTCCGTCTCACCAGAGACGCTCATCCCACGCGGGGATAGTGAGAGCCTAATTGAGGCGTTATTGGCGCATAAGCCAGAGCGTGAGTCTGTACGCTCGATTCTGGATATAGGGACAGGGACGGGTTGCTTGCTCCTGGCTGCTCTTAGTGAGTATCCGCAAGCGTGGGGATTGGGGGTGGATATTACACCCCAAGCTGCACAATTAGCCCAGCATAATGCGCGGCGGAATCACTTAGCAGAGCGAGCCGCTTTTATCGCAGGCTGCTGGGCAGAGGCGGTGAAGGGGCCTTTTGATGTGGTGCTCTCTAACCCGCCATATATTGAGCATGAGGCCATGGCACAGCTCATGCTGGAGGTTCGGCAGTATGAGCCACATCGTGCTTTAGATGGTGGAGATGATGGGCTAACCGCCTATCGTGCTTTATGCAAAAGCCTACCGCATTTATTGGCAGAAGATGGCTGTGCAATTTTAGAGCTAGGGATAGGCCAAGCCGAGGCCGTAACCTTATTGGCAGAGGCCGAGGGGTTAAAGCGTGTAGCGTGCCGGAAAGACCTTGGAGGGATAGAACGTGCGTTGGTTCTTACCTTTTCGTAGGAAAGCGGTTGGCTTATGCGTTAATGCCTGGTAGATTGCGCTCTGTTAAAGAGAAAGAGGCGCGATATGGCGTAGAGATGTCCATTGCCTCTTCGTTATGGTGTTTCTTCCGACTGTAGAGAAGAAATAACGAATTAGCTGCTTTAATGCACCGTTTTGAAAAGATTGCGGGTTTAAAAATATGAAGCGAATGAGGAACCGTCATCATCGTGCAGGCGGGGGCGGGGGAACGTCCCGCGGCAATAATGGTCAGATTCCTCTGAACCGGAACCATGTGTTCGAGAGTCACGGGCCGGATTTGCGTATCCGTGGCACAGCTCAGCAGCTTTTTGAGAAATATCTTCAGCTAGGGCGCGATGCGACCGGCACGGGGGACCGTGTGCAGGCGGAGGCCTATTTCCAACACGCGGAGCATTATTTCCGCGTTTTGAATGCGATGAATCAAGCCGCACAAGCTGCTCAGCAAGAGCGTGCCGAGCGGCAGCGCAATTATGAGCAAGCACGGCAAGAACGCCGCGATGCGCGGGAGCGCAGGGAACAGGATGAAGATGATTCTGCCCCTGTAGCGAGCAGCAGTGAACGCCGCCCGACAGAACGGCGGAGACGTGCTGAACGTCATGAGGAGGACGCTGAGCCTCAGGATGATGAAGATTGATTATCTCTCGTAAGGGGGAGATAGAGGAAGCAGATTGGCCTTAGGTCAATCTGCTCTTTTTTATAAAGAGAAGTGGTGCAAAACGCCAAGCAATATAACGCGCTTGCGCTAAAGCACGCATATCGAAGAACGCCACATCATTTTATAGGAAGGAAGATGGTAGCGGCGGACGGATTTGAACCGCCGACCAAGGGATTATGATTCCCCTGCTCTACCGCTGAGCTACGCCGCCATCACGTTTTCGCAAGTCTCTGCTCACGATGGGTGTGCTTTTATGGCAAGCTGGTGGGGGAGTCAACACTCTGGGGGGTGGCTTTACGTTTTTTCCGTCTTTTCTATGTTATTTCGCTTGATGGCCTGTTATTTTCCCTCATGCGAGAGCCTAGCCTTATCAGTAGGGGATGCGCCTTTTTGTCTCAGCATTTTACAGACGCTTTATTCACCTTCAGCAGTGCGCTGTCATGGTTGCCGCCTGCACTCGTATCAGTGTTGATGCTGGTTATTGTGGGGCTTGCGGCCTTTTATTTAGGCTATGGGGCCAGTGCGTTAATTCTACGCATCCCAGGGACCCGTAGTGGGGCGATGATTCGCAATACCGTTAGTGCATTGCGGCGTCCTATGCAGGTTATGGTTACGTTGTTGGCTTTGATTACGGCCTTGCCAGCAGCGACAGGATTTTCTTACGAGCAAGAGCAAGACCTTCGTCTCTTTTTGTTCTTTTTATTGATATTAGTATTAGGCTTTTCGCTTATTATCACGTTTCGTTTGATGTCAGAGGCGTATCTTAACCGCTTGGAGCGGCTAGATTATGCAGATGACATCATGGCGCGTGCCCATCAGACGCAAATTAAAGTATTGCGGCGGCTGGGGGAGATTCTGATAGGCCTTATTACGGTTGCTTCAGCGTTAATGCTCTTCCCTTCGGTGAAGCAATATGGGGTCTCTCTCTTCGCCTCGGCTGGTGCAGCGTCTTTGATTGTCGGTTTATCAGCCCGTGGCTTGCTTACAAATCTTATCGCTGGGGTACAAATCGCCATTACTCAGCCTATCCGTATGGAAGATTTGGTTGTGATTAATGGGGATTGGTGCTGGGTGGAGGAAATAACGGCCACCTATGTGGTGCTGCGCGTCTGGGATTGGCGGCGGCATATTGTGCCTATCTCTTATTTTCTTGAAAATCGTTTTGAGAATTGGACCCATAATTCCGCAGCAATTACAGGGGTTGTATTCCTTTGGTTGGATTATGACGCCCCAATGGATGAAATCCGCACTGTTTTGCGGGAAATTGTGCGGGGCTGCCCCCTATGGGACGGTAAGGTGTTTGATGCTCAGGTCGCTGATTGTACAGATCAAGCCATTTCTGTGCGTATCATTGCCAGTGCGCGCAATGCGATGCAAAGCTGGGATTTACGCTGCGATATTCGGGAGAAGGCTATTGCCCATATTCGGGAGCATTTCCCACAAGCCCTGCCACGGCGGCGTGTGGCATTTGTCTCTCCCGAGACAGGGGCAAAGTTGGACATAACAGACCCCGACACATTGCTCTCACCCCCCATACATTGTCCCCCGCCGGGCAGCTATAGGGGGCCGGGGAGTGAGGCTCACTCTGGGTGAGATGATGTCCCTTGCCCTTGAGGGCGTGATGGGGCCATGAGGGAATTATGATAGCCGTAAAAACGATAGGTTAAGGCCCCGACGAGAAGATAACCCACCAATAAAAGGACGGGTACGGGATTACCACCTAGAAGGGCATGAATCATATTGAAGAGCAATGGGAGGATCATCACGAGGCAGAAGATGATCCCTAAAACTGGGGTAATCCCAATCCAAAAACCACGGATGCGGATTCCCCCTAAAGGCACGCGGAAAGGACGTTTAGTTTCAGGTGCGTAATTGCGTTGCCAAATGACGGTAAAGCAGACCATCGCAAAGGCAAGAGCTGTACCGAGGGATACGAGGTCGCTGATAATATCAATAGGGAGGGTCGCCGTCATAAGGGCAATAATCCCACCCATAATGAAAGTTCCACGCGCGGGGGTGCGATAACGGGGATGTATCTCGCTAAAGATGCGGGGGATTAATCCATCACGACCCGTTGTGAGGAGAATGCGGGATTGTCCATACATCAGGCCAAGCAACACGGAGGAGAGGCCAATTGTTGCCCCGCCATTAACTAAGAGAGCAAGCCACGGCTTGCCCATAACTTGCGTTGCTATGGCGAGGGGGTCTGCCACATCGAGCTTAGCGTAAGGGACGATTCCTAAAAGGACAGCGGCCACAGCAACGTAGATGACGGTGCAGATGAGCAAACTACCAATAATCCCTATGGGGATATCACGTGTTGGGTTGCGTGCCTCGGAGGAAGCGGTAGAGACAGCCTCGAAGCCGCCATAGGCAAAGAAGATAATTGAGGCTGCCCGGAAGATGCCGGCCACACCGAAATGAAAATGCGCTTGAGCTGGGGGGATAAAAGGGGTCCAATTTGCCGGAGTGACATAGCCTATCCCGATGATGAGAAAGAGGAATAACACACCAATTTTTAAGGCGACGACAAGGGAGTTAAAGCGTGCGGATTCCTCCACCCCTCGCGCTAATAAAGCCGTCACCAAAATGACGGAGAGAAACCCGATGAGGTCAAGCCTCCATCCCGCTGTTAGGGCAGTACCTTCGGAACCGGGAACAGGTTGTAGGCTGGTGTGGGTTAGCCATAAGGGGAGTTGGATATGAAAGATACCCAGAAGGGAGTTCATATAGCCTGAAAGACCCGCTGCTACAGCCGTGCAGGAAATGCCATATTCCAACAACATGAGCCAGCTAATGTTCCACGCTGCTCTCTCACCCATAGAGATATAAGCATAGGAATAGGACGAGCCAGATACAGGAAAGGTTGAAGAAAGCTCTCCATAGCAAAAGGCAGTAAAGAGGCAGGCCGCTGCGGCAATCAGGAAGGAGAGTAGGACGGCCGGGCCTGCATACTCCGCTGCTGCGGTACCGGTCATGACATACACACCCGCCCCAACGGTTGTGCCAACCCCCATTAGCAGTAATTGGGTAGCCGTTAGGCTGCGCTTAAGCGTAACAGAATCATTCTCTGCCGTAATCTGGTGCATAGTTTTCCGCCGTGGATCACGACGTTTAGCCGGGTGATGAGAGTGCTTAGGCATAAGAGTAAGGGGTCATCCAGTAATGGCGTCAGAGCTGATGATTACGAGGGTGATGGGGTGATTTTTGGTTCATAGTAGAGTTATGCCGTCCATAAAAGAGATAGGTACATACACCCAGCGCGGCATACAGGATGAAAAAGAGTAACGGGATGAGATTACCATTAAGCGTCGAGCGCGCTATGTTTAGCCCGAGGGGTACTAGCATACAAAGGCAAAAGAAAATTCCCAATAAAGGGGTGACGCCGAGCCAAATACCACGGATGTAAAAGGCTCCAAAAGGTACTTGGAAAGGCCGTGGTGCCTCTGGGTCCTGATTACGTTGCCAAATGACGGTAAAGCAGACCATGGCAAAGGCTAAGGTTGTTCCAATACAAAGGAGGTCCCCAAGGAGGGCAATGGGCATGGTGGCACTCATGACACCCATGAGGAGCCCAAGCAATAATGTGGCTAACCATGGCGTTTTAAAATGCGGATGCACAATGCTGAAAACACGTGGCAATAAGCCATCATGGCTAATGGCATGGACCATGCGAGAAATAGCGTAAAGCAAGCCAATCATGACTGAGAAAAGCCCGATGGTTGCCCCTGTATTAATGAGCAAAGCTAACCACGGTTTATGGATGAGTGTAGTCGCCACGGCTAAAGGGTCTGCCCTATCAAGGAGGTGATATGGAGCGACTCCTAAAAGAACAGCGGCAACGGTTACATAGACAATGGTGCAGATAATGAGGCTACCAATGATGCCAATAGGCACATCACGCGTTGGGTTGCGGGCTTCTGCCGCGGCGGTGGAGACGGTCTCAAAGCCGCCATAAGCAAAGAAGATGATAGATGCTGCCCGAAAAATCCCTGCAATGCCGAAATGGAAGTTCCCTTGCGAGGGGGGAATGAAAGGGTGCCAGTTGGTCGGGGTGATATAGAAAATTCCAACCCCGACAAAGAGGGCAAGCACAGCAATTTTGATGCAGACAAAAGCCGTATTAAACCGTGCGACAGCCTCGATCCCGCGTGTGAGGATAAGGCTGATAAGGAGCATAACAAGCAGCCCCGGCAGGTTAATGCTATGGTGAAATGATAAAAGCCCATTTGTAGAATGTGGAATGGATTGAAAGGTTGTTTGGGTAATAATAGCGGGAAGATGAATGCCAAAATTTTCCAATAACGAATTGAGATAACCCGAAAAACCGGCGGCAACTGCCGTGCCAGCAATGCCATATTCCAACAAGAGAAGCCAGCCGATCACCCACGCCATTCTCTCCCCCATAGAGAGATAAGCGTAAGAATAGGCCGAGCCGGAAACGGGGAAGGTTGAAGCTAACTCCCCATAACAAAGAGCAGCAAAGAGGCAAGCCGCAGCGGCAATAAGGAAGGAGAGCAGTACAGAAGGCCCTGCATATTCAGCTGCAGCTGTACCGGTGATGACATAAACCCCTGCTCCAATCGCTGTGCCAACCCCAAGGAGGAGGAGTTGTGTGGCCCCGAGGCTGCGCTTTAGATTATGCTGCTCGCCTGTGGATTGTATTTGAGCAAGTGTTTTACGCCGGGCTTTATTCATTATAGTGACTGCTGAGCATGGGGTGAGGCGAATCCTGTATGACACTCTAAAAACAGTATGATACCGGAATGTTTCTTTCATGGCCCGTCAGAGCTGATTTGTAAATTATGGGACGTCTTTTTTCTGTCTTTAAGGGTGAAAATACAGCCAGACGCCGCTGCTAATACCCGCAATGAGACAATAAATCCCAAAGCCAGTGAGCGTATGTTGGCTCTCTTCTTTAAAGAAGCGCAGTAGCAAACGTGAGCAGATCAACGCCGTAATCCCTGCAACAATGGCACCTAGGAGGGATTGTTCAATCACCATAGTGGTGAGATGCACATGGCGGAGTTGCCACGCCTCTTTTGCTGTAGCAGCGAGGATAATGGGTTGGGCCATAAGCAGAGAGAAGCGCGCAGCAGTGAGATGGTCTAACCCACGCATAAGCCCGCCATTGATGGTCGCACCAGAGCGCGAAAGACCTGGGAAGAGGGCTAAACACTGCCAGATGCCAATAATGAAAGCATCCTTATTGGTTAGTGTTTTTAATGTAGAGGAGTCGTTAGAGTGGTCATGTAGGCGGTGTAAGGCACGACGGCGCATGGCTTCTGTAAAGATGAGCAAAAGGCCATTGAGGGTAAGAAAGCCAGCTACCATCAGGGGGCTAGCAAAAATATGACGGAAATGATGCTCAAATACTCCGCCGATGAACACCGCTGGCAGTGTTGCGACCACGAGCAAGCCGCATAAACGTACAGCTTGAGCGCGCGCTTGGGGCGTTTGATGTGGTGCAAAGAGGCCAGAGAGGATCATGCGCCAATCGCTCCAAAAAACATGGGCAAGCGCAACCAGCGTGCCAACATGCAGCATGGTCAAAAAGGGAAGAAAGATCGCGCTATGTTCATCTAAGGGCCAATGGAGCAAAGCAGGAAGAATGACAGCATGGCCCAAACTACTAACGGGAAAAGGCTCCGTAATACCTTGAAGGATAGCGAGGATAAGAGCCTGAAACATTGTCATAGGGGAACCATTATTTATGCTGAATGGACGAGGTTAGCGGGAAAATATGCCCTACCGCTGGCGGAGCGTAGAAGGACGTGATAACCTAAATTTATTATATGTTATCAAGTCCCTTATCTTGCTGTAATAATAGCAGAAGGGAGATGGGATTTCGAGGTGTCTATGCAGGCAATGGTTAAAGGGCGTGGTGGGGCTTTTATCGCCAGTAGCTGTGTTCTTGTGCTTGCCTGTGTGTTTTTGGTCTATGGGCTGGGGCTGCTCAAGGGGCCTGGGCGTCACATGGTTACTTATCATGCCATATTTAGTTCCTCTAATGGTCTGTCTAGGGGGGCGGATGTGGACCTCGCTGGGGTGACAGTCGGGCGTGTAAAAGCAATTACACTTAACCCAGAGACAGCGGTTGTGGATGTCTCATTTGTTGTAGAGGACCGCTTAAAATTACCCTCCGATACGGCTGTTGGCATTGGGGCCCCGACCGTGGGGGGGGATAATGCCTTGCAGATCATGCCTGGTAAGGCGACCCAGACTTTACCTGCTGGGGCTGTGATTATGGATGCTAGGCCTCTTCTTTCTCTAGAGCAGCAGATCAGCAATTATATCTTCGGTACTGGGCAGCTATAAAACGGCACGGGTTAATCGTTGGTGGGATAGGACGCCAGTAAGCGCCTTTGTTTTAACCAAGAACGTAAGGTGCCGAGGAGGCCCGTACTCTTCCAGCCTTGTTTTTTCTTTGCTGCTCCGATGAGGAAGGCTTGGCGATAATGGTAGAATTGGGTGGAATAGGCTTCTGCTAAGGTTGTCCTGCGGTCCCAAATATGGATGGCCTCTGAGCCGACACCATTAATCTCGATGATCTGAAAATCCCTTCCTTCGCGAAGAGCTTCTGGGGAGAGGACTTTAAGGTCAATCCGTCCGAAATGAAAATCAGGTATATCGCGCATAATTGTGCAGATTCGTTCTTCCAAAGCGGGGGTGATGTCTTGTTTGCCGTTGCGGAAGATGGACCCTTTGCAATGGTTTCCTGCAAAAAGCAAAGACAATGTCTCGCCCGCTGGAAGAATATTATTTTCCCGCCCCTTAATACGCGGCAGATATAATTGAGGAATTTGCCCCATACGGGGGTCTTGGAGGATGAGCTCTTTTAATGTGGAGTGTCCATCGCCTGTGAGAAGGGGGGCCTCTTTATAAGTAAGAGAGGTGATACGTCCTCTTTCTTCATCAGGATGACGAATATAGAAAATACCAACCTCTGCTGGATAGGTGATAAGTTTTTGTACCATTAATGCCACTCCTTTAGGGAAGAGCAGCAGGACATTATTGAGCATCTCATAAGAGGAGATCAGCTTTACGCCTGTTCCGTTGCAGCCGATATCGGGCTTTAGTACAAAAGGGAACGTAATTTCTAACGCATTTATGGCATTGAGTATCTCTGCAAAAGCATGAGCGTTATTTTGGATGACACGGTAAGGGGCAATGACCTGTTGTGCGATGGGGCCTGCGAGATCGAGAATGGAGCTTTTGCTCTCGCCGCATAGTCCCCCTGTCTCAATCCGTGGGTTTGCTGCGGTAGAAATTGTTAGATCACGATAGCGCAACCCCATAAAAAACCAATAAAGTACAATAGGTGTATAAAAGATTTTATCGGGCCAGAATTCGAATAGTGACAAAGAGGTATGATGGTCAGAATCAAAGGTCATGAATTATGACTTCCACGTTGAAGATGGCCGATTAAACGTCCCATTGCAAAAATACAAAGCACAAAACCCGCAATCCCAGCCCAACGCCACCCGCTTTTATGGGCAAGGAGCCATCCGCTAATATGCAGGGAGAGAAGAAAAAGCAAACTTGTCCAAACAAGCGTCGCAGCGATGGCTGTGAGTGCAAAAGCACAAAAAGGAGCACGAAAAAACCCGCAAGCCGTGTAAAGGGGAAGGCGTACACCAGGGATAAAACGCGCAATAGCGACGACAGCAATGATGTTACGCGAGAACCATGTACGGGCTTGTTCCTCACTCGGTAAGGTAAGAAAACGGCGGAGAAATACCCATCGGCTGCCAGCTAGGCCAAGGCCATAAAGGCCTACATCGCCCACAATCACCCCTAAATACAAACTTAATAAGGCGGCTATGATGGAAATATCACCATTTTTAGCAGCTGTTGCCGCTAAGACGGTTGCAACATCCTCGAGGATAAACGTACCAAGGATGATAGAAAATGCTTTCAGCCAGAGCGGCTGGGACGCCATAATGGCACTGAGACGGATCACAAAGAACGGCCTTGACTGTGAATGAGCGGAGTTGTGGCACGAAACTGACCGTGCTGCAATTATTACAAGCGCAGAACGTGAGAATAAGGTTTCTTACATGAGAAGGAAAAGTGCGGTGACGCATAGAGTAATAAGCAGACGTGGCTTCCTGATAACAACAATGCTTGGGGCAGCGGCGTCCAGCATACCAGCATGGGGACGTGGTGATTCGTACGCTGCCTTTTTGCAAGGGGTACAGCAGCAGGCTCTTACAGCGGGCGTGCCTTCTGATGTCGTTTCAGCGGCGCTTACCCTCACGACTCAGCCAAATCAGGAGGTTTTGCGGCTGGATCGTCATCAACCTGAATTTACGATGACATGGGCGCAGTATCGTCAGCGTGTCATTAGCTCATCGCGCATAGAGCAAGGACGGCAGGTTTATCAACGCGTTAAGGGCACAGTTAGTGCGCTAGCTGCGCGGTTTGGCTGCGATGAATCGAGCGTTATGGGTATATGGGGTTTGGAGTCTGGCTTTGGGGCTAAGCAAGGGCGGTTTAATGTGATCGATGCTCTTGCCACGCTCGCTTATGATGGACGCCGGGCCGCCTTCTTCCGCAGTGAACTGTTAAAAGCCCTGCATATTCTTGGCCAAAGAGCGATAGCCCCTGCGCGTATGATGGGGAGTTATGCAGGGGCGATGGGGCAGCCGCAATTCATGCCGAGTGCGTATTTACGATACGGTGCTGATGGCGATGGTGACGGAAAATGCGATATTTGGACTTCCGAGGCTGATGTCTTTGCCTCTATTGCCAATTACTTAGGCCGGTCTGGTTGGCAGCGTGGGGAGCCATGGGGGGAGGAAGTAACGGTACCCTTGGGAGTTCATGGGCAGTTCCAACAAATTGCTGCAACAAAATCGCGTCACGCTGCCGTCCATCCCGTGGGGACGTGGGCAGCATTAGGTGTCCGACCTGTGCAGTCATCGGGCTTTTTAGCACCGCAAGCTGAGGGCAGTTTGTTACAACCTGATGGGCCTGGTGGACAAGCCTTCCTTATTTATCGTAATTTCCGGGCGATACGAGCTTATAATCCATCCGATTATTACGCATTAGCGGTTGGGATTTTGGGCGATCAAATTACCCGTTAAGATGTGTTACCGGGTATGGCATGATGGTTTCTTAAAAGAGGGTTTTGCCATGTGGCAGGGCCTATAGCGCGGGGATTGACGTGCAGACAAGACGTTCTCTTATGGGTGGAGTGGCAGGTTTTTCAGCCTGTTCCTTACTGGCATTATCACGGCTAGGGCATGCCAAAGGGGCGGGGCAGCCGGGGCACTCGGTAGCGCAAAACTCCTCCCCCTCTATACAGGCAGCAAGTATGTCTGATTCGGCAATGGGGGATGCCATAACCCCTATGGGACCGATGCCGACTTCCGCGCGCTGGGCATATATTCTTGATAGTACGACCAACACCGTGCTGCTCAGCCGCAATGCGGAAGAACGTATGCCGCCATCATCCCTAACAAAGATGATGACGGCCTATGTTGTTTTTGCCTTTCTTGCCTCTGGTCGTATTAGGATGGAGCAAACATTCCCCGTGAGCCATAAAGCGTGGCGGATGGAAGGCTCGCGCATGTTCGTGCCGCTGGGGAGTTCTGTCAGCGTGGAGGATTTGATCCGCGGCATGCTCATCCAGTCGGGTAACGATGCTTGCGTGGTCTTAGCGGAGGGGATTGCTGGCTCTGAGGAACGATTTGTTACCTTGATGAATGAGGCCGCTCGTCGCATTGGCCTTCATAATTCCCATTTCATGAATGTGACCGGCTTGCCTGCGGATGGTCATTATATGTGCGCGCGGGATGTGGCTGTGTTAGCGCAGCATCTTATCCATGATTTTTCCCGTTATTATCATTTCTTTGGGGAGAAGGAATTTACCTTTAATCATATTCGTCAAGGCAATCGAAATGTCCTTGTCGATAAAGGTTTGGCCGATGGTCTAAAAACCGGCCATACAGATGCGGGCGGTTTTGGGCTTTGTGCGAGTTCGGAACGTAATGGCAATCGCATTATTGTCGCTATTAACGGGACTTCTTCCACCAATGAGCGCGCTCATGAAGGTGAGCGTTTGATGAGCTGGGCTTTTTCTAGTTTTGAGACAGTTAAGTTCCTAAGCCGTGGGCAGGTGGTCGAGCCTAAAGCCGCTGTTTGGATGGGGGAGCATCGTAGTGTGGCCCTTGCCGTGGCGGAGGATGTCAGTTTGACGATTCCTGTCGGCTGGTCCTCGAAGGTGCAAATTAGCGTGGATTATCCATCCCCGATTGCCGCCCCCATCGTCGCAGGGCAGAAGTCCGGCCATGTATCGGCTGGGTTGCCCGGTCAGCCGCGTGTATATTCTCCTCTTTATGCAGTAGAGGCTGTGGCAGAGCTGGGCGTTGTGGGGCGGCTTATGGCACGGTTTGGCCATGCACCGGAGTGAACATCCCGGTATCTTCATCACGCTAGAAGGTGGGGAAGGCGGGGGTAAAACCACACAATCCCACCTCCTGAGTGAGCGTTTGCGGGCGGATGGATGGCGCGTTTACCAAACACGCGAGCCCGGTGGCACCCCTGCGGCGGAAGCCTTGCGGAATCTTCTCCTTTTTGGCGAGGCGGAGTTTTGCTGGCAGGCCGAGATAATGGCGCATATGGCAGCTCGAGCGGACCATCTCGCCAAAGTGATTCACCCCGCCTTAGCTGAGGGGCAGATTGTGGTGTGTGATCGGTACCACGATTCCACATGGGCGTATCAAGGTTATGGGATAGGCCAGAAGAAACCGGAGGTTTTAGCCTTCATCAATGCGTTGCGTCAGCTTGTTGGTGGGGAGCCAGACCTGACCTTATGGTTGGACCTCCCTTGTGAGGTCGCTCATAAACGTATCGCACAACGTGGGGGCAAGCTGGACCGTTACGAGGGCCAGCAAGCGGCTTTTCATGAGCGCGTGCGTGAAGGCTTTCAGGCCATGGCTGAGTGCGATTTGGAGCGCATTGTTCGGGTGGATGCAGAGCCTTCAGAGGCAGAGGTACAAGCCCGTTTATATGAGGTTGTGACCCAATATCTCGCCCAAAAGAGGGGAGCATCGTGAGCCTGCCAGAACCGCGACAGGCCGCGCGTTTATGGGGGCATGAAGCGGCTGTACAACGGTTTGAGGAGTCGTGGCAGTCTGGGCGTTTGCATCATGCGTGGTTGATTTCTGGCCCAGCGGGGGTGGGGAAGGCGACTTTGGCCTTTCATCTTGCGCGTAAATTATTGGGGGGGAGTGACCTAAATAGCCCTGCCGGGCGGCGCATCTCCGCTGGTACACATGGGGATTTGTTGGAGATTGCTCGTAAGATTGACCCGCGCAAAGGGCGGTTGAAGGGTGAGATTACGGTTGCAGAGGTCCAGCCGGTACAGACGTTTCTTCATCATACCGCCACAGAGGGCGGGTGGCGCGTTGTGATTGTAGATGGGGTGGAGAGTTTAAATCGCTTTGCGGCGAATGCACTGTTAAAGATTCTAGAAGAACCTCCCCCTAAGGCTGTTTTATTTCTGACAACATCAGCTCCCGGCGCGTTATTGCCTACGCTGCGGAGCCGTTGTCGGCCTTTAATGCTTTCTGGCTTGGATGAGCAGGCCATGCGAGCCTTGATTCCCGATATATCTGCTGATTTGTTACGCCGCGCTCATGGCTCCCCGGGGCGTGCGCTCTTTTTGGCACAAGATCGTGATGGCTTATGCGCGGGCTTGGTTGAGCAAGTGATGGCAGGCACGGCTATGGATTCCGAGATGTGGGAGCGTGTTAAGCAGATTGCGCGCGAAGGGGAGGGCTTTGCTCTTTTTTGTGATTTGTTTAGTGAGGCTTTAGCCACGCAAGCGCGGGATGCGGCGATGGAAGGCAACAGCCTACAAGCCGCAGAGTGGGCGGAGCGTGTTCGTCAGCTAGCGCAACTGCGTCAGCAGACAGAACGTTTCAACCTTGATAAAGCAGAAGCACTCCGAGAAGCCCTTGCTCTAGCCCCCTAAAGGCTGGCAATAACAGGTGGCAGTATAAAGACTTGAAGCGAGATAGGACGGCTTATGACGCGGCGTTTTACCATCACAACCCCCATTTTTTATGTGAATGGCGCGCCACATATTGGCCATGCTTACACCTCTATTGCGTGTGATGTCATTGCACGTTTCCATCGGTTAGATGGCCAAGAGGTGTTGTTTGTCAGCGGGACGGATGAGCATGGTCAAAAGGTGGAGCAAAGCGCAAAAGCGCAGTCTGTTCCGCCGCAAGAGTTTGCTGATCGTATCTCCCAAAGCTTCCGTCAGATGCAGCGTGATATGGCGGTGGAGACTGATGAGTTCATCCGCACGACAGAGCCGCGCCATAAAAAGGCCGCCCAAGCATTATGGGAAAAAGTGGCGGAAAATGGCCATATCTATTTGGATGCTTATGAGGGGTGGTACTCCACACGCGATGAGATGTTCGTGGGCGAGGATGAGATTACCAAACATCCCGATGGCAGCCGGACGGCTCCCTCTGGGGCTCCGCTAGAATGGGTGCGGGAGCCCTCTTACTTCTTCCGCCTGTCTGACTTCCAAGACAAATTATTGGCGTTATATGAGGAGAATCCCGACTTTATCGGCCCTCATGGGCCAAAGCGAGAAGTGATTAGCTTTGTAAAGCAGGGTCTGCGGGACCTCTCCATCAGCCGGACGAGCTTTAAATGGGGCATTGAGGTGCCCGGCGATGTGGACCATGTCATGTATGTGTGGTTCGATGCTTTGGCGAATTACCTCACCGCCGTGGGCTATCCTGATATGAAGGACCCGCGGCATGTGCATTGGCCAGCGGATGTGCATGTGGTGGGTAAGGAGATTATCCGCTTCCATTGCATTTATTGGCCTGCCTTCCTCATGGCCGCAGGTTTGCCCTTGCCTAAACGTGTTTTTGCTCATGGATGGTGGACCGTTGAAGGCGAGAAAATGAGCAAATCGCTTGGTAATGTGTTGGACCCCAAAGCCCTTGCTGATGAGTTCGGGCTAGACCAGCTGCGCTTCTTTTTAATGCGGGAAGTCCCCTTTGGAGGGGATTCTAACTTTAGCCGCCGGTCGCTCATTACGCGGATGAATGTCGAATTGGCCAATGACCTCGGCAATCTTGCTCAAAGAACACTCAGCCAGATTGCGCGTAATCTTGATGGTGTGTTGCCAGAGCGTGGCGCATTGCAGGAAGATGATGAGCATATTTTAGCACAAGCCAGCCTTCTGCCCTCTATGACGCGTGATTATATCGGGCGTTTGGCCATTAGTGATGCGTTGGAGGAGATTTGGAAACTCATCCGTGAGGCGAATGCGTATATTGATAGGCAAGCCCCTTGGGTGTTGAAGAAGGAAAACCCCGCCCGCATGGCTGATGTATTGCGCGTGTTGGTCGATGTTATCCGCACAGTGGCGACTTTGCTCCAACCTTATATGCCTGATACGATGGCGAAGATGCTCGACCAGCTAGGGGTTGAGGAAGCTGAGCGTTGTTTTAAAGCGTTGGAAACACCCCTCCCCGGCGGGCGGGTGTTGCCAAAACCGCAAGGGCTATTCCCGCGCTTTGTGGAGGATGAAAAAGGCGCATGAAGGGGCTGATTGATACTCATTGCCATTTGGACCGGCTAGAGGACGTGCCAGCCGCTTTGGAGTTTGCGCGGCATCATGGGTTAGCGGGGATGATTACGATTGGCACGCGCTGGTCAGAGCGGGCGCGCCAACTGGCTTTAACCGCGCATGATAGCCCGGAGCTGCGTGTGTGGTGTGCGTTGGGGACACATCCCGACCATGCCCATGAGGAGGCTCCCCCTAGTCTTGATGAGATGCTCACAGCCCTTGAGGCCCCGCAAGTTGTGGCGATTGGGGAATCTGGGTTGGATTATTTCCACGGGACAGAGGCGGTGAAGCCTGCGCAACAAGCCTCTTTTCGCCGTCATATCGAGGCCGCGCGGGTAACGGGTTTGCCGTTGGTGATTCATACGCGTCAAGCTGATGACGATACGATTGCTATCTTGCAGGATGAGCATGAGAAAGGGGCGTTCCCTTTCTTAATCCATTGTTTTGCCTCTGGGGCGAAGCTTGCTGAGGCGGCTTTGGCGTTGGGGGGGTATCTTAGCTTCTCTGGTCTTTTGACCTTTAAAAAATGCGAGGAAATCCGCGAGGTTGCGCGTCATGCCCCTGAAGATCGGCTTTTGGTGGAGACTGATAGCCCCTTCTTGGCCCCTGTGCCTAAGCGTGGCAAGTCCAATACGCCGGGTTATGTTGTGCATACGGCGCAGCGTTTGGCTGAGGAGCGTGGGATGACGATGGAGCAGCTTGCGGCAGTGACGCGGGCTAATACGCAGCGTCTTTTTACAAAGAGTGCTGCATGAAGGTGACAATCCTCGGTTGTGGTGGCTCGGCCGGTGTCCCGATGATTGGGGGTGCTGAAGGAGCTGCTACGGGGATATGGGGCGTGTGTGACCCTGCTAATCAGCGGAATTATCGGTTGCGCTCTTCTATTGTGATAGAGCATGAGGGGTTTCGTCTGTTAGTCGATAGCGGGCCAGACCTCCGCCAGCAGATGCTTCATAATGGGCTGACGCATATTGATGCAGTCTTTTACACCCATGCACATAGTGATCATATCGCAGGGCTAGATGAATTACGGGCGGTGAATCGCGTGATTGGCCGTCCCATCCAACTGTTAGCGAGCCAGGTGGTATTGAGTGAATTGCGGCAGCGTTTCTCTTACGCTTTTCGCCCGTGGGAGGGCGGTAATTTCTATTGCCCGGCTTTTGACGTACGAGAGGTCCCAGATTATGGCCCCGTTAGTCTTGGCCCTTTAACAGGCCATATCTTCCCGCAGAAGCATGGTTGGACGAGGAGCCTCGGCCTTAGGGTAGGGGATTTTGCTTATTGCACTGATGTTGAGAGCTTCCCCCCTGAATCCCTTACGGTTTTGCAGAATCTATCCATGTGGGTGGTAGGGTGCTTTCAGCGGAAGGCTCATCCCTCTCATGGGTGGGTAGGGCGCGTGTTGGAGTGGCGTGAACAACTCCGCCCTCGTCATACAGTCTTGACCCATATGGGGCCGGATATGGATTATGAGTCCCTTTGCCGTTTATTGCCAGAGGATGTAAGGCCAGCATGGGATGGCATGGTGCTGTCTCCTTAAATGTTTCAGCACCATGGGGTTAGATGATGTTTATTGTCCCAGTGTTATTCTGGCGGATAAGGCTGCGGGTACGTTACTTTGTTAGCGGGGCCGGGCGGCTGAGGACGGCCACGTTTGCCACATGCATTTAGCCCTAAGAGTAAACTTCCCCCCACAAAGGTAAGGACGCTTAACTTAATGAGTGTCGTGCGGATGGAGAGCATCTTATTTACTTTCTTTATGATGATTAAGGCGTTCTAGCCACGCAGTGGCTTGAGCATGTACATTCTGCGGTGCGGTCCCGCCCTTGCTCGTGCGTGACGCGAGGGAGGATTCAACAGTCAAAACCTCATAGAGAGAGGCATTAATCCCGGGCTCTACAGCCTGCATCTCCTCTAAGGAGAGGTCGGCAAGGTCACAACCTTTTTGCTCTGCCAAACTCACAAGCCGCCCTGTAACATGATGCGCCGTGCGGAAGGGGAGGCGCAGTGCGCGTACAAGCCAATCGGCAAGGTCTGTCGCGGTGGAGAAACCTGCCCCCGCTAGCTCCCTCATGCGTGCCTTATTGGCTTTGAGGTCCCGAATCATACCCTCCATTGCAGCGAGGGAGAGGGTGATGGCCGTTGTTGCGTCAAAAACAGGCTCTTTATCTTCTTGCGTATCTTTCGCATAAGCAAGGGGCAGGCCCTTCATGACGGTTAGTAAGCCGATGAGGTCTCCCGTAATGCGGCCGACTTTGGCGCGGACAAGCTCCGCCGCATCAGGATTACGCTTTTGCGGCATGATGGAAGAGCCCGTTGTGAAGGCATCTGAGAGATGCACAAAATTAAACGCGGCAGACGCCCATTGTACAATCTCTTCAGAGAGACGAGAGAGATGCATCGCCTCTAGGGAGAGGGCGGAGAGATATTCCAACGCGAAATCACGGTCAGATACAGCATCGAGAGAGTTAGCCGTAGGGCGGTCAAACCCTAGGGATTGGGCCGTCATCTCGCGGTCGATGGGAAAAGAGGTCCCCGCAAGCGCGGCAGAGCCAAGGGGGCACTCATTCATCCGGCGGCGCGCATCACGCAGGCGAGAGGCATCGCGGGAGAGCATCTCCACATAGGCGAGTAAATGATGCCCAAAGGTCACAGGCTGAGCAACTTGAAGATGCGTAAAGCCCGGCATGGGGGTATCGTGATACTCCAAAGCGCGGCGGGCGAGGGTCCGCATGAGGGCTTCGGTTTGCTCTATGATGCCATCAATGGAATCCCGCACCCAAAGGCGGAAATCCGTTGCGATTTGGTCATTGCGAGAGCGGGCGGTGTGCAGACGTTTACCAGCCTCACCAATGCGCTCAGAGAGGCGGGATTCGATATTCATATGAATATCTTCCAAAGCGGGGGAGAAGGGGAATGTCCCTTCCTCAATCTCCTTACCGATGGCTGCTAAGCCGCTCTGAATCTCGGCTTCTTCTTGGGCTGTAAGTAGGCCAACCTTGCGCAGCATAGCCGCATGAGCGAGAGAGCCGCGAATATCTTGCCGCCAGAGGGTTTTATCAAACCCAATAGAGGCGTTGATTTCCTCCATAATCGCGGCGGGGCCACTGGCAAAACGTCCACCCCATTGGGGGTTGGCAGCTTCGGGAGCGGCTGGTTTATTTGCAGGGGAGGCGTTGCTGGTATTAGGGTGCGTCATGAGGACCGATATGATGAGATACTTAAAGAAGATTCGCGTAGGTGCCGTTTGTTTGGCTCTCCTTACTGTAGCGGCTGTGGGGGTAAGGCACAATTACGCGCAGGCTGATGGATTGCAGAATCTGCAAGAATTGGAGCCAGAGCCCGCCCTTTCTGCCCCGGTGATGCTTCCCGTCACTGGCGTAGCAGGGCAGAAGGCAACCCTCCCATTGCATGAAAATAAGCCTTATATGCTGCATTTATGGGCGACATGGTGCCTGCCTTGCCGGGAGGAATTGCCTAAGCTTGCAGCTTTGTTAAAGGCACATCCCGATCTTCCCATTGTGCCTGTAGCGTTAGATAGTGGGGCAGCAGAGCAAGTAGCCGCTGCTTTGCCCCGCCTGCATGCTGTGGGTTTACCCGTATGGGTCGCAGAGCGTGAGCACGTGCAACCTTTCATCAAAACGGTGAAAGATCCGGGCTTGCCGATGACGCTGCTGATTGACGCAAGCGGGCAAGTGCGAGCGATTTCCGATGGCGGGGTGGATTGGGGGGAGCCGCAGGCTGTATCTATAATCCACACTTTATTGCAGGAAACAGAATGACGCGTGCGCCAACCATGCCGTTATTAAGTGCGGCAGACCTTTTGCCTTATCATATCCTCCCTGCAAGGGAGGAAAGTCCCTTTGTGATGATTAGCGACCATGCCGGGCAGGCTGTGCCTTCATCTCTGGGGGATATGGGGGTGCCCCCTCAGGCGTGGGAGCGGCATATCGCTTATGATATTGGCATTAAGGAGGTTGGGCGACATCTGCAAAACGCCTTGGGATGTTTGTTGATTGAGCAGGTCTATTCTCGCCTGGTGATTGATTGTAACCGGGCCGCAGGGCATCCAACGTCTATCCCGCCGGTGAGTGATGGCACGGCGATTGCGGGGAATCAGAATCTTTCCCAGCAAGAGCGGTATGCACGGGAGGAGGAGATACTCCATACTTATCATGATGAGATAGAGCGTCATCTTGCTCAGCGGGATAAAGGGGAGTTTTTGTTTGTCTCTCTCCATAGCTTTACCCCCGCTATGGAGGGTGGAGAGCCGCGCCCGTGGGAGATTGGCCTTTTGCATGATCATGACCCACATTCAGCGCGCCTTATGCGTACTCTTTTGGAGGCAGAAGGCGGGTTATGTGTGGGGGATAATCAGCCTTATGTGTTAAATAGCCATAATGAATATAGCGTGCCTTATCATGCAGGGCGGCGTCAGCTCCCTGCTTTGGAGATTGAAATAAGGCAAGATTTAATCTCCGATGACGCTGGGCAACGCGCATGGGCGGAGCGTTTGGCACGTCTCTTGCCGCTTTTATGGGCGCAACGCAAAGAGAGAGCATGATGATTAATGGTAAAACGGTTTTAGCGGGCGTTATTGGGTGGCCTGTTGCCCATTCACGCTCGCCTCTGTTGCATAATCATTGGTGTAAGGTGCATCAGATCAATGGGGCTTATGTCCCTCTGCCTGTTGCGCCGGGGCAGTTAGAGGTCGCGTTGCGTGGTTTGGCAGCAGCGGGATTTCGCGGCGTGAATGTTACAATCCCCCATAAGGAGGAGGCTTTTCGCTTATGTGATGAGCTAACAATGACCGCAAAGAGGGCCGGTGCGGCTAATACGCTACGTTTTGAGGATGGGCGCATCCTTGGTGATTGTACGGATGGCACGGGCTTTTGCGATAACTTGCGGGCGCATGCCGTATCTCCCAGCGGGTCTGTGTTGATTCTTGGTGCAGGTGGGGCAGCACGGGCGATCGCCGCAGCACTGCAGGATTGCGGGTGCGATGTTTTCATCACTAATCGGACGACCGCACGGGCTGAAGCCTTAGTCTCGGCTCTTGGGGCAGGGGCTGTGTTGCCATGGGCGGATTGGCCTGCCCGTTTAGGGGATATGCAGATACTCATCAATGCGACATCACTTGGTATGGGTGGCCATGATGAGACGGATTGGCCCAGCATCCTCCAACAGGCTCAATTAGGGTTGAGTGTTGCTGATATTGTTTATACCCCCCTCCAAACTCCTTTATTGCGCGCTGCTCAACAGCGTGGTTTACGCACTGTAGAGGGCTTAGGGATGTTGCTGTATCAAGCGCGGGCTGGGTTTCATGCGTGGTTTGGTTTATGGCCAGAGGTTGATAAGCAGAGCTTTGACCTTTTGATGGCAGACCTTACTTAGTTATGTATGTTCTGGGCCTTACAGGGGGAATGGCAGCGGGGAAAAGTACGATCGCGGCTTTATTTCGCCGTGCTAAGGTCCCAGTTTTTGACGCTGATGCTTGCGTGCGTCGCCTACAAGTTCCTCATGGGCGGGCTATTGGGCCTTTGCAGCGGGCGTTCCCTGCGGTGGTGCATAATGGGCAGTTAGACCGTGTGGCTCTGCGGCGGCTCATCGGGCAAGATGCAGCCGTGTTGCCCCGGTTGGAGCAGATAATCCATCCCCTTGTTAGGCAAGAAAGACGCGCATTTTTGGCGCGGTGTCGGGCGCGGGGCGTGCCGTTTTGCGTATTGGATATTCCTTTATTGTGGGAAACAAGAGCAGAGCGTGATTGCACAGCCGTGATGGTGGTGGAGGCCCCGCTCGCTGTGCGGATAGCGCGTTTGCGGCAGCGTCATCAACATCGCGGGCAGATGAGTGTTGAGGAGGCCAAAGCCTTTCTAACACGCCAAATGACAGACCAAGAGAGACGACAGCGGGCCGATATCGTGATAAAAACGGGACTGTCTCGTGCGTTTAGTGCGCGGCAGATTCATCGCTTTTTGCAGCAATTACGGCAGGAGAGGGATGAGGCTTCTGCACAGGAAGGGAAGATATGACGCGTTCTATCCTCTTTGATACAGAGACCACAGGGCTAGACCCTGATACTGGCGATAGGGTCATTGAGATTGCTGCTTTGGAATTGGTGAATGATTTGCGGACGGAAAATTACTTCCACGTCCTCATTAATCCAGAGCGAGACATCCCGGCTGAGGCCACAAAAGTGCATGGTTTTACGTTGGCCGATTTGGAGGGCAAACCCCTTTTTGCTGATATTGCTGATGAGTTTTTAGCCTTCATCGGTGATGGGAAGATGATAGCCCATAATGCACCGTTTGACTTCAAATTCATCAATGCGGAGCTAAAACGGGCCGGGCGTCCACCATTGGATTATGAAAGCCGCGCGGTTGATACAGTCATTATGGCGCGGAAGAAGTTCCCCGGTATGCCTGCGAATTTGGATGCGCTCTGCCGTCGTTTTAATATCGACCTCTCCGAGCGTGGCACGCATAATGCGTTGCTTGATTGTCGCTTGCTTGCCGATGTGTATGTAGAGCTTATCGGTGGACGACAACGCGGTTTGGGGCTGGGTAATGAGCAAACACAAAGGACCTCATCAGAGGGGCGGGTAAAGCGTAAGGCGGTAACAGGGCGTACCCCGCGCCCTATGGCCCCGCCAGATGAAGCTACATTAGCCCGTCATGCCCAGTTTTTAGAGACGGTCGATAACCCCCTTTGGATGCGAGAGTGAAGCGCGTCCTGTTCATCACGGCGCATCGGTTGGGGGATGCTGTTATCTCTTTAGCGGCCCTTTCGGCCATGATGGCACGCTATCCGCAGGCATATTTTACCATCGTGTGCGGCCCGGCTGTGTGTGACCTCTTTCGTTATATGCCGCGTTGCGAACGGCTGATTGTAATGGAGAAACGCCCTTATAATCAGCATTGGCTTGCTCTATGGCGCGATGTTGTGCGTTATCGGTGGGAGGCGGTGGTGGATTTACGGGCCTCTCTTGTCAGTTATGGGGTATGGAGCAGGGCGCGTTATAAGGTTCGTGGAGGGCGGCAAAAGGGCTTAAAGCTGGCTCAACATGCGCGCGCTTTAGGCGTACAATATGCACATTACCCCACCTTATGGTTGGGAGCGCAGGAGCAGGCCTATGCTGCTACGCTTTTGCCTGATGAGGGTGTATGGCTCGCTTTAGCCATTACGGCGGGGACAGAGCATAAAATCTGGCCCGTTGAATCCTTTGCGACATTCGCGCGGCAGATGCAGGCAAGGGGGTTTCGCCCCCTTTTGGTTTATGGGCCGGGGGAGCGAGAAGCACGCCTTGCCGCCCCAGTACGGGCCTTATTGCCTAATGTGTTGGATATTGGGGGCGGGCAGTATAGCCTTGCTCAGGTAGCGGCCCTTATTGCGCGTTGCTCTCTCTTTGTGGGGGGTGATTCGGGGTTGATGCATCTTGCTGCGGCTTTAAATGTGCCAACATTAGGGTTGTTTGGGCCAAGTTATGCGTCCCAATATGCACCATCAGGCCGATGGGCGGAGGTTCTTTTGGCCCCCGGCCCGGAGGGAGAGGGCGATATGGCCGCCCTAACGGTGGAAAATGTGCAGCATGCCGCCTTGGCTCTTTATGAACGGGCCAGAGCGCAGTAGAATTGCACCATTATTTAGATAGAGCGATGGCCAAGCCTCTAAGGAGACATCATGCGATTTGACCTCATCATTCGGAACGGGCGGTGCATTTTCCCATGGGGGGAGGCCCAAGCGGATATTGGGGTCCGTGATCAGAAGATTGCCTCACTGAGTGTTTCTTCGCAGGATGAAGCCACACGGGTGATTGATGCAACGGGGCTTTATGTTCTCCCCGGCCTGATTGATTCTCACGTTCATTTGCGTGACCCCGGCAAGCCTGAGGCAGAGACGTTGGAGACAGGCACACGCGCTGCTGCCTTAGGGGGGATTACCTCCGTCTTTGATATGCCTAACACAAACCCCACCGTGACCGATAAAAAGATGCTGGATTGGAAGCGTCAGCATATTATCGACACAGCCCATATAGACGTCGCAATGTATATCGGGGCTACGCGGGAGAATACCCCTTTACTTGCTGAGTTTGAGCAAGAGGAAGGCGTATGTGGGGTGAAGGTTTTTGCTGGTTCCTCCACTGGTGATTTGATGATTGAAGATGATGAGGGGATAGAGGCTGTTCTACGCTCGGGTCATCGCCGTGTCTCATTCCATTCAGAGGATGAATATCGCCTGCGGGAACGGCGGAAGCTGTTTGAGCCGGGGCAGCCTTACCATCTCCATGCAGAGTGGCGAGATGCTGAATGTGCCATCCGTGGGACGAAGCGCATCTTAGCATTGTCGCATAAAACGGGGCGGCCTATCCATATTCTCCATGTCTCGACAGAGGAGGAGTTTACCCTTCTGGCCGAGAACCGGCGTTACGCCACAGTGGAGGTCTTGGTTAATCATCTAACCAATGAAGGGCCGGGATGCTATGAGCGTCTTGGAGGTAAGGCGGTGATGAATCCTCCGTTGAGGAATGAACGCCGCCATTTTGAGGCTGGATGGGCCGCCTTGCGTGATGGCCGGGTGGATGTTGTTTCCTCCGACCATGCCCCGCACCCTAAGGATGCGAAGGAGCTCCCTTGGTTGGAGTGCCCCTCCGGCCTAACGGGTGTGCAGACGATTGTTCCTTTGATGTTGGACCATGTAAATGCGGGGCGGTTGAGCCTGACACGCCTTGTTGATGTGATGGCTGCTGGCCCTGCACGGGTTTATGGCTTGCCCAATAAGGGGCGGCTCGCCGTGGGGTTCGATGCCGACATCACCCTTGTGGATATGAAGAAGCAACGCACCATTAGTAATGACTGGATAGCCTCCCCCGCCGGGTGGACGCCTTATGACGGTAAAAGCGTGACAGGCTGGCCCGTTGGGACGATTGTGCGCGGTCATGTGGTGATGGAGGATGATGCGATTATCACGCATAATGTAGGCCAGCCTATCCGCTTTCAGCCATAATGAGTTAAGAAGGCGATGTTTTTTTATCGTGATAGTATGTTGGTAGCAGAGCCGCCATGCTATAGGGTGCGGAATGAGTGTGTGCAGTCCAGCTAAGGATACGGCGTGGCAGACGATTTATTTCAAGAATTAGAGGAAGAACAACGCCTTGCAAAAATGCGTAGCGTGGGCTTGCGCGTGGGTGTGGTGGTGTTGTGCGTGCTTATTGTAGCAGGCATTGGCGGTGGTGTTTGGGGATGGAAGCAGCATCAGCTTCATACTGCTCAGGCGCAAGCGTCTAATCGTTATTTTGAGGCCATGTCACTGCTTGGGGCGTTGTCGGGCAAGCCTGTGACAGAGGGGGCGGCTCATCAAAAAGCTGAAGGCATTTTACAAGAGCTTGCCCAAAGCGCACCAGAGGGGGTGCGGAGCTACGCGGCTATGTATCTGGCGGAACTTAAAATGCAAGAGCATGACACAGCCTCCGCTTTGAGATTATGGTCCGCTGTTGCGGAAGATAAAAAAGCTGATACGTCTCTTCGCTCTATGGCGCAGTATCGAGGGTTGAATGCGCGGATGGATACGGCCCCGCGTGATGAGCTCCGGGCGGGGTATCAAGCTTTAGTGCAAGAGGGCGGGAGTTGGGTCCCTCTTGCGAAGGAAGGCCTAGCGGTGCTTGACCTCGCACCGGGTAGCACAAAGACAGACCATGAGGAGGCACGCCGCCTTTTGCAGCAAGTGCAATCCTCCCCCGATAGTACAGAGGGCCTGCGTCAACGGGCTGGGATGTTATTACAAACATTAGGAGAGGCTGGATGAGCCATCGTTTTTCTTCACCTTCGCTTGGCCAGCCTGTAAAGACATCTCGGCGGTCTGTTCTTAAAGGGGCTTGCTCTGTTGCGGCGATGGCCGGGCTTGCAGGCTGCGGTATTTTTGAGGACGATCCCAAGAAAACAGTTCTTCCCGGGCGGCGTATTGATGTCCTTTCCACCGGGGCGGGCTTGACGGTAGACCCGCATGATAAATCGGTCGTTCAATTACCAGCGGTTCAGCCTGTTCATCAATGGATGCAGGAAGGCCGTGTGCCCTCTCATGAGGCTGTAAACGCCGCATGGAGTGGTACGCGTCAGCTATGGAGCCAATCTATCGGTGCCGCCGTGAAGGAAGTGGGTTGGCTGTCCAATGTATTTTTTGTGCCCAATCGTCATGGCGCATTGCAATCCTCTCCCGTTATAGGGGGCGGGCGGCTCTTTACGGTGGATGCTCAAGGGGCTATCCGCGCTTGGAGCTGGCCAGATCGCAAGCTGTTATGGCATTGTCAGCCTGCGCGTAAAACGCGCTCGACCAATATCGGCGGCGGCATCGCGCTTGTTGATGATACACTTTATGTTGTGGATGGTATTGCACAAGCTCTCGCCCTGGATGCTGCAACAGGGAAGCAGAAATGGGTTGTCGATATTGGCACGCCGGGCCGCTCTGCCCCGACAATCGTTGATGGCTTGATGTTCTTTACCACGATTGATGCTCGCTTATTTGCGCTGGAAGCCAGCACGGGTAAACAACGTTGGACCTATCAAGCCACCAATGTGAGTACGAGCTTGTTTGGGGCAGGCGCTCCGGCTGTGGTCAATGGCATTGTAGTTGTTGGGTTCGGCAGTGGTGATCTTCTGGCCCTCCGTGCAACCTCTGGTGAGATCGTATGGAGCGATAGTCTCGGTGGGGGTAATGGGCTTGGTGCGATGCTGGACTTCGCGTGCGTGCGTGGTGGTCCTGTCGTGGTGGATGGTACAGCCTACGCAATTTCTCTCTCCCGCGTGCTGGTAGCGATTGATATGCGCTCCGGCCGCCGTTTGTGGGAGCGTGAGGTGAGTGGTCAGTCCCCGCTCTGCATTTGTGGTGATTGGCTCTATGTCATTTCGCTGGATCAGCAACTCGCTTGCCTCGACCGGGTAAGCGGGCAAGTGCGCTGGGTGAAGCAGCTGACCCGCTTTGAGGACCCCAAACACGAGAAAAAGGGCATCCAATGGACAGGCCCAATCTTGTTGAACAATAAACTTGTTTGCCTCTCCAGTATGAAGCGTGGCGGCATGGTGATTATTGATGCAAAAACAGGGAGCGATCTTGGGAAGATTGACACGCCATCATCTTGCCAAGTCCAGCCGATTGTGTGTGATGGGCAGCTGCTTGTCTTAAGTGATGATGGTGTCTTACGCGCCTATGGTTGAGTCGGTTGAATTAGGCCGGCTGCCGGTTGTCGTTATCGCAGGACGGCCAAATGTTGGGAAATCCACCATTTTCAACCGGCTTGTTGGGCGGCGTCAGGCCATTGTGTCGGACGTGCCCGGCGTAACGCGTGATCGTAAAGACGGTGTTGCGATGCTGCGCGGGCGGCGTGTGCGCCTTGTTGATACAGCCGGCTTGGAAGAAGCCGCTCCAGAGACCCTCTTTGGCCGTATGCGTGCCTCATCAGAGCAGGGTATTGCGCAAGCGGATTTGGTGGTTTTCTGTGTTGATGTGCGGGCTGGTATCACCCCAGCAGATGAGCATTTTGCGAATTGGCTGCGGCGGCAGAACCGCCCCGTTCTTCTTGTGGCGAATAAGGCGGAGGGGCGTGCAGGGGCCGAGGCCGCGATGGAGGCTTATTCTCTGGGGTTAGGGACGCCTCTTGCGGTTTCTGCCGAGCATGGGGAAGGTCTGGCGGACCTTATGGGAGAGATTGCAAGCCTTCTCCCGGATGAAGATACACTTGCCGAGCATGATGGGGAAAAGCCGCTTCGCATCGCTATTATTGGCCGCCCTAATGCGGGGAAATCCACCCTTTTGAATAGTTTGCTCGGTGAGGAGCGCATGATTACCGGCCCGGAGGCTGGCTTAACGCGCGATGCTGTTAGCGTTGGGCTAGAGGATGACATTGGACCGATTGAGATTGTCGATACAGCGGGTATGCGTAAACGTGCGCGCGTGCAAGAAGGATTAGAGCGCGTCTCTGTCTCTGCCTCTATTGAGGCAATGAAGATGGCGGAGGTCGTCATCCTCGTGCTGGATGCCGAGCGCGGTGTGGATGAGCAAGACTTGCAAATCGCACGGTTGATCGAGCGAGAAGGGCGGGCCTGTGTGCTGGCCCTTAATAAATGGGATGCGGTAAAGGAGCGTCAAGCAACACGCAAAGCTATTGCGGGACGGATCGAAATATCACTCGCGCAAATGCGAGGGATTGAGGTGGTCACATTCTCTGCTCTAACAGGTGAAGGGCTAAATCGCCTTTTGCCTGCTGTGCGTCGTGCGAGCGAGGTATGGAATGCTCGCGTGGGGACAAGCGATTTAAACCGTTGGTTTGAAGAAGCAGTGGAAAAACACCAGCCTCCTCTTGTGGATGGTCGGCGTTTGAAACTGCGTTACATGACGCAAGCAAAGAGCCGCCCTCCCACTTTTGTGCTATTTGGGACGCGGGCGGAGCAACTGCCAGATAGCTATAAGCGTTACCTTATCAATGGGCTACGGGAGACATTTCATCTTCCCGGTACGCCGATAAGATTGCTCCTGCGGGGTAGCCGTAACCCTTTTGTGAAGCAAAACGAGCATTAAAAAGATTGCAGACTAAGCCAATAAATCATACTCCCCCGATGCTTCATGCTGGAGAGGTATTTTAAAGGTATGGTTAAGGAGAGATCATGGTCGGAGTAGCACCGGTATCCCAGCGAGAGAAAGGTTCCGCAGTCACGCAGAAAGCAACAGGCCGTGCTACCGTATTGGGGATTCTGGCCGCTTTATCTGGGTTGATGTTCGGGCTGGATACGGGTGTTGTCGCTGGTGCGTTGCCTTTTATGGCGATGGATTTTCACGCTGGGCCTGTTTTACAAGGGTGGATTGTATCTTCCATGATGGCAGGTGCGGCCTTTGGGGCTATGTTTGCTGGGCGTATTTCCGTCTCCTTTGGCCGGACAGGGGCCATGCTAGGGGCTGGTATTTTCTTCCTAATAGGGACGCTCTTTTGTGCTTTTGCTCCTGGTGTGGGGTTAATTATTACGGGGCGTGTTTTGTTAGGGCTTGCTGTTGGTGTAGCCGCTTTTGCCGCCCCGCTTTATATCTCTGAAATTACGGTAGAATCTGCTCGTGGGGCGATGATTTCTTTCTATCAACTCATGGTCTCATTGGGGATTTTCCTTGCCTTTATTTCCGATAGCTTTTTGTCCTCAGGGGGGCATTGGCGGTGGATGTTAGGCATTATGGCCCTACCGGCTATATTGTTCCTTATTGTGGTGTTGATACTTCCCCAAAGCCCGCGTTGGTTGATGATGCGTGGCGATACAGAGCGTGCCCGTACGGTCCTGCGTGTTCTGCGCTCTGATGAAGAAGTAGCCGAGGCAGAGCTTGCTGATATTCATAGCCGGCTCTCTAAGAGTAGTGATGCTGGCTTTGGGTTGTTCCGTAGTAATCGTCATTTCAGACGGTCCGTATTTTTAGGGATTGTGCTGCAAATTATGCAGCAGCTAAGTGGTATTAACGCGCTTTTATATTATGCGCCTCAGGTGTTTGAGGCTGCTCATTTTGGCGTGAATGCCTCTGTTTGGGCGACTACACTTGTTGGCTTGACAAATATGGTCTTCACCGGTGTGGCGATTATGTTTGCAGACCGCTGGGGCCGGCGTCCTCTTTTGCTGACAAGCTGTGCAATTGTTGGATTAGCTTTAGTAGGGGTGAGTGTCGTTCTGGCTTATGGTGGGGGTAGTGTGACAGCTTCCTTCTTGCTTTGTGGGTTTATCCTCCTTTTTGTAGCAGGGTTTGCTATTGGGGAGGGGCCGCTTGTTTGGGCGCTTTGTTCTGAGGTACAGCCCACGCGCGGGCGGGATTTCGGCATTGGTTGTTCCACGGTGACAAATTGGGTAGCGAATTGGGTCATTTCTAGCATCTTCCCACTGCTCATGCTTGTTATGAACGCGTCATGGACGTTCATCCTTTTTGCAGCATTTAATGGTATGTTCCTTCTCATCACATTAGGTTTTGTGCCAGAGACAAAGGGTGCGTCCCTGGAGCAAATCGAGAGCAATCTTTTTGCAGGGGTTCCCCTGCGTTATTTAGGAGAGCAGAGAGATCATGGGCAGTAAAATGACCGATCCTAGCCTAGAGGGTGAATACGACCCTGAGAGACACGCTGGCCTTTATGGGATGCAGCGTGTCAAGGCGATGTCATCGGTCATTTTAGCCTTGATGCTATCGATTTTGGATTATTCAGTCGCCAATGTGGCATTGCCTACCATCGCGACGGATATGCATTCGTCTCCATCGCAGGCGATTTGGGTTATCAATGCTTATCAGCTTGCGAATTTGGCCTGCCTCTTGCCGTTGGCTGCCCTTGGGGCGCGGGTTGGCTTTGGGCGGATGAGCCAGTTAGGGATTGTCTTATTCCTCATCGCCTCGGTAGCCTGTGCTGTATCCCAAAATATGTTAGAGCTTACCTTAGCCCGCGCGTTACAAGGGGTTGGTAGCTCCTGCATTATGAGTGTGAATATTGCACTCGTACGCTTCATTTACCCTCATAAATTGATTGGTAAAGGGATTGCACTCAATGGGTTATTCATTGGGTTAGGGGTGGCATTAGGGCCGACTATTGGTTCGTTTATCCTCTCTATTGCTTCATGGCCGTGGATATTTTGGATTAACCTACCCTTGGGCGGCGCGGCTATTTTACTAGCGAGCCGTGCTTTACCTAAAACACCGCGTAGTGATGTAAAAACTGACATTCCCGGCTCTATCCTTACAGTCGTGTCCTTTACACTTTTAGGTGTGGGGTTAGATGGCTTTATGCACGGTGATATAGGCTGGGGAGCGGGTCTGACAGGTTGGAGTTTGGTGAGCTGGTGGTTGCTCTTACGCTGGCAGAAAAAACGGACTGAGCCAATTGTCCCTCTGGATTTGCTCAAACGTGTGCCGTTTCTTGTCGCGTGTTTGGTAAGCTTTTGTGGTTTTGTGGCGTCCAACCTGTATATTGTGGCGATGCCTTTCACCTTGGCGGTTGCTTTTCATAAAAACCCAGCAACAGTTGGGTTGTTGATTGCCCCTTGGGCCGTAGGGGTTGCGGTTATGTCCTTCATAGTGGGGAAAATTGCTGATCGTTTCCCTGCATCATTACTGTCCTCCATTGGGCTGTTGATAACCTGTATTGGCTTTATTTTACTCTGTACTTTGCCATTGGATGCGAGCAATAGTGCCATTGCATGGCGGACTTTATTAGCGGGTATGGGGTTTGGGTTTTTCCAACCGCCTAATAATCGCGCGATTATGGTTACAGCCCCGCCGGGGCGCGAAGGGGGGGCAAGCGGGATGTTGTCCGTAGCGCGTCTCTCTGGCCAAACAACGGGGGCTTTGCTGGTGGCAGGGTTGTTTACCTTATTCTCCCATCCTGCCTTCATTTGCTTAGGAGCGGCGGCGTTTGTGGCCTTTTTTGGGGCTATGCTGAGTGCGGGGCGAACCTTTTTTAAAAGCCGAGTGGCTCCCCGTTAACTCCCAAGCGTCCTAAGATAAAGGCGCATGCCAGTATGAGGCCTATCAGGACATTCTGCTTGAAGAAACGGAGGCAGAGTGGTGCATCATGGGGGGTGAGGCGTTTCACCTGATAGGCCATCATTAGGCCAGCGAGGAGGAAAGGCAGCCAAAAGGCCGGTGCCAGGTGTGCTGTGTAAGCCGCCCCGGCAAAGAAGGCCATCGTCAGCCCATAGCAAAGCCCAACAAATAAGCGGGCATGGCTGAGCATTAAACGTGAGGTCGATTTCACGCCGATGCGCGCGTCATCTTCCATATCTTGGAAGCCGTAAATCGTATCAAAACCGAGTTGCCAGAGGATAACCCCACTATAGAGGAGTATCCCCGGTAGATCGATATTCTCTTGGCTGGCAGCATAACCCATAGGGGCCCCAAAGCCGAAGGTGAAGCCCATCACAAGTTGTGGCCACCATGTGAGGCGTTTTGCGGTGGGGTAGAATGTCACAAAGAGCATCGCGATAGGAGCTAAGGCCCAGCAGAGGGGGGGTAAAGCGAGGAGGACAGCCAGCCCGCCTAACAGGAGAAGGACGAGCAGCCCGATTCCTTGTCTTAGGCTGAGAGCCCCACTGGCGAGGGGACGGCCTGCCGTGCGAGAGACTTGGGCGTCAATTTTGCGGTCCCATATATCGTTAATTACACATCCTGCAGAGCGCATTAGCAGTGAGCCAATGGCAAATAGCCCGACATAGAGGAGCCGTTTTTGCAAGCTGGGGCCTTGAGCCGCAAGGAAAATGCCAAACACGCCGGGGAGGAAGAGGAGCCATGTGCCAACGGGCCGGTCTAAACGGGCAAGAAGTGCGTAGGACCGCCACGGCTCACCAAGCCGCCCGATGAGGCCATTCTGGCAAATATCAGTATGAGGATGTTTTTGAATCATAAAGTTAGTGCTTAGCGAGAATGAGGGGGAGGTCAATATTTTATCATCATCTCTGGCAAGCTGTGAGGGAACGCGTTATGCCCTTAGAGATTATGAGCCGTACAGAACCACGCCTTTTTATTGTCGAATCCGCTTTCCCTTGGGATGAGGGCGCGATTATTGAGCTTTCTGCAGGGCAGGCGCATTATCTAGGTAAGGTCATGCGTTTGCAGGTGGGGGACGCTGTTGTGCTGTTTAATGGGCGCGATGGCGAATGGCATGCCGAGATTGAGAGCTTACAAAAGCAGCGTGGCTCTGCACGGTTGCGCTCTTGCCTGCGCCCGCAGGAGGAGACAAAGGGGATAGAGCTGCTTTTTGCCCCATTAAAGCGCGATGCGACGGAGTTAGTTATTCGCATGGGGACGGAGCTTGGGGTAACGCGCTTTCGCCCTGTTGTGACAGCTAGGACGAATACGCATCGCCTTAATTTGGAGCGTCTAGCCGTTATCGCGCAGGAAGCCGCAGAGCAATGCGAGCGGTTGGATGTCCCAGAGATTATGCCGTTAGAGCCATTGGCCGCTGTGCTGGCCCGTTGGCCTAACCGGCGTACCTTAACTGTTGCGTTGGAGCGTGTTGGCCAAGGTGGGGCACCGTCTTCATGTGATGCGCTGCTCATTGGGCCGGAGGGAGGTTTTGCGGAGGATGAAATCCACCGTCTAACGCGGCATGAGGCTGTGCAGTCTTTTTCTTTAGGGCCGCGTATTTTGCGGGCTGATACGGCTGCTTGTGCTGCTCTAGCGCAGATTATGGCGGTACGATAAAGGGGATTCTGTGCTGGTCTCTTGAATGAGCATCGTGATGACCCCTAATATGCAGTCTCTGGCTTACGGACAATTCTGGCGGTCCTATAGCGTATTAAGATGAATTATAGCCGGTAAGGTTTTGTGTATGTCCAATCCAGGTGAGAGCAATACAGCTCCAATTGAAAATAAAGCGCAGCTTATTGATGTTCTCGCTAAGGGCTGTAAGCCGCAAGAGGCGTGGCGGATTGGGACAGAGCATGAGAAGTTCGGCTTCCGCCTGCCAGAGCGTGCGCGGGGGGATTTAAAGCCTTTTGCCCCACCAGCTTACGAACCAGAAGGGATTGAAGCCCTTTTAACCGCTTTGGAAGGGCCAGACTGGCAGGCTATCCGCGATAATGGGCATATTATTGGCCTAAAAGGTGCTGGGGCGCATAAGGGACGTTCCATCTCCCTAGAGCCTGCGGGGCAATTTGAGCTCTCTGGCGCACCCGTGCGGACGCTGCAAGAGACAGAGCAGGAGATGATTGCTCATTTCCAGCAGATTAGTGGGCCTGCGCGGGAGTTGGGTTTGGGCTTTGCCCCTTTGGGATTCCAGCCGCTTTGGCCGCGTGATGCTATGCCGTGGATGCCTAAAAGCCGCTATGCGATTATGCGCCGTTATATGCCGAAAGTTGGGCGGCGTGGGCTGGATATGATGACGCGTACCTGCACTGTGCAGGTGAATCTTGATTTCTCCAGCGAGGCCGATATGGCGCGCAAAATGCGCGTCTCCCTTGCCTTACAGCCGCTTATCACCGCGCTGATGGCCAATTCCCCATTCGCAGAGGGTAAGCCAACCGGCCGTCTCTCTAATAGGGCTTATATCTGGTTAGATACGGATAACCAGCGGAGTGGCCAGCCCACGCCTTTCTTTGAGGAAGGCTTTGGGTTTGAGCGTTATGTGGATTGGGCGTTGGATGTCCCGATGTATTTTGTCAATCGGGATGGGCATAACCTTGATGTTGCAGGTTGTTCCTTCCGCAAATGGTTGGCTGGGGAGCAACAAGAGCCATTAAAGGGCCTACATCCCACCCTTGGGGATTTTGAGGACCATCTCACAACATTATTCCCTGATGTGCGGTTGAAGCAGTTTTTAGAGATGCGCGGGGCTGATGCGGGCAATCCGTCTATGATGATTGCACAATCCGCCTTCTGGGTCGGGCTGTTCTATGACCCTGATGTGCTGGCTGAGGCGGAACAGCTGGTGAAGGAGCAGCCTTGGCTGCACTATCAATCCCTTGCGGAATTGGTTGTCGAGAAAGCTATGGATGCGCCATTCCCCGGTGGGTTACGCCCTCTTGCTAAGCGGGTTTTGGAGCTTTCGGAACGTGGCCTAAAAACGCGTAATTATGGGGAGGAATATTACCTCGCACCGCTTTATGAGATTGCTGATGGGGCTAAAACACAAGCCGAACGCTGGTTAGAGCAATATTATGGGGCATGGCGTGAGGATGTGCGGCCTATTTTCCAAGCTGCGGATATTTCCTTATAAGTAAGGCGGAGTGGTCAGATGAAGATGAAACATATCATAACCGCTTGCGCGATGGCTATTAGCTTAGGCAGTGGGGTCATGGCTCTGGGGAAGGAGGCATATGCTGCGGCATCCCTTACCCCGGCGCAGCAAGGTTGGGTGCATAAGATTGAATCGAGCTTGAAAGCGACAAAAACCTTTCAAGCGCGTTTTGAGCAACTCAGTGAGCAGAATGGCACAGCCACGGGCACAGTCTTGCTAGAGCGGCCGGGGCAGATGCGTTTTTCATACGATCCACCAAGCCCGCTCTTATTAGTAGTTAATGAGGGGAAAGTGGTGTTTCAGGACCGCAGCATAGGGCAGGTTACGACCATCCCCTTGGAGCATACCCCGTTGGGGTTGCTGTTACGGCCTGACCCACGCTTCTCAGGTGATGTAACGATTCTGGATTATGAGCAACGCGGCAATGAGATTCGCTTGCGTGTCACGAGGACGGAAAACCCAAGTGAGGGGGAGATGACGCTCTATTTCGCTGCTCAACCTCTCACTTTGAAGGGATGGACAGTGTTAGACGCACAAAGCCATAAAACGGTTGTGCATTTTACGAATATTCGTACAGGGATGCCGATTGCGGCGGGGCAATTCACCTTGCCGAAGGAAGATGATTAAGAGCTTTTCTTCCGTTTGGCTAATTCCAAAGCGCGTTGATAAACAGTGCGTTTTGGAAGGGTGACAATCCCCGCTACGAGGCTTGCGGCATCTTTAACGGAATGTGTTTTCAAGGCGTCCTCTAGCGCATGGTCTAGCTCTAACGCGCCTGTTTCTGCGGCTTCTGGTGGGCCGAGGAGGAGGGTAATCTCACCACGCGGTGGGTTTGCCTCAAAATGGGCAATGAGTTCGGCAATGGTGCCGCGGCGCATTTCTTCAAAATGTTTGGTTAATTCCCGTCCTATGGCTGCGGCTCGGTCTGCACCAAAGACTTGTTGTTGTGTGTGCAATGTATCAAGCAGGCGATGGGGGGATTCATACCATAATAATGTTGCGGTTAAGCCTGCTTGTTCCATAGCGCGGAGGGCGGCAAAATGTTGTCGTCTTGCTTCCCCGCGTGGTGGAAAACCAAGAAACATAAAAGGGTGTGGTGGCAAGCCAGAGAGGGTTAAAGCGGTGATGGCCGCATTTGCCCCCGGTAAAGAGGTAATGGCAATCTCGGCCTCTTGAGCAGCGCGCACAAGCCGATAGCCGGGGTCAGAGACAATCGGTGTTCCCGCATCGGAGACGAGTGCGAGGCATTGGCCTTGCTGTAATTGTTCAATCACAGTGGGGATGCGCTCTTGCTCATTATGGTCATGGAGGGGAATAAGCTGATTATTGATGCCATAATGGCGTAATAATTTTGTGGTAACGCGTGTATCTTCGCATAAGATGGCCTTTGCTGTCTTGAGAGCCTCAAGCGCGCGTTGGCTAATATCGGTAAGGTTCCCAATAGGCGTTGCCACAAGTATGAGCTGCCCGGTAGAAGAGGGGAACGATCCGTTAACGGGGGAAGTATATGGTTTGTCAGACATCGCCATCCTTAAAGAGCTGCTCTATCCCTTATAGCCGCGATGGGCAGGGGCGCGGCAAGAGGAAACATGGCCGTACGATAGTCACGGCGGGCGTTTTTCTTTTGCTCACAGCGTGTGGCGGTCGGGAGGAAGCCGATAAAGGGGCAGACCTCTTTGCACATCCTGCCCCTGTTGTGGAAAAACCGGCTCGTGTAGGTTTGGTCGTCCCGCTGACGGGCCCTCATGCAGCTATTGGTCAACGTATGCAAGAGGCCGCGCGCCTTGCTTTGCCAGATGGCCAATCCCCCGCCCTTGATGTGTTTGATAGTGCCGAGGCGGAAGGCCCTGCTCATGCAGCCCAAATGGCGTTGGAGAGTGGTGATAAGATTGTCCTTGGCCCTTTAACAGCGGCTGATACACAAGCGGTAGCTTCCGTGTTGCAATCGGCTCATGTGCCGGAGCTGGCCTTTACAAGTGATGTTACACAAGCGCGGCCAGGTGTGTGGGTGATGGGCTTAACGCCCGAGCAACAAGTGCGGCGGCTTGTGGATGCTGCGCGGACAGATGGGCGGAAGCATCTTGCTGCGTTCTTACCTGATACAGCTTTTGGCCATGCTTTAGGGGAAGGGCTAACATTAACCTGCCAAGAGGCAGGGTTAGACGTGCCTAAAATCATTTATCATAGCAGTGATATCAACGATATTACGCAGAAAATGGCGCAATTAAGCCATGGGGTAGCCGCCGCAGCGTCTCCATCAACCCCCACGTCAACGCCCACCTCAACACCAGCCGCGCCAGAGCCTAAAGAGGCAGGTCCCTCAGCAGAGGACCCGTTAGCGGAGAATGATGCGCCAGCGGCTCCCACGTCTTCATCCTCTCCAATTGCCTCTACAGCATCTACCGCTTCGGCCTCATCAGTGCCCTCTGTGCCGTTTGATGCGTTATTGCTGGGTGATACAGGCTTAGACCTTGCTCATGTCATTGAGGCCCTAAAGGCGAATCAGCTTTTAACACCGCAAATTCGTATTTTAGGGCCGATGTTATGGCGTGCCTTTGATGGCAAATTGGGCGACCTCCACGGAGCCTGGTATGTTGCGTTTGATGAGCAGCTTCGCAGTGGCTATGTGCAGACCTATCAAAATAGCTATCACCGCCCACCATCGCCCGTGTCTGATTATGCTTATGATGCCGCTGCGTTAGCTGGTGCGTTGATTCGTCAAAATCGGTTAACGACCGAGGCTTTAACCCAGCCAAAGGGCTATATTGGGATTGATGGTTTGTTCCATTTACGGGCTGATGGGCGCATGTTGCGGGCCTTGGGGGTGTATCAAATCGTCCCCGGTGGGGGGAGCCAAATTATTATTCCTGCTTCGCGTGACCTAACAGCCCCTTCAGCTTTGACAACGGCGACACCAGCAGCAACACCCGCTGCTAAAAAAGCTGAGGAGCCAAAAGAGACACCTCTTCCAGCGGATTTCTAAAGGGCGTGCCTCATAGATAGAAAAAAGCCCGCCTGTATGTTTAGGCGGGCTTTTTCTTAACAAGATGCTGTATGTTCGGGTGAGAGAGGGAGAACGGGACGAATTGTATGGAGTGCCGCGCTCAAATCTGTATAACGGCCAAGCTCATGCTCTCTTAGGCAATCCATCAACACCCATTGCGGCCCCTCTAAGCGGATGAGATAAGCAGGGTCTGCATTTTCCCGTACCCAAATAACAATAAGGGGTGAAGGGCTATCCTGTGTGCTCTCTATAGAGGCATCAAGAATACCCATCGGTTGGCTTGCGGTAAGCCAGTGTGCGAGATAGCGCCGATGATGAGGTAGGAGTTTCTGGCGAAAAGGAATGATAGTGGCAGGGCCCTGCTGGGAGGAAGAGGAGGCAGCGGCACGATCTGCCACACGAAACGCTTTTTGAGCCATGTCAGCATCTCCTTCGTGAGAACGGGGCAGATAACCTGCCGCATTACTCTATGAACCGCCCTTGAGTGCCATGCATGCTATGCAAAAAATGAATAGGAATGCGAGGTCTCTATGTGTCAGTTCTTATTTTGCAATCCTACCATGTTTTCAACGCATGACTAGAGGAAAGTTACAATCTTGTTATCGATAATACTTTTTTTCCCAGCGGCGATGTAGCCAGAGCCAATCACTCGGCCGTTCTGTAATCCATGATTCCAATTGGTCATTAAGATGCTGTGTTAGATGGCGGATTTTCTCTTGGCGGGATGAGGAGGGGGGAACCATCATGTGTGGGTCCAGACAGGAGCAGACCTCTAAGGTAAGGCGTGCAGGCCCATCCCGCCAAACCCGCCCGGTGACAATTAAGGCATTAAAGCGCAGTGCCAAGGCAGCCGTGGCGGGGGCTGTCATGGTGGGGTGGCCAAAGAAGGAAACCTCTATTCCGTCATTCATTTTCTGGTCCCCTAACACACCAAGATGCCCGCCTTTAGCGAGGTGACGGATGGCCTCCAGGGCTCCTTCTTTGCCTTTAGGAAAAAACTGTACAGGCTCATTGATAAGTTTGCGGCGTAAGTGGCAGAGAAGACGATCGACCAAAGGGTTGTTCGGGGCCCGATAAAAGGGGGAGAAAGCCAGGCCATAACGTGCCACGATAAGGGGCATGAGTTCCCAATTCCCTAAATGGCCGGAGAAGAAAAGAATAGGCCGTTGCTGCATACGGGCATGGTGTAAAATATGCTCGTTTAGAACATACCATCCTGGCCCGTTATCTGGGTGAGCAGGCAAGGTTGCAAGATGGGGTAATTCTGCGAAGGTACGGCCTAGATTTTCCCAACAGTTAGCGAGAATCGTATTACGTTCTACTGCGCTCATGGCGGGAAAAGCACGCTGGAGATTTACCATCGCAACGCGGGATGAAGGTAGGAAGCGGCCAATATACCGCGCCACGCGCCCGCCAAGGGTAGAGGCAAAACCAGGGGAGAGTTTGCCAAAACACCAGAGCAGCCCGCGCAGGCTCCACGCTTCCAGATGAGTCTTCATGCCTCAGAGGCTAGCACGGCATAAAGCGGTCTAGAAGTTCTTCCGGTAAAGAAGGATTACGCCATGAGGGTTCAATCTTGATGGTGGTGACAAAGTCTTGGAACAGTGAGGGGAGTTTTACACTATCCTTCTCAGTTGTTACCAAAACCGTATTGGGCGTATGGGCAAGCTGGGCGAGGTGTTGAAGTTCTTGCTCGGAATAAATGTGATGATTAGGAAAGGTGAGCGTTCTTAAAATTGTGAGATTTGCCTCACGTAACATATTAAAGAATTTTTGCGGCCTTCCGATACCTGCAAAAGCGATGATGTTGCGTCCGCTAAGCTGGTGGATCGCGCAAGAGGGCATTAAGCGACCGTGCAATAAGGGCAGAGTTTCCGGTAGTTGTTGGGTAATATTATGGCGGTCTTGTCCAAAAATAACCGCAGCATCTAAACGCGGTAGAGCATCAGCCAAGGTTTCCCGAAGAGGACCAGCAGGCAGAAGGCGTTGATTGCCAAAGCCTACTGGGCCATCAATAGTAAGGATAGATAAGTCTTTATGAAGGCTAGGGTCCTGCAGACCATCATCCATAACAAGACAATCGGCTCCTGCTTCAATGGCATGTTGAGCGTTTGTGTAACGGTCAGAGCCACGCCATGTCGGGGCGAGGCGGGCAAGAAGCATGGCTTCATCCCCAACATCTGTAGCCTTATCATGCGTAGGTTGTATACGTCCTGTTTTTTTGGATAGCCCGCCATAACCGCGCGTAATCACATGCGGGTTATGCCCACGCTGAATAAGTTTTTGCAGCAAATAAAGTGTAAGTGGTGTTTTACCTGTCCCCCCTACGCTGATATTGCCGCAGCATAAAACAGGGACAGGTAATTTCGCAGATGGCTTTTTCTGGCGGTGTCGGTTGAGGTAACCCGTCACCTTACTGACAGGCAGCAAAAGGTCGGATACAACGCTTGACGTCCCGCTCTGCCAAAAAGATGGAGCAATTCGTTTCATTATTTTTCCTTATTACCAAGGATTATGTTCATAATAAGGCATGTAGCATCATGGCTAATTTTAGAGCGCTTTAATGGTGGGGGGGCGGGTATTGTAGGTCTTACAAGCCATTGGATGAGAGCGTCTTTGTCATGGAGTTGATGGAGGAATGTGGCATATGTGGTGCAAATATCCTGCCAATTCTGCATATAAGGTCCATATGCCGTCGGACGACGAAAGCGCAGAGATTCCAAAGGGTTATGACCTCCGCCGGGCGGGTAGAGGGAGTGGCCAATCAAAACACGCTCAGCTAAGTGAAGGAATAATCCGACCTCGCCTAATGTATCAATAATCCAAAGGGGATCTTGGTCTTGTGGCATGGTGTTTTGGGAGCGGCATGGGGCTTTAAATTGGGCTGCCAAAGCGGCTCCGCGCTCTGGGTGGCGGGGGATGATGACGGTAAGGAGGTTAGGTCGTTGTTGACGGGCTTCTTGCGCAGCGGCAACGATAAGGTCTTCTTCACCTGGATGGGTGGATGTTGCAACAAAGAGAGGGCGTCCTCTCAAATGCTGCCGTATTTTGACGGCGTCTGCGGCATCAAAAGGGAGGGGAGGTGCATCTTCTTTTAGGTCTGCTGGGGGAAGCAAGGGAGTGATGCCAAGCTGTGTGAAGGCGCGTTGGTCAGCTTGGCTGCGTGGCATAATCCAGCGGCAAGGGCGTAATAAGTAGCGTAAAAGAGGGGCAGCTAATTGCCAGCGGCGGGCAGAACGCGCCGAGAGCCGTCCGTTGAGCACCATAACAGGGATATGTTCCCTCTGGCAGAGGCATAGCAGACCCGGCCATAATTCACTCTCTATCAGGACCAGCCCATTAGGTCGCCAATGGGCGAAGAAGCGACTGAGTAAATGAGGGGCGTCATAAGGGATAAATTGATGGATCAAACGTCCCTTAAAGGAAGCAGCATGGGCTGTAACGACCTGCCCCCCAGTGCGGGTAGCGGTGGTTATGAGGATGGTAAGGGAGGGGTGTTGCCTAAAGAGGCATTCTATAACAGGTAGAACCGCACGACACTCTCCTACACTAGCAGCATGAATCCATAAAACAGGCATATGAAGTGGCGGGCGTGGCTGCGTTGGGTAGCCAAAACGCTCGCCTAAACGGGATGCTTCTTCTTTGCCCGTTTGTAAGCGGGTTTGAGTATGCCGGCGCAGCCACGGCATGGCCGCATAACCAATGAGGGACCAGCCAAGGAGGAGAGGATCGAAGCGCATTGGAGGTTACCTCTCACGGTGGTGCATTTTCGCATCATATGCCATAGAACAACATCAGATGAAGCGGAAAACAGGTTCTTGAAAGCAGAGTCCTCTTGCCGTGCGGCCCTCCTTGTGCAACGAGATGGCCCAATTTATTACAAATGTTAGACCATCCTCAAGGGGGCGACCATGTCGGATACAGAAGCTCATGCGCTTAATGCAACAGCCAAAGGGACACTTATGGCTGGCAAACGTGGCGTTGTGATGGGTGTGGCCAATAAGAATTCCATCGCTTGGGCCATTGCAAAATCTTGTGCAGACCAAGGGGCTGAGATTGCTTTTACCTACCAAGGCGAAGCGCTAGGGAAGCGTGTACGGCCTTTAGCGGAGAGCGTCGGCTCGGATATGGTGCTGCCGTGCGATGTGAGTGATGATGCCGCCATTAATGCCACCTTTGATGAGATTGAGAAGAAGTGGGGCAAGATTGACTTTGTCGTCCATGCTATTGGCTGGGCCGATAAACAATATCTACGCGGGCGTTATGTTGATACGCCGCGTGAGGCGTTCCTTCAGGCTTTAGATATTTCCTGCTTCTCCTTTACTGCTGTAGCGCGGCGTGCCGCAGCGATGATGAATGAGGGTGGCTCTTTATTGACGCTGACTTATCTCGGTGCAGAGCGTGTAATGCCGCATTATAACGTGATGGGTGTTGCCAAAGCCGCTCTGGAGGCCTCTGTGCGGTATATGGCGGTGGATTTAGGCCGCGATAATATCCGTGTGAATGGGATTTCCGCCGGTCCAATCATGACATTAGCGGCTAATGGGATTGGGGATTTCCGCTATATTCTGCGTTGGAATCAAATTAATGCTCCGCTGGAGCGGAATGTATCGCTGAAGGATGTTGGTGGCTCTGGGTTGTATTTTCTCTCCGACCTCTCCGCTGGTGTAACCGGCGAGATTCACCATGTGGATTGCGGCTATAACATTATCGGCATGAAGAACCCAGAAGCTCCAGATATGACCCTATCCTCAGAGGATTAATAGCTATGTCAGAGAACAGCTTTGGGCGTTTGTTGCGTGTAACAACATGGGGGGAAAGCCACGGGCCAGCGATTGGCTGTGTGATTGATGGCTGTCCCCCGCGCCTTAAGCTGTCGGAGGAGGATATTCAGCCTTGGTTGGATAAAAGGCGACCCGGCCAGTCGCGCTATACGACACAACGGCGCGAGGCTGACCAAGTGCGTATTCTCTCCGGTGTGTTTGAAGGGCAGACGACGGGAACGCCCATCTCTCTGATGATTGAGAATACGGATCAACGCTCCAAGGATTATGGGGAAATTGCTCAGCAATATCGTCCCGGCCATGCAGATATTGCGTATGACCTTAAATACGGCATACGCGATTACCGTGGTGGTGGGCGGTCCTCCGCGCGCGAGACGGCTATGCGGGTGGCGGCGGGGGCTGTGGCGCGCGTGATCTTGCGGGAGCTTGTGGGGCCGCAGCTCGTCATCCGTGGGGCATTAACGGCGATTGGCCATCAAAAGGTGGATCATACGCGCTGGGCATGGGATGAGGTGGAACGCAATCCCTTCTTCTCCCCCGATGCAGCGATTGTTCCGCAATGGAGCGAGCAGCTAGAGGCTGTGAGAAAATCCGGTTCATCCATCGGGGCGACTCTTGAAGTTGTGGCAGAAGGGGTGCCCGCCGGTTTGGGGGCACCCGTTTATGGCAAGCTAGATGCTGAACTTGCGGGCGGCTTGATGGGGATTAACGGCATTAAAGCGGTCGAGATTGGTGATGGCATGGCTGTTGCGGCTCTGCATGGGCATGAGAATGCCGATCCCATTCGCCCTTCGGAATCGCCCTTAGAGCCCGTGTTTTTGAGCAATCATGCAGGTGGGATTCTGGGAGGAATCTCAACAGGACAACCTATTGTTGCGCGCATGGCCATTAAACCGACCAGCTCCATCCTCATCCCTGTCCCAAGCATCAATCGTGCTGGCGAGGCTGTAGATGTGATGACGAAGGGGCGGCATGACCCTTGTATTGGGATTCGGGCTGTACCAGTGGCAGAGGCGATGGTGGCGTGCATTCTTGCTGACCAGCTTTTGCGGAATCACGCTCAATGTGGGTGGTTGTGATTCGCCGCGTCTAGGAGACTACAAAGAGATTAATGCAACACAAGATATAGTGTCTTTTTCCCTAGCATTGCTCCTATATATCCGCAACTCACGCTTATTTTTATAAAAACAGGACTTGAAATTTCGTCCCCATGCGTGGGAGATGGGGGGACCAAAATCGTTAAAAGTGAACTTGGATGAAGGGGCTCGATTCATGACAATGCCTGACGTGCGGACAGCCGCCCGGCCATCGGGTAAGACGGCAGAGCCCGAACTCTTTGCAGAGAGAGTGCAATTACCAGGGCGTCATCCCGTTTATATAAATTCAGAGCGGGATGAACGGTTAACGGCGTTTGGCCGTGCCACTCTGGATGACCGCTATCTGTTAGAAGGTGAGACTTACCAAGGGTTATTTGCCCGTGTTGCCTCGCGTTATGGGGCGGATGAGGGGCACGCGCAGCGTATTTATGATTATATGTCGCGTCATTGGTTTATGCCCGCAACGCCTATTCTCTCCAATGGGGGGACGAATCGTGGGCTGCCAATTTCTTGCTTCCTTAATGAGTCTGAGGATAGCCTAGAAGGGATTGTCGGGCTCTGGAATGAGAATGTCTGGCTTGCGGCAAAGGGCGGCGGGATTGGCTCTTATTGGGGCAATTTGCGCTCCATTGGGGAGAATATCGGCCGTAATGGGAAGACCTCTGGGGTGATCCCCTTTATCCGGGTGATGGATAGTTTAACACTCGCCATTAGTCAGGGGAGTTTACGCCGTGGGTCTGCCGCTGTTTATCTGCCGGTTTGGCACCCTGAGATTGAGGAGTTTATCGAGATGCGCCGCCCCACAGGGGGGGACCCGAATCGTAAGGCTCTAAATCTCCATCATGGTGTTTTGCTTACAGATGATTTCATGCGCGCTGTTGCGGGTGATGAGGAATGGGCTCTGATCTCCCCGAAGGATCATAGTGTGATTCGGAAGGTCTCAGCGCGTGCGTTATGGATTCGTCTGCTTACGGCGCGGATGGAGCAGGGCGAGCCTTATATCGTCTTTTCCGACACGGTAAATCGCGCACGGCCAGAGCATCATCGTCTTGCGGGGTTGGAGGTTAAAACCTCTAACCTTTGTGCGGAGATTACCCTGCCAACAGGGATAGACCATCACGGCAAGACACGCACAGCGGTGTGCTGCCTCTCTTCTTTAAATCTCGAATATTGGGATGAGTGGAAGGATGAGCCGCGCTTTATCGAAGATGTGATGCTCTTTTTAGATAATGTCCTTCAGGATTTCATCGATAATGCGCCAAGCGATATGGAGCATGCACGTTATGCCGCCATGCGGGAGCGTTCGGTCGGCTTGGGGGTTATGGGCTTTCATTCCTTCTTGCAGTCGAAGATGATTCCCTTTGGCAGTGTGATGGCCAAGGTGTGGAATAAGAAGTTCTTCCAGCATATTGCCGAGCAAACAGCGGCAGCATCGCGTGCTCTTGCAAAAACGCGTGGCCCCTGCCCCGATGCGGCAGATTATGGGATACAAGAACGGTTTTCTCATAAGATGGCTGTTGCGCCGACAGCGTCTATCTCCATCATTGCGGGGAATGCCAGCCCTGGGATTGATCCAATTAGCGCGAATGTCTTTTTGCAAAAAACGCTCTCCGGCTCCTTTACCGTACGGAATCGCCATCTCGCTACGCTGTTGCAGAAATATGGGCAGGATACGGATGAGGTCTGGTCTTCCATCACGTTGAGTAAGGGCTCTGTCCAACATTTGGACTTCCTCTCTCAGGATGAAAAAGATGTCTTTAAGACAGCCTTTGAGATTGACCAGCGTTGGGTGATTGAGCATGCGGCTGATCGCGCGCCGTTCATCTGTCAGTCGCAATCGGTTAATCTTTTCTTGCCGGCAGATGTGCATAAGCGCGACCTTGTGCGTATCCATTACGAAGCGTGGAAAAAAGGTGTAAAATCTCTTTATTACTGCCGCTCTTTATCCATCCAACGGGCTGATACTGTTTCCAATATGGCGGTGAAACGCGATATCATGGAGGGTGATGATGATCACCTCCCTCAAGCCACACCGCGCCATGCAGAGAGTGGGGCGGGGAGCTATGAGGAATGTCTCTCCTGCCAATAAGAGCAGCAGCGCGTTAGGATAGAAGGTCTCAGATATGACAGAAGCAACTCCGTTACCAGAAGCCCCAGAATCTGCCGCGCAGGCAAATTTGCTTGTGGAGAATCCGGTTTATAAGCCCTTCCGTTATCCGTGGGCTTATGATGCTTGGTTGACACAACAGCGTTTGCATTGGTTGCCAGAGGAAGTGCCCCTCGCTGAGGATGTAAAAGACTGGCACCGCAAACTCTCCGAAGCAGAGCAGAACCTTGTGACGCAGATTTTTCGCTTCTTTACGCAAGCGGATGTAGAGGTGAACTCTGCTTACATGAAGTATTACAGCCAGGTCTTTAAACCGACCGAAGTGCTGATGATGCTCTCATGTTTTTCGAATATTGAGACGATTCACATTGCTGCTTATTCCCATTTGTTAGATACAATCGGGATGCCAGAGACGGAATATTCCGCTTTTCTGAAATATAAAGAGATGAAGGATAAGTATGATTACATGCAATCCTTTAATATTAATAGTAAGCGCGAGATCGCCAAAACAATGGCTGCTTTTGGGGCCTTTATGGAAGGGCTTCAGCTTTTTGCATCTTTTGCTATTTTGCTGAACTTCCCGCGCTTTAATAAGTTGAAAGGGATGGGGCAGATCGTTTCATGGTCTGTGCGTGATGAAACACTGCATTGCCTTTCTATGATTCGCCTGTTCCGTACGTTCGTGCGGGAAAACCCAGAGATTTGGACAGAGGATTTCCGCGCCGAGTTGGTAGAGATTTGTCGTCAGACAGTCTCTCACGAAGATGCGTTTATTGAGCTTGCTTTTGAGATGGGGCCTGTAGAGGGCCTCTCAGCTCAGGAAGTGGAGCGTTATATTCGCTTTATTGCCGACCGTAGGCTAACCCAGCTTGGGTTAGACCCTATTTATGGCATTGAGGAAAATCCGCTCCCTTGGGTTGATGATATGCTCAATGCGGTGGAGCATACGAACTTCTTTGAAAATCGTGCGACGGAATATTCACGCGCCTCTACCCAAGGGACATGGGAGGATGCGTTTGAAAGTGGTGTGTTTGATTGAGCAAAAAGCCATAAACGTTGTGTTATATGAGTGGCTGATGGGCAAAACGTGTCTTGACCATATCTCTCTAGCCGCTCATATGGTGTGCAAATGTTAATCGGGGAGAATAGCTGTTTGCTTTATGTTGCATGTTGTTGCGATAAAGGGGGAACAGCTTTCTAGCCCTATCCGTTTTGCATAGTTATGTATGAATTAAGCGGATAGAACTGGAGTTTTGCGTTTTGGTGTCTTCCTCATCAGGGTCTTCGAGTGCATCTAGCGGTGAGGCTATGAAGAAAGAGGTCAAAGGGGAGGATGCCCTGAAGGCTCTTTCCGCCTATCTCGCTGATGATATGGTGGCTTGTAATCAGGCCATCATTGATAGGATGCAAAGCTCTGTCCCCTTAATTCCGCAGCTTGGGGCGCATTTGGTTGCAGCGGGGGGGAAGCGGTTGCGCCCGTTGCTTACTTTGGCTTCTGCTCGGCTATGTGGCTATGGTGAGAGGCCGGGTGAAACCCGTCATATAGGTTTGGCTGCTTGTGTGGAATTTATCCATACAGCGACCCTCTTGCATGATGATGTGGTGGATGAAAGCACCTTGCGGCGGGGTATGGCCTCAGCCAATGCCTTATTTGGGAATAAGGCCTCTGTGCTGGTGGGGGACTTCCTATTTGCGCGCTCTTTCCAGCTTATGACGGCCGATGGCTCATTGGAGGTCATGGCTATTCTCTCTGCAGCCTCAGCAACGATTGCGGAGGGCGAAGTGCTGCAAATGTCCACGCAGAATGATCTTTCGACCTCCATTGAGCGTTATTTAGAGGTGATTCACGGTAAAACCGCTGCTCTTTTTGCTGCAGCTTGCCGTGTTGGGGCTGTTGTGGCGCAGAAAGACCGTAAGGCTGAGTTGGCTTTGGAGCAGTATGGTACGAATCTGGGCATGGCCTTCCAGCTTGTGGATGACGCGTTGGATTATGCGGCAGACCAACAAATATTAGGCAAAACAGTGGGGGATGACTTCCGCGAGGGGAAAATTACTCTACCTGTTCTTGTAGCGTATGAGCGTGGAACGGAAGATGAGAAGCAGTTTTGGAAGCGTGTGATTGAGGATACAGAGCAAACAGAGGCCGACCTGCCTCATGCTTTGGAGGTCATCGCGCGGACAAAGGCTATCAGCGCTACGATTGAGCGCGCACGCATCTATGCTCAGCAAGCGGTAGAGGCTTTGGCGGACTTCCCCGAAACTCCCCTTAAAGCCTTATTGAGGGAGACGGTTCTTTATACTGTAGAGCGGGCTCGTTAGGGGAGAAGTTGCCATTCATTTGTAAAGCCTAACCAGGCAATATGCCGAGCGAGGTCTGCCCCGTGAGGTGGTGGAGCGGTAAGGAAGAAGCGATCCGGTGGAGTAGAGGGCACGGCTGTTAAGGGGCCTTCAGTAACATCACTTAACCGCCGTAGGGCTTGTTGGGCGACAGCGGGGGCGGGGTCCAACCATATCATACCGGGGGGACCAAGACGCTGGAAATATGGCATCAAAAAAGTGTAATGGGTACAGCCAAGGCCAATAGCATCAATGTCGCTGCCGTCTGGTTGCTCAAAGAGAGCCGCTAATTCATGCTGTACAGATTCAGGCTCTAGAATTTCACCGCGGAAGGCACGTTCTGCCATAGTGGCGAGATGGCGAGAGCCGTGGATGATAAGCTTACAATCTGCTGCATAATCATGATGTAATTGTGCAAGGTAAGGCCGGCGGGCTGTTGCGCTGGTGGCGAGTAGGCCGATGGTGCGCGTTTTAGACACACGTCCAGCCCAGCGGATAGGTGGCACGCAGCCAACAATAGGTAAGGTGAGTGTCTCTCGCAGAGGGGCGAGGGCTAAGGTACTTGCAGTATTACAGGCGATTATGACCAGAGTAGGTTGTAATAAAGCGCAGGCATGGCAGATAAGCTGGGTAATGCGCTCCCGCAAGAAGTCATCATCTTGCTCCCCATAGGGAAAGAGTGCTGTATCAGCGAGATAATCTAGCGTGAGGGAGGGGGCGAGGCTCCGCAGAGCCTGCACCACCCCAAGCCCCCCAATGCCGGAATCAAAGACAAGAATACGAGGGGGTGATGTATTCGGCATCAGTGAATCCCTATAAGGCGTAGGCCTTAGCCTTGTTTAAAAGCGAGGGCTTCTTCTGCGCTGCTAACACCGCCATGTGCTTTGGACCAACCGCAAGGGTCCTCCAAAAAGCGGCGGACTTCTGCGCTATCCTCGGTGGAGAAATATTGTCCATCTGCACAGGCTTCTAGCACGTCCCACCACGTGCAAAGCGCATGGAGGCTAATGCCCATATCCTGTAAGGTTTTTTGCGCACCGGGGAAGACGCCGTAAAAAAAGACCACAAAGGTATGGTCCACAATCGCCCCAGCTTTACGCAGTGCGTTAGCGAAGCGAATCTTGGAGGCCCCATCGGTTGTGAGGTCTTCGACCAACAAAGTGCGCATACCCTCTGGCACATCGCCCTCAATTTGGGCATTACGGCCAAAGCCTTTGGGTTTTTTGCGAACATAGGCCATAGGTGTCATCAAACGGTCGGCAATCCATGCGGAGAAAGGAATCCCGGCTGTCTCCCCCCCCACAACGGCATCAATGCTCTCATAACCGATATGACGGCCAATCTTCTCCACGGCCAGTTCCATCAATTTTGTGCGGGCACGGGGGAAGAAGATAATCTTGCGGCAATCGATATAAACAGGAGATTTCCACCCAGAGGTGAGGGTATAAGGCTCACTAGGGCGGAAGTTAATGGCCTTAATCTCCAGCAGGATGCGCGCTGTTGTGAGGGCGGCATCGCGGTCCCATTGCGTGAGACGAGGCCCCAGAGTGGGGGCAGTGCCAGTTGAGGACATTATTCTCTCCATAATCTCGAAAAATGGTTCCTTTGGAGACATCTACCCGTTAGAAGGGGATAGGGGTAGGGGAAAGATGTCTTTTTTCCCATTCTCTTATTAATGATGCTTTACTCTGTTATATATCAGAGCGATAAAGAGGGTAAGTCTTTGTTCACGCGGGTATCCTTTGGGAGAAACAGGGTATCGTAGGGGTTATAGGATATGAAAGTTGATACAGGTCGTATCGGTCGTAAATGCGAACGCGCCGTAATTACAGCTTATCAAGAGCTGCATGATATGGGGCAGAATGAGATGAAGATCTTTACTGCCTGCACGACTCTTTACAGGATTCATCATCCTGAGGCTTCATTGCCGGAGGCGCGGCTTTTAGTTTCGGAATGGATCGACCATCATATCGTTAGGCGGTCACAGGCCCCAACACGCGGATGTAATTGTCCCCCTACTAACCCGCGCTGAGCTTATCAATTTCGGCCATAAAAAGCGGAACTCCCCCTCGGAGCTCCGCTTTTTATTTGGGCGTATTTTACTTATTGGCCTCTGGCAGCGCGTACACAACAAGCGCGTCAGAGACGGGTGTACCCATAAGATGATGCCCGCCAGCCATGATCGCTACATATTGGCGACCATTCACAGCATAGGTCATTGGGTTCGCTTGCCCCCCACCCGGGAGAACATCCGTCCAAAGTGTTTTGCCGGTTTTTACATCAATGGCATGGAGCAGATTATCGCTCGAAGCACCGATGAAGGCGAGGCCGCCTGCTGTCATCAACGACCCACCATTATTAGGTGTACCGATGGTGAGAGGCAGGCCAGTCGGTATGCCCCATGGCCCATTGGCGCGCGCTGTCCCGAATGGTTTTTGCCAAAGAACCTTATGGGCTTTGAGGTCAATCGCAGTGACCATGCCATAAGGTGGGGCATTGCACATCATCCTTGTAAAGGTGTTCCAGAAGGGACCAACAACCGCGCCATAGGGGGTTTCAGCTTGTGAGGCATTGCCTGCGGTGATGCCGTGGCGAGGTGTATATTCTGGTACATCAATGGGGAAGAGCTTCAACTTATCGGCTTCTTTACGGCTGACAAGCTGGTCATACATGGGCATGTGGCTCCAGTTGGAGAATAGAATGCCCGTTTGCGGGTTGTAAGAAACGCTGCCCCAATCATTCCCCCCATTATAGCCGGGGTCCTCAATCCATGGTTGCTTAATGGTAGGCGGTGTAAACTCACCCACATAATGCGCCTGACGGAACTTAATGCGGCATGCCAGTTGGTCCAGCGGGGAGGCTCCCCACATATCGGCTTCGGTAAGGTTCGGGAAGCCGAAGCGTGGCACCCCAATGGACCAAGGCTGTGTAGGGGAGCGTGGGTCATCCTTCACAAAGCCGGGGCTTGGGGCTGGTTTTTCCACCACGGGGAAA
>NZ_MEJG01000003.1 GCF_002592045.1 Parasaccharibacter apium | reverse complement strand
GTCCTGTTTCTTCATAAAATTTATTATGATAAAGTTAACGTCCCTGAATGGTGATGGCTCTGTCAGCCGTGGCTTCCCTGCCGATTTGCTAGGGGTTGCTTTGCTATATGATTCTATTTTGGGAATATACGTGCTCTAACGTGGGATATTGTATGTTGATTTTAAAAGGAAAGGCGTTACGGGCTGTATCGTTTTATTGTACGGGACTGTGTTTTTAATATGATGCGGTGAGTGTCGATTTTAATCATAATGAGTGTGGGGTGGGGAGGGACATATTAACCCGTGCCACGTTCGGGTTTCCTGTCTGATGAGCGACAATTCCCCGAAGCGATTGATAGAAAATTTTTGAAACAGGTCTAGTGTTTTTATGCCGATCCCCTTGTGTAATTGGGCCGTATTATTGGGGTCAGCCAAGGCTATGGAAGCGGTAGCGCGATTACTCCCCGCAAAATAGCCTTCCATGATGGTTCCGTTTTTGATGAGACGAATGTAACTACGAGGGTAAAGACTAAAATGAAATTGCGCTCTCTCGTCCATGATGGGCCATTGTTCTTCCGGTTTATTGGCTAGGATAGCTCTATTAGGAGGAGAAGGCCATCTGGCTGGATTCATGACATGGTGGCGATAAATAGGCACCATAAACCATTCCTTTTTGCCGCTTTTGCCGTGCATTGTAAAAACATCCACGCGTACCATATCGCCCCGATCTGCCATCCCTCCTCGGACGGGGACGGCAGGCCTTCTATTGGTCATGAGCCGTACTTTACGTACGAGATGGCCTTCATGCGCTACGGTGCAGGGAGTGCGCGGGGGGTTGTTGGTGGGTTTACCCGCTTTGATCCAACGATATAAGGCGTGGATAAGCTCGCTGTTACGCTCAGGGTCTTTAATTTTAGTAAGGTCTGTTATTTTTAGAGAGTCGATGGCTTTACGCTCATAAATGACAGGGCGTGTTTCCTCTATACGTATTTGACGGATGGTAGCGCCGTGCCCTTCGCCGCGTGCGCGACGGCGCTCAGGGCGAGCGACTAATAATGCCGCATATTTTTTGCGTAATTCATCTTGGAAACCTATCCATGGTGGGGGAATGTTGCGTAGGAGACGGGGACGTCCAATTTGTTCATTATATTGAAAAGATTTTGTCAGTTTCTGGAGTTCGCGCTCGCTCACAGCGGCAACGACGGTAGCATCTAGCGCATGATGGCGGCTGTCTGGGATACGGCGCCCATCAATTTTTTTGAGGGACTCAATATCCCAAGCATTGCGTAAGGCCGCGGTAAGTGCCCCGGGGCGGGTAAAGACGCGCCGCGTGCCTCCTTTTTCGGCCCTTTGTCCAACCGGGTAGAAAATATGAGCCGCCTCTGCAATGAGGCGTGCTGCGTAGCGTGTGTCGTTAAGATTACGCCGGCGGAAACGCTTTTCAGTTTCGTGATTGCCCTTGAGCAAGAAGTTACGTTTTTTAATGCCTTTTGTATTCTTGCGTCCCTCCACAATAGTGGAAAATTGCTCCCACGCGGCTGGTCCCTTTGTCGTGTATATCCACTCATAAGGTGTTCGATTTTTCTTATCTTGGTTCGCTTTTGTGAAGCAAAGAGCCCTATTATTATAACTGCTATCGCCAAAGCGTGACCAAGGAAGAATATGATCAATTTGGATCATATTGCTCTCATCAAGGAGTAGGTAAGGCGCAATTGGCTCATTAGTATAGCAGCACCGGCCGTCTTGTTCCTTCCATAAGCGATAGCGGAGCAATATATCGTCTGAGACATCCTCAAGGGATAATAAGGCACGAGCTTCTGTGCGTTCTTTTTCGCGTTGTTTTGTCCTTGCTTCAATGTTGCGTTCAATCAGGCGGCGTTTTTCTAGGCTATTGCCGACATCCCGGGCAAGTTCAATGCAAATACACCCAGGGAGCCCCCAGCGGTTGCGCATAGCCCAGAGTTGTTTCATCCCCTCACTAATGGCTTTTTTCGCAATAGGGTTTGTGATGTCCTGGCGGAGGTCATCCATAAGGGCTTTAAATTTGGCTTTTGTGTTTACAATTTCACGGCCGTGGAATTTAGATGCAGCGTGATTATAACCGACAGCTTCGCATGCTTTATCGTAAGTGAGTCCCTGCTGAAGATAAGGAATCAGTTTCCGGGCGGCTTTATCTGAAAGAGAGGATGCCCCTTTAAATTTGGCGAATTTATTGGCAGCAAGAGCTTGTAGAATAAGGCTATAAGCCTGCGAGGGGAGGCCAAGCTTTGCGAGTTTCTTAGCGATTGTGTCTGTTAGTTCGTGGAAACTAATAATCCAAGCGGTTTGATCAAGCAGCTCAGGATGTGGGTGGAGTTGCCACCATAATGTATCTCCTAAGACAGATCGAAACGTGGCTGTGCCCGGAAAACTCTCCCCTGTGCGGCTTGTGATGTCTCGTTTTTCCTGCCCCAATGGGATAGTGGTAAAGCGGTGGTGGTCATGTAACTGGAGGAGATGGCGCAGTTTGTCGCCTGTTAGTTTCCGTGTCTTACTGGCTGTTAGATAAATCTGCTGTAATTCATCTGGGGTGAGAGGATATTCGTCTATTCCATCTGTAATGCGTAAATTTACTAAGCGGCAGAGAAGGCGAAATTGCTCAAATGAGGGAGAAAAGCGGGATGAGCGTTTTCCCCCGGTTCAAAAGGACAAAATTCTACGAAACTACCGCTATCTTGCATGGGCCGTTGATGGAAAGCAATGGCAGTAAAAGCACGCTCAATCGTGGGGGTAGCCACGGGGCTGCCAAGGCGGCGTTGTGTGTTGAAGAGGATTCTTGTTTCTTGTTGTAAGGCCTTGCGGCTCATAGTCCGGTCAAATTGGCCTTCCCGGTTACGGCGCCTTTGGCTATAGGCGGGGTCCCGCGCAAACATCTCTCCAATTGTGCGATATTGGGATGCTCGCTCCTCGGTAGCTGTAAGAGCTGAGAGCATTTTATGATCATGAGTTGATGTTGTTTTGGGCACCCGTTTGGCAGAGGATTTGAAGCCCCGCCGTTTTGCAATGTGGCCTAATGCGGTAGCGAATTCCTGGGGTGTGAGAAGGCGGTCAAGCCCTTGGGCCCGCATTTCCCATGGGTCGGCCCCTATTTGACGGAAAGCCTCAGGATGGGGATGGTCGAGCAGGTGATACATTGCAAATAGATGGCGAATTTTTGCCATACGATGGCGACGTCGCCTGACGACGCGGCGGAGCAGACGATTATTCCGCCTAATGTGGTTGGTAGGGGTGCGGTCTTTATCGGTTTCGGGGACGTTAAAGCACCAGCTGCCCAGTGCTTCGATTTGTTGGGCCCCTTCTGTTTGATTGATGACAGCCCATCCACAGGAGCCAATGCCAATGTCAAGGCCAAATATATGCGATTCTTTGATACATGTCATGCGATGTTTATTTGCACATCTATTGACATATTTCAGTATAATTCTTTAGAAGCTATGTAAGCAAATCGGTCGGGAAGCCACGGTAACATGGTTTTCCATGTGAAGGATTACCTCTCCCTATTCATAAAGGGAGAGGGATTCCCCTTTCATTTGGGTGTAATAAAAATTTAATATTTTTGTTTAGAGGATAGGGCGGTAGATGAGTATGCCGCGTCTTTCCTTGAGGTAGGTTGTAAGCGGTGTATCTACGACATAACGATGTTCTGGCAATGATGAAGCATTGCGGAAGAGAAGTTCATGCCCGTGCCAAATGGCTAACCCGATATGAAAGACGTCTAAGCCCGGTAAGGGGCTGTAAATACCGATAACATCGCCATTTTTTATGCGTCCCTTTACATTATTATGCCGTAAGTCCTCTAATAATGGGCCTGTGGGCAGGTAAGTGATGAGTCGTTTTTTTAAGGGAATCCCGGGTAAATAGCGATCCATTGATGGTGTCGTGCTGGGGGATGGTAAGGATGATGATGGGATTTTAAGATTAAGTGTTTTGAGGATGCGTTGCGCATAGGGGAAATGGGGACCAAGATCGCGGCATAGCACGGGTGTGCCATGTAGCCAGTCGCTAAAGAAGTGCCGGCGTTCGGTAAAAGCGACATGGTAATGGCGGTAGCGTGTGGCGATGAGGGCGTGGATGAATTGCTCTACGGTGAGGCTACGACTAGCGGCAAGAATGATTTCTACAAAGGTCATGCAATTTACCCCTCGCCATGAGAGGATGAGTTCCTCTTGCGTTGTGGCGGAGCCAATAAGTGGCTGGGCGAGATAGGGCGTCCCTTTCATAAATTGGGACATAAGGACGATGCGCTCTTGGCGGGAGCGATGAGGGGCTATGGCAATTAATTGGCTGAGCTGCTGGCGTGTGGAATCAGATAATGCCTCAAGAGGGGGAGCATCGGAGGGTAATTTATGGTGTGTGGGGGCAACCTTGTGATGGGGATGGGGGGCTAAAGGGTGTCTTCTAGCATAAGTGGGACGATAAAGGCCGAGCCCCCCCATGCCGATACCGGCAAGGAAGGCCCGTCTTTTTAACGTGTGGTTGTGAGAATGACCTTTAGACAAGGTAGCGTGCGCTTTGTTCAGCCATAAGAAAGTGGACGCCTATATCATTACCATCCTGGAGGTCACGATAGATCTGGCGTGTGGGGCATTCTCCGTCATGGAACGTTTCTTTGACATGGGAAATAATGACGCGTAACCCACGGATGTGATGACGTCCCCCGCATATATGGCCAAGCTCGCGTAGGCTCGCAAGGAGGTCTTTAGGGCGCAGCTGGCCACAAAGTGCATCATCTGGGTGGGTGTCGGGATATGTTACGCCAATAATGATCGTATTGAGCGTGTTATTTTGTACCAGAGGGGCAACAGCTTCCCACAAATTATGAAGATGTTGTGGGCCGTCTGGCTGGTCTGCCTGTGTATCTCCGAAATAGAGGATGGCACTACCTTTTTGTTGAATTAGAAAGGCCGTGGAGGTCGTACTCGCATGGCTGAGGGGCCATGCTGTGATATTCATGGTCGTATCTTGTAGTGTGTGTGACTGACCTGGCTCCATATTATGGTAGGTGTATTTCCCAATACGCGGCTTTGGCCCTTTATCACCCATGGCACCCCAAACACGGTTATTGAAGAGGTTCTCAGCTAAAATAGCGTTAGTTTGGGAGAGCGCATAAAGGGGCTTTGGTGTATCCTCTGGTGAGGTTAGGACGAGCCCTGCGACATGGTCGAGATGGGCATGGCTGATCAAATAAGCCCGTATAGTTTGTTTGAGGACATGCCCAGCCCGGCTGAGGGTGGAGTTGGGCATAATGGGGATGTCATTGAGGGCTCCTACTGCCTCTGCGCGTTTAAGGCCGTGGCCTAATGTCCCAGCATCGCAGAGGACAGCCTCATTGGTACCGAGGGGGCGGATGAGATAGGAGGATAGATTTCCATCAGCAACGCCACTGCGGACCCCCAGTGCGATGACCTCAAAATGAGGATGAGCATCTGTGAAGGTAACAGGGGTACTTGTCGCGTTGGTGCGGGGTGTTTGTAACCGATCACGAAGTGTTTTTAAGTGGCGTAAGGGCATGGTTCTTTCCTTCCTATGAGCAGGGGGGAGGTTCCTATCTGTTATGTCCCACTGCTTGTCTTGCTGGGATGTTTCCAGTCCAGTAATGACGAGGCTTACCCACGATACTCTTGCCTTGCTCATGGGGGAAGGGGGAACGGAAAGGAGAGATTATGCGTTTTTCATGTTCGCGCTTAGTAAAGGCAGGATTATTAGGATTTGTAGTGAGCATAATGGGGGGGTCTGTTCCGGCCCTGGCGGAGTCTTCTATGCCAGCGCAATGCGATAATACGCGTTTTGTGCAAGATCAGGCCCATTATGCGCAACAATTTGCTCATCGGCATGTGCCTTATGGGCAGCATTTAGACCTGCCAGAGCATATTTGCGGGATGGTTGTGCATGTGTACCGTGCTCAACAAAGCCGGAGCGGCCGGCATGGTTATTTTCTGATGTCTGTAGCGGGAGGAACAACACCTATCCGCATTGTCTCAAATCTTGATGAAATGCGCGCCCCAGCATGGCCTTGGGTTAAGGTTGGAGATCAGGTCGAGGTCCAAGGACGGTATTATTATGATGGACCAAACCGCCAAGGTGTGGATTGGACACATCATGGGACAAGCCGCCAATGGCCATGGCCTGGCTTTGTGAGTGTAAATGGCCAGCGTTACCAATAAGACGCTAATACCCCGGCAGGTTTGGGATGCCTAGGCCGGGGTAAGGGTCTTTGTTGTTTTGACCTTTTTGGTCTTACGTGGTGGGGGCGTGATTGTAGCAGAGGAGAGGGTGAAGGTGAGCTCACCCTCTCGGGCCCCGATTTTGACACTCCCGCCATTGGTCAACTTGCCAAAGAGAAGTTCCTCCGCCAGTGGTTTTTTGATCTTATCCTGTATTAGGCGGCTCAGAGGGCGTGCCCCATTGATGCGGTCGTAGCCATGCTCAGCAAGCCATGCTTTTGCAGCAGAGGTGAGGTGGAGCGTAACATGTTTGGCAGCCAACATGGTGCTGAGCTGTTGTACAAATTTCTCCACCACATGGGCGACAATGGCAGGGGTGAGCGGGGCAAAGGGGATGATCGCATCCAACCGATTGCGGAACTCAGGTGAGAAAAGCCGTTTTATGGCGTCTTCATCATCACCAGTGCGGGCGGTGCGGGCAAAGCCGATGGCTTCTTTAGAGAGATCGCTTGCTCCTGCATTGCTGGTCATGATGAGGATAACATTACGGAAATCGACCGTCTTGCCAGAATTATCGGTCAATTTCCCGTGGTCCATAACTTGTAAGAGGAGATTAAAGAGGTCTGGATGGGTCTTTTCAATTTCATCAAGGAGCAAGACAGCATGAGGGGTCTGGTCTATGGCGCTGGTTAATAACCCCCCTTGCTCAAAACCAACATAACCGGGCGGGGTGCCAATAAGCCGGGAGATCGAATGGGCCTCCATATATTCCGACATGTCGAAACGGATCAGCTTAATATCAAGCGATTTGGCTAATTGCCGTGCGGCTTCTGTTTTGCCAACCCCCGTTGGGCCGGAGAAAAGGTAACTCCCGATGGTTTTTTCCGAATCGCGCAACCCTGCACGAGATAGCATAACCGCTGAGGAGAGAGCCTCCAAAGCGGCGTCTTGCCCATAAACAGCGCGGCGTAGATCCTCTGGTAAATGGCGCAACGCGGTGCGGTCATCTGTGGAGAGATGACGGGGGGGAATATGGGCGATGTGGGCAATTGTGGTTTCAATATCCTTTACCCCGACTGTGCGGCGTTTGCGGCTATTGGGGAGTAAGCGGCACGCCGCCCCGGCTTCATCGAGGACATCAATCGCTTTGTCGGGGAGCTTGCGGTCATGGATATATCGCGCTGAGAGCGTTACGGCACTGCGAATGGCAGAATCGGTAAAGCGGATATCATGATGGTCCTCATAACGGTCTTTTAACCCGCGGAGGATGCGGATCGTATCGGCCTGAGAGGGCTCAGCAATATCAATCTTTTGGAAACGCCGGGTAAGGGCGTGGTCTTTCTCAAAATGTTGGCGATATTCTTGGTAAGTGGTGGACCCAATGCAATGCAACTTCCCCGCTGCTAAGGCAGGCTTAAGGAGGTTGGAAGCATCCATAGAGCCATTTGTGGTAGAGCCCGCCCCAACAAGCATATGGATTTCATCGATGAAGAGCAGATTATTGGGATTTTCTTCCAATTCATTGATGATGGCTTTGAGGCGCTCTTCAAAATCACCGCGATAGCGTGTTCCGGCGAGTAAGGCCCCAAGGTCTAGGCTATAGAGGCGCGCTTCAGCGAGGATGGCAGGCACTTGCCCGCGAATGATCCTTTGTGCCAACCCCTCGGCAATGGCTGTTTTGCCTACGCCTGGCTCTCCAACAAGGAGGGGGTTGTTTTTGGTACGACGGCACAGAATCTGGATAACGCGGTTTACCTCTTCTTCCCGGCCAATTAGGGGGTCAATGCGGTTATGATAGGCGCGTTCATTAAGGTCGGTGCAGTATGTTTGTAGGGCTTCTTTGGTTTCACTCTCAGTAGGTGCTTCTGAGGAGGCTGTATTATTTTTGCGCGATTGGCGTCCTTTTTTATCGGCCTGGCCCCCTTGTTGTGAGGGGGGGAGGTCATCGCGTTGTATTGCGCGGATGGCATCGAGCCGGGTAAGGCCTTGCTGTTGGAGGAAGAAAATAGCGTGGCTTTCTTTCTCTGCAAACATGGCTACCAAGACGTGCCCGCCTGTCATAACAGGTTGGCCCGCATTTTGAATATAAACCGCTGCGCGCTGGATAACACGTTGAAATGCTGTCGTCGGTTGTGGTGCGTCCTCTAGGTCCGGTCGGACTACAGTACGTTGCTCGCTTAGGAGAAAACGCTCCAAAGCCTGACGCAGATGGTTTAGGTCAGTGTGACAGGCTGTGAAGATCGCTGCTGCATCATAATCATCACAAAGGGCGAGGAGGAGATGCTCCAATGTGATGAATTCGTGGTGATTCTGTCCGGCTATGATGAGGGCGCGCTGAAGCGTCTGTTCAAGTGTGGTAGACAACATAATGCGCTCCTTGTGACACAAAATAATGTCAGAATGATGAAAACAGCGGTACAAAAAATCATCTCATAGTGCTCGTTTTTAAGGTGGATATTTGGTCAGGCTTTCTCAAGAGTGCATTGTAGGGGATGTTGGTTTTGTTGTGCGAGGTCCATAACCTGCCCTACCTTAGTTTCCGCAATTTCATAGGTAAAAATACCGCAAACCCCACTACCGCGGTTGTGAACCTCTAACATAATGCTGTGGGCTTCATCGGGCGATTTGGCAAAGAAACGCTCCAGAATAAAAACGACAAAATCCATAGGGGTATAGTCGTCATTAAGGAGCAGAACTTTATACATAGACGGGTAGGAGATGTCCGTTTTCTGGCTGGTAAGTGTCTCTTCTTTTACAGCACAGATCGGCGCGTCTAGGACAGTAGAGCCCTCTGGCTGACGAGCCGTCATTCCGTATGGCCTGCGCTGCATGGGGAAGTCTCCTGGCATTGAGTAAAGACACAAAGTCATGCTGACCATTCTATCAGGAAAAAGTTGGAATCCTATGGTGGAGACAATGAGAGAATAGAGAGATGTTCGTGTCTTTTCGATTCGATACTATATGCTGTTTGCTGGGCATTTTGAGAGTCCAGCATGATCATTTCTTACAGAAATATAACAAAGATGTGATGAAGTAAGGTTAATTATTAATGATTTATCCAATAATTGTTGCTTCTGTAGAAATTATCTAGACAGGGCGCGTAAGAAGATTTTAAAATCTGCCATATTTCGTATGCCTTCGTTTTAGCCTGAGGATAGTGTGTTTTAATGCGTCCGTTCTTTCGCCGTACCGTATTGTCTTTTGCCGTGGGCTTGGTAACGCTTGTTGGTACAGCGCGGGCTCAGTTTGCTGGTCATGTCTCTTCTATCGTGCTGAATGCACGGACAGGGGCTGTCCTCTCTGAAGATGATGCGGATTTGGAGCGGTATCCCGCCTCTTTGACGAAGATGATGACATTGTACCTCACCTTCCAAGCGTTGGAGCGCGGGACAATTACGCTGGATGACGAGATGCCCGTCTCCATCCATGCCTCTGTACAGGCTCCTTCTAAATTAGGACTGAGGCCGGGCACACATCTGACGGTGGAGCAAGCGATTCTCGCATTAGTGACAAAGTCCGCTAATGATGCGGCCTGTGTGCTGGGTGAGTATCTAGGTGGTGGGGATGAAACACGCTTTGCTGCGCATATGACCTTCCAAGCACGCCGTTTGGGGATGGCCCATACGACATTCCGCAATGCGTCTGGCTTGCCAGACCCCGACCAAGTGACGACAGCGCGGGATTTGGGGGTTCTAGCGCGGTCCTTATTGCGGGATTATCCGCAATATTATCATTATTTCGGGGTGCGGCAATTTGCCTTCCGTCGTCATATGATCCCAAATCATGACCCTCTGTTGGATGTGTATCAGGGGGCTGACGGCTTTAAGACAGGCTATACCGAGCTTGCTGGCCATAATCTTGTAAGCTCTGCTCAGCAGGGAGAGACGCGCTTAATCGCTGTTGAGATGGGGGCGCCAAGCAACGCCAGCCGTAATGAGACGATGATTTCTTTGCTGGATGATGGTTTTACGAAGGTCGGGCAAGCGCCATTGCCGCTTATTAAAAAGCCGGGTGCTTATGCTGTGGCGTGGCGTGGGGAACATCGCGCTGTGCGGGTAAAGCATATGCATCGTAATGTTATGTTGGTGAGCTATCGTGCTCATGGGGCACCGCGTGGTTTGCGTCATTCTTGGGCATCGCGGCGTGGGCACCATCGTTCCTGATCCTATTGTAGATTACAGAGAGCAGTAGATAGGGGTGCGTGCGTAGGACGCCTTTTCAGTATAAGGACTATCAAACGGTATGGCTTCTCAAGATGGGCGTAATATCCAGCATTATACGGCAGAGGATTTTAAGCACCTCAAAGCGGCAGGGCAGCTAGCTGCGGCAACGCTGGATATGATTACCGAGCATGTCCGCCCCGGTATTACAACGGGTGAGTTGGATAAAATCATCCATGATTATACGTTAGCTCATGGGGCCACACCGGCTCCTTTGAATTATCATGGCTTTCCTAAATCATGCTGTATTTCGCTGAACCATGTTGTCTGCCATGGCATCCCCGGTGAGCGGCGTTTGCAGGAAGGTGATGTACTTAATATTGATGTCACTTCCATCTTAAACGGGTGGTATGGTGATACATCGCGCATGTATGTGGTGGGCAAGCCCCCGCGCAAAGCAGAGAAATTGATCGACTTGACCTATCAAGCCCTTATGCTGGGGATAGAGCAGGTCCGCCCCGGTGCAACGCTGGGGGATATTGGTTATGCCATTCAAAGCTTTGCGGAGAAGCATCGCCTTGGTGTCGTGCGGGATTTTTGTGGGCATGGCATTGGGCGTAGTTTCCATGAAGCCCCGAGTGTTCTCCATTACGGGCGGCCCGGTCAGGGCACGGTTTTGGAGGCAGGTATGGTCTTCACCATTGAGCCTATGTTGAATCTCGGTAAGCCGGATGTGAAAGTCCTCGCTGATGAATGGACAGCTGTGACGCGGGATCGCTCTTTATCCGCTCAATTTGAGCATCAGCTTGGCGTGACAGAAGATGGGTACGAGATTTTTACTCTCTCACCGCGTGGTTACACAAAGCCGCCTTACGCTGTTTAAGGGGGTAGAGGGGGTATGATGGCGTGGCGTAAGAGAGCAATGCGGCTGGTTATCGGGGCATTGTGCGTTGGCATGGTGCCTTTTTGCCAAGCAGAGCCGCTTAGTGCCGACCATGACCCTCTTGCTTATGGGCCAGATACAACCCGCCCCGGCCTTTTGGTTAGAGGGGAGCGGGGGATGGTGGTCTCCGCTCAGCATTTAGCCTCAGAGGCAGGAGCGCGTATTTTGCGTGAAGGCGGTAATGCAGCAGATGCGGCGGTGGCTGTTGGTTATGCGTTAGCCGTCGTTTATCCCGCAGCGGGAAATCTGGGTGGGGGTGGGTTTATGACCCTTCGCCCCCCGCATGGCCCAGCTGTGTTTATCGACTTCCGCGAACATGCCCCTTTGCGGGCACAGCCTGATATGTATGTAGATGCTGCAGGGCATGTGAAGCCGGGCCTCTCTACCATTGGTTGGCAAGCTGTAGCGGTACCGGGGACGGTTGCCGGGCTGGAGGCTGTGCGTAAACGCTGGGGGCGGTTAAGCCGTGCGCAGGATATGGCCCCAGCCATTGCTCTCGCACGAGATGGCTTTGTTCTGGAGGAAGGCGATGTAGAGCTTTTGCATACATCGACAGATTATTTCCGCCAAGATGAGTATGCGCGCGGTATTTTCCTTCGCCCTGATGGGTTAGAGCTCGCTGTAGGGGACCGGCTTATCCAGCCCGGTTTAGCGCGTTCTTTAGCGTTAATTGCTCAACAAGGTGACCGCGCATTTTATCATGGGCCAATTGCGGCGGAGATTTTGCGTGTGGCTCGCTTAGGGGGTGGCTTGCTTACAGAGGCGGACTTCCACGCCTATAAGCCGCGTTTTATGGAGCCCATACGGTGTGCTTATCGGGGCTATCAGATTGAGACTGCCCCGCCCCCAAGTGGGGGTGGTGTTGCGCTATGTGAGATTCTGAACATCCTCTCTGGCTATAATATGACCCAGCTGGGGTTACATAGCGCGCAAGCTGTGCGTTACGAGATTGAGGCGATGCGCCATGCTTATTCTGACAGGCGTGACCTTGGCGACCCCGCTTTTGTGCAAAATCCGGTCTCTTATTTAACAGACCCCGCCTATGCGGCACAGATTCGCGCAGCTTTACCAGCGCATCATGCTATTTCATCCGATGCTTTGTTTGTCGGTCAGCCCGGCCCTAGCCATGTGGCCCATGCTGGGGTGAAGCCAGCGGAGGAGAAGCATGAGACAACGCATTTCTCCACTATTGATGCCCAAGGTATGGCGGTCTCCACAACCTATACGCTCAATGGTTGGTTTGGGGCTGGCGTTATGGGGGGGCGGACCGGTATTTGGATGAATGATGAGATGGATGATTTTTCCATCAAGCCTGGTGAGCCGAATATGTTTGGCCTTGTTGGGTCTGCGGCTAATGCGATTGCCCCGGGTAAGACGCCTCTTTCCTCCATGTCGCCTACGATTATTAGCCGTGAGGGCAAGGTGGTTATGGTCACTGGTAGCCCCGGCGGGTCGCGTATTCCGACCATTGTGCTTTCAAGCTTATTGGGGGTGGTGGATTACGGGTTGGATTTAGCCCAAGCGGTTGATCTCCCACGCCTGCATGAGCAATGGAAGCCGGATAGTGTGGAGATGGAGAGCGGCGCGCTTAGCCCCGAGGTGCAAAAGACGTTGGAGCATATGGGGTATCATTTCATCGCACATCGCCCTTGGGGGATTACGGAGGCAATTTTGGTAGGTGGACCACGTTTGGGTATGCAGCCTTCTGCTAAGGCGGTCGGGCCGTTTTACGGGGTGGCGGACCCGCGCCATCCCGGTGGTGGGGCTGTCGCTCCGTAAAGGGCTTGCCATCCCCCCCACCTTTCATGCTAGAAGCCGCGTGGGAGATCGGCCCTGGGCGGTCGACTTGCGAACCCGGTCAGGCCCGGAAGGGAGCAGCCGTAGTGAGATCGTATCGGGTCGGGTGTCCGGTCTTCCACCTGTTAGGCTTTGGAGGTACAAAGTCTGCAGGCTTAGAGAAATGCCCTCCGCGTGGTCTTTTCCAGAACATGAGAGCTGTGGGAGGCCAGAACAGCCGTGACGGATGATGATGCTTTGCCCCTTCCCCCGGAAGAAGGTGGTGCAGGCTTTTTTGGTGATGCTGCCCCGCTAGAGGCCGCCTCCTCGGCAGGGGAGGGTACGCCTTATCGTGTTTTAGCGCGTAAATATCGCCCCCAAACATTTGATGACCTCATCGGCCAAGAGAGTTTAGTCCGTATTTTACGGCGGGCTTTTGCTGTGGGGCGTGTGGCACATGCCTTTATGCTGACAGGGGTGCGCGGTGTGGGTAAGACCACAACCGCACGGATTATTGCCCGCGCGCTTAATTGTGTCGGGCCAGATGGTAAAGGCGGCCCAACAGCGGAGCCATGCGGAGTTTGCCCTAATTGTAAGGCTATTTTGGCGGACCGTCACCCCGATGTGTTGGAGATGGACGCAGCCTCTCGCACAGGTGTGGATGATGTGCGCGAGATTATTGAGGCCTCCCGCTTCCGCCCCATGCAGGCGCGGATGAAGGTCTTTGTTATTGACGAAGTGCATATGCTCTCGCGCAATGCGTTTAACGCGTTGCTTAAAACGCTAGAGGAACCTCCTGCGCAGGTAACGTTCATTTTCGCTACGACAGAATTGCGGAAGGTTCCTGTCACGGTCTTATCGCGCTGTCAGCGTTTTGACCTCCAACGTGTACCGCAAGCTATGTTGGCTGAGCATTTTGCGCGCATTGCCCAAAAAGAAGGGGCAACGCTGGAGGAAGGGGCTTTATCGCTCATCGCGCGTGCAGCTGATGGTTCGGTGCGTGATGGGTTGTCATTGCTTGACCAAGCGATTGCCCAAGGGGCGTCCGATACTGCTGCGGTAGCGGATATGCTTGGTCTAGCAGACCGTGGCTTGGTGTTCGACCTCTTAGAGGCGGCTTTGCGTGGGCAGGTGGCTGAGGTCCTCACCATGGCAGGGCAAGCCTATGCCCGGGGGGCAGACCTTGGCGTGTTGCTGACCGATGTGCTGGATGTGCTGCATCTGCTCTCGCGCCTTAAGGCCCTGCCTAGCCTGCGCGAAGGGAACGAGCTGCCAGAGATGGAGCGTGTTCGTGGTGGGGTGATTATTGAGCATGTCGGGGCGAGCGTTTTAGGTCGTGCATGGCAATTAGTGCTGAAAGGTCTGGCAGAGGTCGATATGGCCCCCGACCGCCGCCAAGCGGCTGAGATGGTTTTGATTCGCCTCTGCCACGCAAGTTTACTGCCAACCCCTGCACATTTGGTGCGTCAGTTGCAGGAGGTTCCCGCAGCAGAGCTTCATAAAACGGCGGGAGGAGCGCACCCAAACGGGCCATCTGGTGGGGCGTCACCTCGTGGGGCGGCAGGGCCAGCGGAGCATATGGGGCAACAGCAGCCCCCAAGCCGTGCCGCGGCAACGCCTTCCTCTACAGCGTCTTATCAGGGGCAGAATGTACCTTCTGGCCCCGTAGCGCGGGGGAGTGCGATGGCGCAGCCACATTCTGCCGTGGAGGCAGAGGCGCAAACCAGCCCCGCCCCGCAGCCTTTGCGCTTAGCAACCGAGAATGGAAGCCCCGTTGCTGTACCAATCATGCCACAACCGACCCTAGGCGAGGCGGAAGGGGGTATCCCCCCCATGCCGCGTAGCTGGCGGGAAATGGTGGCGTTGGTAGGCCAGCAAAAAGAGGCGCATCTTCATGGTGTGTTGCGTCATTTGGGGCATTTGGTAGAGTTTGCCCCGCCCCGCGTTGTGTTGCGCATTGCTGATGAGGATAAGGAGCGTAAAAGGCAGGCTTTTCGGACGCTTATCGCGCTGTTAGAGCGGCTTTATCCCGGCCGGTGGGAGGTTCTGCCCTCCGAGGCGGCGGGGGAGCCGACATTAGATGAGCAGGGGGCGGAGATTATTGCTTTGCATAAGGATAAAGCAAAGCAACATCCGCTTGTTAAAGCGATTTTACAGCGTTTTCCCAAAGCAGAAATTGGCGAGGTGCGGGATCATACGTTGGATGATTATGGCCTCCCACCAGAGATGATTGTTCCATTAGGGGAGGATGTCCCCCCTGGTTTTGAGTTCGCCCCACCGGATGCCGATTATGCCGATGAGGATGAGTTTGAATAAGCAGCCCTTTTTTGGAGGAGTGATGTTATGAAGAATCTGGCTGGTATGATGAAGCAGGCCACCCAAATGCAAGCCCGCATGAAGGAAGCCCAAGCGAAGTTGGAACGCTTGGAGATTGAGGGTACGGCAGGTAATGGCCTTGTTCGTTTGAGCATGACGGGGAAAGGCGTGTTGAAAGCCATTACTATCGACCCCAAATTGGCAGACCCAGAGGATATGGAAACATTGCAGGATTTAATCCTGGCCGCTTTTGCTGATGCACGCACAAAGGTTGAAGCTACCAGTGCTGAGGAGATGAAGCAGGTGACAGGTGGGTTGCAGTTACCACCGGGCATGGACTTGCCCTTCTAAAAAGTGAGGACCATCATAGACCGTGCGTATAAGCCCTGAGATTGACGCTCTTATCACTCGTCTTGCCCGCTTACCCGGCCTTGGCCCACGCTCGGCACGGCGGGCGGCCTTAGCCCTTTTGCAAGCCCCAGAGACACGTTTGCAGCCCTTGATGGGGGCGATGCAGCAGGCCGCGCAGACGATTCAAACCTGCCCAGAATGTGGCAATTTGGATAGCTGTAGCCCTTGCTCTCTTTGTGCGGACCCGCAGCGTGATGGGTCTGTCATTTGTGTGGTGGAGAGTGTGGGTGATTTATGGGCGTTGGAGCGTGCAGGGATGCATCGCGGGCGGTATCAGGTGTTAGGTGGGGTTCTTTCTGCTCTTTCAGGCTGTGGACCGGAGGATTTAAACCTTGAGGGCTTGATGAAGCATGTGGAGCAAGGCGCGGTGAAGGAGGTCATCCTTGCCCTAGGGGCCACGGTGGAAGGGGCAACAACGGCTCATTGGCTGCAAGAAAAGCTCGCCCCTTACCCGGTGATTGTGAGCCGGTTGGGTCATGGCGTCCCGATGGGCGGGGCGTTAGATGTGTTAGATGAAGGCACATTGGCTGCGGCTATGTCCTCACGCAAGGCGTTATAGGATGGTGGGTCTCTCGCCCCACATGCCGCGTGTGGCGTTAGTGACGGGTGGAGCGCGGCGTCTCGGCCGGGCAATGGTGGAGATGCTGGCAGCGGAAGGATTTGCCGTTGCTATCCATTATCGTAACAGCCGGGATGAGGCCGAAGCCCTATTGCGCCAGATTGGCGGGCGGGGCTGTGTGGTGCAGGCAGACCTTGCCGATGAGGCCGCCTTATTGCCGATGATGGAGCATGTTACCGCCCAGCTTGGCACGCTGGGGGTGCTCATCAATAATGCATCAGTGTTTGAGCGGGATGAGTTTGGCAGTGTGACGCGTCAGAGTTGGGATGCGCATATGGAGCCAAATCTCCGTGCGCCTTTTGTGCTCTCCCAAGCCATGGCGGAGGCCCTGCCAGAGGGGGCTGAAGGTCTGATTGTGAATATGTTGGACCAACGCGTATGGAATCTCACGCCGCATTTTGTCAGCTATACAGTAGCGCGCTCTGCTTTATGGAGCTTGACGCGTACGATGGCTTTGGGGTTGGCCCCACGCGTGCGGGTAAATGCGATTGGCCCCGGCCCGGTCTTGCCGGCTGCTGGGCAGTCCTTGGAGCATTTTGAGGCGATGTGCCAGCGTACACCGCTGCATCGTGGGGCAGATGTTGAGGAAATTGCGGCGATTGCCCGCATGTTCCTCATGTTGCCATCTGTTACGGGGCAGATGCTCGCCCCTGATGGGGGACAACATTTAAACTGGTCGCCCCCGGCGTTGTAACAGGCGTTAGAGCCGCGCGGTTATAGCGTTCTATCAGATACGCCAAAGGCTTGCCGTCTGCTTTGCGGCGAAGAATGGCGCGATTTTCTATGATGATAAGCGGCGGGAGGCTCCCCATAGGGCGACTCAGACGTTGGCGATAGAAATGCCCTTCCCCCACAGCGCGGCCAAAGGGTGTATGACCATCGGCTAAAAGTGTGCGTGCTTGTGGGGTGAGGCGGTCTGGTAGGTAAAGATTCCACGCTTCGGAAAGTGCCGTACCTTCACAGAGGAGGAGCACATGGCGGGTGGTTAAGTGGCCATCAGAAGGGGCGTTGAGGGCATGACGTGCCTCATTATGGAGGGAAGCCGGAGCGTCTGCGCCTAATAAGCGTGCCGTTATGGGGATAGGGCAGCGTTGTTGTAACACAGCCGTGGCACTATCGCGTTGGTTTAGCTCTTGGGTGAGGGTGGCTATTGCGGTGGGCTGTGCCATGATGGGGAGCGGAATGGCAGCGCAGCCTAGAAAATGGGCAATAGAAAAAAGCCGCACCCAAGGGAGGATACGGCTTTTGCCGGGGAGGTGCGCAAGGGCCTCCCCTTTAGGGGGGCATGACCCCGGATGAGCATGAGAGCGTGATTTAGGAGTCGTCACGCTCATCTTTATCGGTTGAGACCTCAATATCTTTGCTGATGTCATCGTCATCATCCAAATCATCATCATCGGAGATGACATCATCATCCTCGCCTGTATCGAGGTCCACATCATCCTCGTGGTCCTCTTGGGAGAGGTTTTTGTCTTTCTCGTCTGCGAGCTCGCCCTCTTTCTTCAAGCGGGAGAGGTGGCTTGGCTGGGTTGTGCCGCATTTAGGGCAGACAACTGGCATGTTGTTGAGGTCATAAAAGCGCGCATTACAATCGACGCAAGTCCGTTTCAGACCGAGTTCTGGTTTTGCCATAATCTTGGAAGCCCGTATTGCCACAAAAGAGAAGTGTTTGGCCCATGCCACCGAAATGCCCGCCTGTCAAATCATTCATGATAAGGAAGGGGACAGACTTTTCCCTTTAGATGCTGTAACCTCGCAGAATCAAACGCTCTAAACCGAGATAATGTGACGTAAAATTATGACAGCACAACGCCCTTTGATAGTTTCCTCTGCTCCTGCTGGCTTAGCGGGGCGGGTCCGTGTGCCGGGGGATAAATCCATCAGCCATCGTGCCTTGATGTTCGCAGCCCTTGCAGAAGGACGGACGCACATTACCGGCTTATTGGAGGGAGAAGATGTTCTCCGCACGGCTGAGGCTATGCGCGCTTTAGGGGCCAAGGTAACACGCAAGGACACGCAATGGGTTGTGGAGGGTTGTGGCGTAGCTGGGCTTAAAGAGCCTGCCGATGTGCTGGATATGGGTAATTCTGGCACAGCAGCGCGGCTTTTGAGCGGTGTGCTGGCAACGCATCCTTTTATGAGCATCATGACAGGTGATGCCTCATTGCGCAGTCGGCCTATGGGGCGTGTGAGCGTGCCTTTGGCCGAGACAGGGGCGCGATTCGTCACCCGTGCGGGGCAGAAGCTGCCTATGGCTGTGGAGGGGACTGGTAAAGGCAAGCCATTGCATTATCGCTTGCCAGTGGCCTCGGCCCAAGTGAAGTCCGCTATCCTGCTCGCAGGGTTGAATTGCGAAGGGGAAACCGTGGTGGAGGAGCCCGCCCCGACGCGCGATCATACCGAGAATATGCTCCGTCATTTCGGCACAGAGGTGAAGGTGGAGGAGCTACCAGAGGCAGGGCGGCGCATCACGCTAAAAGGTCCAGCGCGTTTGGTGGCTCAGGATGTGTTGGTACCGGGGGATCCATCATCAGCGGCTTTCCCCGTTGTGGCGGCGTTGCTTGTGCCGGGGTCGTCCATTGTTATAGAGGCTGTGGGGCAGAATCCGTTACGTACAGGCCTCTTTAAAACCCTCAAGGAGATGGGGGCCTCACTAGAGATACGCGATGAGCGCATTGAGGGCGGGGAAGTCATTGGGGACCTTCATGTGCGCGCTGGGCGGCTAAAGGGTGTTGATGTACCTGCCATACGCGTGCCCTCCATGATTGATGAATATCCGATTCTCGCTGTAGCCTGTGCTTTTGCGGAGGGGACATCACGCTTGCGCGGCCTTGCCGAATTGCGGGTGAAGGAGAGTGACCGCCTCGCTTCCACCGTAGCGTTGCTAGAGGCAAATGGCGCAAAGGTGCAGGTGGAAGGTGATGATGTGATTATTGAGGGCCAAGCCCGCCTCCCCGGTGGTGGGCATGTGCAAACCCATATGGACCATCGTTTAGCGATGAGTGCTACTGTGTTAGGGCTTGCGGCAGAAAAACCCGTCCATATTGATGATACAGCGTTTATCGAGACGAGCTTCCCCGGTTTTGTGGCTTTGATGAATCATCTTGGTGCGGGGCTTACGGCATGAGCAAGCATGGCATGAAATACCCTATCATCGCGATTGATGGCCCTGCGGCGGCGGGGAAGGGGACATTAGCGCGGCAATTAGCGGAGGTACTGGCTTTGCCTTACCTTGATACCGGGTTGCTATACCGCGCTGTGGCTCGCCGTGTGCTAGACCAAGGTGGTGACCCCGCCCATGACGGGCCAGAGCAAGCTCGCCAGCTTATGCCAGAGGATATGCGCCGCGATGATTTACGCACGCCAGAGGTGGATCGTGCAGCCTCTCTCGTGGCAAAGGAGCCAGAGGTCCGCGCAGCGTTGCTAGAGCGGCAACGTCTCTTTGCCCGTGCGCGTGGCGCGGTTGTGGATGGGCGGGATATTGGTACGGTCGTCTTCCCCCAAGCTACGGCGAAGTTTTTTATTACGGCCTCGCCAGAGGTCCGCGCCCAGCGGCGTTACATCCAGCGTTATGGCCAGTCTTGTACCGATTCGGCAGCGTTAGCGGCGGAAGTGGCCGCTATTAATGCGCGCGATGGGCAGGATGCCTCACGCCAAACGGCTCCGCTTCGTCCTGCGGAGGATGCTGTGCAGATTCTGACTGATGGGCTTGATGCCGCTGCCGTGTTAGAAAAAGTATGCCAGATTTTGCAGGAGAAAGGGATTATTCGGGTGTGATTTCACACTTCGTTATTGACAGTCCCCCCTCCAAGCGTGTTGTGGTGGTAGCGTAGCGTTATACAGCCCGTAATGTTACGGCCTTATATCCCTGAGAAGGTGGATGTGGGGTGTTTTTTGTGATGATGACTTCCACTCCGGGTTGTGGGGCTGGGAGGAGACGTTGTTTCTTGAGGCTTCGATAGTCGGGGGAATAGCGCATAGCTGAGTGTCGGGCATAGGCTGCGACACTCTGGAATGCTGGAAATACATGGCTTCTGCCACTCAGAATACACCGGAACACGGTAAAGAAGATTTTGCAGCCCTGTTGGAAGAGACATTGGGCACTGACAGTGCGTTTGATGGCACTGTTGTCCGCGGTCGCGTTGTCCGCCTGACAGATGACCACGTGATTGTTGATGTCGGCCTTAAGAGCGAAGGCCGCGTGGCTCTACGTGAGTTTGGCCCGCCGGGCGCAACACCGGACATTAAGCCTGGTGATGTGTTCGAGCTGTTTATCGAGCGCTACGAGGACCGCGATGGTTCCATCGTGCTGTCCCGCGAGAAAGCCCGTCGTGAAGAGGCATGGACTGCTCTGGAGAGTGCCTTTGCACACAATCAGCGCGTTAATGGCACGATTTATGGCCGCGTGAAGGGGGGCTTCACGGTAGATTTAGGCGGTGCGATGGCCTTCCTACCGGGTAGCCAGGTGGATATCCGCCCCGTGCGTGATGTTGGGCCGTTGATGGGCCAGCCGCAGCCTTTCCAGATTCTGAAGATGGATCGTGCGCGTGGTAACATTGTCGTCTCCCGCCGTGCTGTGTTGGAGGAGACCCGTGCTGAGCAGCGTTCTGAATTGATTCAGGGCCTGAAGGAAGGGATGATCCTCGACGGCGTGGTCAAGAACATCACCGATTACGGTGCGTTCGTTGATCTTGGCGGTGTGGATGGTCTGCTGCATGTGACAGATATTGCGTGGAAGCGCATTAATCATCCGTCCGAAGCGTTGCAGATTGGCCAGCCCGTTCGCGTGCAGGTGATCCGCTTTAACTCCGATACACAGCGTATCTCCTTGGGGATGAAGCAGCTTGAAGCTGACCCATGGGAGAATGTGGCTGTTAAATATCCTGTCAATGCGCGCTTTACAGGCCGCGTGACCAACATCACCGATTACGGTGCATTTGTTGAGCTGGAGCCGGGCGTTGAAGGTCTGGTTCATGTCTCTGAGATGTCCTGGACGAAGAAGAACGTCCATCCGGGCAAGATCGTGGCTACCTCTCAGGAGGTTGAGGTCATGGTGCTGGATGTCGATAGCGCAAAACGCCGTATCTCTCTGGGGCTGAAGCAAGTTCAGCGCAATCCTTGGGAGCAGTTCGCTGAGGAGCATAAGGTTGGCTCCATCATCGAAGGTGAGATCCGCAACATCACAGAGTTCGGCCTGTTCATTGGTCTGTCTGCCGATATTGACGGTATGGTCCATATGTCCGACCTCTCTTGGGATGAGTCCGGCGAAGAGGTCATGAAGCGTTACGAAAAGGGCCAGGTCGTGCAGGCTAAGGTTCTTGACGTTGATGCTGAGAAAGAGCGCATCTCTCTTGGTATTAAACAGCTTCAGGAAGACCCTGCTGCCGATGTGCTGGAGCGCATCAATAAAGGCGATGTTGTGACCTGCATTGTCACTGCTGTGCAGAGCAACGGGATTGAGGTTAAGGTTGACGATGTGTTGACAGGCTTCATCCGCCGTGGCGAGCTGGCTCGTGATAAGAGCGAGCAGCGCCCAGAGCGTTTTGCTGTTGGTGAGAAGGTTGATGCCAAGGTTGTTGGTTTGGACCGCGCTTCCCGCAAGCTATCTCTGACCATCCGTGGTCGTGAGGTTGAGGAAGATAAGCAGGCTATCAACGAGTATGGTTCTTCCGACTCTGGGGCCTCTCTTGGTGATATTCTGGGTGCGGCTATCCGTCGTCGTAGCTCAGAGGACTGAGAGCCTTGATTCTGCGGTGAGGCAGTGGATTTTTCGACTGCCTCATGCAGAAGAGATAAGGGGTGGCCATTTGTTGGTCACCCTTTTATTGTTTCACCTTGATAAGAGTGATAAATCGTCATTCAGAATATATTAAGGTAGCGTTTACTCTATCGTGCGATAGGCTTCTGGGGGCTTGAGGTCATAAATGGCGATCATCTACAACACTAATTATACGCATAACGCGAATGCTTATCTGACCTTAGCCATCCAGCGTGCGGCGGAAGCACTCTTTGGAAAAGAGAATATCGTTGTCGCAGATAATATGAGTCTCGCAGGTGTTGCGGCTTCTGGTCAGCATGATACGCTTTTATGTATCGATGGACAGCGCTTAAACCAAGCGTTGATTCGGCGTGTCCGCTCCGCTTTTAAGACGGTTATTTTATGGACGTTTGAGGACCCTTTTATGAGGGAATTCAACGCCCAAGCTGCCCCCCTTTTTGATTATATTTTTACGAATGATCCCTCTTGTGTGGATGCGTATCAAGGTAAGGGGCATTATCTGCCGTTAGCAGCGAGCCAAAGCCTGCATGAGCGTACAGTACGTGCCTTGCCTGATTGTGATTATGACTTGTTTTTTGCAGGGACGATGTGGCCGAATCGCGTGCGGACCTTACGGCGCGTGTTGGCCAGTTTTCCTGATGTGCGCCTAAAGCTCGTCTGCCCTGGGAATGAGTTTCTTCCTCCGTTGCCTGATGATATAGCCGCCTTGGCGTTGCAACGGCCTGTCAGCCATGAAGCCTTCATTGATTTTGCCAATGCGAGTGCTGTGACGCTGACCATGTTCCGTGACTATGCAAGTCACGGTGATGTCAGCCAAGCTACAGCACCAGGGCCACGTTATTTTGAGCTTGGCTTGGCGGGTACGGCGCAAGTGGTTGAAGTTGCGTCGGGGATGGATATTAATTGTTTTAAAACTGTAGAGGGTGTTCACCTCGCACATAATGATGATGAAGTTGTCGAAAATATTGCGCGACTTCTTAATAATGCTGCGTTGCGTAAACGCTCTGCAATTAATGCACAAAATACTGTCCTTAAACAGCATCTTTACGAACATCGACTACAGAAAATTCAAGATATTACGAAGGCGGATTTTAAACGTTCTCTTCCAACGGAGGTACGGCCTAGCCCTCGGCGGAATCGCCTGCGTGTGTTGATGTGTACGCATTCCACAATTCATGAGCAAGTGTGGGGTGGGGTCGAGGTTTATCAGCGGGAGCTGTGCGCGGCTCTTGGGCGTGAGGTTGAGTTTTATTTCTGGCTAAGGCGTGGGGCATTTTGTCGCCTTCTCTCTGCTAATGGGCACGAGCTAGAGCGTTTTGATATTGTCGAGCGGGATTGGCAGGATATTGTTTGCGATGCACAGGAGGAGACAGCTTTCTCGAGTGTGTTGAGCCAGTATAATATTGATGTTGTACATTTTCAGCATCTTGGCCACCATGCATTATCTTTGCCGCTGATTGCTAAGGCAAACGGCACGGGTGTGTTATTTTCTGCTCATGATTTTTGGTTAGTATCATCCCGCTATAACTTGTTGAATCAAGATATGCGTTATGCCGAGGGTGAGTTTTACTCGGTTTTAGCCATGGATGTGATGCTCAAATCCGCTGAGGGGGTTGAGTATGGTGGCGAGCAGACCCGTCGTGCCTTTATCGACAGGATGTTGCACCATGTTGATGCTATCATGTTCGGGACGAAGCACTCACGTGACTTCATGCACCGGGTTTATCCTGTCCTTGATAAAAAGATCAGCCTAGTTAATGGGATTCCCAGCCCAGATGTAACGGTACCGGTAATCCCCAATCGGTATGCGCCGCTAGAGCAACGACCACTTGGTGTGGCGATTGTGGGTAATTTTGTGCGGACAAAGGGGGCGGATACGGTTCTCGCTCTCATTGAAGCGGCCCATCCTGAGCATTTCCACTTTCATATTTTAGGGCATATTCACCCCGATTATCAGCCAGTATTGGAGAGATTACAACGGCCCAATGTGACGGTTCATGGGCGGTATGACGTTGGTAGTATTGACGTCATGAAGCAAGCTGATGTTGCTCTATTTTTATCCATATGGCCGGAGACTTATTGCATTTCCCTCTCTGAGGCATGGCAATATGGGCTTGTGCCCATTGTTACAGATGTTGGGGCGTTGCATGACCGTGTGACTGACGGGGTGAATGGCTATAAAGTGCCGATTAGCCGGCCTGATATTGCGTTAGAACGGTTGGAGCTGCTGCGGTCCTCAGAAGAGATTCGCGAGCGGATGATGAAGGCAATCGGCCCTGAGCTTTGGACGCATGAGGGTGATTACGCAGCTAAGCTATTAAAGTTATATCATGACCTTGCCCCCCAGCGTTTGCTTGGTGTGTCGGAGTTAATGTTGGATGCAGGGCAGATTCATCTCCTGCCTATTTCCTCATGGAAGCATCAAGCCCCGCCGCGGCATATTTTTGACCCTCCATTAGTGCGGGATTTATCTGTCAGTTTGCCAGGGCATATAACGGATTGGTTCGCCATCCAGGGGGCGCAATGTTATTTGGATGATATTTGTCATCATGTCCTTGTTGAAGGGGCAGAGCGGACATTTAAACCTGCTGATGAGTTCCATCTCCGTGGTTGGCTCTTCTTACCGGATGTCAGTACCTCAGGGCAGGTCTATGTTGTTCTGATTAATGAGAAAGAGAATAGCCCTCTCATCTTCATGAAAGCAGAGCGTGAAATACGTACAGATATTTCAGAGCTTTTTGGTAATAAAGTCCCGCGTCGTTCTGGTTTCTCAGCAAAAGCGGCGTTGCGTGGTAAATGGTGCGAAGGGACATATCGCATTGGTATTATCAATGTGATTAATGGACGCGGTGCCTTCCAGCTTTTATCGCATGGGATGGATGTTAAGGCTGGCCAGGTGCAGAGCATCCGCGCCGCCAAACCAGAAAATAGCGTTATTCTGGCGGATTTCTTCCGCGTGACAAATGGGGATAATGTGTTGCGCGGGGTGCCTTTGGCGCGCTTCCCCCGTGGGCGTCTGTTCGCGCAGGAACGTGGGGATCAGCTTTATTTCTTAGACCGTTTCGATGTTCTTGGCTCAAGCGATAAGAAGGAGGCAGGTACTCCGCAAAATATGGAGGATCAAGGGGCCTTAGCTTTACGGGGGTGGAGCTTCCTTAATGGCCTAGGGCGCTCTGGTACAATCTATGCGGCGATGGTCGGAGATGAGAGCGATAAGGTGGTCCTTTTCGCCTTGGAGCGTTTCGCGCGGGATGATGTGCGTGTCGTGCATGGGGATGCCCCGCTTTGTTCTGGCTTTGAGGGCGTGTTGCGCCCTTGGAAGGGGCAGATCAACACCATGAAAGGGATATGGCGGCTAGCTTTGGTGAATATTATTGGCGAAGTGTTTGGGATGGTGGTGACGGATCTTTGCGTCCAGATGGAAGAGGGACGTTGCCATTCTGCAAAGCGTAAAGAGCCGACAGCTCAGCAGGCAGAGCGTATCAGGGCGTTGGTGACAGAATTAGCAGACCAACAGCCTAGCTTATGACATCCGCTTTATCCGTCCCAGATGCTAAGACGCGTGAGGAACATAGACCTCTTTGGATGGGGTTTGAGCGTGAATGGTATGAGCTCCGTTACCCTGATGTAGCGGAGCTCATGGTGCAGCATGGGTATGAGGATTCCTACCTTTTTTATGAGGAGGTGGGTTGTCATCGTGGTCATTCTCCCAACCGGTATTTTGATGAGATTTGGTATAAGCAGGCTTATCCAGAGGTCCGGCGTGGTTTGTTAGAGCGGCGTTGGAAGTCTGGTTTTGCCCATTATTGTGACGTTGGTTATACGCATCTTGCTCCGCATTGGTTGTTTGATGAAGCCGCCTATCGTCGTCGTTATGTTACGCTGACAGATCATTATTTAGCGCAGCGGGGCTTTTATAACGGGTATGACCATTATCTTTCTTACGGGGAGCAGCACGGTTTTGTAGCGGGGCCGTTTTGTGATGTCCGTCTCCTACGGGCTATGGCTCATCGTTATGGGGAATGGTTTGGCCCCGAGGGGTTGTTAGCCTCATGGTTGGTTTTACCAGCCCATATTGCTGATGCAGCACCAGCCTCATGGTATTTTGACCCTGCCTGGTACGTGCAGACTTATCCGCAGGTGCAAGAGGCGATTGCGGCCGGGGATTATGGTAATGCGCTGCACCATTATTTAACAAACCCAACGCCTGAGGCCTTTAACCCCTCTCCTTGGTTTGATGAGGCTTATTACCGTGAGACATCGCCTGATATTCTGCCATCCCTAGGCGGAGAGGGGTTGCGGAATGGTTATGAGCATTTTGTGCGGTTTGGAGCGCATGAGGGGCGTAGCCCTATCGAAGGGGTGGACCTTAGGCGATATAAGCAACTTCCGCTTGTATGGTTTGATTGTGATGGCGGGGTTTTTGATAGCCCATTTGCACGGTTTGTGGCGGAGAAGAATGGTCAGGCTACAGCGGCGGGGATAGATGAGCCTGCGTTGGTGGAGGATCAGACGCGCCAGCTTTTTCGTGATGAAGCAGCTTTATATCTTCCTTTTCTTGCGCGTCAGAAGTTGGATTTCCGCGTGCGGGGTGTGCCAGATGTTAGCGTCATCATGGTGGTGCATGATCAGATAGACCTTACACTTCAAGCTTTGGCCTCTTTGCGGGGGGGGTATAAGGGCGCGATTGAGTTAATCCTCGTTGATTCTGGCTCTCGGGATGAAACAACAGGATTAGAGGACCTTGTGGAGGGGGCCATTATCCTGCGTCACAAGGTCAATATTGGGTATTTGCTGGGTTGTAATGAGGCCCTAGCACATGTGACGGCCCCAGCTGTTTTATATCTTAATAACGACGTTCGCTTATACCCTGAGGCATTGCACCATGCCCTGAGGCGTCTTTATCGTGCGGAGACAACGGGGGCTGTAGCAGCACGGTTGGTGCGGACAAATATGCAGCTGCAAGAGGCTGGGTCCATCATCTGGCGGGATGGTGCGACATATGGGTATCGCAGACAGGATGATCCGAACATCCCAGAGGCTAGCTTTACGCGTGATGTTGATTATGGCTCGGCAGCGTTTTTGCTGGTTAAAACGGGGTTGCTACGTCGCTTGGGGGGGTATGATACGCGCTATTGGCCCGCTTATTTTGAGGATACGGATTTATGCGTTCGTCTCCAAAAAATTGGGGCGCGGATTGTGTATGAGCCATTGGCGATGGTCGAACATTTGGAGTTTGGCAGTTCCGGCCAGAGTGGGTCGCATAAACTAATCCAACGGCATTGGAAGGTTTTTGCCCAACAGCATTTAGAATTTTTACGTCATCAACAGCCCCAGCATATTCGTAATGCTCTGTTAGGGCGGGAGCGGCGCAGGCCAGAGCGGCAGCGCGTGCTTTTGATAGAGGACCGAATCCCTTTACGAGGGTTGGGCTCAGGCTATGTGCGCTCTAATGATATCGTGCGTGCTTTAGTAGCGTTGGATTATCACGTAACAGTCTTTCCCGTAATGCGTGAGCAACTGCCTGCTTTCTTACTTTATCGTGATTTCCCAGAGGAAGTAGAGTTAGCTTTTGACCAAGATATGTCCACCTTGCCGGCTTTTTTAGAGGAGCGTGCGGGGTATTATGATTTACTCTGGGTCGGGCGGACACATAACATGGCGCGTTTGTTACCTGTACTGAATGAGGCGAGCCGGTTTTTAACGCATTGTGGCTCGGTGATGGATACAGAGGTTGTTGCAGCTCCACGGGCTTTATTGCAACAAGCGGTGACGGGCCTTTTGCCTGATGGAACGCCTGCACCAACACGTACGGCTGAAGAGCAAGAGCACGCTTTGGACGCTCTTCTGGCTGAGGAATTGCAGAGCGCTCATTATTGTCGGCAGATTATCGCCGTAACGGAGCATGATGCGAGGCTGATCCAACGCGCAGGTTATGCCAATGTTATGGTGTTGGGTCATAGTATGGTGCCAGCCCCCACGCCGCGGCCTTATGCGGAGCGGCGGGATATCCTCTTCCTTGGGGCGTTCCATAATGTGCAATCGCCCAATTATGACAGCATGATGTGGTTTGTGGAGGAGGTTTTGCCTTATCTCAATGCGTTGCCAGATGATGTGTGCTTGCATATTGCGGGCTATGTACATCCCTCTGTGGACATGACGGCTTTGGGACAACATCACCGGGTAGAGATCTTGGGAGCGGTGGATGATTTAGCCACTCTTTTTGACCGTTACCGGGTTTTTGTGGCGCCCACGCGTTTTGCAGGGGGACTGCCTTTTAAGGTGCAAGAAGCTGCTGCGCGGGGGGTACCTATGGTCGTTACAGAGATATTGCGGGAAGAGGTCGGTTGGGACGCCGGAGATACTCTCTTAAGCGCGCCGGCGGAGGATCCGCGCGCTTTCGCTGCGGAGGTGGAGCGATTGTATAATGATGAGGCTTTATGGCAGCGGCTTCGCCAATCCGCTTTGAAGGCGGTCCAGAAAGATACGGACCCGGAGCATTTTCGGCAGGCGTTACAACAAATCGTGAAAGCATCTCTCAATTAATTCAACTAAATAATGTAAAGGGATTGTGAAAATGGGAACGAGAATGAGCGCAGGGAAGAAGCGGACCGCAGGGAAGGTTACTCAGACCTCTAGCCGTGGTGAAAAACAGACGCAAAAGGTTTTGCTCTGTAGTGGTGGGCGGTATGAGAGCCATGCGAATGCTCAGGTACGAGCAACCATTATGGATGGGCTGGAGGATTGCTTTGGTAAGGGCAATGTGATCGCCGCTCATGTCATGACGGCAGCCTCGGCTATTAGGACGTTAAAGCCAGCTTTGGTTTTTGCAATGGGCTCTTACCTACCGGAGAGTACCTATTATGGGGAGATTGCACGGGAGGCGCGGCAGATTGGCGCTGTGACGACCTTTTGGGCGACAGAGGACCCGTATGAGCAAGACGCACATTATCAAATCGGGTATGATTTTGATGTGATCTTTTCCTGCGACCGTTGGGGGCATAATTTCTATCAGCGTGATAGGGTCTTTCACTTGCCTTTAGGGGCGTGCCCTAAGTTGCATTATGTCCCGCTGGAGCGAAATACGGAAAAGACGATTGATGTGCTGTTCTGCGGTGTGGCGTTTAGCTCACGCAAAGAGGTGGTGCGGAATTTAATGCCCCTGCTGCAACAGCTTAATATCCGTATCATCGGGCCAGGCTGGGGTGAGATGGGGATTGGCTTTTCTGATGCGCGGATTGAGAAGCAACAGCTGATCGAACTTTATAGCCGCTCCCGCCTTGTGTTAAATTTAGGGCGGTCTCTACATTTTGAGAATAAACGCTTTGCTATTGCTCCTTCCACACCGGGGCCGCGGACCTTTGAGGCCGCAGCGGCAGGGGCCTTTCAAGTCTTTCATGAGGAGACTTACGAATTACGCCGCTATTATGAGGCAGATGAGATTCCCGTTTTCTCCAACCGGGATGATTTTGAGCAAATTATAAGCCGGTATTTGCGTGATGATGGATTGCGTTTTGAGATGGCTAAAAAGGCGCAGGAGCGCACAATGAAGGAGCATCTCTACGGCCATCGCATCCGCCAAGCGGTGGAATATCTTAAAGCGGAGAAGCTGCTTTAAACTACTTTGCGTCAAGCGTAATGGCGATGGAAAGGGCACCCGTTGAGGGTGCCCTTTTTGTTATGGGGTTGTTATAGGGCCGCTTAGTGCTGCGGCTTTGTGTGTGGGGCTGGCCCCATGATGATACGCGCCATATCCGCAGGGCGGACCCATTTAGCAAAAGCTTTCTGCACATCTGCGGCACTGAGTTCATACACAGCTTTCGCAGCTTGGTCAGGGCTATCAAGTGGGAGGCCGAGGTCAATGAGGGAGAGCCATTGCCCAGCAAGGGAGCTAAAGCTGGCGCGGCTCATAGGGAAGCTACGCAGCAAGCTGGCCTTGGCGAGGTCTAGCACATCGGCAGAGACGGGTGTTGTCCGCAAGCTTTCAAGGTCTTTTAGTGCAAGAGCTTGGGCGGCGGAGACTTTAGCGGGGTCTGCCCCAAAGGTGATGGAGATGGTACTGCGCGTACGGCTATAATTAAGCTGGCTACCCACACTATAAACATAGCCCGTGCGGACGCGGAGGTCCTGCATTAAGCGGGAGGAGAAGCCATCCCCAAGGATGGTATTGCCAACGGCAAGAGCGTGACGGTCTGGGTTGGTGATAGTCAGGCCCAATGTTTCAGTCAATGTAACATGGTCTTGGGAGCGACCCGGGTCCGCTACCACGGCTTGGCTTGCCCGGCTGAGGGGAACAGCTGGGAGGTCTAGCTTAGGGGTGGGGCCTTCGGCCTTCCAGTCCCCAAAAGTGGCCATGATTTTTTGGCGTGCTTCCTCTGGGGTGATGTCGCCAATAATGACGATGGTTGTAAGGTCTGGCCGGTAGGCTTGTTTATAGTAGTTTTTGACATCTTCAAGGCTAAGAGCGCGGATGCCCTCTGGTGTTGCTTCGCGGAGTGTGGGGTCCGCAGCGGGGACGAGGGCCTTACGCACCGCACGGCCAAAATGATAGGCCGGGGATTGGAGTGTCCCTTTCTGGCTACGGGCTTCTTGCTCCCGTGTGATGCGGAAGGCGTCCTCTGGGAAGGCAGGGTGAAGCTCATGTTCCGCAAGGAGGGACAGCCCTGCTGGGAAGGATTCCGTCAATGTGCTGAGGGTGAAGCTGCTCCCGGCATTTTCCTCAGCCGAGATGTCGTCCAACGCACGGGCAAGGGCCAAGCGGTCATGCTGTGTGCTGCCATAAAGGAAGAGTTGATCGGTCAGAGAGGCAACGCCATCCTTCCCCTGCGGCTGTTGTAAGGAGGGTGTCTGGCGGATTGTGCCGTAAAGCTCAATGGTGTGGCTAACATGCTCAGGCTGAACAATCAGCCGCAGCCCGTTTGGTAAGATTGTTGCATAAGGTTGGGGTGAGGCTGGGGGGAGGCTCAGCCGTGCGAGGGCTTGCTCGGCCCAATCAGGGAGGGTGACATGCTCTTTGGGAGGATTAGTGAAGGATTCCGCCCCGCCAAAGCCTTTATCGGCCAAGGGCTTGCCGGAATTGCTCGGGGTGAGTGTGGCACTAATAGCATGGTCAGGCTTTAGCCATTCCTGCGCGAGGGCATCAATCTCGGCCTTTGTAACGGTTTGGAAGGCGCGGATCATATCGCGTGGGTTGTGTAGATGTTGGATGGCAACAGCTTGTGACCAGCTTTCAGCCTGCCCGCTAATGCTGTTGGCATTAAACTCCAATGCGGCAATTTCGCGTCGCCGGGCAGCCTCGATGAGGTCTGTGGGGAGGCCTGTTGTGCGGTAATGCTCCATAATGGCGGCCATTTGGGCCCGGAGGGGGGCTGGGTCACCCCCTTGGGGGAAGGCGGCATAGACGGTGGCAATGCCGCCTTGGGCGTCTGGGTCGTATAAAAAGCCAGTCTCTAACGCTTTGCCTTGGGGAACGAGGGCAAAAAGGTCGCCTCGCTGGCTGGAGAGTACATCAGCCAGCAAGGTAGCAGCAGCAAAGCGCGGGTCACGCTGGCCGGGCATTTGCCATGCGCGTGTGACTAACCCCACAGGGAGGTCGGTCGGCAAAGCAAGCTCATGCGGGGTGACGGGCTTGGGGGTAAATTGTGGGCGCGCAGGCAGAGGGCGCGCGGCCAAAGCCCCAAAGGCTTTTTCAACAAGGGCTAAGGTGTGGGTTGGTTCAACATCCCCCGTGATGATGAGGACGGCATTATTGGGGGCATACCAATCTTTATAAAATTGCCGTAATTGCTCAACCGTTGTGGCATCGAAGGAGGGACGGCTGCCAAGGGCATCAGCCTCATAAGGTGTGCCTTTATAGAGCAAGCCGCGCACTTGCGACATATAGCGATAAATGGGGCTGGAAAGGTCGCGTGAGACTTCTTGCTCAATCGCGCCGCGCTCATGGGCCCATTCATCTTTGCTGAGGGTGAGGCCTTCCATTCGCCCTGCCTCAATGCGGAGGAGAATGTCTAAATCACTCGCAGGGGCTGTGAAGTAATATTGGGTGACATCCGAGGTTGTATCGGCATTATCATTATTGCCTAGCCGTGCGCTGAGGGTAGCAAGCTGGTCCCGGCTTAAGGTTTGGGAGCCATTGAACATCATATGCTCTAGCGCATGGGCCGTACCGGGGAAGCCAGCCGGCGCATTGACCGAGCCGACCTCATAATTCATCATGGTTTGCACGACAGGGGCGAGGTGGTTCTGGATGATGATAACCCGCAAGCCATTTTTGAGAGTCGCGCGGGTGACCCCGGCTTCATCCTGCTGTGTGGTCTGCGGTGCGGTGGGGGCCGGTTGCGCAAAGGCCGCATAAGCTGGGAGGCCGCCTGCTAGGAGAGAGGCTGCTAATAAAGCAGAGCGGAAGAGTGTAGGTCGGGGCATGAGGTATATATCCTTTGATGACAAGGAGAGGCGGCTTATCGTTAAGAGGAGGGGTTTATTATCCTCCATCTCTATAAGGGATTATGCTAGGCAATGCTGGCATGGAATGGAAGAGGGCGGAATGAAAGCAGATTTTTTAAAAGCGATTGATGATTTTATTTTGGATAGGCTGTTTCAACCGCTGGTGGACCGTCTGCCAGAGGAAACATCCGCTTGGAATATCGGCATCAGTTTTGAGCTTGGGTCTGTTCTTTTACAGGTTGTTTGCCTTTTAGCCCCGTTACTCCTCTACGGGGCAACGCTGGGTGAAAGTGTGGAAGCTATTTTGGTGCTGCTTTGTAGCATCATGCTGTTTATTGGCTTCCAGCGGTTTCAGACCTTAGTAAGGCCGAATATGATGAACCCTCTACGGCCGATGATGTATAGCTTGCGTGTGGTGTGTCTTGGGTTTTTGCTCTACGAGACCATCTCGCTATTTGTGGGGGCAGCCAAGCCACAAATGTGGTTATGGGACCGCTTGGGCTTATTATCGCAGCTGACTTTCGTTGTGGGGCTGTATTTTATGGCATGCCAAATGCCTCCGCCCGGTGCGCGTCAGGCGCGTAAACGCCGTACAGTGATAAAGGGAGTTGTGTCTGATGGGGTGCAGTAACATGCTGAAACAGCAAAGTCGTTTATGGTTATGTGGGGCTGCGGCTTTTATGTGTGTAAGTTCTATGGCCATGGCAAAGCCTGTCCATAAGGGGGAGAATCATTTGCTCATCCCCCTCCCAGCGGATGAAACAGTCGGGCGGCAGGATGTGACCTATAATTGTGTCGTGGATAATGAGAAGGCCGGGGATGATGTCCGCTCTTTACGGACTTCCCTGCCAGCAAAGCCGTTTACGGTCACATATTATAGTGCGGATATTATGGCCCTTGCCATATTGCCTGTGGATGGACGGGTGATGGTGTTTGCCAATGTTGTCGCTGGTGATGGCGCGAAATATGTCGCAGACCGCTATAGCTGGTGGTCCAAAGGCGATGAGGTCACGTTCGCTCGGGAGGATAAAGAGGGTACGGCTTTTACCTGCCATGTTGTGCCTTCTGGTAAAAGCGATAAGCCAACATCAAGCCATTAAGGCTATTATAGGATGGGTCCATTAAAAAAGGCTCTTTCCCATTAAAGGGAAGAGCCTTTTTGCTGTGGGGGAGGGTTGATGACACCCCTCCCTCAGCTTTACTGCCTGCGTTAACCGCGCAGGATCTCGGCAGCTTTGACCATGTTGGCAATGGCTGGGCGGACCTCTGCCCAATTACGGGTCTTGAGGCCGCAATCAGGGTTCACCCAAAGTTGACGGCGGGAGACCTTCTTCTCCGCAGCACGGAGTAGCTCGACCATTTCCTCTACAGAGGGGACGCGGGGGGAGTGAATATCATACACACCCGGCCCAATCTCAGAGGGGTATTTATGGTGAGTAAAGGCCTCTAGCAGCTCCATTTTGGACCGTGCTGTCTCGATGGAGATAACGTCAGTATCCATAGCGGCGATGGCTTCGATAATGTCGTTAAACTCGGAGTAGCACATATGGGTGTGAATCTGCGTCTTATCCTGCACACCGCTGGCAGTGATGCGGAAGCTCTCCACAGCCCAATCCAGATAATGTTGCCAGTCTTTACGGCGGAGGGGGAGGCCTTCGCGCAGGGCGGCTTCGTCAATCTGGATGACGCCACAACCGGCTTTTTCTAGGTCTTGCACTTCATCACGGATGGCAAAGGCAATTTGACGGCATGTCTCAGAGCGTGGTTGGTCATCACGCACAAAGGACCAGTTGAGGATGGTGACAGGGCCCGTCAACATGCCCTTGACCGGCTTTTTGGAGCAAGATTGGGCATATTGCCACCAATCCAGCGTCATTGCGGCGGGGCGGGAGACATCACCAAAGATGATGGGCGGGCGCACATAGCGGGAGCCGTAAGATTGTACCCATGCATGTTTGGTAAAGACAAAGCCGGAGAGCTTCTCACCAAAATATTGCACCATGTCGTTGCGCTCAAACTCACCATGAACGAGCACATCCAACCCAACCTCTTCCTGCCATTTGATGGCGGATTCTGTCTCCTTCTTGAGGAAGGCTACATAATCTTGTGTAGAGAGTTCCTTCTTCGCATGGCGGGCACGGGCTTGGCGTACCTCTTTGGTCTGCGGGAAGGAGCCGATGGTCGTTGTGGGGAAGAGCGGCAGCTTGAGGGCACCTTCCTGCGCTTTTTGGCGTGTAGGGAAGGGGGATTGACGCTGGGTTAGCTTTGCATCTTTTTGAGCAGCACGTTTTTTGACTTCCTGATTATGGATGCGTGTGGAGGTCTTACGGCTCTGCACGGCAGCATCGGAGGCATCTAAGATGGCTTTTACGCTCTCACGCCCCTGATTAAGGGCTTTGGCAATCGTAGCCAGCTCGGCAATTTTTTGCACAGCAAAGGCGAGCCAGTTTTTAACCTCTGCATCCAGCTGTGTTTCACGCTCTAGGTCGATGGGCGTATGGAGCAAGGAGCAAGACGGCGCAACGATGATGTCCCGTTTCTCCGCAATCGGGGCAATTTGTGCGATGATTTTGGAGAGGTCTGCCTTCCAGATGTTACGGCCATCAATCACACCGAGGGAGAGCAGCAAGTCCGGCCGTGCTTTTGCGACAACGTCATTAAGCTGCTGTGGAGCGCGGACGAGGTCGATATGTAAGCCTTGGACAGGCAGGGAGAGGGCAGTCTCTAGATTATCGCCTAACCCACCGAAATAGGTTGTGAGGAAGAGCTTGATGCCGGGTACTGCTTTATTCAGGCTCTGATAAGCATGAGCAAAGGCTTTACGGGCGGCATCATCAAGGTCCAGCACTAAAGTTGGCTCATCAATCTGGACCCATTCTGCCCCGGCTTGGTGCAATGCTTGGAGGACCTCATGATAAACAGGCAGCAAAGCTGGGAGTAAGTCTAGCTTATTAAAGGCAGCCCCATGCGCTTTGCCGAGGAGCAAGAAGCTAACAGGGCCAAGCAGAACAGGGCGTGTCTCAATCCCTTGGGCCTTGGCTTCTTTATAATCATCAATAATTTTGGTGGAGGAGAGGCGGAAGCTTTGCCCCGCTTTAAACTCTGGCACCAGAAAATGATAATTAGTGTCGAACCATTTTGTCATTTCCGCCGCAGGAACATCGGTTGCGTGTTGATGCTGGCAGGAACAATCATGGGATTGGTCATGAGCGGGATGCTCGCCAGAGACCTGACGGCCACGGGCCATAGCAAAATAGGTGGTGAGGTCCACCTTGCCGCTTTTATGGCCGTAAATCTCCGGCACAGCCCCAACAAGTGCGCTGGTATCTAACACATGGTCATAAAGGGAGAAGTCGTTAGAGGGGATAATATCCGCTCCTTGCTCCTTCTGGCGGGTCCAATTTTCTTTACGGAGGGCTGAGGCGGTTTCGAGCAGTTCAGCCTCGCTGCTGTTACCAGCCCAGAAGCTCTCAAGGGCTTTTTTTAGCTCACGGCGACCACCGATACGGGGAAAGCCCAATGTGGCGACACGTACGGTCATGACATACCTCCTGGCGTTTTGGTGGAGGGAAGCCCCCACCAGTAAGAATGAGACTGCTCGTGTAAGACAGCCATGGAAGATTACGTCCAACCGCTTTTTTGCTTTCAACGCGGCGGGGTGATTTCTCTTCGGCCATTAGAAGTGGCAGGGCTTTTTTAATGTGTCAATATGTATTGCATATATAATGAAATCGTTATATATGCTCTCACATGGATCGTGCTCTTATCATCTTTCAGGCTCTTGCAGAGCCAACACGTTTGCGAATCTTACGTTTATTGCGTGAGATGGAGTTGTCTGTCGGTGAGCTGGCTCAAGTTTTGGGCCAGAGCCAGCCGCGTGTCTCTCGCCATGTTAAAGTATTGGCGGAGGCGGAGTTGGTGGAACGCCGCAAGGAAGGGAGCTGGGTTTTTCTCGCCTTAGGAGATGAGAATGACCTAGAGCCCATCTTTGCCGCGTTGGACCATTGGCGGCGTTATCATGAGGAAGAAGATGACGAGACAGGCCGGGCTGACCGCCAACGTCTCCAAGCTGTGCGGAATGTCCGTATGGGTGAGGCAGAAGATTGGTTTGAGGTCCATGCCGCGGAATGGGATGCGATTCGCTCCCTTCATGTCTCGGAAGATTCGGTCGAGTCGGCCATTATGGAGCTTGTCGGGCCGGGGCCATTGGGGCGCGTGGTGGATATTGGGACAGGTACGGGGCGCATGTTGGAGCTTCTTGCCCCACGTTGTGAGAGTGCCATTGGGTTTGACCGTAGCCCTTCTATGCTCCGGCTAGCGCGTGTGAAATTGGAAGATGATCGCACGGCTGATGGTGAGGAGATTAAGTTACGGCAGGGGAATTTTTATGCTCTGCCGTTAGCCGCAGGCTCGGCTGACCTGACGATTTTGCATCAGGCCTTGCGTTATGCACAGCATCCGGCGGCTGTGATTGCCGAATCGGCGCGGATTTTAAGCCCTGGTGGGCGTTTGCTGGTGGTGGATTTCGCCCTGCATGACCGTGAGGAGCTCCGTACGCGGGATGCGCATATGTATCTCGGTTTTAGTGATGAGCGCATGCAGCAATGGTTTAAAGCGGCTGGGTTGGAGTTAGACCCGCCTCTCTCTTTGGATGGTGAGTTGACGGTTAAGCTTTGGATGGGCCGCCTGCCGTTACATCAGGATTCGAAAACGCCATAACTTACATTTATTTTAGAAGGAACGGACATCATGGCTGAGGTCTCATTCGAATTTTTTCCCGCTAAGACGGACGAGAAAGCCGCGGCTTTATTGCGGGTAGCGCAGCGTCTTGCTGCCTATGAGCCACGCTTTATGTCCGTTACATACGGGGCGGGTGGGTCCTCGCGGGAGCGTACGTTAGAGGCGTTACGACAGATGGTAGAGGCATTGCCTATCCCATTGGCGGGGCATCTTACATGCGTTAATGCCGCTAAAGGTGAGGTGGATGATGTCGCCCGTGCTTATTGGGACCTAGGGGTAAAGCATATTGTGGCGTTGCGGGGTGATGCCCCGGTTGCCAAAGGTGAGGCCCCAACGCCTTATCGCCCGCATCCAGAGGGGTATCATTATGCAGCAGACCTTGTAGCGGGGCTGAAGAAGATTGCCCCTTTTGAGATCTCTGTTGCGGCATACCCAGAGACGCACCCCGAGGCGCAATCGGCGCAGTCTGATATTGAGCATCTTAAAGAGAAGTTTGATGCAGGGGCCGATAGGGCGATTACGCAATTCTTTTTTGACCCAGAATGTTTTTTGCGTTTCCGAGATCGTGCGGTGAAGGCGGGGATTAATAAACCCATCGTACCGGGGATTTTGCCTATTGGTAAGGCGGTACAAGCATGGCGTTTTGCCAAAATGTGCGGGGCTTCTGTCCCGGAGGAGTTAAAAACGCTCTTTGAGGGTGTGGATGACCTCCCCCCTATTCGCACGCGCTTGAGTGCCGTGGTGGTGGATCGCCTCTGCCAGCGTTTGCGCGCGGAAGGGGTGGAGCATTTCCATTTTTATACGCTCAATCAAAGTGCCCCTACCTCTACCTTATGCACTTTATTAGGGCGGCAGCGGTCGCATCCACTTGTGGAGCTTGCAAGCTGATAGAAACTAAAAAACCCGGCCTTATAAAGGACCGGGTTTTTATGGAGCAAGTACAAAGCCTACTTTGTATCCCGCTGTTTGCTTGGGGCCAGAATCATAATCATCTGACGATTTTCCAAGCGAGGGGTTTGCTCAGCTTTAGCAATATCATCCACAGACTCGCGGATGCGGTGCATCATCTTAGAGCCAAGCTCCTGATGAGCAACCTCACGGCCTTTAAAGCGGAGTGAGACCTTAACTTTATCGCCTTCCTCTAAGAAGGAACGCACAGCCTTTACTTTGGTCTGGAAGTCATGCTCGCCCGTGCCAGGGCGGACCTTGACCTCTTTAATCTCAATGACCTTTTGCTTCTTGCGGGCCTCGTTACGCTTCTTTTGTTGTTCATATTTGAACTTGCCGTAATCGAGAATCTTCGCCACCGGAGGCTCGGCCGTAGGGCTGATTTCCAGCAGGTCTAACCCTTCAGAAAAAGCACGGGAAAGAGCCTCTCTTGTTGACATAATGCCAACCATCTCGCCTGCGGCATCAATAACGCGCACCTGCGGTACTCGGATCTCTTCATTAACGCGCGGCCCTTCGCGATTAGGGGCGGCGGGAAATGGCGGTCTAGCTATGGTCATCTCCTGTCGATGTTAGGGCCTCATCCGATACAAAACGGTGAGGGGTCTCAAACTTTCTGTTTAGATTCATACCCCCCGTGCGGGTACGGCGCAAGGGGGGAGGATGGACTGCGTATCAGGCTGTTTTCTGCTGCATAGCGCGGAGGAGGTCCGGCGGTGTTGCCTCTTCCTGCAAGGCGGGGAGAATCTCCTCAAAAGGGAGGACCTTTTGGGCTTGTTCCCCAAGGCGGCGGAGGCTGACTGTACCTTCCTCTGCCTCACGGCGGCCAACAACGAGGATGACTGGTACACGGGCGAGGCTATGCTCACGCACCTTCGCATTGATTTTCTCATTGCGAATATCAGCCTCCGCATGCAAGCCCGCTTTTTGCAGACGTGCGGTAATCTCTTGGGCATAATCAGCAGCATCCGTCACGATGCTCGCTACCACAACTTGCGTTGGGGCCAGCCAGAGGGGGAACTTCCCGGCATATTGCTCAATGAGGATACCAAGGAAGCGTTCAAAACTCCCCAAGATAGCGCGATGGAGCATAACAGGCCGGTGGCGGGCACTATCTTCGCCAATGTAAGAGGCATCTAGCCGCTCTGGCAGAACATAATCGACCTGCAACGTCCCGCATTGCCAGTCGCGCCCGATGGCATCAGTCAGTACGAACTCCAATTTCGGCCCGTAAAAGGCACCTTCGCCGGGGTTTAACTCATACTCTACCCCAACCATTTCGCAGGCACGTTTTAAGGCCCCCTCGGCACGGTCCCAGACCTCATCAGAGCCAGCACGGGTTTCAGGCCGGTCGGAGAATTTAACGCGGAAGCTTTCAAAGCCAAAATCTTTATAGACCTCGCCTAGCATAGTGACGAAGCGGGCCGTTTCTTCAGCGATTTGGTCATCTGTGCAGAAGATATGCGCATCATCCTGCGTAAAGCCGCGCACACGCATAATCCCATGCAACGAGCCGGAGGGTTCATAGCGATGACAAGCCCCGAACTCCGCCATACGCAGCGGCAGCTCCCGGTAAGAGCGCAAGCCATGGCGGAAAATCTGCACATGGCAAGGGCAGTTCATCGGTTTGAGGGCGAGGGTCTTATCCTCATCCTCCACTGTGGCGATGAACATATGCTCACGATATTTATCCCAATGTCCGGAGGCCTCCCACAAGGTGCGGTCCACAAGTTGAGGGGTGCGGACTTCTTGATAGCCGTTTCGGTTCTGGGCGCGGCGCATATAATCTTGCACCGCTGTGTAGAGCCGCCAACCTTTTTGATGCCAGAAAATCTGCCCTACGGCTTCTTCTTGAATATGGAACAGGTCCATATCCCGGCCAATGCGGCGATGGTCGCGTTTTTCGGCCTCTTCTAGGCGTTCTAGATAGGCTTTAAGCTCCTTTTTATCGCGCCATGCTGTGCCATAGATGCGCGTAAGCATGGGGTTGCGATGGTCCCCCCGCCAATAAGCCCCGGCCACCCGCATGAGCTTAAAGGCATTGCCAACATCCCCTGTCGTGCGGAGATGCGGCCCACGGCAGAGGTCTAACCATTCCCCTTGGCGGTAAATGGAAATCTCCTCACTCTCTGGCAGGTCGCGAATCAATTCGGCCTTAAAGCTCTCACCGCGTTCCTCAAAGAAGGCAATGGCCTCGTTACGGTCCCATACCTCCCGTGTGAAGGCATCTCCACGGGCGATAATCTCGGCCATTTTGGTTTCGATGGCGTCAAAATCGGCAGGGGTGAAGGGCTTGTCGCGGAAGAAGTCGTAATAAAAGCCGTCTTTAATGCTTGGCCCGATGGTTACTTGCGTCCCCGGCCAGAGGGCTTGCACAGCCTCGGCCATGACATGGGCAGCATCATGGCGAATCATCGGGAGGGCATCTTCATCTTTGCGGGTGATGAAACGAACAGCACTATCCTGCGTGATGGTAAAGCCTATATCCACAGCCTTGCCATCAACCTCCATCGCGATGGCCGCACGGGCTAAACCTGGACCAATGGAGTCGGCGATAGTTGTCCCTGTCACTGCCCCATCGAAGGTGCGAATGCTTCCATCGGGTAGGGTAATGGCGGGCATGAAAGGACTCCTTGGTCAGTCATCATCAAGAGGGATTCTTCAGCTTATGTTAGGCGAAAAGGGACTCGTTGAACATAGCGGGTGGCAAAATGGCCTTTAAAACGGCTCTTCTGCAAGCCCTAATATGAGATAGTGTGCCGTTGGGTCATTTTTTTGCATGATGTGCCCTGCGTGCTTGCATGAGGGGGAGGCCCCAATCGTGTAGCAAGGTAATCACACGCTCTGGCTGTATATGAGCAAGCGTATCTGCTTGCATCACGCGGTTTTGCCCTACTGTGAGGCCGTGGGGGGCGCAACGGCGGGGGTCACTCTCGGCAGAAAAGAGGGTTAAGGTGGGGCAATCCATCATAGCGGCCATATGTAGTGGCCCAGTATCATTGCCACAGCAAAGCAAAGCGCGATGGAGCAGCCCTGCTAAAGCAGGCAATGTGGTTTTGCCGGTAAAGTCCCGCGCTGTGGGAACATGGTGGCAGATATGCGCGGCAAGGGGAGCGTCTGCTGCACTCCCTACAATGAGGGGCACATACCCCCATGCGGCGATAGTGTGGGCTAAATCTGCAAAATAGGCGAGGGGCCATCGCTTGGCGGGTCGATGTGGTGCAGCACCGGGGACAAGCACCACATAAGGTTCAGTAAGGAATGGGCCTTCATCCTTTAGAAAGGTTGGAATCGTGCGGGGCTGTAAAGGGACATTTGCGCTGCGGAGCTGGTCGCGTTGTCGGCAGAGCGTATGCATCTGGCGGGCTTGGGGATTATGATGAGGGAGGCTCGCCCGCTTTTGTTGGCCTGACCATAGGATAGTATGCGGTGCAAGCGTGCGATAACGGCTCGTACGACCAGAGTTTTGGAGGTCGAACACAAGGTCCATCTTGTGCAGCAGAGCGCGGATGTTACGCCAATGCCGCCAATGTGTGATGGGGGGGCGGTCATCAATTGCGATAGCGTCAAACCAAGGGGTGGAGGCAGCAAGAGCTTGATAAGGGCTGCTGGTGAGGAGGGTAATATGGGCATGCGCAAAGGCCTGCCGAATGGAGGCAAAGGCCTCAAAAGCCTGACAAACATCTCCCAAGGCCCCATGACGAATAATAAGGATGTTCTGAATGTTCGTCATAGAGCCATGAGGGTGTTGTTTTGTTTAATCCTTCTTCGGTGCTTGACCGGTTGAGGATGGGTTGGAGACTATAACCATAGCAGGTTTAAGCAGCCGGTCCTTGAGCAACCAGGTTGGTGTCCATGCTTGGACGACATGCCCTGGTGGGAGGTGATCGACCTCTTGCTCCTGCATGGCTTGATGAAGATTGGCATCAAAAGGCTCATGAGTGGGGTCTTGTTTGGTAATGCCATGCCGCTCCAAAATGGAGAGGAAGGCACGCTCTGTCCCCTCAAACCCTTCACGCAGGCGGGTGATGAGTCCATCTTCGCCTTCTTCATGCGGGGGGAGAGCAGAGAGGCCTCGTTGAAGGTTCTCGGCAGCTTCTACAACATCGCGCGCAAATTTCTGCACCGAGTAATGACGGGCATCCTCAAGCTCGCGCTTATGGCGGGTGCGAAGATTCTGGTTTTCCGCTTCAGAGCGTTTCCAGCGGTCTTCCATCTCGGCCAATTTCTCTTCTAACGCGGCGATGCGTGCCTCGGCATTATCCTCAGCGTGTGTATGGCCTTCGCCTGTTTGGCTGTCATGCTGATCAGCGTGAGAGGGAGCCTCATGCTGTGGGGTGTTGGGGTGTTCTGTTTCGGTATGAGACGTTTGTTCTGTCATGTTGTGACCCTAGTTCGCGTCTTATGAGATGGCGGGCCTGCATTATATGGCAAAGACTGTCATCGCAAGCTAGCCTTCTAACCATTTGATGTCGTGGCTTTGCATATTTTGCAAGGTCATTCGACAAATAGAGGAAATACTCCTCTTAATACCTATAATAGATAGTATTGTTTTTTGTAAAAACAAGAGGCTGAAGGTTGTTTGCGGTGCAAACAGGTTAAAAAAATGTAAAATAAAGGTACAATATATTAAAAAACCCCTATTTTAAGGTATTCAAAAACTATGACCTTTTGGTGTAGAAATTGTGACCAGTGAGGGCAGATGTGTGTGTGCTCATCTGTGTCAATGTTATATTGCAATCCGGGGGCAGGACTCTCTGACATCTCCGGTACCTGTGAAGAATGGTAGGAGTTTTCATGGTAAAGGGTCCCTTCCCTTGTGTTTATCAACTTTTTGGGGAAGAGAAATATGGCGTTAGGGGGCAGCAAGCCCCGATAATTGCTCTTGTTGATGATGATCGTAATATTCTGACATCTGTACAAATGACGTTAGAGGCTGAGGGGTTCGTCGTTCATACGTATACGGACGGTGAGAGCGCCTTGCAGGGTATTTTGTCTCGTTCGGCTTCCTTAGCCGTGTTGGATGTAAAAATGCCGCGTATGGATGGGATGGAGTTATTACGTCGGCTGAGGACGCGCTCAAGTAGTTTGCCGGTTATTTTTCTAACCTCAAAGGATGAAGAGTTAGACCAGCTTATGGGGCTACGGCTCGGGGCGGATGATTATATCACGAAGCCTTTTTCCGTGCGTTTGTTGGTGGAGCGTATTCGTGCCCTGTTACGACGGCATGAAGTGAGTCAGGCTGGGTTAGATGGCGACGGAGCTGTTGGTGGTGAGATCCTCATCCGTGGGGGATTATCACTGGATGAGGCACGCCATCAATGTGTCTGGAATGGGACTGATGTTGCCCTAACAGTGACGGAGTTTTTGCTCGTCAAAGCTTTGGTCTTGCGCCCAGGTATGGTGAAGTCGCGCGACCAACTCATCGATGCGGCCTATGGAGACAGTATTTATGTCGATGACCGCACAATTGATAGTCATATTAAGCGGGTTCGTAAGAAGTTTCGACAGGTAGATGATAGTTTTAATCATATTGAGACGCTTTATGGTGTTGGATACCGATATAGGGAATAAGGTAATGGAGCTCATGGGTTAATGGTGAAGGTAAGTGCTGTGCGGCAAAAGTTATTGCGCACGCAGCTATGGTTACATTTACCACAAATACGGCGGTGGGTTTCTCCGCTCACGAGTCGCTTATTGTTAGTAAATTTCCTCCCTCTATTATTTATGGGAGGGATGTTGCTGTCTATTAATGCTGTCCGCAATACGTTGCTTGATGACAGTATTGATGCTCTGCGTGAGCAGGCGCGGATCTACACTTCTGTTCTCCAACAAGGGCATTATCGTGAGGGGAAGGGCGGCAATGTTAGCCTAGATGTCGCACAGGCCCATCTTTTATTAGAAGATATGATCCGTTTTAGCCGGAATGCTGAGGTGCGTCTTTATGCACCAAACGGCCATATTTTGACAGAAAGTCGGAAAAAAGGGTCCCCAATTGGAGGGGTAAGCTGGCAGCCGACGGTCAGTATTGCAGATAAGCTTTATGCGTGGGTGCTCGCGCTAATCCCTTTGCAGACAAAAGAGGGGCAAGTTCCACTAGATAATTCTACAGCATCGCAAAATTTTGGGTATGAGACGGACGAAGATGTCCGCATCAGTGCACGAGGGGAATTGCCCCCTTATATTCGCCTAACTGATACGCATGAATTAGTTATGACGGTGGTGGAGCCTGTCTTTATAGGAGGCAAGACGGTAGGGGTTCTGCAATTAACGCGCTTTAATGCCGATATTGATCGCTCATTGATGAAAGTACGGTGGGTGATTGTCGTCATGTTACTGCTGAGTATGGGGGCAGCCGTATTACTGTCATGGTATCTCGCTATGACATTGGCTATTCCCTTACGACGCCTTGTTGTTCGCTCGCGGAATATGCGTGAGCCAGGGCAGGGCCATGTCGATGGGCTGCCTTATACGTTGCTCAGCCGTCGGGATGAGATTGGCGAGCTTGCCCGTGCTTTGCGGGAGAGTGCCTTGGCTTTATGGGCACGTATGGATGATGTAGAGCGCTTTGCTGCGGAAGTTAGTCATGAGTTGAAAAACCCCCTATCATCCATTCGTTCGGCTTTAGATACGCTTCCCCGTATTACAGATATGCAAGCGCGCGATCGGTTATTATCCATCTTAGGGGGTGATGTTAAGCGTTTAGAGCGGCTGATTACCGATATTTCTTTTGCTAGTCGTGTGGAAGGGGAGCTGCAACGCGAGGAGCGCGTTGTTATTAATGTTGTTGAGCTTTTGGAACAGTTTGTTGATGTGCATGAGACGATCCGGGAGGGAAAAGGCGTTCGCTTAATGCTCTCTGTGCCGGAGGGGAAGGGTATTTTCTGTGTGCAAGCTGTGCGTGATAGATTAGTACAAGTATTTCATAATCTCATTGGTAATGCAGTGTCTTTCTCCCCTGCGGAGGGGACGATACGGTTGGTCTTACGTACAGTTACAGGGCCTTCACGGTTGGAAGAAGATGGGTCTATCACGCCTGGTGGTCCTGCCATTGAGATCGCCGTAGAGGATGAAGGGCCGGGCATTCCCCCTGCTAAATTGAATAGTATTTTTGATCGTTTTTATTCAGAGCGCCCCGTTGGTGAGCATTTTGGAGAACATTCCGGATTGGGGCTGGCGATAAGTCGACAAATTATTATGGCGTTTGATGGTGTGTTATATGCGGAAAACCGTGATGAGGTGGATGCCATAACGGGAGAGACCCGTATCTGTGGGGCGCGGTTTGTGATTAGGCTGCCTTTAATTGCGTGTTTTCTTCCTAAGTGCGCTTTGCGTAAGGATGGTCAATGTTTCTTGCCAACTGAGGACTGTGCTATGTTGTCGTAGTTATCGTATCTTCCTTGATAAGGCGCAGGAAAGCAGGGCATGGTCATAAAGACGAAGGAACACTCTGCGCGGCAGATTGTACTGGTGACAGGTCTCTCCGGTGCAGGCAAAGCCTCTACCTTACGGATGTTGGAGGACCTCGATTACGAGGTCGTGGATAACCCCCCGCTTGATCTTTTTGGGCCATTGATTAATCAAGCCGGGCAGCGTTTAGCCATTGGGTTGGATGTGCGCAGTCGTGGGTTTGAATCACATCGCGTTGCAGATTTCCTCGCCCAGGCACGGCGTGAGCAGGATTGTGCAATACAGCTGCTTTTTGTCACGGCGGATTATGATGTGCTTTTGCGTCGTTTTACCGCGACAAGGCGGCGTCATCCTTTAGCAGGTGATGGAGGTGTACGTCCCGCTTTGGAGCTGGAAGCGGAGATGCTTGCCCCTTTAAGGGTTATGGCTGATCTTGTTATCGATACAAGTGACCTCCCAGTACCAGATTTGCGCCAGATGATTAATGCGCGCTTTAGTGCGGGGAGTGGGGCGATGCTCTCTGTCATCTTGATGTCCTTTGCTTACCCGGCGGGCCTCCCACGGGAGGCAGACCTCGTACTTGATGCCCGTTTTTTACGGAATCCTCATTATGATGAAACGTTACGTCCCCACACAGGGTTAGAAAAATCCGTAGCGGATTATGTGAAGGCAGACCCTTTTTACCAGCAATTTTATGAGCATGTTTTGGGGCTAATACGTACAGTTTTGCCGCGCTTTGCTGAGGAAGGGAAAAAATACGTTACCATTGCTGTAGGCTGCAGTGGTGGGCGGCATCGCTCTGTAACGATAATTGAAGCACTCGCGCGGGATTTATCTGAAGAGCCTATGATAGACGAACTTCCCGCCTCTGTAATGGTTGTACACCGGGAGCTTGCGCGTGAAGGATTGGCCTCATGGCGCTGGGCTGTTTTGCCTGATGGGACGTCATGAAAGGGGGAAGGCTAGTGCAACAGCAAGCAGAGCCGGATTTTGCAGCGCATGTGATAGCGCGTTTAGATGAGGTAGCCGATTGGTGCCACCATCATGGGCAGCGGCTAACAATAACGCGACGGTTGGTTTTAGGGCTTATCCTGGCAGAGGAGCGGCCATTAGGGGCTTATGATATACTCTCTTTATTGCGGGAGTATCAGCCTAAAGCTGTACCGCCGACAGTGTATCGGGCGTTGGAGTTTCTTCTAGAGCAAGGGCTTATCCATCGTATTGAACGTTTGAGCGCCTTTGTGGGTTGTCATCATCGTTTGGCGTGCCATGCAGATTGTAAATCGCATAAAGCGTGGGGTGTGCATCGCGCTCAGTTTCTTATTTGCCGCCATTGTGGGCGTGTACAAGAGCTGGAGCAGGATGTTGTTGCCGCTGTTTTATTGCAATCGGCCCGTGGGCAGGGCTTCCATGCTGAAGCGGCAACGGTGGAGATTGAAGGGACCTGTGCTGAATGTGCAGCTGCGGGACAGTCTAACGGCAATGAGATGATAGACCATTAGGTTAAATTACTTTTAGGCTAAATTGTTTTTTATGGTATTGGGTGAGTCTGTCACAAAATGCCCCTGGTATAGGAGAGGCTTGAGATTATGAACGAGACAGTTGAGTCCCCGCATTCGACGATCGACCCAACCGCCAGGCGGCGTGTGTTGTTTGTCTGTATCCTTGCTTCCCTTGCCGGGTTGATGTGCGGGATGGATATTGGTGTCATCTCTGGTGTGTTGCGTCCTTTTGGGCAACAGTTCCATGCTACAACGGTGGAGTTGGAATGGGTTGTCGGGGGGATGTTGGTTGGGGCGACCATTGGCGCGCTGACAGGCAGTAAGATAACATCATGCTTAGGCCGGAAGTTTACGCTAACAGCCGCTGCGGCAGCATTCTCGATTGGGGCGATAGGCTGTGCCACATCGCAATCGGTTGCAATGATGATTGCGTGCCGTTTGATTGTCGGCTTCGGGATGGGCCTGTCAGATTTTGCAACACCGCTTTATCTCTCAGAGGTCTCACGCACAGAGCAGCGCGGGGCGATGGGTTCACTTTACCAGCTGCTTAAGACGATGGGCATTTTCTTAGCCTTCTTCTCTAATAGCTGGTTTGCCCCTTCTGGGTCATGGCGGTCTATGATGACGGTGGAAGCTATCCCGGCTGTTATTTTCTTACTTATCTTCCTGTTCCTCCCCCAAAGCCCACGCTGGTTGATGATTCAGGGGCGGAAGGAAGAAGCCTTGGAGACCATGACGCGCCTGCGTGATGGGCCTGCACAGGCACATAAGGAGCTGGCAGCCATCAGTGAGCAGCTGAAAACCAAGGAAGAAGGGTGGAAGCTCTTCAAGACGAATGGCAATTATCGCCGCTCTGTAGGGTTAGGGATGTTGTTGCAGATTATGCAGCAATTTGCCGGTATTAACATCATCATGTACTATGCCCCTCGTATTTTGGAGGCCGCCCATTTTGGCCTTTCTGCCCAGATGTGGTGTACAGCCCTTATCGGCCTTGTGAATGTGCTGATGACCTTTGTTGCTGTTGGATATTCCGATAAATGGGGTCGTAAGCCTATCCTTTATGCCGGTTATGGCATCATGGCTGCGAGCATGGCGATTTTGGCCTTCCTTCTCTCGATTGGGACGACAACTCTGCCCCAGCAGCTTCTTGCTTTGGCGATGATCATCATCTTCGTTGGTGGGTTTGCGATGTCCGCCGGGCCGCTTATGTGGGTTATCTGTGCAGAGATTCAGCCAGCGGAAGGTCGTAACTTGGGGATTTCCATCTCCACAGGGACGAACATGCTCAGCAATCTTCTTATCGGTACAACCTTCCTGAGTGTGATGGAGGCTATCGGCAGTGCAAATACCTTCTGGCTTTTTGCGATATTAAACGCTGTTGGTGTGGTTCTGCTCTACCTCTTTGTGCCAGAGACAAAGGATGTCCCGCTGGATGTCATTGAAAAAGACCTGATGAGCGGCGTAAAATTGCGCGACCTTGGCCGCCGGTAAGGCTGCTCTTGTTATAAGCTTGAGGGATGGGGCTGGCTAAGGTTGGCCCCATCAAGTTGGTTTCTCTTTTGTAGAGAGGGTATGATCGCATATGGTAGATGAGGTTGACCCCCGCATAGCTCCTCCCGGTATGAGTGACGATGATGAAGATACGTCATTCTTTGACCCAACAAAGTTTAAGATTTTAGCCATTGGCGTTGTTGCCGCTTTAGCTGGCTTAATGTCTGGTATTGACATTGGTGTAGTCTCCGGTGCGTTAGATTTCTTCTCGCGGGAGTTCCACCCCTCTACGATGGCTCTTTCTTGGGTTGTCAGTGCCATGATGGCCGGGGCGGCGATCGGCTCTGTTAGTGCGAGTACCCTTGCCCATAAGATTGGCCGTAAACGGGCGTTGATCTGTGGTGCGTCTGTGTTTGTGATCGGTGCGGCGGGCTGTGCGATTAGCTGGTCTATCTCATCGATGATTTGCTTCCGTGTTGTGATGGGTTATGCGGTGGGGCTTTCGGCTTTTACAGCGCCGCTTTATCTTTCCGAGATTGCCAGTGAGGACACACGCGGGGCGATGATTTCTACCTACCAGCTGATGCTCACAGTGGGGATTTTCATCGCCTTTTTGGCTGATACATTCTTCTCCTATCGGGGGAATTGGCGTGGGATGTTCTGGTTTGCTTCAGCTCCTGCGGTGCTGTTCTTTGTTGGGGTGCTGTTTTTGCCGTACAGCCCGCATTGGCTGGTGATGAAGGGACGCCATAAAGAAGCACGCCGTATCCTGCTGGATTTGCGTAATGACCCGCTAGAAGCGGCTAAAGAGATTCAGGCCATTCGCGCGCAATTAGAGACAAAGCAAGAAGGCTTCTCTCTATTGAAGCGGAACAAGAACTTCCGCCGATCTGTGCTGTTAGGGATTGTGTTGCAGGCTATGCAGCAATTAGCGGGCATTAATATTGTGATGTTCTATGCGCCGAAGATTCTCCATGCGGCGCATTTCGATACCCATTCGCAGGTTTGGTGTACGGCCATTATTGGGCTGGTGAATATGCTGGCGACCTTTGTGGCTGTAGGGCTGGTGGACCGCTGGGGGCGTAAGCCGATTCTATATGTTGGTTTTGCGGTGATGGCTCTGGCCATGGGCGCATTAGCGGGTTTGTTGAATGAGGGTATGACCGAGCAAGCCTCCCAAATGATGGCGGTGTTCGTGTTGATGATCTTCTGCGCAGGCCATGCTATGTCCGCTGGGCCATTGATGTGGGTGCTATGTGCGGAGATTCAGCCCATCCAAGGGCGGGATTTTGGGATGTCCATCTCTACCCTGACGAACTGGCTGGCCAATATGGGCGTGAGTGTCAGCTTCCTCCCTTTGATGGAGTTTTTTGGCGCGGCAGGGACGTTCTGGCTCCTTGCGGTGCTGAACTTCCTCTTTATTGGGCTGACCTATCTTTATGTCCCAGAGACAAAAGGCATGTCCCTTGCGAAGATTGAGGAGCGGCTGATGAGCGGTGTGAAGCTGCGTAATCTGGGCCGCTAAAGCTGCTTTTTATAGTGCTACAAAAAAGGCTCCCCAAGAGAGGGAGCCTTTTTTTATGGGTAGAAGAGTTTGTGCCTCTTATAGGATGAAGGGCGCGAAGGGGCCTAAATAGCTGTGCAGGATGCGGGCCTGTGAGTCTTCCAAATGGGCAGCCAGCAAGGGAAGGAGCCATGCTGTCATGTGGCGATCCACCTGCGTGAGGAAGCTGATATCCTCTAACGTGATGGTAGGAGTGCGGAGGAGCATCTCAGCAAGATTAAAGGCAGGGAGGGTTAACCATGAATCCTCTGTAGGTAAGGTCAGCTGTGGGAGGGCTGTAAAATATTCCCACATATCGGCCTTGGGGCGATTGGTTGTAAGTGGCTCTTTAGGAGGGGCAGAGAGGAAGTACCCTTGGCGGGAAAAGCCGCCCCTTTGTCGTAGCGCAATGGCTGTTTGTTCAACAATCGGGAGGAGGTCATAACGCGGTAAGCCGCCTAGCCGCCCATCATCTAGGAGGATGAAATCGACAATTTTGTAGGTTTGATCCAGCGCGAAAAGGAAGGCCGCTGTAGGGACATGGCGGCTTTGGAGGAGGAAAAGAGTAACGTTGTTGTTGTGGCTATTTAGCTCTGCGGCATCCGTATCATAAATAAGGCCCTCTTTAAGGCCCAAAAGGCGCTCTTCCTTGGGGAAAAGAGCAAAGATATTAAAGGTAGAGGATGATTGTGTGGCCGGGGGAGGCGTGTGTTTTGCATGTGGGGGATATTGATGCTGTAATTGCATCAGCGCATTGACAACACCAGAGGTGATCACAGGTCGCACTCGGCCTAGTACATCAGCGGTGGCGTGACGAGGTGTAAGGTCCTCCACCTCATTCCATTGGGAGAAGTCGGCATCAGCTAAAGTAAGCTGAATATCTTTGCGATTCCGGGCGCGCTCAACAAACTGCTCTACGCTACGATTTTGAAAATGCATGAGGAACGCCCCCGACCATTCCGGTTGCTCGGCTGTTATGCCAAGTGAGTCCGACCAGGTGATGGGGTGTCCTGTGGCTGTGACGTAACGTCCCTTTTGCAGAGGGAAATAATGGACATTTACCCACTGCTCATGGTCCCAATAAGAGGGGCGGAGAAGAGTTTTAATATGCCGATTTATATCTTCTTGGATTGTGCTGTGGCGGGTAAAACTATGGAAAGGTGGCGTGTTAGGGGTGGTAATGCGGTTATTATGACCATAAACACGCCAATGCAGCGCCACCGCACCAACATCTGTCCCCATCGTAGCGAGGAAGTCTGGTAAGGTTTTATGCTCGCATAGGGTGAGATATTCATCTGTATCAAACAGGCCCACCCAGTCGAACTGCCCTTTTATGGCATTGAGCGCATCGCAATAGACTTGCTGTTGGCGTTTAAGATGGCTTTGCTCTGCAAGGTTTAAGCTATGCTCACGAATGTGGAAAAGACGAATATCCCAATGCACACAAGCAGCACGGATAAGAGCGCGCGTCCCATCGTCTGAATCGTCATCAAAGAGAATGAAGCTATTAATGCCTAAGCGGGCATGCCAGCCAAGCCAGTATAGGATGTCATGGGCTTCATTCTTGATGATGCCGACCAAAGCAAGTTTCATGAGAGAGTTCGTGGTCCTATGGTAGTTCGTCAGGGGTGTCTAGCGTGGCAGAGAGGCGAGGTTACGAATACCCTCGCGGCTCATTTCTTGCAAAAGCTCTTGCTTTAAACGTGTGAGCACGGCGGGCCCTTCATAAATGAAGGCGGTATAGATTTGGACAAGGTTGGCTCCCATTTTTAAGCGGTCCAAGATGTCGCGCCCACTTTCGATCCCTCCAGAAGATATGAGGCAAAGACGTCTTTCATTCAAGTTCGCAACTAATCTTAGCACATCGCGTGCCCGGGTAGCGAGTGGTGCGCCGGAGAGACCGCCCGCCTCTGTACGGTGGGGGCCTGTTAAGCTCTCGGGGCGGGCGAGAGTCGTGTTGGTGAGGATGAGACCATCTGCTCCACCGTCAATCGCTGCTTGGAGGATAGGGCCATAAGCCTCGTCCTCAAGGTCGGGTGCGAGTTTGATGAGCAAAGCTGGTCGGTCTGGATGGGCCGTTTGGATGGCTTCCAACAGGCGGGAGAGCATATCCACCGCTTGGAGGTCGCGTAAACCTGGCGTGTTGGGGGAGGAAAGATTGATTGTAATATAATCGGCGTAGGATTTTACCCTGCCAACAAGGGTGGGATAGTCCGTTAAGGGGTCGGCCCCTGTTTTGTTAATGCCTAGATTAATGCCCAAAGGTACACTGGCCGCCTGGACGTGGCCTTCTTTATTGGGGCGGAATAGCGGTGTGAGATTTTGGCAAAAGCGATCAATCCCGCAGCTATTAAAGCCCATGCGGTTGATGATGGCATGGTCATCAATCAAGCGGAAGAGGCGTGGTTTGGGGTTGCCGGGTTGGGGGCGGGGGGTAACGGTCCCTGTTTCAATATAACCGAAGCCCAATTTTGCGAGGCCTCTTACAGCGCGGGCATTTTTATCAAACCCCGCGGCAAGGCCAATGGGGTTGGGGAAGGTTAGGCCCAAAGCGTGCGTCTTTAGGGCGGAGTGGTCGGCTTTGCCATGGCCTGCTAAGCCGTATGCAATGCTGTGGATTGCGATTTCATGAGCCGTTTCGGGGTCGAGGCGGCGTAGAAGCTGTGTGGCGATTTGTCCGAGGTCCAGCATTCTCTTTCCCCTTATATCAGTTGCCTGGGTTGTTTCAGACCTCATCGTGAGGGTTTGTCAAGAGGATTCACATTATTCATGCCGTGCGATGATGGTGATAATCTATCTTCGCAAGATGAGGGCGTGATCGGGGTTGCGTGGGATTAATGAGAGGAGAGAGCATGAGTTGGGATGAGTTATATTTAGAGACATGTTGCCGCTCAGCTTTACATCGGGTGGTGTTAAGCGGCACAACGGGGCGGCCTGTTGGTCCCCCGCCGGAGGGGAAGATGCCGGACTTCCGCGCCCCGTTAAAGGACCGTGCATGTTTAGAGCGTCTGGCAGGGATGGGGTTTGCCCAGCAACGAGAGGATGGCCGGTTTGAGGTCACCGCGGCGGGACGACAACGCCATGAGCGGGAGATTCTGGCTATGCGGCGGGCACGTCATCGTAGAGGTGGTGGAGGGGCACGGTAGGCCCTTGTTTGCTCTTTAGCGGGGAGAGCGGTAAAATCCCTCCCATGCCCTTTATAAAAACCCGTAGGTCTTAACGAGCGATGCCCACCCCGATTCCTTTGCCTCCTATCACATTAGGGCCGGATTGCGTGATTGAGGACCCTGTCATCCTCGCGCCTATGTCTGGTGTGACGGACCTTCCTTTCCGCCGCTTAACACGCGAGCTAGGGGCGGGGTTGGTGATTTCGGAGATGATTGCTTCTTGGGCCATGGTGCGGGAGAATGAACGTACATTGAGTATGGCGCGTAGTGCTGGGGCTGGCGGGATTAATGCCGTACAGCTTGCAGGCTGCGACCCTCAAGCTATGGGTGAGGCTGCTAAAATCGCCGTGGCAGGCGGGGCGGATGTGGTGGATATTAATTTCGGCTGCCCGGTTAAGAAGGTGGCGATCGGGCAGATGGCAGGCTCTTCCCTTATGCGGGATGAGGCATTAGCGGCGCGACTTTTGGAGGCGACCGTTAAGGCAGTAAATGTCCCTGTGACGTTGAAGATGCGTATGGGGTGGGACCATACCAGCCTTAATGCGCCTCAGTTGGCGCGGATTGCGGAGGATGTGGGCATCCGTATGATTACCGTCCATGGGCGGACACGGCAGATGTTCTATAATGGTCATGCTGATTGGCGATTTGTGCGGACGGTAAAAGAGGCCGTAAAGCTACCTGTGATTGTAAATGGGGATATTATCAGCATGGCTTCAGCCCGTCAGGCTTTGGCGGAATCAGGGGCCGATGGCGTGATGGTAGGGCGGGGCTGTTACGGGCGGCCTTGGTTTTTAGCACAGCTTGTACAATCCTTGCGCAGTGGGGTGGATGTGCCAGACCCTGACCTCGCCACTGAGAGAGATATTGTCCTAAAGCATTATCATATGATGATGGAGTATTTTGGAGAACGCCCCGGCCTGCGTCTCGCCCGTAAGCATGTATCTTGGTATTCGGCAGGGTTGCCGGGGTCTGCGGCTTTTCGTGCGGAGGTAAACCGGCTGGATGATCCGGGTGCTGTCATCGCGCTGCTTACGCGTTTTTATGATGAGGCGATCGCCGCAGGCATTGTAAGAGACCGAGAAGCCGCCCTTGCTCGGCATGCCGCATAATGGCGGAGCGTACTGCCCGCGAGGCCCGTGCGATGCGGCCTTTATTCCTCCACGGGGCTAGCGCGCGGGAGCGGTTGGATATTGCCCGGCAAATTCATGCTCATAGTCCCTGCGCGCATGGGGCATTTGTGGTTGCGGGGCTAACAGGTGTGCCACGGGCTTTGCGGGAGGAGCGTCTCTTTGGCACGGCGGGAAATGGCTGGTTAGAGCAAGCCCAAGGAGGCACGCTCTTAATTGATGAGCTGGATTGCCTCTCTCCCCAGATGCAGCATCGCTTTGTATTGTTCTTAACACAGCGGCCTCACGTGAAACGAGAGGAGCGCGTACGGATTATCGTAGCGAGCTGCCATGACCATGCGACCTTATTGCGTCATGGAGGGTTGGAGGACGGCTTGCAGCATTGGTTGGCGGCTCTTCCCGCCGAGCAATGTTTAGGCCCGGAGCGTTTGCAGGCCGTGGGAAGTTTAGCTGCGGCCTCTAAAGGTGGTTTGGCGGCGATGTTTGAGCCTGTGATGCGAAGCTATGTGCGTGCAGGGTTAGAGGCAGGGAGTTGTAACCTCCATAATAGTGTGGTGGGCGCGGTAGAGAAGCCTCTTATCATCATGGCCTTGCAGCATACGGGGGGTAATCAGCTTAAAGCCGCTGCTTTATTAGGGTTGAACCGGAACACATTGCGCAAACGGATTCAGGAGCTTCAGATTACGATTCCTCGCCCGCCAGGGGCGCGGTAGGAGAGCGCGTGATGAGGCGGTTCTTTTCTGGGAAAATGAGGGCCTCCCTCTGGCGGCTCACCAGCCCTAACGGTGTGGTGGTGCTGACGGTTGTGGCGTTGGTACTGACCTTTGTGACTTTCATCGTCTTAGCTGGGGGTGTGTCTCTTGCGCGTGTGCCGCGGGCCCAAGCTTTGCTCTTTCTGCTCGATTTCATCACAATCATGCTCATTGGGGCGGCGGCAGTGCGGCAAATTGGCCGGATGTTGGCCGAGCGGCGCATGGGCCAAGCAGGTGCGCGGCTGCATACTCAGCTGGTTATGCTCTTTGGCGTTGTGGCTGTAGCCCCTGCCTTGATGGTCGGGGTATTGTCTGCGTTATTCTTCCATTACGGGGTGGAGATTTGGTTCTCCAATCGGGTGAATAATGCGTTGAGTGAGGCACGCTCTGTCGCGGCGGGGTATTTGCGGGAACATAATGAGAATACACGGACAGAAGCCTTCGCTTTAGCCAATACGCTGCTGACGGTTCAGAATGATGAAATGTTCACTCATGGGACGGATTTGTTCCATGATCATTCTCGCTTACAAGCGTTGTTAGAAGATGAGGTGACCGAGCGCGGGTTGAATGATGCGATTATCTTTAATCCGTTGACTTATCAAATCATCGCCACTGGGGGATTGCTGGCCATTCGGGCGGAGGACCCGCAAACGGAGCTTCCTCCACGCTCTGTTGCGACTATGGCGCGGACGGGTGAGGTTGTGTTGCTGGACCAACCAGAGGCGCAGGTGGTCCGCGGGGTCGTCTCATTGGGGGGGAATTCTGGCTTGATGCTCGTCATCACTCGCCCGGTGGACCCTGAGATTCTTCATCATATGACACGGACAAACGCGCTGGTGCAGGATTATCAGCGTATGCTCAATAATCGTGGGAAGGCGCAGCTTGTCCTTATTGTGATTTTGGCCCTTATGGGGCTGTTGGTGTTAGCGGTGGGGATGTTAAGTGGCCTCTCCCAAGCTAATCGCATTACGCGGCCGCTTAGCCAGTTAATCCGCGCGGCACAGCGTATCTCACGGGGGGATTTAACAGCGCGTGTTCCCGTGGAGGGTAAGGGGAATCGGGAAGATGAGTTGATGGCACTCTCTCGGGCGTTTAACCTCATGGCCAGCCAGCTTGCTGACCAACGCTCTGAACTCATGCTGGCTTATGACCAAATTGATGAACGCCGCCGCTTTACCGAGACAGTCCTTGCCGGTGTGTCTGCTGGGGTGATTGGCTTAGACCATAATCAGTTTGTTGAGCTGCCTAACCGGGCAGCGTCTTTTATTCTTCAGCGGGATATGGAGCAAGCAAAGGGGCGGCCCTTAGTGGCCTTCGTGCCGGAGTTTGCCGCTTTGCTGCAAGCGGTGAAGGAGCAGCCTGATAAAGAGCATGGCGCGGAGATTCAAATTGATGCTGAACATGCTCATGCCCCCGGTGGCCCGGGGAGTGGTGGCGGGGCTGGGGCAGGGCGGACCTTGCTTGTTTGTGCCGTGGCGGACCAAAATGACCATGCAGGGTTAACGGGTTATGTTGTCACGTTTGATGATATTACCCTCCTCCAAGTCGCGCAGCGTAAAGCCGCATGGGCGGATGTGGCACGTCGTATTGCCCATGAGATTAAAAATCCACTCACGCCGATTCAATTAGCGGCAGAGCGATTGCGGCGGCGTTTTCATAAAGAAATTACCAGCGACCCGGAGATTTATGACCGTCTCATCAGCACGATTGTGCGGCAGGTGGGGGATATAGGGCGCATGGTGGATGAGTTTTCCTCCTTTGCGCGGATGCCCCAACCGGAAATGGCCGAGCATGACCTCGTCCGGCTTTGCCGGGAGACGTTGTTCCTCCAGCAAAATGCCCATCCCGAAATTGCTTATCAGTTGGATATGCCAGAGGGAGGGGCAGTTATTGTACGGTGTGACCATCGTTTAATTAGTCAGTCTCTTATCAATCTGTTACAAAATGCAGCAGATGCTATCCTCATGACCAAGCGGCAGGTTGGGGAGGGGCACCCTGTTATCGGGACGATTATCCTGCGCTTGACGCAAGAGGAGGGAGCGGCAATCATAAGTGTTGCAGATAATGGCGTGGGTCTGCCTGCAGGGGAGCATCAACGCCTTACCGAGCCTTATGTAACCCATAAGGAGAAGGGGACGGGATTGGGGCTGGCTATTGTCCATCGTGCGATGGAGGCTCATCACGGTCAGGTGCGGTTACGCCCGTTGACAGAGCAGGAATGTCAGACAATCGTTGGATTATCAGCTGCAGACCAAGGGATGAGTGGCACTTTAGTGACGTTGGAGCTCCCCTTGATAAAGAAAGACCTTGCGGGAGACAGCGAAAGCGGAGCATGAAGGTAAGTCATGGAGCATGAAATTCTGATTGTTGATGATGAGCCAGACATCCGCTTTCTCTTAGCTGGGATTTTGGAGGATGACGGCTACCTCACTTGCAATGCAGCGAATTCTGATGAGGCGATGCGTCTTTTTAGGGAGAGCCGCCCCTCGCTCGTCATTTTGGATATTTGGCTGCAAAACTCGCAGCTTGATGGCATGGCTCTTTTAAAGCTCTTTAAGGAGCAACGCCCTGATGTGCCAGTGATTATGATCTCTGGCCATGGGACGATTGAGACCGCCGTCTCCAGCCTTCATCATGGGGCTTATGATTTCTTAGAGAAGCCATTTCAGACGGACCGGCTATTGGTCATTGTGCGCCGTGCGTTAGAGGCAGCACGGTTGCGAAAAGAAAATGCCGAGTTACGTTTGCGGGCGGGTGAGCAAGGGACATTGATGGGCGATAGCGCGCTGATCAATGCTTTGCGTGGGCAAATTAGCCGTGTGGCCCCTACAAACTCACGCGTGTTGATTTCCGGCCCGGCTGGGGCAGGGAAGGAAGTGGTCGCGCGGATGATTCATGCGCAATCTAAACGCGCAGAAGGCCCTTTCGTGGTGTTGAATTGCGCGGCTCTTGCGCCTGATCATTTTGAGGAAGAACTTTTTGGGGTGGAAGGAAGTGAGGGCAAACCCGGCCGCCCCGGCTTGTTAGAGCGTGCCCATAAAGGCACGCTCTTGTTGGATGAAGTTGCAGATATGCCGCTGGAGATTCAGGGCAAAATTGTGCGGGCTTTGCAGATTAATACCTTCGAGCGTCTCGGTGGGACGCATAGTATGAAGGTGGATGTTCGCGTTTTAGCGGCAACAAGCCGGGATTTGCAGGCAGAGATTACAGCACGGCACTTCCGGGAGGATTTATATTACCGCCTCGCTGTTGTGCCGTTGCAGGTCCCCTCTTTGGCGGAGCGGCCAGAGGATATCCCTATGCTGGCTCAATATTTCTTGGAAAGTTGCGCACGCTCCTCTGGCTTGCCTGTGCGGACATTGTCGGTCGATGCGTTGGCATGTCTGCAAACTTACGATTGGCCGGGCAATATTCGTGAGCTGCGTAATTTGATGGAGCGTATGCTCATTATGCTTCCCGCTGGGGAGGGGGAGCAGTCCAACATCATCCGGGCGGAGATGTTGCCTGATATTGTGCGCGAGGGGGCCCCCTCTATGACATGCCTTACTGCGGAGGCCGATGTGATGAGCCTGCCCCTGCGTGAGGCGCGGGACCATTTTGAGACGCAATATCTGCAAGTCCAGCTTATGCGCTTTGGTGGTAATATCAGCCGGACAGCGAATTTTGTGTGTATGGAGCGCAGCGCGCTACATCGTAAATTAAAACAACTGGGCGTCACGCAAGAGGATCGCTCTGCTGCTCAATCAGCGCGAAGCGGGCAGGAAGCAAAGTGAAGAAGGACCATATGGTAGAGCCAAAAGGGAGCGATGTGCAGAGGCAGTTTTTGGCCTATGTGCAGCAGCAGGAAGAAGCGGTGACGGTCTTTTTAGTCAATGGGGTGAAGCTACAAGGCGTCATCGCTCAATTTGATGATGAGAGCGTGTTGCTACGCCGGGATGGTCATGTACAGCTCGTCTATAAACATGCGGTGAGCACGATTATGCCTGTTGCTGCTTTGCCGGATATGCTGTGAAGCAGCCTTTGCACGATACAGCCCGTAAACCGACCCTCGCTGCTGTTATCCTCCCCGCGGAAAAGCAGGCTTTTCTTGAAGGGCGCGCGGCTGCGGCACGCCTTGAGGAAGCCGTAGGGCTGGCGGCATCGATTGGGTTAGAGATTGTCCATACGGCGATTTACCCGCTAAGGGCGCGGCGGCCAGCGACCTTGCTGGGGGCAGGGCAGGTGGAGGAACTGACGGAGATTGTCAAAGCAGAATCCGTTGGGGTTGTGGTAGTGGATGCGCGTCTCTCACCCGCGCAGCAACGTAATTTAGAAAAAGCGATGGGCTGTAAGGTCGTGGACCGTACGGGCTTAATCCTTGATATTTTCGGCGCACGGGCTGCCACGCGGGAAGGTGTGTTGCAGGTCGAGCTTGCACATTTGGAGTATCAACGCTCCCGCCTTGTAAGGCTTTGGACGCATTTGGAGCGGCAACGCGGTGGGTTTGGCTTCCTCGGGGGGCCGGGGGAAACGCAGATTGAGGCTGATAGGCGGATGCTGGATGAGCGTCTGGTCAAGCTACGTAAGGAGCTAGAGCAAGTCCGCCGGACGCGTGGGCTGCACCGCCATGCGCGCCGTAAGGTCCCTTTCCCCGTTGTGGCGTTGGTTGGCTACACGAATGCAGGGAAATCAACCCTTTTTAACAAAATCACAGGGGCGGGTGTGCACGCGCAGGACCAGCTTTTTGCAACGCTAGACCCCACAATGCGCAATCTGACGCTCCCTTCCGGGCGGCGGGTGATTTTATCGGACACGGTGGGGTTTATTAGCGACCTCCCTACGGAGTTGATTGCCGCCTTCCGCGCAACTTTAGAGGAAGTAGCAGAGGCTGATATTATCCTCCATGTCCGCGATGCTGCGCACCCAGATAGTGCTGCCCAACGTGATGATGTGTTGTCCGTACTTAATGATATGGCGGCCGATGGCATGTTGGATGAAGCATGGCCGGAGCGTGTTATCGAGGTCCTCAATAAAGCGGATTTGCTTGGTGGGACAGCCAGTATTCCTGTGCGGGAGGGGAGTGTTGCTGTCTCTGCCCTGACAGGGGAAGGCCTCCCAGACCTTATGGAGGCGATTGATGCCTTCATGACCCGCTCTATGAAGCGTTTTAGCGTCTCTATCCCCGTGACAGAGGGAGCCGCTTTAGCGTGGCTCTATGAACATGGGGAGGTGACAGAGCGGCATGATGGGGAGGAGCGTCTCACCCTCATGGTCCGTCTCTTCCCAGCTGACCAGCAGCGTTTTGTGCGGCATTACCCGCATCTCACCCTCCAGCCAGAGGGTTAGAATACGGCGTAAAGAGAGCTGCCTTCAGAGAGTGAAGGCATCCTCGTTAGATTGCTCGGTCAGGATGGCATGTTGGGCGTGATTTAACCCGCAGACAGTGACCTCCTTGCCGTGTTTGCGGAACTTCTCGACAATCTTTTCTAAGGCTTGTACGGCGGTAATATCCCAAAAACGGGCATGAGAGAGGTCTAGCGTTACGCGGGGGGCGGAGGTTTCATAATCCATGAAATCGGCCATGAGGTCAGCTGAGGCGAAGAAGATTTGCCCCTGTATCTGGTAGGTGAGGATGTTATGTTCCTCCACGGCATGGACATGAACAAGCCGTGCTGTATGCCAGGCAAAGAACAAGCCAGAGAGTAAAACACCGACCAACACACCAGCTGCGAGATTATGGGTCAGCACCACCACGATGACGGTGATAATCATCACAAGGCTGGTTAATTTGGGATGATGGAAAATATCCTTTAGGCTCCCCCATGCAAAGGTGCTGATGGAGACCATAATCATGATGGCCACCAAGGCTGCCACAGGTACACGCGCGACCCATGGATGCAGCACAACCATGAGGAGCAATAAGAAGGCCCCTGCGGTGAAGGTAGAAAGCCGGCCCCGCCCGCCATAGCGGAGATTACCCACTGTTTGGCCAATCATCCCACAACCGGCGATTCCACCAAACAACCCGACAAAAATATTGGAGATTCCAAGGCCGGTGCATTCTTGTTGGGGTTTCCCATGCGTATCGGTGAGGTCATCTACCACGCTGGCTGTCATGAGGGATTCCAACAACCCAACAGCAGCTACAGCAAGAGCGTAAGGGAAGGTGATGGATAATGTTTCCGCCGTGAGGGGGATATGCGGCAGTGTGAAATGCGGCAGGCCAGTCGGCAGGGGGCCGAGGTCCGCAATCGTGCGGACAGGCATAGGATGAATCACGGTGATAAGCGTGAGAATAACAATGCAAATTAGGGGTGAGGGAATGGCTTGCGAGAGGCGCGGCAGCAGGTAAATCACCGCTAGCCCAATGAGAATCAGCATATGAGTTTGCCACCCGACCCCCAGCATTTGAGGCACTTGGGCAGAGAAGATGAGAATCGCCAACGCATTGACAAAGCCCGTGCGGACTTCGCTGGAGACAAACCGCATGAGGGAATGAAGGCGCAGCACGCCAAAAAGGATTTGCAGTCCCCCCGCCATGAGGGTGGCGAGGAGCATGTAATCGACCCCATGAGCATGGACCAGTGGGGCTAAGACCAAGGCAACGGACCCCGCCCCGCCAGAAATCATCCCCGGTCTCCCCCCAAAAATAGCGATGGAGACGGAAATGACAAAAGAGGCAAAGAGCGAGACGGAAGGGGCGACCCCCGCAACATAAGAAAAAGCGATAACTTCGGGAATCAGCGCAAAAGTCCCCACCATCCCAGCGAGGAGTTCTTTAACGGGGCGTTGGGTCCATTGTTGGATGTAATGATTCATAGCCATAAATCAGATGTGTGATTTCCTACTTCAGTATGATGATACGCCAAGGCTTAATGTGGCTGTGGGAGTTCCGACTATACGCTGCGCATAAAAAGCTGTGAAGTCCGCGCCTCATCTTAGGAGGAGGGAGGGCGAAGGAGGAGGAGAGCTTGTAAAAAAAGATGACAAAATGTTTGTAAGGGGGCTGGACGCGACAAGCAGGATTGAATAAACATCAGGTCGCTGTGTGGCGGATGTAGCTCAGTTGGTAGAGCGCCGGTTTGTGGTACCGGTGGTCGCGGGTTCAAGTCCCGTCATTCGCCCCAGCAATTTCCCCCTTGTAAAATTTATCTCTTTCTCACGTGAGTTGGCGGGAGCCCTTATTGTAGCTCTTGCGTGGTTACGCTGAGGACGTGTAGCCGGTCGAAGCGCGATTCATCAGTATTATCCGTTGCGATATGAGCAAGCTCTTCCAAAGAGAGTGGGCCTGTTTTGATGGTTAGGGTACGCGATTTGGGGCTGAGGAGGAAATCTAAAACAGGGGCAAGGATAGGCCGTTGGAGCGCGAGCGCATTAAAGCGTGATGAAATGGCCTTATTTTGTGTTGGCAGGGCGGTGGCCTCGTTAGTTGGTGAGGACGTGGAGGGACGGTCACTGAGCAGCCCGTAATAAGAGAAGAAATCCGTCCCTTGTACGGAGAGCTCCGTACTCAAGCATTGTCCTGCATGGAGAAAGCGCGCTGCGTTATCATTAGTGAGATGGAGCGGGTTAATTTCTGGTAAGTTGAGTTCCATCGTCATGAGAGTAGGGCTATCTGCTCCAAAGAGTGTCCGTAGTTGGAGTGTCTCTCGCCATGATCCCATTTCGAGCCGAGATGTCGTGTTGATATGATAATTGCCAGGCATGGTAATGGTGGCGATATTAAGCGATGGCGGTGGGGCAAGTTGGGTGGTCAGCCCTTGTAGATCAGCTTCCGTATGGAGGCTGTTTTTATCATCGCGCCGTTCACCAGTGAGATGGGCAAGGCTGATAGTGCGACGATGATCAGCTTGGTTGAGGATGAGCGATAGCCCCGTTATTTCCATTTTCCCTGGTTTTTCCCATAAGGGAGCGGCAGGGTCTTGCCAGAATGCTTCTGCTGGTTTTTCTTCTTGCCGACTAGGGTGTTTCAGCCATTGGATGTAGCCTTGCCGCGCCTCTAAATGTTGGAGGGCAAGATGGGCTGCAAAGGGCGTCTCAGCTTGTGGTATCGTTCCATTTTGCGTGGGCAATAAGATTTGCCGTAGGATAGGGGGGATCGTACCATTATTCCCCCCAGGGAAGCGTACATCCAGCGAGACCCCCTCCATAAGAGTATGGACGCGTACCCCTTTTCCGTATCCCTCTACGATGAGATTATCAGCAGATAATGCGTGAATGGTAAAAGGGCGGTTAGGGGTGGGGCTCTCTTGGCTTGCTGCGGTAGGCAGGCTGTTAACAGATAGATGGTCTAACGCCATATGCTCAAAGCGTAAGGAGGTAATATCTTCTGGCTCAAAAGACATAATGGCGACAAGGGAGTGCATACTATCGGCCTCATCATGGCCCTCATGCAATGTCTCGGCGGAGGAGGGGATGAGCAGATGATGGAAGTTGGCTTGTGTGGCTGTGATGTGATGAGTGTGATTAGTATAGCTTGGGGCCTCTAAACGTAGGCTAGCGAGGCTTAACGTCCCGTTGGAGAGAAGTTTAGGATACCCAAAACGGATCCGTCGTGCCTGAAAGGCTGTGTCTTTATAACGGAAGGACACATCATAAAGGGTGATTCCACCCAGAAGGAGGGCCGGGCGGACTTTACGATAATGGAAGCTGGCCTCTATTGGTAAAGCGGTGCGGAAGCGTTCTAACGCATGAGAGAGGCGTACACCGGCCTCACGATAAATGCCGAGTCCCCCCATAATGATGACAAGAGAGGCTAGACACAGGGAGAGCCATAACCGTTTCATGCAGAAAAACCTTATCTGGGCACACTATAATAGGTTGTACAATAGCATCAGCAGCATGAGGGGCAAACTGGGAGAGCAGTGGCAAGTGATAAAAAGGGCAAAAGAGGGTCATTATTTTACGGTAAAATAATACCACACTTAAAGAAATGGCTGTTTTTAGCGGTTTTTAGAGATTGATAATAAAAAGAAAGGGCTTGACCTTTCCCGATCTACTCGCGATAAGGCACGCATCTTAGAACTGTTTCTGGCATGTGGATCGGCCCTTAGAAAGGGAAGGTGATGCTGGGGGCGGTCCTTTTTCTGGCACTATTTTGGTGTGGTGCCTCAAACAGGAAATGATACGTCATGAAGACTACACTTTCGCTGAAACCCGCGGAGGTGACGAGAAAATGGATCCTGATCGATGCCGAAGGGCTGGTCTTGGGTCGTCTCGCCACCATCATTGCTAACCGTCTGCGTGGTAAGCATAAGCCGCAATACACACCGCATGTTGATTGCGGGGATGCGGTTGTCGTTATTAATGCTGAGAAGATCGCTCTGACAGGCAATAAAGTCGGCCAGAAGCTCTTTCACTACCATACCGGTCATCCCGGCGGGATTAAAGAGCGCAGCATCACCCAGCGTCTTGAGGGGAAAAACCCTGGTCAGGTCGTGGAGAAAGCTGTCGAACGGATGATTTCTCGTGGCCCACTTCAGCGCGCACAGATGAAGCATCTTTACGTTTATGCGGGTACAGAGCATCCGCATGAGGGACAAAAGCCAGAGGTGCTGGATGTTGCGTCCCTAAATCGTAAGAATATCCTGAAACGTCAGTCGTAAGGCCTGTCACTATGTCAGAAACTCAAGAGCGCACCGCCGCCGAGCGTACCGGCACATTGCAGGACCTCGCCAATGCGGCCCCTGCTGTTGCTAATGCAGCCCCTGTTTATGAAGTTAAGCGCGATAAGCAAGGCCGGTCTTACGCGACAGGCCGCCGTAAGGATGCCGTTGCCCGCGTATGGATTAAGCCTGGTAAGGGTGAGATTGTTGTTAATGGTCGCCCGGTGGCAACATATTTTGCTCGCCCCGTGCTGCGCATGCTCATCAATCAGCCTTTCTTGCTGACAGATCGTGATAATCAGTTTGATGTTTATTGCACTGTGAGCGGTGGTGGTCTGTCTGGGCAGGCTGGGGCTGTTCGTCATGGTATTTCCCGCGCTTTGACTCATTATGAGCCAGAGTTGCGTGGCGTGCTGAAGATGGCTGGCTTCCTGACGCGCGATAGCCGTGTTGTCGAGCGTAAGAAATACGGTAAGGCTAAGGCTCGCCGTTCCTTCCAGTTCTCCAAGCGTTAATTTCCTTCTTACGTGGAGGCTGGCTTGGGCCAGAGAAGAAACCCTCACCTCTTGCAGGTGGGGGTTTTTTTATAATGAGGCTTTTTTCGTTAGGTTGTTTTGAGATATAAAGTTTCAATAAAATATCTTTAAAAGACATAGTATGTCTTATATCCTACTTTAAACGTTGGTTTTGAGGCGCGCTGGGAAGATAGGAGAGGTTCCATGGTAGAGTTTACGGTTGAGCAAACAACAACACCGACATCAGCTGAGCAACGGGCCGCTTTAATGGCCGACCCCAAGTTCGGGCGTGTATTTACCGACCATATGGCGGTTATCCGCTACAAAGACGGGCAAGGGTGGTATGATGCCAAAATTATCCCCCGTCAGCCGCTGCAAATCGACCCGGCCTCTACCGTGCTGCATTATGGGCAAGAGATTTTTGAGGGGCTAAAAGCCTATCGTGGTAAAGATGGTGCGGTAAGCTTATTCCGCCCGGAGGCCAATGCAGCACGTTTTGCAGCCTCAGCACGCCGTCTTTCTATGGCGGAATTGCCTGAGGAGCTTTTCCTCGGGGCTATTAAGGCTCTGTTGAAAGTGGATCGGGATTGGGTTCCCGCGGAGGCAGAAAAGAGCCTCTATCTCCGCCCCTTTATGATTTCTAATGAGGTTTTCCTTGGCGTAAAGCGGGCTAATGAATATCTCTTTATCGTGCTGGCAAGCCCAGTGGGGGGCTATTTTAGCGGGAATGGCAGCATCCCTGTTTGGGTATCGGAGCATTATACACGCGCCGCTATAGGGGGTACGGGAGAGGCAAAATGTGGTGGTAATTACGCCTCTAGCTTGCTCCCGCAGCAAGAGGCAAGCGATAATGGCTGTAGCCAAGTGCTGTTCCTTGATGCGAAGGAACGCCGCTTTATTGATGAAATGGGCGGTATGAATGTTATGTTCGTGCGGAAAGATGGCAGCGTGGTGACCCCGCCATTAGGGGGCACGATTCTGCGCGGGATTACACGCGATAGTATCCTCAAGCTGGGCCGTCATATGGGCCTTACGATGGTGGAGGAGCCTTTGGCGATTGAGGATGTCTTTAAGGCTGCGGCCACAGGGGACATTACCGAAGCCTTTGCATGTGGCACGGCTGCCGTCATTTCCCCGATTGGGGAGTTCCGCCGTAAAGCGGGGTCTGTTGCCTTTGGGGATGGCAAGACGGCTGGGCCTGTTACGATGAAGTTGCGCAACGCTCTCTGCGGCTTGCAACGCGGTGAGGAGGCTGACCCGTTCGGCTGGGTCCATCCGGTCGCCCTCTAATGTGTTTGGGGCTCTAGCTCTTTGTGGCTAGAGCCTCTTTTAGCCTGCGTTGCAGGGTTGCCATGAGTTCTGGGTCTTGAGGCGCGTCAGGTTCGCTTAAATCTCGGTGCATGGCTTGGAGAATGTCAGGCGTGGCGTCTTTTACCGCTAGCCGCCAATAATGCAATGCCGCTTCTGGTTGGCCCATGCTGAGGAGGGCTGTGGCGTAATTATGTTGGCCACGATAATCGCCCCCTTCGGCAGAGAGGCGATACCAATCTAGCGCGGCGGCGGGGTTTGGCGGTGTCTCCCATCCTTCCTCAATAAAGCGGGCAAGAAGGTTCATAGATTTAGCATGACCGCGCAGTGCTGCACGGCGGAAGAAGTTAAAAGCGGCTTTGCGGTCTGCCTCCACCCCTAAGCCGCGCATATGGCAGATGCCGAGATTATAAATCCCCCATAAATCCCCGGTTTGGGCGGCTCTCTCGTAATGGCGTACGGCTTCGGTGAGGTCTAAAGGGCAGCCCCACCCAAATTGGGCGCAACGTCCCAGCATATTATGAGCCGGCCCATAATTGGCTGATGCGGCTACAACAAACCAGTCATGAGCCCGTTTTTCATCCCGGGCAATATAGCGGCTATTGAGCAATGCTTTACCAAGTAAAACTTGCTCTAAAACATGTCCTTCACACGCTTTGCGATATATCTCTGCTAATTCCTGAGGGTATTTATGTTGTGCGTCTTCGGTAACGGCAACGCGGCTGAAAAAACGGTGAATGCGAGCGAACACCATAGTAAGTCTTAATCCTCACGCTCTTCTCAGCTAAGGGAGCTGACGATGGGGAGGAGGGGGCAATATAGCCCCCTGGTGCGCGCTGCGGGACTTGAACCCGCACGTTCTAAGCGAACTCGAGATTTTAAGTCTCGTGCGTCTACCATTCCGCCAAGCGCGCTCTAGGTGACACCCCTATATCATAGCTAAAAGATTAGCACCATTCTGCGCGAGCCATTTTTCTGCTTTTTTACGTCCAGATTGTCCGTGCGGGGTGTAAGCATCCACTAAGGCCCAGAAATCTGGCCCATGATTAAAATGGGTGAGGTGGGCTAATTCATGCACAATCACATAATTATAAATATCCGGCGGGGCCATGATAAGCCGCCAGCTAAGCATGATGCGGCCTTGCTGCGTGCAGCTTCCCCATCGGCTTTTAACATCGCGTAAGCTGAGCTTTGTTGGGCGTGTCTTCATCCGCTGGCTATGATGTTGGAGGAGGGATGGGAAGAGAGCCTCCGCACGGCGTTTAAGAAAAGAGCGTACATAACGAGGATGTTCATCAGATGGATGGCCAATATGGAGGCCCTGCTCTGTTAGGCGTGTACGGCCATCCATCGTAATGGTGGGGAGGAGAGGGATGATGGTGCCTTCTAGCCAGATATGTCCTTGCTCTATGGCAGTGCGGGGGAGGCTCTCCATCGCTTGGGCAAGCCATTGTGATTGGCTTTGGAGAAATTGCATCCCCTGTTGGCGATTTACACCGGGGGGCAGGGTGATGACGATGGCACGTTTGCGGAGGTCTAAGCGCAGAATAATGCGGCGCGCCCGCGCAGAATGACGCCAAAGGAGTGGCGGCAATAACATGGATTATGAGCGCGTATAGCGGTTATGGCGTGCTAGGCAGGGCGGGGCATGTTCGGGCCATGCACCGGGCCAGTCGGTGATATGGTCTTCTAATAATCCGGCCTGTTTTTCATTAAGGCAGCGACCACTTGCGGAGGCCCCCGCTTTGATGACGGTCTCGCTCGTCCCACTGCGGAGGGGGTGCCAGTCTGGCAGATCATACCCATCATGGAGGAGGCGATAGGCGCAGCTTGGGGGGAGCCAATCTATCTCATCCAATAAAGCGGGGGTGAGGGAGATACAGTCAGGGACTCGCTTATGCCGGCGGTGATAGTCGGTACAATGGCATGTTTGTGTATCAAGCAGGCGACAAGACACATTGGTCCAGATGACTTCATCTGTATCTTCATCGCGCAGTTTATTAAGGCAACAACGACCACAGCCATCGCAGAGCGACTCCCATTGTTCTGACGTCATGTCGGTCAGAGGGGTTGTCTGCCAAAAGGGGAGATGGTCCGTCATTGCTGAGATATACTCCCTAAGGGAGAGGGGATGGTGTGTTGGCAAGCCACGCATCAAAACGGGCACCGAGTAACAATGCATTTGATGCCCAGAAACTCTCACTAATTTCAAGTGATTCGGTAGGTAAGTGTGCTGGTAGATTGACTATATGTGGGGGGTCAGTCAGGAGTATTGCCTTTGTTTCGTTAGTTTTCTCTGGTGATAATGTAGAGGGAATATCCCATACAGCGGGGAGATATAGGATGTTATTGCCTTGTATTTGATATCTACGGCCCGAGTCTTGCAGTGATTGGCCAGCAAGAATTACCGCACTGGGTGCAACGCCCATGAGGACAGAACGGCGGTTGAGGATATGATAAGCTTGTGAGGCAGAGGACCACCAAATAATATAAGGGCGTAACTGGTCAAGCTTACGAAAAGCGCGGTCAATCCCTTGTGAGGTGGAAAGCTGTCGATAAATATGTGAGGGGGGGACACCATCAGCCAATAAGGCGATCTCTAATGTTATGCGTGGCCCTTTAAAGAAGGTACGTTGGCCGGGATAGCGCGCTACGTCCCAGAGGTCAGCCCAGTGGGGTGGGGTTGTGAGCCTTGATGGATCCCAAAAGAGCATATTACGAAAATAGCCAGCAGGTTGCCCGCATTGGCCTGTATTGTGCAATGGTTGAAACCAAGCCCGGGCACATGCGATGATTGATGTAGTACTATCAAGGAGAATAGCTTGAATCGTTTGAGGGTAAGTAAGAGCTAACGTCTCAACATCGGCAAGAGAGTAACTATCGCGCTCTAAAAAGTAAGGTAATTCTTGCTCATTATTTTGCGTTATGATGGCCGTAAGGCTTTGTTCTGGCACAACCCAATAATAGTTTGAAGGGGGCGCAGGTATATTATGTAATGGCGTTGTTGATGCCGCACGTGATGTTGTAAAAAATGGTATTGTAAGGCAGCCAATTACAAGTGTTTTGATGGAAAAGAATAGATCATCTTTTAACCATTCCGGTAAGGATCGGCGTCTATATCGTGCAGGAGCTATATTCATAAAGAGTGCAGATACCATATAAATAAAAAGGAGGTCACGTCTGATGGGTTGTCAGGCAGTGCGAGATGGGATTGAGGGAAGGTTATCGGTTAAATATTGCAAGTTTGTTACGAATAAAGGCATAAAATTGGCAAAAGCCATTTTTATGCCTTTTTTTGCAGGTATGATGAACGGATACCTTCTGCATATTAAGCAGTTTTGCAGCGTGGCGGCAGAAAATTTTTATTTTCTCTTCCAGGGTGCTATAATGGCGTTATAGCCTACGACATATATGGAGGCAGTTTTTCCTTCATATGGCGTTGTGTCGCATAAAATGGGGAGGGGCAGCAGTTACATTATGAATGGTCTGTTAGAGATTGGTCAGGCAGTATTTTCTGCTCAGGGCAAGATTTTTCAAGAATGTGCTAAACGGCATGGCTTGCGGTTCGGCTTTTTAATAGTTGCAGCTATTTTTCTAGCTTTTGCGGCCATTACGTTTCACGCTGTTTTATGGGCACTATTTTCTGAGCTTTGCCACTTTGGCGCGCTATTGTCTGCGGTGTGTGTTTTAGGCGTGGATCTGTGGTTTTTTGTCATCTTTTTGTTGTTGGGATTACGCGCTGGGCACCCCGGCTTGGCAGAGGCACGCGCTCGGAAGGAGCGTGATGACAAGTTGCGTGAGTTCAAACAGACTATAGGGATTTCCGCTATTCTCAGTTTGGCGGGTGGGCCAGTTGGACGGTATATGGGGGGACAGGCCTGGCGTCTTGTTAGGTCTATGTTCTCACGCCGGAAAAAGTGATTTGGGGGACTCTTTTGCGCTGTGACAGTGAGGGGAGCAGCCTTTGCGCAGGGGCTGCCTTGCTAGGGAAGGGCTAAGACGCCCGGACGCTCTAGCTCAGTGGAGAGTGACGTGAGTAAATCATCCGTAAGACCGCCTGAAAAACCCTCCATAATTTGGGGGGAGGGGTGTGATGCTTTCGGAAGTTAGCCTGTGCGGTGTTTTCGTATCTCCCATTGCCGTTTATGCTGTAGCGGCTGTATTCGTAACATTAGTGTTGCGATATATATTATGGCGCATGGGAGCGTTAGGCTGGTTCTGGCATGTCGCTCTGTTTGAGATCGGACTTTATGTCTGTGTTCTCTGTCTGCTTGTTCTTTATGTGTGAAGTGGAGCGGAGGGTATGAGCTGGTTCCGGCGTCTTATACGTCCAATTTTTACACTTATTATTATCGCCTTAGCTGTAGGGCTTGGCTATGTGGTGTGGGACCTTTACGTCCTTGACCCGTGGACGCGCGATGGGCGTGTGCGTGTGTATGTTGTCACAGCTACGCCGGAGGTTTCGGGCACGGTTGTGTCTGTCCCCGTTGTGGATAACCAGTTTGTCCATCGTGGTGACCCTCTTTTTACCATCGACCCATTACGGTTTCGGCTAAGGATTGACGAAGCACGCTCTCGTCTTGCTGGCCTTACAGAAGATTATAAATTGAGCATGATGAACGCTCATCGCCGTATGGGACTCGGTGGCGTGGTCTCGCGAGAGGAGCAGGACGTCTTTAACTCCGAGATGGAAGTGCGCCGTGCCCGCGTAGAGGAGGCGCAATCCGCTCTCGATACCGCTTTGCTGAATCTCCAACGCTCCACTGTTTATGCAGCTGTTGATGGCTATGTGACGAATCTTAATTTACGGGTCGGGGATTATGTCACTGCGGGCCAGCCGCGTATGGCCGTGATTGATGCTCATAGCTATTGGGTTTACGGCTATTTTGAAGAAACAAAGATGCACGGCGTGCATGTAGGGGATGTCGCGCGGATTAAGCTTATGGGGTACCGCCATATCCTCAAGGGGCATGTTGTTAGTATTGGTCGTGGTATTAACGATACAAATGGCGTGTCTGATAAGCTTGGCCTACCGGATGTGAACCCAATCTTTACATGGGTGCGGCTTGCTCAGCGCATCCCTGTGCGTATTGAGCTTGATGAAGTCCCCCCCGAGGTTATTCTCTCTGCTGGTATGACGGCCACCGTTGCGGTGGGGAAAGAGAAGGCCGGTGGGCGGGGCTTACTTACAACATGGTTGCAGGATCACCTTTGAGATGAAACCGCGTTTTCTCCCCCTCCTTGTAAGTAGCTGTCTTTTTCTGACCTCTTGCATGGTAGGGCCGGAATATAAACCGGAGAAAATGAAGGTACCGGACCATTTCTCTAGCCAGCCTCACCCTGCCACAAAAGAGGAAATCGCCGAGACAGAGGCAAATTTGCGGGATTGGTGGGCACAGTTCCGGGACCCGGTGTTAAATCGCTTGGTTGAGGAAACGCTGAAAGGCAATTACGACCTCCAAATTGCCACTCAACATATTTTGGCGGAGCAATCCATTCGCCGCCAAGCGCAGGCGAATTGGTATCCACAGCTTGATGCTAATGCGGGTGGGGGTGATAACCGCTATTCTATTAATGTTGATAACTGGCCATTACGTCCGGGTAATCCTAACAACCACCCTAATGCCTCTGTTCTGACCTATGGCGCGCGTGCGAGTTGGGAGATTGATATTTTTGGCCATATCGCTCGGCAGGTGCAAGAGCGTAAAAGATTAGTTGAAGTCAGCATCGAGGAACGCCGCGGCCTTTTGCTCTCTCTCCTTAGCCAGCTTGTGACAGATTATATCGAGCTACGCACCGTTCAGACGCAAATCACCGTGACAGAGCAATCCATCCGCACGGCGCGTGATAGTACGCATATGGTGGAGCGTCTTTATGCGAATGGGGTGAGCAACTCGCTGGCTATTGCGCAATCCCGAACAGAAGAACATGCCGAATTAGCGCGTCTCCCCCCCCTCCATGCGCGGCAGGAGCAGTTGATTCATTCTATCAATGTGCTGATGGGGGAAATGCCCGGTAAAGAGCAGCCAGACCTAGAGGAACGGCGGCCTATCCCGACATTGCCGCCTTTCCCGGCGATGTTGCCGTCCACCGTGCTGACCAATCGGCCTGATATTCGCTCCGCAGAGCGGCGTTATGCTGCCAGTGTGTCCCGTATTGGGATTACAATTTCTAATCTGTATCCTAACTTCAGCATTCCGCTGACGTTTAACCCCAATGCCTCTGCGGCCTATCAGGCCTTTCAGATTGGTGGGATGAGCTGGAATGTCATGATGATGGCTTCTTTACCCGTCCTGCATGGGGGGAAATATAGCGCGCAAATCGCCCAAGCGCGGAGCGAGGCTGAGGCAAGCCGCTTACAATATCGGCAGACTGTCTTAAATGCTTTCCGCGAGGTGGAAGATAGTTTGGACGATTGGGAGCAGGATAATGAGCTTGTCCGCCAAGAGCGCGAATCCGCCACGCAAGCTGCATTAGCGTTATCACGCGCGCGTAAGCTTTATGGGGCGGGGCTGACAGGTTATTTGGATGTTCTTAACTCTCAACAAGCTTTTTTATCCCGCCGGACAGCCGCTGTAGCGGCAACGGGGAAGCGCATGGATGATGCTATCTCGCTCTATGTAGCATTCGGGGCCGGTTGGCAGGGGCGTGAACTTGCAGGTACCACCTTGAAGGTGGAGGAACATAATGGGCAGAATATGTTCCTACGGGCCTTTACGCGTTAAGATTCCCGTTCTGCTCTTGCTCAATCTGCATTGAGGGGAAGCGTAGGTTGAGGGCGTGAGGAGTGCCGTTTAGGTCTGGGATGGTCAATGTTACCTTGGGGTCTAGCCGTATGGCATCATATCCTGCGAGATGAACAATCCCCACCGGGTTATGAGGGAAGGTAACTTCGCAGAGCTGACCTGTTTGCGGGTTAAGCATCCATGGTCCGAGATAGTTACACCCTGTAGGCATAAAGGCGATGGGGTAGTTATCATGATAGCTGGTTAAGGCAAAAGCGAGTTGGCTGGAGCTAAATATCTTCCCATAGCGTAAGACACGTTCTTGCCAATAGCGTAAGCGTGGCCAGTGCGGTGCAGTGCGGGAGAGGGCAAAGACCCCGCCATTGAGGGTGGGGCGTACCCCAATGGCGCGGCATAAATGGCGGGGCAGGTGCGCTATACGGGCATTTTTATAAAGAATGGAGCGCAGCTGCGTGAGTGAAAAAGCAAGCCAGCGGAGCCGAAATAACGGCTTATGGAGGAAAAGCTCCGGGATGATGGCGAGGGGTTGCTCCTTTTGCTCTGCAGCGCGGAGGAGGAGGTCAATAGCGGAGCAATCCTGCACCCAACTATCGGCATCTAGCCATAATAGCGTGTCATAATCAGGGAAAAGCTGGTCAAGTGCCATTTTAGAGAGTTCAATGGCGAGATGAGGCCGTTTGCGGAGGGCGCGCGGGGAGACATGAGGAAAGTGACGCGGGGCGCGGTGGAGGATATGCTGTTGTTTAAGCCAGTGGATGTGCGTTCGCTTTAGCCCGCCGTCAATGCAGGCAATCTCTATCGTTGCGAGATGAGGGAAACGCCGTAAGGAGGCCACAAGCTCTTGGAGGAGCGGGAAATAGCGGTGGTCGCTCCCTGTAATAATGAGGCGGCGGGGTGGGGTGGTCATAAAGCAAGCCATAATGGGGGAGGGGAACGCATAGGTAATGTTTGTATCCTCTATTGACCTTACCTGACAAACACCCCACTTCTCTAGAGGAGAGAGGTTTATATGGTTGAAGCATCGACAGGATCAGCAGCTGATTTTTTGCGACCCCGCTTGCATAATCTGATGAAGGAAGCTGAAGCAGCGGGTTATGCGCGAGACCGCGTTTTGGCGGTGTTGATTGATTTGTTAGATGATACGGATCTGGAGGCAACAGGGCAATAATGGCAACCGACCCTTACAAGGTTCTTGGTGTTAGTAATACAGCAACCGATAAAGAGATTCGGAGTGCGTATCGCCGTTTAGTTAAGCAATATCACCCTGACCGTAATCCTGGTGATGCCAAGGCGGAAGAACGGTTTAAGGAAATTGGTAAAGCCTACGAAGTCCTAGGGGATGAGGAAAAGCGCGGGCAGTTTGACCGTGGCGAGATTGATGCGGACGGCCAGCCGCGTGGTCCTTTTGGGGGTGGTTTTGGTGGGGCAGGTGCTGGCCCCGGTGGTGGCTTTGGTGGTTTTGGCGGGGGCTTCCAAGGGGGGAGTTTCACCGCGGAAGATTTAGGCGATATTTTTGGCGGTGCCTTTGGTGGGGGCGGTTTTGGTGGTGGTGGCTTTCGCTCTGCACGGCCGCGCCGTGGTGAGGACCTCCATGGCGAGTTGCGGATTAGTATGGAGGAATGTGCCTTAGGGACGCGCCGGGAGGTAAGTCTTGGCGGAGGGCGCGAGGTCTCAGTTGGCATCCCCGCCGGGATTGAGGACGGTAAGACTCTGCGCTTAAAAGGCAAAGGTGAGCCGGGGCAACCCGGTATGGATGGCCGCCCCGGCCCTGCGGGGGATGTGTTGCTAAAAGTCCATGTCGCAGAGGACCCCTATTATAAACGCGAGGGGCGGGACCTCCGCGTCGTGCAGGATATTGACTTAGCAACCGCTATATTGGGGGGGAAGATTCACGTGCGGACCCCTGCCGGGACCGTGGCGTTGAAGGTAAAGCCACATTCCGATAGCGGGACAATCCTTAGGTTAAGCGGGCGTGGCATCGCTGCGACTAAGACCCATCCGGCTGGTAATTTGCTGGTGAGCTTACGCATTGTTCTTGGGACAATCTCCCCAGAGCTTGAAGCCCTTATACGGCGGGAAGCTGAGGAGAAGGCGGAGCAAACCAAGCCAGAATCACAAAAAGGGTAAGGCTCATGTTTTGGGGCATGTCCTTTTGGCAACGTGTTCGGCAATCGAATTTGCTTGGTCTTTTGGTCGCGGTGGTTTTTGTGGTGGGGCTTTGCCTGCTAGGGCTGGCAGGGGTTGCGCTGGTGGATGGGTTTCACCTCGCTGGTGGTTGATTTTTGCGTAAAGGGATGGATAGTAGTTTCTCCCTCGTAATGGAGTAACATGGCCTTATGTCTGACCTTCCGCGCTTAGATGTGACATTCCTCTCCGCGCGGCGGCGGGCTTTTGCTGTTGTCATGGCTATAGAGCTATGGGAGCGGTTTGGCTATTACGGTATGCAGGCCGTATTGACGATCTTTATGGTCGCGCAACTTCATATGCGTGATCATGACGTCAATCTCATGCAAGGGGGGTTAGGCTTCCTCATATACAGCCTGCCCGTTTTGGGAGGGCTGCTGGGGGATCAGTGCTTAGGCACACGGCGGACCATGCTTTTAGGGGCCTTTGGCTTAACAATAGGCTATGGTTTGCTGGCCCTTTCCTTAGGGCATCAAATGGTATTTTTGCCTGCCCTTACATTAATTGCTCTCTCCAATGGTTTGTTTAAGCCCAATGCTGGGACGTTGGTCCGGCGGATTTATGCGGGGGATGGCACGGCCTTGGATGCTGCTTTTACGCTTTATTATATGGCCATTAATGTCGGCTCGACCGTTTCAATGTTGCTGACACCGTGGCTTCAGCAGCGTTACGGGGCGGCGGTGGCGTTTCTTGCTTGCGTTGTAGGGTTGTTGATTGGGCTGGGCTATTACGCTTTAGAGGGCGGGCATATGCGCCGCTTTCTCGCCCAACGTAGTGCAGAATCTGTGACCTCTCAGTCTGTGGGGGAGCCGCCCTCCATGCCGTTGGTGGAACGGTTGGTAAGCCCGTTATCCAAAGGGATGGTGAGTGCAGGCGTGTTGCTTGCGCTTATTGTGGTGTGGGGGTTTTGCACATGGGTGTTGCATAGTGCGGCATTAGTGCGCTTATGCATCATCATCGCTGGGTTTGGTTTGGTCCTTTTATGGGTGTGGCTATATCTCCGGGCAGAGCGGACAGAGCGGCCGGGTTTGCTGTTGACCTATATCTTGTCCACTCAGACGATGGCCTACCAGATTTTTTATCAGCAGATGCAAACTTCGCTAACGCTTTTTGCGATGCGGGATGTCTCTGGTGTGTATCAGCTAGGGCCATACCGGCTCTTTACGATGTCTGCGGGGCAGTTTCAGGCCCTCAACCCGATTTCCGTTATGCTTTTTAGCCCGTTTTTGGCGTGGCTCTACCGGCAGAGTGCGATGAAAGGGCGTGACGCGTCCCCAGCGGTAAAGATTATCTGTGGTTATGTTTTAGTGGGGGTGGCGTTTCTTATTTGGTGGGTGGCGACATCACATAACACGGGGCTGGTTTCACCATGGGTTATGGTGGCGGGTTATGGCACGATGTCCCTTGGGGAGTTGCTGACGATTGGCCTAGGCCTTGCCATTGTTGCACGTTATGCCCCGGCGCGGGTGAGCGCGGTATTAATGGGCGGGCTGTTCCTCCTCTGGGGGGTAGGGATGTATCTTGGTAGTCTTGTAGCAGATTTAGCAAGTTTACCCGCTGATGGTAGCGGCGGTATGGCCGGTTATGGCGCATTATTTAGAACACTCTTTTTAGGCTGTGTGGGGCTGTGTGTTGTATTAACGCTGTTGTTACCTTTTTTGCGTCGTTTAGAGCGGGCCTACCATCTTTAAAGGCGGTGCTGTGTCCTTCCCTAAAAAGGTATCTTAATTTATAAACAGACTTTACCACTAGAAGTTAACGATAAAATTTATATAAAGGGGAGCGGAGTTCCTCTCGCACTCAATGCCGCAGAGCTTTTGGTAGCTCATTTGGCATATCATGCTGAAGTTCGTCATTCCTATAATGGCCTTCGGCCTTCTGTCCGCTTAATGGCTATAAAGGCGTGTTTATGTGTGGAATATGGCAAAGGGCTAATGCAGCAATGGCGATGGCCATGTATATGTTGCTGGGTTGCCATAGTGCTTTTGCCCATACAATCCCGCGTAAGCCTTTTATAAGCGCCCCTAAAACGACCTCATCTACTGAAGGTACACTCACGCCTGATGGAGAAACGGATAATGCTCAAGAGAAGGCGGCTCTTTTAAAATCTAGCTCTTATAACGGGTTAAAGAGGGATGAGGAGAAGGCCTTTGCCTCTACACCTTTGCCTATTCCTGGGGATTCTTTCTCTCGTGGGGCAGCGGAAGAGCCAGCATCAACGGCGCGACAAAAAGGGCTACTGCCCAATAGTTGGCACGACTTTATCAATCAGGATGGTTTTTTTGGGGACCCGTGGGGTGCGCGTACATGGCTATCTGACCATGGTATCACTGTAGGGGGGCGGTATTTTTCTGATTCCGCTGGTAATCCGTTTGGTGGGAAGTCCCGCGCAGCACGTTACGCCGATGAGGAAGCTCTATCGATCGATTTTGACCTAAAGAAGTTAGCAGGGTTAGAGTTCAATGCTGGTGTATTGCATTTTCTGACTCTCGCGCGGCAGGGGGCAGGGTTGGGGAATACCTTGCCCGTGATTAACAGCCCGATGGAGATTTATGGCGCAGGTGAGACTATGCGCTTAGGGCGGTTAAGCTGGGAAATGCACTGGAATCACTACGTCCAGACTGAGTTTGGTGAAATTAATACCGAGAATGACTTTGAGCAATCCTCCACCTATTGGGGGGCGAACTTATATTGCCAATTTCAAAATAACGGCATTTGCGGGATGCCCCAATCCATCGCGATGAACTCAGGTTATGGGTTTTACCCTACGGCGCATCCGGGGGCATGGGTAAAGTTTTTCCCCGCGGGGAATGATCATTATCTGGTGCAATTTGGGGTGTATAGCGTGGACCCAACCATCTCTGGCGTGCGTAATGGTTGGAAGATGAATCTACACGGGGCGACAGGGACGTTTCTGCCCTTTCAGTTAGGCTGGCACCAAGGGGGAGAGGATGATTATAGCGGCCCGCTGCAAACCAATGTGAAGGTGGGCGGTTATTGGGATACCTCTGAGGTGAAGAATGTATACGGCCAGATGGGCACTTACGGGATTCCCCCTTCAGCTGCGGAGGGAGCCCCGCTTACTAAGGTGCGTGGTCGTTTTGGTGGGTGGTTTCAATTTGACCGGATGTTACAGCGCGATGAGGCGGACCCGCATCGTGGGACGGCGTTTTTTGGCTCCTTTACCTGGGGGGACCCGCGCACGGCTATTGCGCCCTATTATATGACGGCCGGTCTTACGCGGAAGGGGACATTCGCAAGCCGCCCAGATGATACAATTAGCTTGGGGATGAAGGTCCTTTGGGCGAATCCTAAAGTGACGCATTGGATTCAACATCTCCAACGCTCTGGCCGTGGGGCGGGACTGTACGCGCCTCACTCTGAGGAAGCGATTGAGCTGAATTACGGCTATCGGCCTGCTCGTTGGCTGCTTTTGCGCCCCGGCTTGCAATATCTTTGGAACCCCGGGGCCATTAAACGCTATAAAGATGCGATGTTGATCGATCTTGAGACGGCCATTGCCTTTTAACGGCCTATTTTGCGGTTGTTCTGTTTTTGAGAAAGAGGATATACTTACGCAAGCGAAACAATAAGCGAGACGTTTCATGTGGAACTGGCGGTATCTTCTGGTGATGGGGCTATGTGGTACGGCTGGTTATGAGGGGCAGGCCGCTTATGCTGCCCCCTCAGAGCAGGGAGGGACGCTCTCCTCAGCCCCTATTATGTCTGCTTCAGCTACGGGGCAGCCTGTTGCAGCGAAAACGGAGACGAAGACTTGGTTCTCCGATATTGATGTTGGCCTGCAGCTAGAGGCGGGGGCTATGGCCAATAGTGGGCACCCTCATAACGGGATGAATTTTGGCCAGCTTTTGCAATCACATAGCGATACAGGGTTGCTGAATCAGGTGGCGTTGACCATCACCAAACCGGTTGATCCTATTGGCGGAGGCTACGGGTTGGGGGCGAATATTCAGATGCTCTATGGCTCGGATGCGCGGGCTTATGTCATCACGGGGATTTCTGATCGTTGGTTGAAGCATGATCGCTATCAAATCACGCCCATTCAAGCCAATATTGCTCTGCATATGCCCTGGTTGACGAAGGAAGGGCTGGATGTCCAAGCGGGTATTCTCGCCTCCCCTATGGGGGTAGAGGTGCTAAACCCGGCAGGGCGTGCATTTTATACGATGACCTATACCGCGCAATATTCTAACCCGTTTGAGCATGTTGGGTTTTATGGGCAATGGCATTTTAACTCACATTATGCGGTGTTGTTTGGTGTAGATGCGGGGAATCAAAAATCCTTTGGCCGTGGGAATAATAATGGGCGTCCTGCTGGCTATGTGGGGTTTAATGCCAGCCAGCTTGCCGGGGGAGCGGTATCGGTAACCTATCTGCTGCGTGTTGGGCCGGAGGATGCGCGCCGTCAGTTGGGGAATCATCGTGCGCATGAAGCGCAACGTTATTGGAATGACCTGAATGCAACATGGCAGATTACCCCTAAATGGAGCCTCACAGCCGAGGCCACACAGGTCCATGATGAAGGGTTGGAGGCCAATACATGGAGCGGCGTCCTCTGGGGGGCTTATGCGGCGACTTCTAGCCTAACCTTTAACGCGCGCGCGGAAGTCTATCGGGATTCGACAGGGCAATTCATCGTGCAATATCCAGAGGATGGCTCTTATGGGCGTGTCCTATTGGGTTTACCGGCGCGGACTTATAGCGCACCAGCGACCACTTATGGGGATTTTTCCCTCAATGCGGTATGGCGGCCGCAGCTTGGCCATCATGTAAAATTGCTGCAAATTCGGCCAGAAATCCGCTTTGACCGCTCTTTAAACAACACGCGGCCTTTTGCGGATTTCCGGCATCAGAATCGTATTTTGATTGGCGGTGATGTCACACTCGGTTTTTAAGGGGAGAGCGGCTTAGCCACGCCCCCGATAACCGGGCACATCTTGGGGGGGAATCCAAACCTCTGTAGGGGCAGGGCCTGTTTGCCAGAAAACATCAATTGGCATACCCCCGCGCGGGTACCAATAAGCCCCGATGCGGAGCCATTCTGGCTCTAGCAATTCTACAAGGCGTGTGGCGATTGTAACGGAGCAATCCTCATGAAAGGCCCCATGATTGCGGAAGCTGGTAAGATAGAGCTTGAGGGATTTGCTCTCTACAATCCAATTGCGTGGGATATAGTCGATGACGATATGGGCAAAATCTGGCTGGCCTGTCACCGGGCAGAGGGAGGTGAACTCTGGTGCGGTAAAACGGACAACATAACGCCGCCCCTTATGAGGGGCGGGGACGCGCTCTAGCTCTGCTTTATCGGGCGACTCCGGTTGGATGGTTTGGCGGCCGAGTTGGCTTAGGGCATCTGTGCCGGGGGCTGTTGGGTGATGGCTCATGATATAATTGTCCTTGACTGATGGAGGAAGGAGCGGTCTGAGCATAAAAATATGCGTCTGTGTCCGTCTCATACACGGTTCGGATTTGCAAAAAAATCAGTTTCGGTGCAGTAAGGGCACCATCCTGTTTTACTCTGTCATTTCCTGAAAGATCGTCTATGGACATCCGTAACATCGCCATTATTGCCCATGTCGATCATGGGAAGACAACGCTGGTGGATCAGCTTCTCCAGCAATCGGGCACATTCCGTGAGAATCAAGCTGTCACCGAGCGGGCGATGGACAGCAACGACCTAGAGCGTGAGCGTGGTATTACTATCCTCGCTAAATGTACGTCCGTTGTATGGAAGAATACCCGCATTAACATCATCGACACACCAGGCCATGCCGACTTTGGCGGCGAGGTGGAGCGCATCCTGAGCATGGTTGATGGTGCTGTGATTTTGGTGGACGCTGCCGAGGGGGCCTTGCCGCAAACAAAGTTTGTGTTGGGCAAGGCTTTGGCCCGTGGTTTGCGCCCGATGGTTGTCGTTAATAAGGTGGACCGTGGCGATGCCCGCCCTGATGAGGTGCATGATGAGGTGTTCGACCTCTTTGCAGCATTGGGCGCGAATGATGAGCAGCTCGACTTCCCGATGCTCTATGCCTCTGGCCGCCAAGGCTGGGCAGACCGGGAGCTAGAGGGCGCGCGTGAGAATCTTCATGCCTTGTTTGACCTCATCTTAGAGCATGTACCCAGCCCCGGGTTGGATAAAGATAAGCCCTTCGCGATGGTCTCCACAATTTTGGAGAGCGATAACTTCCTTGGCCGTATTCTGACAGGCCGTATTGAGCAGGGGCGGGCGAAGGTGAACATGCCCATCCGTGCGCTGCGGGCTGATGGAAGTGTGGTTGAGACCGGCCGCATCACCAAGCTTCTCTCCTTCCGTGGGTTGGAGCGTGTACCTGTTGAGGAAGCTGAGGCGGGTGATATTGTTGCAATTGCTGGTCTCTCTGAAGCTACGATTCCTGATACATTGGCCGATCCTTCTGTTGAGGAGCCGCTGCCCTCCACACCGATTGACCCGCCGACCCTCTCTATGACCTTCCGTATTAATGATGGTCCGCTCGGGGGGCGTGAGGGCAAGAAGGTGACTTCCCGCCAGATTCGTGACCGCCTCTTTAAGGAGACGGAAGGTAATGTGGCTATTAAGGTGACAGAAAGCCCAGAGAGCGAGGCTTTTGAGGTCGCAGGCCGTGGTGAGCTTCAGCTTGGCGTATTGATTGAGAATATGCGCCGTGAAGGCTTTGAGCTGACCATTGGTCGGCCTCGCGTGTTGTTCCGTGAGAATCCGGAGACAGGCGAGCAGGAGGAGCCGTTTGAGGAGGTCGTCATCGATGTGGACGAGCCTTATTCCGGCGTTGTGGTGGAGAAGATGTCTCTGCGTAAGGGTGTGATGCAGGATATGCGTCAATCCGGTGGGGATAAAGTCCGTCTTACCTTCATGATCCCATCGCGTGGGTTGATTGGCTATCATGGTGAGTTCCTCACCGATACACGTGGCTCTGGGTTGATGAACCGTCTTTTCCATTCCTATCAGCCTCACGCTGGTGCGATTGAAGGCCGCCGTAATGGCTCCCTCATCTCTGCTGAAGATGGTGCAACGACTCCATATGCGTTGTTCTCGCTTCAGGACCGTGGGACACTTTTTGTGGATGCGGGTGAGAAGATTTACGTTGGCATGATTCTGGGTGAACATTCCCGTGAGAATGACCTAGAGGTGAACGCCGTGCGTGAGAAGAAGCTTACGAACATGCGGGCTTCTGGCAAGGATGACGCCGTTGTGCTGGTTCCCCCGCGTAAGATGAGCCTTGAGCAGGCCATTGCTTACATTGAGGATGATGAGCTGGTGGAGGTCACACCTTCTGCGATTCGTCTGCGTAAGCGGTATCTGGACCCGCACGAGCGTAAGCGTGCGGCACGCGGTGCGAAGGGCTAAGCTTTCGCCCATTTGTGAGAGCGTGTAACAAAGGGGAGGCCGGGGCATTATTGTCTCGGCCTTTTTTTTCATATGATAGGAGATGAATGCGTCATGGCGAAAAACCTTTATGCCACGATGAAGGCTCTACCCGGCCATCGGGAAAAGGTGGCCAGTCTGCTTACCGCTTTGGCCGAGAATGTTCGTGCCGAGCCGGGCTGTGTGCGCTTTGTGGTCTATACGCTAGAGGCTGAGCCGGACCTCTTTCATGTTGAGGAAAGCTACCGCGATGAGGCCGCCTTTAAGGCCCATATGGGGACCGAGCATGGCCGTGTGTTCAACAAAGCTATCGAGACCCTCGTGGAAGGTGGGGCCTCTAAGGTTGTTTTTCTAAAAGAGATTGCCTGAGGGCAGCGGGGAGGGGTCAGACCTTACCCGGCTGGCCCCGGCTAGTGGAATGTTCAAAACGCAAGGCTTTATCGGGCCGAGCGACATGGTGTGCGGCATGGGCTGCTACGGCCCCTTCGGAAAAGCCTTGGAGAATGAGCTTCATTTTGCCGGGATAATGGGCCACATCACCAATGGCGAAGATGCCCTCTAAGTTGGTTTGCATGGTGGCAGGCTCTACCGCAATCGTGCTGCGCTGCGTCTCCAACCCCCATGAGGCCACAGGGCCAAGGTCGGTTGAAAGACCATAAAAAGGCAGTAGCACATCAGCTTCTAAGGCGCGGACGGTCTCATCTAGTGCAATGACCTCAACATGGCTGAGCTGCCCATCAGTCCCGCGTAGGCCATGAAGTTGATAGGGGACGATTTTCTCAATCGCACCAGCTTCAATTTTGGCTTCGATTTGGGCCAGTGTCTCCGGGGCCCCACGGAAGCGGTCCCGCCGGTGGACGAGATAGAGCGTCTCGGCAATGTCGGAGAGGGATAATGCCCAATCCAAGGCGGAATCACCACCACCTGCTACGACAATGCGTTTACCCTCAAAAGTGGCACGTTTTTTTACATAATATTGCACGCTACCGCTGCGTTCATAAACATCTAGCCCCTCTAGGGGAGGGCGGTTCGGGCCGAAGGCCCCAGCCCCAGCGGCGATGATGATGGCTTTCGCGTGGATGACATCGCCGCGCTCATTACGCAGGGTAAAGGCCCCAGCCTCCCCCTCTAGCTGGCTGATGCGGCTACCAAGGATGCGCGGGACGTTAAAGGGGGCGATTTGCTCCTCCAACGCAGCGATTAAATCCCCCCCCGTGATGGAAGGATGAGCGGGGATGTCGTAAATCGGCTTTTCAGGGTACAGGGCCGCGCATTGCCCCCCTACACAATCAAGAACATCAGTTAAGATGCAGTCGAGGCGCAACATGCGGCATTCAAAAGCGGCAAAAAGAGCTGCGGGGCCTGCGCCAATAATGGCGATGTCGGTTGTGTGGGTGGCAGGTGAATGTGTCATAATCGTCTCCATAAGCATTTTTTGCCGCGGGGAGTAGGGGGTAATGGCGTTTAGTGAGCATTTACGGTGAGGAATTTTATCATGTTATAGCCATAATGATGTTAATAAGCCGTCACAGCTAGAGTGATGGAGGGTGGTTTTTTTGATGAAGTTGCGTCTTTCCTCCCCAGAGCAAACGGAGCTTTTTGCGCAATGTATGGCGGAGTTTTTAAAATGCGGCGATTGCCTGGCCCTTAGGGGGGAGATGGGGGCAGGCAAAAGCAGCTTTGCCCGTGCTTTGATTCGCGCTCTTGCAGATGATGAAGCGTTGGAGGTCCCTAGCCCGACTTTTGCGCTGGTACAGCCTTACAATACGAGGCTAGGGCTTGTGTTTCATTATGATTTATGGCGGCTCTCCGATGCGGATGAAGTTTATGAGTTGTCGTGGGATGATGCGTGTGAGGGGGTCATGTTGGTGGAATGGCCAGACCGCGCGGCTGAGTTGCTGCCAGAGGGGGCACTTTATCTTACATTTACGCCTGGTGATGCAGAGCAAGAACGGCGTGTTACGCTTGAGGGCTGGCCAGAAGAACGCTTAGATGAACTTGCGATAATGTATGAGGGAAACCAAAGCTGATGGCCTCTCATACCCCTATGAATAGCGCGACAATCCCCGCTTCTTGCGCGTTTTTGGATGAAGTGGTTCATCAATGGCTAGCCCGTAATGGGGGGAAAGCAGGGGATGAGATGCGGCGTGGGGGGCATAGCGGGACCATCCTTGTACCGGGCCGCCGTGTGGCACGCGCCCTTATGGAAGCGTTTTTGCGTGTGCTAGATGGCCGCCCTGCTCTTTTACCGGCTATTGTTTCTTTGAGCGATGTGGAGCAGCAAACCCTTTTCCCCATGGCGTTGGATGAGGCCCTCCCCCCCGCTGTAGGGCCTGTTTTTCGCTTAGCCATTCTTGCGCGTTTGATTTTAGCGGCCCCTTTTTTCACTACGGTCTCTGGTCGCGAGGGTGGGACGATTGATCGTGTATGGCCATTAGCTCAAGCTTTAGCAGAGCTTATGGATGATGCTGAGCGTAGTGGGGTGGATTTATATGAGGCTCTGCCGAATGCCGTTGCGGATGATTTTGCTGGGCATTGGCAAAAGACGTTAGAGTTCCTCAAAATTGTAACGGAAGCATGGCCTGCCATCCTCAAAGAGGAGGAGCGGAGCAATATCATGGCCCGTCAGGTCGCGTTGATTGAGGCGCAAGCGCGGCGTTGGGCAACGACGCCGCCAGATTATCCGCTTTGGGCTGTAGGGTTTGTGGATGGCTCGGCTGGCGTAGCGGCGATGTTAGGCACGGTGGCTGCCTTACCGCGTGGGATGGTGGTCTTCCAAGGGGTGGATTGCCAGATGGAGGACGCTTTGTGGGAGCACCTCCCCCCCACACATCCGCAAGCTTTGTTCCGCGATGTGTTGGAGCAAATGGGGATAGAGCGGCGCAGTATCGCTCAATGGGGGCGTGTGCAGCGGCCTGCGCGGGAGCAGCTCTTCCAATGTGTGATGGTGCCAGAAGCGGGAATCGCCTCTTGGGGTCAGCCTTTGGCCGATATAGCAGCGTGTTATGAAGGTTTGTCCATTCTACCCGCTGCGGAATCCCAAGAGGAGGCACAGGCGATTGCGCTTATCTTGCGGGATGTGGCGGGTAATCCGGGTCGTTCTGGCGCATTAGTCACGCCAGATCGTGCTTTGGCAGACCGTGTGAGGGCGGCTCTGCTCCGTTTTGGGATTCATGCTGATGATAGTGCGGGCGAGCCTTTATCCCGCACGCCTAGTGCTGTGTTTATGCGCCTTATTGCTCAGGCGGTGACACGGCAATTTAGCCCGGTGGCGTTGCTCTCTGTCCTCAAACATCCATTGACGGCCTTAGGGATGAGCCCCGGACGTGCCCGGGCGAGTGCCCGCCTTTTAGAGCGGCGGCTTTTGCGTGGCCCTGCTCCGCAGCCGGGGTTGGAGGGCTTGCGTCAGGCTTTGGAGAGGATGGAGGAGTCCCAAAGGGTGGATTATGGGCATCAAGCTGATGCGCCAGACCAGCCTGAAACATTAGAGAGCTTCTTGGCAGCCTTAGAGGCCGCTTTTGCCCCGATGCGGGCATTAGAGGCTACAGCACGCGTGCCGGAGATGCTGACAGCTTTGCTCCAAACAGCGGAAGCCCTCGCCGCTACGGAGGAGGAAGGAGACGGCCCCGACCAAGCGCGCCCCGGCTCTCGCTTGTGGCGTGGGGAGGATGGCGGTACGCTCTCCCGGCATTTTGTGGAATTGATGAGCCATACAGGGGACATTCCCCCTCAACCCCTCAGCGCGTTAGATGGGTTCTTGACCACGAGCATGGCTGGTAAGAGTTTGACGGGCTTGCGGGGTTATCAAGATGGTGTGGAGCTTGCTCATCCGCGTATTGCTATCTATGGGGTGTTGGAAGCCAGGCTTTTAGCGTTTGATACCGTAATTCTGGGTGGGTTGAATGAGGGTGTTTGGCCTCCCGTTGCTGATTCCGGCCCGTGGATGAGCCGCCCGATGCGCCAGCGTGTGGGGCTGCCCTCACCAGAGCGGAAGATCGGAGCCCAAGCGCATGATTTTGTTATGGCCGCTCTTGCCTCGGCGCATGTTGTTCTCTCTTACGCTCAGCGGCGCGATGGTGCGCCCACGGTCCCTGCGCGGTGGGTGATGCGTCTTTCTGCTTTTTTGGAGGGGCAAGGCCACGCTTTACAAGAGCATCCCGCCCTAGCATGGCAAGCGATGTTGGATATGCCTGTGGGGGAGGCACGCCCTGTTGCCCCGCCAGAGCCAAAGCCGCCCTTGGCTTTGCGCCCACGCCGTTTGAGCATTACGCGGATTGATACGTTAAAGCTGGACCCGTATGCGATTTATGCGCGGTATGTCCTTGGCTTAAAAGCCCTTGCCCCGCTGGAGGAAGGAGCAGAGCATGTTGATTATGGGAAGGTTGTTCATGGTGCGTTAGAGCGTATGATGGCACGCTATCCCACAACGTGGCCCGATCAGGCCTCAGAGCATTTGCATCGTTATTTTGATGACGCGTTGGATGAGGCACAAGTCCATCCTGCTCTTGCAAGTTGGTGGCGGCCCCGCCTGCATCGCATTGCCGATTGGGTGTTAGAGCGAGAAAGTTGGCGGAATGCCGGGCGGGTGAATTGCACCTCGCAAACGGAAATTGCGTTGGATTATGTCATGCGGGATTTACCGGGCGGGGCGTTTTACATCACAGGGCGAGCCGACCGGATTGACGTGCTGGCAGAGCCGGGACAAGAGCCGCACGGGCGTCTTTTTGACTATAAAACAGGTCAGCTTCCTTCCCAAAAGGATGTTGTTGCGGGGTGGTCATCTCAATTAGTGCTGGAAGCTGCGCTCTTAGCCAAAGGGGCCTTTGAGGGCTTACCCGCCATGGAGGTTGAGGCGTTGCGTTATTGGCGGTTAAGCGGGGGAGAGACACCGGGTGAGGAGGTGTGCATACCCTCTACCAAAGCAAAGGCGACGTTGGGGGAGCTTATAGGCCCTGCTTTGGAGCAATTACGCCAGCTATTGGCAGATTATGATGAGCCTAACCGGCCTTATCGCTCCCAGCCATGGGCGGGGCGGGAGGCACGTTATAGCGATTATACGCAGCTAGCTCGTGTGGCGGAATGGCGTCTTGCGGGAGGGGATGAAGCATGAGCGCGCATCAAGAGGCTCTTAAACAGGCCAATGAGGCTCAGAGATTAGCATCAGACCCTATGGCCTCGGCCTTTGTGTCGGCTTCTGCAGGGTCGGGTAAGACGAAGTTGCTGATTGACCGGCTGTTGCGGCTTATGTTGCCCATCGCCTATCCCGGTGAGGATGGGCAGCTTATATTGCTCGAAGGCTCTGCCCCTTCGCGTATTTTATGCTTAACTTACACTAAGGCTGCTGCGGCTGAGATGGCGCATCGTTTGCAGCAGCATCTTGGGCGGTGGGTCTCCCTTTCTGATGAGGCATTAGGGGAAGCCCTTACGGCGTTAGATGTCCCTAATCTAGCAGAAACGCGGGATTGTGCGCGTGGGCTTTTTCTAAAAGTTCTGGACGCGCCGGGCGGATTGCAGATTGAGACCATCCACGCTTTTTGCCAATCTTTATTACGGCGTTTCCCGCTTGAGGCGGCATTAGACCCTCATTTTTCGCTCATCGAGGAGGCTGATACAAAGCTTGCTCTCCGCCATGCGTTGGAGGAGAGCCTCGCACGCCATCAAGACCCGGTGCAGGTGCTGGCAGGGCTGACAGGCTTTGATAAATTGATGGGGCTTTTAGGGCAGTGCAATGCGCAATCTGGCCTTCTCCAACCGCTTTTGAAGATATGGCAGCATGAGCCAGAGCGCGTTAAGCAGGCTTATCAAAGGCTTTTAGCGTGTGGAAGCCACGGTACGGATGACGTGCTTAAAGAGGCTTGTAGCCTTAAAGATGAGGCAGCATGGCGGGCGGATATTCAAAAAGCCTTACCGGCATTGGCAGAGACAAAACGTGCCCAATTTGGAGAGATTTTAAGCTGGTTGGGTAAGCCCGCAGCCCAGAGGGATAGAGCTGTTCTTACAGGGCTGCTTTTTACTGATAAGGGTGAGAAACGCGATTTAAGCCGCCATCTAGGGGCAAAGGCCCGCAAGGCAGCACCGAATTTAGCAGAACGCCTCATAGACGAAGCCAAACGTCAAGAAGGGCTAGAGGATTCTATACGCGCTCAGCGTTTATTGGAGGTGAATACCGCTTTTCTCGCCCTCGCTATGCCTGTGATGATGCGCTTTGAGGATGATAAGAAGAATCGCGGCGTTGTGGATTATAATGACCTCATCGCTCGGACGCGGGATGTCTTGCAGGAGCCGGGGGCGGCGTGGGTCCTCTATAAATTAGATGGGGGGATTGACCATCTTTTGTTAGATGAGGTGCAAGATAACTCCGCCCTGCAATGGGAGATTGCCGGGGCTTTGACGGCCGATTTCTTCTCCGGCATCGGGGGGCGGGAGGATACGCCACGGCCTAGGACAGTCTTTGCGGTGGGGGATTTTAAGCAGTCGATTTATAGCTTCCAAGGGGCGGAGCCAGAGCAATTTCATAAATGGCGGCAGATTTTTGCACATCGTGTGCAAGAGGCCGGGCTTTTATGGCGGGAGCCAGAGTTGAATGTCTCATTCCGCTCTCTGCCGCCGGTTTTGGCAATGGTTGATGCCGTCTTTACGGGGGAACAAGAAGGGGCGCGGCAAGCGATTGATGGTTTGCGGGAGGCAGGGGATAGAGCCCCGCTTATTCATCAATCGGCACGTTCTGGCGGTGGGGGGCGTGTGGAGTTATGGCCGCTTGTCCCTGCTGATGCTCAAATAGCATCACAGTTGGACATAATAGAACCAGCAGAGAATAACCCATGGCGGGCCCCTCATAAAAATGAGGAGCAGCGCAGTGCCCCTCAACGTCTTGCTGATGCGTTAGCGCATTATATCCAACAGCAGATAGGCCAACCCTTACAGCCCGGCGCAGCCCCGCTAAAAGCCGGGGATGTAATGATTCTCGTGCCGAAACGCTCGCCTTTCTTGCGGATGCTCATCCGGGCTTTAAAGATGCGCGGCCTCCCTGTGGCAAGCTTCATTCGGGCTGGGCTGGTGGAGCAAGCAGCCGTGCAGGACCTTATGACGCTTTGTGATGCGTTGCTTTTGCCGCAGGATGATTTAAGCCTCGCGAGCGTGCTGACCTCTCCTTTTGGGGGGCTAAGTGATGAATCGCTCATGGATTTGGCGACATGGGATGGCAAAAAACAGGCTCTCAAGCAGGTTCCGCTTTGGAGTGTGTTAAATCAACGCCATGAGGAACGGCCAGACTGGCATGCAGCTTGGATGTGCTTGCAGGGCCTTTATAAGCGCGTAGATTATGACACGCCCTATGAGATTCTCGTGCAGGCCCTTGGCATACAAGGCGGGCGCACACGCTTCCTCTCTCGCCTTGGGCCTGAAGCTGCAGAGCCGATTGATGAGCTTCTTACAGCAGCTTTAACCTATGAGACGCAACATCCCCCATCCTTGCAAGGGTTTTTGCAATGGTTGCGTGCCAGTACGGTGGAGAGCCAGCGTGAAGCTGAGACGGTGATTGATGCTGTACGGTTAATGACGGCTCATCGCTCTAAAGGGTTGCAAGCGCGGCTTGTTATTCTACCGCATACAACGCACGGCCCCGGCAAAGCTGATCCTTTATTATGGGCTGGGTTAGAGGGAGATGATGTAGAGGGGCCGTTATGGGTCCCGCAGACGAAAATGCATTCAGAGCAAACAACATTTTACAGCGCGCAAGAGCAGGAACGCCAGAGGGAGGAGAGTAACCGCTTGCTCTATGTGGCTCTAACACGGGCGAGTGATGCGTTGCTCATTTGTGGGTGGGAGCCGAAGCAAGCCCCTAAAATCCCCACATGGTATGACTATTGCTATCAGGGCTTGCGTGCGCTTCAGGCTCAGACAATCGGGCGTTTGGCTTCCTATCAGCCGGTTGCTTCACCCTTTGAGGGGGGCTGGGAGGGTGAGAAGATCGTGCTGGAGAGACCTGTCGAGGCTGCGGTCTCGTCTAAAGTAGCAGAGCCTCATCCAGTGGCTCCCCCCATTTTGCCGGAGTGGGTGGGCCATGCCCCTGATTGGCAGATACAGCCCGCCCCGCATGAGGATGCGTTGGTACGCCCGCTCGCACCGAGTCGGCCTGATAGTGCGGTTTATGGTCCACTACCAGCAGCGCGTTCGCCTTTGGAGATTATGCGTGAGGGGTTGGTGATTCCACAGCCTGTTAAACGGCGGCAAGATGCGATGGAGCGGGGTGTGTTGGTCCATCGCCTGTTGCAATTCCTCCCCGATATTGCCGCGTTGGAGCGGCAGGAGAAAGCAGAATCATGGTTGCGTCATACGATGCCGGGTGTGGCAGAGCGAGAGCTTGTTCGTTTAGCAAGCCATGTGGTCTCTATTGTGGAGATGCCTTTATTAGCCCCGCTTTTTGGGCCGGGAAGCCGAGCCGAGCAAGGTATATCAGGGACGTTGGGCCGTGCGGGGGATGGAACGGGTCGTGTTGTGCTGGGGCAGGTGGACCGTTTTTGCTGTGACGGGCAAACGGTCTGGCTGTGTGATTATAAAACAGGCCGTCCTCCCTCTCAGCCTGATCGTGTTCCTGTGGCGTATCAGGTGCAGATGGCGCGTTATCGGCGTGTCATGCAGGGGCTTTATCCGGGGCTTATGGTCCGCTGCTTCCTCGTTTGGGTAGATGGCCCTGCCGTTACAGAATTGCCCACAGCTTTATTGGAGGATCATGATAAGCAGAATATATAAGTCAGACCAACAATACCGATTTCCCAATGAAGCAGATCATCGGCATGGATAAACGTACTTGAAGAGTCCGTATTGTTAGCGGTGGGGCAAGAGGCTTCTATAGCAAGGCAGCATTGCTAGTCAGCTGGTAGCAACTGCCCCTAAATTGTGGCAGGGACATCAGGATTATCGTTGTGAGGGGGAGGAGTGTAGCGTGAGCGAACATACAATAGCGGTGACGGATCAAGCCTTTGAGAATGAGGTGCTGAAGGCAGAAGGCTATGTTCTGGTAGATTTTTGGGCAGAATGGTGCGGCCCATGCCGGATGATTGCCCCAGCTTTAGAGGAAGTTGGCAAGGATTATAAAGGCCGCGTTACCGTCGCGAAGTTGGATATTGATGCTAACCCAGAGACACCAACCACTTTTGGTGTGCGGAGCATCCCGACCTTGATTCTCTTCAAAGACGGTAAGCCTGTTGCACAGCAAATGGGGGCATTGCCGAAGAGCCAGCTTAAAGCGTGGTTGGACTCCCATATTGGTTAATCGCTGTGATGCACTTGCCCGAGAGGGCAGAGATGAAGGCTCGGTAACAGGAGGGGGGTCTCTTCTGCTTTACCGAGTTTTTTTATGGTGTCATGGCGTAGGGGAGAGATAGTCAGCCTAAGCGGGAGAGTGTAAGAAAAGATATGTCTAAAAAGCGAGCCTTCCCCGCCCCTACCATGATTACGACCTCGGCAGAGGTTGCAACGCTATGTGCTAAATTGCAGCGTGAAGCTTTTGTAACGGTGGATACCGAGTTTGTAAGGGAAAGTACTTATTGGCCGCGTCTCTGTCTCGTACAGCTTGGCGGGGCGGATGATGTCGCCTTGATTGATGCGTGCGTCCCTGGGATAGACCTATCTCCCTTGGCGGCTCTGCTGGCTGCGCCAGATTGTGTGAAGGTGTTTCATGCGGCACGGCAGGATTTGGAGATTTTCCTCCATTTGTTTGGAGAATTGCCCGTAAATCTGTTCGACACGCAGATAGCGGCTATGGTTGCAGGTTTTGGGGAGCAAGTGGGTTATGATAACCTTGTTTCTTCTCTTACAGGTCAGTCGATTGATAAATCGCATCGCTTTAGTGATTGGGCGGCGCGTCCGCTCTCAAAAGCGCAAATTGCTTATGCGAGTGCCGATGTAACGCATTTGCGGGTGATTTATGAGACGCTTCTCCATCAGTTAGAGGAACAAGGGCGGCGCGCATGGGTGGAGGATGAATTATCAGCCTTGGGGGAGGTGGAATTTTTTCGGCCTAACCCTTACCTCCTTTGGAAGAAGCTGAAACCGCGGACCCATAATCGCAAAATGTTGGCTATTTTGCGCGATGTTGTGGCATGGCGGGAGGAGGCTGCTCAGCAGGAGGATCGGCCCCGGCAGCGTATTATTCGTGATGAGAGTTTGTTGGAAATTGCAGCGACCCGCCCCCGTGATACAATGGCTTTAAAGCGGATTCGCGGTGTGACGAAAGAGTTTGCCGAAGGGCCATTAGGCCATGCTCTATTGGCAGCGGTGCAGCGGGGGGAGCAATGTCCTGAAGAGGATTGGCCAGAGGCTCCATCACGGCGTAAGGCTGATGTGCCTCGCCCTCCAGCGGGGGTATTGGCCCTTCTTAAAGTGCTTCTTACAGCGCGTAGTGAGGAGGGACGTGTGGCCCCGCGGCTTATTGCCTCTGCTGAGGAGTTGGAACGTCTTGCCCATGGGGAGTCGGACCTCCCTGTTTTAAAGGGGTGGCGAGCGCGTTTATTCGGCCGGGAAGCGCAAGCTCTTTTGCGAGGTGAGACCGTTTTATGTGTGGAAAAAGGGCAGTTGCGGATTATTGAGCGGGATAGTCATCCTCCTATGAATATGGGGCAGAAAGGTTAGTTTTGAGCTAATCTTATTTTCCTGATAAAAGCGTGGCATAAGAGCCCCGTAACAACGCTACGGGCAGGAGTGGAGAGAGCAGCAATGGCTATGGAATGGACAGACGAGCTGATCGCCCGGCTTAGGGAGTTGTGGGAGCAAGGGCTTTCCACAGCGGAGATTGGTCGTCAGCTTTCTATTACAAAAAATGCGGTTGTTGGTAAGGCTCATCGTCTTAACTTGCCCTCACGCCCATCGCCTATTCGTAATAAAGCAGCGGCAGAAGGTGGAGCAAAAGCGACGCCGCGCCCGCGTGCGTCTCGTGCGAAAAAGCCTGCCGAAGGTGATGTAACTGAGGCCAAAGAGAAGGGGAAGAAAGTGGCCCCGGGCCCGGCTACGGTTGAGGCATCCAAAGTTGAGAAGCCGAAAAAACCTGTCAAAGCGCAGCAGGAGTTGCCTTCTGCGCCCGCTAAAAAAACGGCGAAGCCTGCTCAGGAAGTAGCGGAGGCCCCGCAGGCTGTCTCCGCACCGCCGCGTAAAGTTACCCCGCCGCGTCGGGTGCGGGAGGCGATGGATCGGTCAATACGGCAAGGTCCAACCTGCCAATGGCCGCATGGTGATCCTGGCACGCCTGAGTTTCATTTTTGTGGGGCAACACCTTTGGCTGGGAAGCCATATTGCGCCGAGCATGCGGCCATTGCCTATGTGAAGATTCGCGATCGTCGTCATTGAAGGGCGTGGATATAAGATATTTCACAAAAAAGCTGCCAGCTTCACGATGAGGCTGGCAGCTTTTTTATGCATTTTGTCTTAGGCTTGGTGCCTAGCCCATTAAGGCGGCATCAATGGTGGTGTTCGTCCTGATGTTTTTCTGCTTCGTGGTGATGAGCAGGGCCGTGCTCCTTATTACCGGGGAGGGAGGTTGTGATCATGCCCAATTTCCCGGTTACTTGGCCGCCTTCATCTACTTGTAAGCGGCGACATTCTGCATTGCCAAGCAAACGCCCGCTTGCCCGTACAGTGAGCATATTGCGCACGGTAAGGTCGCCTTCTAGCGTCCCAGCAATATCGGCTGAGCCAGCCTCCGCAATGCCATGAAAATGGCCTTCAGGCGTGACAATAAGCTCTTTGACGGTCAGATGCTCTACAGCAACCGTTCCTTCGACAATGAGGCGTTCAATATTCTCAATCGTCCCACGGATGGTAATGCTGTTATGGACAGTCAGCGTCCGTGCGTTATCAGCGTAGTGCGCTTTATCTTGGTGGTTGTTACCACGGGTAGATGTACGCTGGCGTGGGGCGGAACCAGGCATGGGGGAGGGAGGGGTAGGTAGAGACATGGTTTCCTTTAATCAGGCGATAAAGTGGCACGCAATAACGGCATATCTCCAAGGGAGCGATGCCGGACTCTGCCCTGGCATAAGGCGTTCCCCTAAAATAGAGGGAAGTTCTGCTGTTGGCTAGGCAATCCATGTCGTTAAGGGAATCTTTTCCCGTACTATTGTCAATATTTAGGACGTTTTGCCTATTTTTACGGGTGTGGGGCTATGTCAGAGAGAGATCGCTCTACAAGGTTTGAGCGTTATGGTAGGGGTATCTATCATCTTGGATTATGAGAGAAAGTGGCCTGTTATGTCCTCTACCGCCTTGAAATATGATCTTTTATGCATTGGCAATGCCATTGTAGATGTGCTGGCAACCGTCACGCCAGAGCTTTTGGCAGAGTTTGGGGCTGCACCGGGGAGCATGACGCTCATTGATGCTGCTACCATGGCAAAGTTGGAGCAGCGTATCCATATCGAGCATGTAGCAGGGGGCGGCTCAGCAGCGAATAGTGCGGTTGTTGCTGCGCGTATGGGGGCAAAAACAGCTTATCTTGGTAAGGTTGCAGCCGATAAAGCGGGCGAGGATTTTACAGCGGATTTACGCAAACAGGGTATAGATGTTCCCTCCACGCCCCTAGCGGCTGGCGAGGCTATTCCTACAGCGCGTTGCATTGTGTTGATTACGCCCGATGGCCAACGCACGATGTTTACATATCTAGGGGCTTGTGTGGAGTTCACACCCCATGATGTTTTAGAGAATATCGTGGCCGAGTCGGCTATTACCTACCTTGAGGGTTATTTATTTGATCGCCCCCAAGCGCAGGAGGCTTTTTATCAGGCAGCCCGTTTAGCGCATAAAGCGGGGCGTAAGGTCTCTTTAACGCTCTCTGATAGTTTCTGCATCCAACGTCATCAGGCAGCTTTCCGGGATTTTGTGGCAGAATCGGTTGATATCCTCTTTGCCAATGAGGCTGAGATTCTCGCCCTTTACGAGACAGAGACGCTTGATGATGCTTTAAAAGCCCTCTCTCATGATGTTGCCCTTGGTGTTGTGACCCGTGGGGAGAAGGGGGCTGTTATCCAAGCGGGTGAGGAACGGCACGATGTCCCCACTAAGCCGGTGAAGCTGGTTGATACGACTGGTGCGGGTGATGCTTTTGCAGCGGGCTTCCTCGCAGGCTATAGCCGCCATCATTCTCTTGTGGAGTCTGCGCGGTTAGGCAATGAGGCTGCAGGCCATGTGATTGCTCGCCTTGGTGGTCGTCCAGGTGCGGATTTTGCCCTTAAAGCCTAAGGCGTAGCACTAGGGGGCGCGGTGTGTTTACAGCGCGTCCCATGTTGTCAGTTGGATGTTATGTGGGGCGAGTAACGCGCGCGTAGCAGGGTCTGTTAAGGCAGCTAGCTCTTGCTCTGGCTGATAGCCGGGCATGAGGGCAGCCATTTGTGCGTTTTGGCTCTTGGCGGGGTGGAAATAAACCTCACTCACCCCGGCAGGGAGTTGAGGGATGAGGCGTTGGATGCGCTCTGGCGTCATATGGCCAGACCACCGCAAACCAAAGCAGGAATCGTTGGTTTTCATCCCGGCTTTCCAAATTTGCCAGCGTAGGACATGCGTCCATTGCTCCAACGCGCGGTCACCTAGGTGAGGCGTTTCCCCCAAGGGGCCCGCAGGTTCCATAGGTGTGCGAACGGCCTTTAACCCATAGATTTTGCCCGTTTGGAGCAGTAAATGCCCGATTGTGGGATGGAGATGCATATGCTTATGCGCATTGGCATGGTCCAACCGCAGCCCTGTGCGTGCAAATTGCTGGAACTGAGCGTGGATTTCTTTCTTTAACGCAGAGCGCGTGGCGGGAGAGAAGAAATATTGAAAGCCCAGCCCTACTTGATTCCGACCAAACCAGCCTTTTTCATCCGTAATGATAGGCAGATGCAGGCAGGAATCGCCTTCTATAACGACAAGATGTAACCCCAACCGGAGGTCTGGCATACGTTGGGCACGGCGTAGAGCGTCCTCAAAAGCCGGGGCGGCAACCATGAGGCTTGCCGTGCTGAGGAGGCCTTTGCGATGGGCCTCCTCGATCGCCTCATTGACCTCCACACTCATACCGAAATCATCAGCAGAGAAAATGACACGGCGTTGTGTGGAGGTATTCATGCGGCGTTCGCCTTAGGCAGAATGACGCTGACGGAGGAACTGGAAGAATTCCACACCCTCACGCAAGCGGCGTTTGAGCATTTGTGGGTCTGTTGCCATCTCCTTGACGATAGCGAAAATCTTGGAGGGGCGGAAATAGAACTCCTTATAGAAGGTCTCCACGCTCTTAAAGATTTCCGTATGGGAGAGATGGGGGTAATGCAGCGGGGCAATCTGCACACCATTCTCGTCAATCAGCTCCGCTTCATCAACATTCAGCCAGCCATTCTCAGAGGCCTGTTTATGCAGGAATGTCCCCGGATAAGGGGCTGCGAGAGAGACCTGCAATGTGTGCGGGTCAATCTCTTTTGCAAACTGAATGGTCTCGCGGATAGTCTCATGTGTCTCGCCGGGCAGACCAACGATGAAGGTACCGTGAATCTTAATGCCCAGCTTGTGGCAGTTTTTGGTGAATTCACGCGCTGTTTCAATCCGCATACCTTTTTTGATGTTATGCAGGATTTGCTGATTACCGCTCTCATACCCTACCAGCAGCAAGCGTAGGCCGTTATCACGCAGGACTTTTAGCGTGTCATAAGGGACATTGGCCTTAGCATTGCAGGACCATGTTACACCCAGCTTACCCAGCTCCCGCGCGATGGCCTCTGCACGGGGGAGGTCATCGGTGAAGGTATCATCATCAAAGAAGAACTCTTTCACCTGCGGGAAATATTTCATCGCAAGCTTAATTTCAGCGGCTACATGCTCTGGGCTGCGGGTACGGTAGCGGTGTCCACCCACAGTTTGCGGCCAAAGGCAGAAGGTGCAGCGGGACTTACACCCACGGCCTGTATAGATGGAGATATAAGGATGCTTGAGATAACCGATGAAGTAATCTTCAATCCGTAGGTCGCGCTTATAAACCTCCGTTACGAAGGGGAGGCTATCCATATCCTCAATGATAGCGCGGTCTTTATTGGTGATGATCTCGCCATTCTCATTGCGCCATGTGATGCCATCAACCTCTGCGAGAGGCTTTCCCTCGGCAATCTCTTTGATGGTGAAGTCGAACTCATTGCGGGCCACGAAGTCGATCGGGCTGCCCTGGGTAAGGCTCTCATCGGGTTGGACGGCAACTTTTGCGCCAACCATGCCGATCTTCAGCTTCGGGTTGGCGTCCTTCAGCATTTGTGCCACGCGGACATCAGAGGGGAAGGAGGGGGTGGAGGTGTGCATGATGACGAGATCACGATTCTTCACATCCTCAAGGATAGGTCCCATGCCCATTTTGGCCGGTGGAGCGTCAATCAAGCGCGAGCCGGGGACCATCGCAGCAGGTTGGGCCAACCATGTAGGATACCAGAAGGAGCGAATCTCTCGCTTCGCCTGATAACGTGAGCCAGCACCACCATCAAAGCCGTCAAAGGATGGGGGCTGTAGAAACAATGTTCTCAACATGTATGGACACTCCTGATAATGTCGGGCCTGTCAACGCCGGTTTCGTTGATCAGGATTAAGGGGCACGATCGTTGTTGGGGTTCGTTATAGGGACTTCGTACGTGTTTTGCCACGGGAGATGTGCATTGTCTGCCCCCGCCATGTTACACGCGAGCCACGGGCACTTCCGAGCATCACACAAGCAGAGAGGCAGTCTCGGAATATAAGGAAAGGGAAAATGCCGGGTAGAGCGCAGTTTGTCAGGCGGCTAATGCGTTGTGTTATCGCTCCACGATAGAGCATCCCCCCTATAAGTAACCCCCATGAAAAACGGCGCGATGGTGCAAAAAGGACACACAACACAGCCCAGAAAAGCGGCAGCTGTAATATAGAGAGCCCATATCCAAGGGGCTCCACACTCCGAACCGTCCGTCCCCAGCGCAGCTCATGGGTGAAAAGGTCCTTTAGGGAGGTCTCGGTGATGGTCGTCTGGCATAAGGTCCGCGCAAGGGCGATATCTCCCCCATTACGGCGGATAAGCTGGCCTAGCACGGCATCATCAGCGACATGAGAGACAAGGGCCTCAAACCCGCCAATTTGCTGTAAATGCGTCCGTTTAAGGGCCATTGTAGCCCCGAGGCAATCTTGCCGTCCGATTAAGCGGGACATCATCACACCGGGGAGGAAGTTGGTGTTAATGCTGTGGGCGCCCAATATGCGGATGAGGCTGGGGCTAGCAGGCAAGCCCGCATAAAGTGTGGTTACAAGCTGGACCCGCTCTTGCTGGAACGATTCCACAATATGCGTGATGTAATCTGGGCTGACATGAATATCAGAATCCGAGATGATCAAAATGTCATGTCGGCAAGAGGGATACATATTAATGAGGTTACTGACCTTACGATTAGGGCCATGTAAGGCATCATTAATAATGATTGTTACATCGTGATGAGGATAACGCTGCTGGAGGCGGCGAATCACCGGTAGAGCCGTATCATCCTCTTTATGCAGGCCGAAGATGATTTGATACGACGGGTAATCCTGCTGGAAGAAGCTTTCTAATGCGTCTTCAAGGCGTGGCTCATCCCCATGTACCGGCTTCATGAGCGTAACGCTGGGGCTTAGAGCCTCTTGGTTGTGAGAGGAAGCCTCGCGCTGATAGGGGGCAGGCCGACCGGGGATGCGCACATTCTGGCAGAAACGAGAGAGTAAGCTTGTCCCGATGAGATTCTGCACATGCCCCGCTAGTGAAAAAGCTCCGCTAAGGGCGGAGGCAATTGCAAAGAGTGGGGCCATTAATCAAAATACCTGTTGAGATGAAAGGGCGGATGCTTTCAGGAGCCTTTCATCACGTCTGCCTCTTAGGCTTATTGACTCAGCATAACGCAAGCAGACGTGATGAGGAGTCATGAAGCCTTATTCACGGAGGAAGTCGTCAGCTTTCGTGGTGAGGCTACGCGCTAGGCCGTTTGCCCCTTTCTCGTTGAAGATTGTCTTAAAATCAGCCCGTTGAGCAGCAACTTGGCTGATATGTCCATCAAGCAGAATGTCGGTAATGCGCCAGCCGTCGGGACCTTGGGCCATGACATAGTCAATGGGTGTTGGCGTCCCATTAGGGTCATCTTTCCCGCCGATGGTGGTGTGGACGATGGTTCGTCCATCCTGCTGTATCGTGTTTACAACGGTAAAGACAGCATCTGTCCCCGGCTTAAAGGTAGAGACATAACGCGCCACGGTAAAATGCCGGAAAGCGGTGATCAAGCTGCTACGCTCGGAAGAGGAAAGATGCTCGTAATGTAAACCGATAGAGCGTTTTAGGATGGCTTCCATATCAAACGCGCGGTCAACGAGCGGGGCGATCATAGCGCTACGTTTACCAACCCCTGCGGTGGAATGCTCGGATTTATCCAACGCGTTGTATAGTGCCTCTATCGGCGCTTGTGGCGTCGTTGCGGAGAGTGATGCCGTAGCGGACGTGCTACGGGCGGCTTGAGCGGGGTTAACCCCAAGAGCAGGGACAGCACCTGTGAGTAAGGCCATCATCCCTAGAGAAGACATAAGACAACGTTTCATACACATGCTCTTTCCTCCTATGCGTCCTTTTATGCAAGAGGCTATGGGGCAGTTTGCAAGGGAGAGCCCCCGCAGGATTTCATACAACTGTGTTGAATATGCTACAGTCGGCGGAGCATCATAGCGCATTGCTACGGAATAAACGAGTCCATTCCGGTAGGGAAAGAGAGAATATTCTGTTTATTTTCCTTGTAAGGAGGGCTAGGTGGGTTCGCTAAGCTTGCATTTCTGCGCGGCTTCTGCGAGAGGGAGCGATGCAGGCCCGGCAGATATCGTTCTGGCGCGTCTGTCGGGCTATGTGCCACGGGTGTTCTGATACCGTGATCAGCTCAGGAAGATATTATCAGAGGATTATAATGGCCGTACCATTGATGCAGGCTGTCCGAGTTGGACGGTACGTTCTCAAGCAACATCTTACAGGGCGCAAGCGTTACCCGCTTGTGCTAATGCTTGAGCCGCTGTTCCGCTGCAATTTGGCTTGCGCGGGCTGTGGCAAGATTGATTATCCAGCGAAGATTCTTAACCAGCGTATGAGCTATCAAGAATGTCTTGATGCGGATACTGAAGCTGGTGCCCCAGTGATTGCTGTGGCGGGGGGAGAGCCTCTCTTACATAAAGAGATGCCACAGATTATTGCGGGCCTCGTGGCGCGTAAAAAATATGTGTATCTCTGCACGAATGGCCTTTTGCTAGAGAAGAAGATCGATGACTATAAACCATCACCCTTCTTCTCTTGGGACATCCATCTCGATGGTGACCAGCAGATGCATGATTCGTCCGTCTGCCAAGAAGGGGTGTATGATCGTGCGGTGAAGGCCATTAAATTGGCAAAATCCAAAGGCTTCCGCGTCTCTATTAACTGCACCTTGTTTGATGGTGCTAAGCCAGAGCGTGTTGCAGCTTTTTTTGATGAAGTCATGCGCCTAGGCGTTGATGGTGTGATGACAGCACCGGGCTATGCTTATGAGCGTGCCCCGGACCAAGAGCACTTCCTTAATCGCCAAAAGACGAAGACTCTCTTCCGGGATATTTTCCGCTTGGGTAAGGGCCATAAATGGCGCTTTACGCAGTCTCCTTTGTTCCTCAACTTCTTAGCAGGCAATGAGACATATCATTGTACCCCATGGGGTAAGCCGTTGCGGACTGTCTTTGGTTGGCAGCGTCCTTGCTATCTGCTGGGTGAAGGTTACGCTAAGACCTTTAAGGAGCTGATGGATGATACAGCGTGGGATCAGTACGGCACTGGTGCGTATGAGAAATGTGCCGATTGTATGGTCCATTCTGGTTATGAATCCACAGCGGTGATGGATGCGGTGCAGCGCCCCTGGCATTTCATCAAGGTAGCGTTGCAAGGGCCAGAGACGGAAAAGCCCATGGCCCCAGAGATATCGTTAGCGAATCAGCGTCCTGCTTCTTACGGGTATGATGCTGAGGTAGCGCGCCAGATGGAGCGGCTTGAAGGCGAGGACGCTAAGCGCGGCAAACCGGCTCGTGGTCCACGCGTACGCATTAATGGGCAGAGTGAAACCCCTGCGCCTGCCTCCGCAGCTAAATAAGTAGCTTTTTTCCTGCCCTGAGTGCCCTGACGTCATCTTGTGATGTAGGGCAGATCAGGGCAGGATAGCTTTATGATGATTCCTATCCTTATAATTGTTCTGCTTATCGTCCTTAACGGCGTATTTGCTACGGGTGAATTGGCACTAATTTCAGCCAAACGAGCCCGGCTTTCTCATCTTGCACAAACAAAAGTGGCAGGTGCGGAGCGTGCGTTAAAGCTAGCGGAAAATCCTCAAAATTTTCTACCAACCGTGCAGATAGGCATGACCCTTGTCTCTATCTTGGAAGGGGCATTTGGGGGAAGCCAGATTGAGGAATCGCTCCAACATTATATAGAGCATTGGGCTGTTTTGCAGCCTTTTGCCGGTGAGCTATCCATTATCCTTGTGGTGGCTTGCATTACCTTTGCGATGCTTGTTTTTGGTGAGCTTGTCCCGAAGCAGATCGCCTTGCAAAGGCCAGAGGTGATCGCCATTCATCTCTCTGCACCACTTTTAGCTTTATCTTGGTGCACGCGCCCTATTGTCTGGTTGCTGAGTAAGACATCAAACTGCGTCTTACATCTTATTGGTATTGGCTCTCTTCCACGTGCCACAGTAACGGAAGAGGAGCTAAAGGCAGTCCTGCAAGAGGGAATGCAGGCCGGCATATTAGAGACGGAAGAGCGCGCGATTATCGAGCGTCTGTTGCGTCTTGCTGACCGCCCCGTGCGCGCTATTATGACGCCACGTAATGAATTATTTTGGATAGATCGCCACGCGGATCCGGAAACGCTGGTTAGTAAATTGCGTCAGTCCTCTTATGGGCGGATTGTTGTGTGTGAGGGGGATGTGGATCACCCTGTGGGGGTGATGCTGGCTAAGGATGTGATGGACCGGTTATTGTTAGGTCTGCCCCTTTCGATTGATGCTGTCTTGCGGACCCCGCCTGCTATTCCAGATAGCCTTACAGCACAAGGGATGATTGAACGCCTCAAAGGGATTTCGTTAGGGATTGTTTTTGTCTTTGATGAATATGGCTCTTTTGAGGGGATCGTCACGCCGTCTGATGTCTTTGAGGCCATTATTGGTGATGAAGCTTTGGATGTATCTGCCAAAAAGAAGCAGGAAACAGATGGGAAAGAGGAATATATTCTTGATGGCTTCATGCCGATTGATGATGTGTGTGTCCGGCTTGATATACCGCCTCTGCCTGGGGAGGGGCGATACCACACGTTGGGTGGGGCGTTGATGGCCCTCTTACGCCGTGTGCCAGCACGGGGGGATAAAGTTGTTTTCTCTGGCTGGTTGTTTGAGGTGTTGGAGACAGAGCGTCGTCGTGTTTTGCGTGTACGAGTTAGTCGTCGTGCTTTGGCACAAAATTAATGTTTGTTGATGGAGGTAAAGATAGACCAACAAGTTAAATAATGATTAATGAAGAACAAAAGTCTATTTTTGTTTAGATAGTCGTTAGACAGCGGGTTACCGGGTCTTTTGATCATGAAATTATTGTTATTATGCGGATAGTTGCTAAAAATTTCCTAATTGCGTCTTGCGTGGTTGGTGAGGGCCGATATAAGTCGGGGCAGCATCTTTCCCATGGTGTATTATGGTGAAACGATGGGTGAGGTGCGGTGCTGCGAGAAGGAGTTGCGCATGATTACGCTTTCACCTGACTATCGTCCTTCTGATGATGAAGAGTTCATGAGTGAACAGCAATTAGCTTATTTTAAGCAAAAGCTGTTGCATTGGCGGATGGACCTTCTCAAAGAGGCGGGGGAGACGTTAGCGAGTCTTTCAGAAGGTGGGATTCGTGAGGCAGATTTGGCCGATCGTGCAACGGTGGAGACAGACCGTGCTTTTGAGCTAAGAACGCGTGATCGTGCTCGTAAGTTGATCATCAAAATTGATATGGCCTTAGCGCGGATTGAAGATGGCTCTTATGGCTATTGCGAGGAAACGGGTGAGCCTATTGGTTTGCAACGTTTGGAGGCGCGGCCTATCGCCACTTTGTCGCTAGAGGCGCAAGAGCGGCACGAGCGGCATGAAAAGATTTATCGTGATGATTAATTTAAAGGGTTGCGTGGTGGGGAAGAAACAGGCTAGGTAACCCGCCATAGGTTTTCGCCGTGCTGCTGTAGCTCAGTGGTAGAGCACTCCCTTGGTAAGGGAGAGGTCGCGAGTTCAATCCTCGCCAGCAGCACCATGATGATGCCGTTACCTTAATTTCTTCTGTTCATTTTGCTTCCTCCTTCTCGTTAAGAAAAGCGCATTTTATGGCTGCCATGGTCGTTTTGTACGGGATTAAAACCTGCTCCACTGTTAAAAAAGCGATGAAATGGTTGGAAGAACAAGACATCGCTTTTCAGTATCATGATGTTCGTAAGGATGGTGTCACCTCAGCATTGCTGACATCTTGGTGCGCTCTGTTGGGCTGGGAGAAGTTGTTGAATCGCTCTAGCTTGACGTTTCGCCGGCTTGATAATGCCGATAAAGAAGGGTTGGATGAGTCAAAGGCGATAGCTTTGATGATGGCACACCCAACGCTTATACGGCGGCCTGTTACTGTAATGGGTGAGCGTGTCGTGGTTGGGTTTAAACCAGAGCTTTATGAGGGCTTTTTTAACCGGACGGCTTGAGTATGCCTATGGTCTCGCTCTTAGGTGTATAGGATGCTAAAAGGCCCCATTTTCGGGGCTTTTATTTTGGGAGGGAAGGTTAGGTCATGGAGGTGTTTGCACGGCGTGTTCCGACTTCCCCTTCTGGGCGGGGGGTGGAAAAGGCCTATCCGCTTTTGGCTCCAGAGCAAGTGCAAGCACTCTTTCAACGGCGCGTTATAGAGATATGCAGCCGGTTTGATGAATGGAAAACGCCCATAAGGGTCGGTGGTGTTATTGGGGATGTTCCCGGTGACCATTGGCGGCGGCGCGAGGGCACACCGCTTTTAGATGCGCAAACGGGGGCCTCTTTGTTATTAGATATCCCTCCGTCATTATTGGCTGGAGAGGGGGTGCGTGCTGGTGAGAAGGTGCAGGTTGTTGGTTGGTTAAAAGCACAATTGCAGAAGGGGCATATTACGCTGCGTTGTGAGGTGTTATCTATCGAGCAAGATGTCGTCGAGACAGCGACCCAGCGTAGTGAAGCCCTGTTGGAGATAATGCGGAGTTTGCTACCGCGACGACGCGCCTTCCCAGTGCAGGAAGGGGCCCGCATGTTGTTGCTTGGCATTGGGATAGAGGGCGAGCGATTACGCCGTATGCAGCCCACTCTTGGTGGGTTATGGACAGACCGTACCGTGGTGAGATGCGCCGTGCCAAAGGTGGAGGCCGAGGCGTTCCTCCAGACGTTACCACAGGTAGAGCAGGATATTATCTTGCTCATCGTGGCGGAAGATTGCTTGGCAGTTTTGGAAAATGCGGTTTGTCTAAAGGCTCTTTTGTCTTGCCCAGCTTATCGTATTTTGGCGTATGATGGGGGGGCATCTAATAGCGAGCAGGCAACGCTTTTACCTCACATGGTAGAGCAATTTTTTATGACCCCGTTGGAGGCAGCAGAGTTTATCCGCCAGCATAGTGCTCAAGTGCGTCAACGTCAGGATGAAGAGCGCGCTCAGCAAGAGGAACTGGCCGCTTTGCGGACTAGCCTTGCCGCATTAACACAACGGCCGACGGATGGCTCCTCCCGCTTTTCATGGTTTACGCTTTTATGTGGTGTGACCCTAGGAACAGCCATTGTGGTGGTAGGGCATTGGGGCATCCACATATTTTAGCGTTTTTAGGGCAGAAAAGCGGGCTTTTTTGTAAAGCGGGGTAAGAACTCCTCTAAAATAGGGGCCACCGTGCGGAGATGCTGTGTTGATGAAGGTGATAAGAGCAAAAGAGCGCGTTGGAGGTCCTGCGGTTGAACAGTAGGATGTCCTGCCAGCCACATGAGCAATCCGTGAACACTTAACCCATCCTCTTCGTTTGCCGGAGGGAGTGGCGTAAAGAGCATGGGGGGAGGTACCGCGGCGGGGATCATCTCCAGCACTGTGCTGCCATGGCCTGTTTCGTGTGGGAGCAGGACGGTTTGTTTTACCGGGTCATAGGTAATGTGCAGGCTAACCATCCCAAAGGGGCAAGGTGCGTCCCCAAGGGTAAAGGGTGTGGCATCTTGTGTGTAAAGCGTTAGGAGATGGGGTGTGCTTTCCTGCCAGAAACCGGCAAAGGGCCTGTGATGTTCTGGTGGGTCGCACTCTAATAATTGTCCCTCAGTCGAGCGAAGCAAGACCGTACGGCCTGGCTCATAATGCGCAGAAAATTGTGGGTTGAGGGTAAGTACATCCTTCAATGAAGGTCGGATACGGTCATACAGGAAGGTTTCGTGCCGGACGTGATCTTCTAATGTAAGATCACTATCGTGCAGGAGCCACGCCGCACGTTGTTTTTCAAGCTGTTGTTGTACGAGGTCGCGTAAGCGAGAGAGACCAGCACGTAGAGCACTCTCGCGCATATGATTAGCGAGCTGGCGCATAAGCTGCACTTTGTCGCGCTCTGGTGTGGTGATCTGCTCGTTACGGTCATAATGAGCACGCATAGCCGCAGGCAACTCGGTTTCATCATGAGCCTGAGCGCAGATATAATGTTGAATTGCTCCCCCCTTCCAAGGGGCGGCTAGTGTAGAGTCGTCATGAGGTTGGTAAGCTTGCCCATCACTACGGATGATAGTCTCGAGTGGAAGGTCAAAAAGGAAAGGATTGGTGAGCGCATTTGCTTCCGGTAGGTGGTCGAGTCGGGCGAGCAAACGAACAAAGTGATGGTCATGAAATTCTGGCGGAGCATGCCAGACATAATTGTTAATAATATGCCCGGGGGGAGGCATGAGATGCCCCGCCGTCCCGTAAATGCGCCAATGTAGTGCAATGGCAGTGGTGTTGTCTTTAGTGTGTTGAAAGAGGGAGCGGAGGTCATAATTCGGGCTTAGATACTCATCTGCATCTAAGATGGCGATCCAATCTTCAACAGCGTCCTCGTCCGGTCTGTGGGAGGTAGATTGGTCTAGCTCTTGTGTAATGTGACGAAGGGACGTCAGCGCAAGGCGCGTTAGGTTTAGGCGGCGCTCTTCGGCGGAGAGTGTGTCGTCAAGTTCCGCTGCAATCCACGAAACGGGCCAGTCGGCTTGATAAGCTTGGATGGTTTGGCGGCCATTATCAAAGGCCCCACTATCAATCACAACGATGTGCTCCACCCCCAAGGCAAGATGCCATGCCAGCCATCCAGCTAAGGTGTGATCTGCTTTTTTGAGGAGGAGAGCGCAGGTAAGACGGGGACGCCTAGCGGACATAAATGCGTACCATATTGTTATGAACGGTTGGGTCGGCACTTACGCGCATATCCAGTTGGATAGGGCGTGCCCCAGCGGCCAGAATGTGATGCCCGACGGATGAGACTAGATGTTGGGTTATATCATGCAAGGTTTGTCTCTCCGCTTCAGGCGTTTGTTGCATAGGTGTTATGCCCTGAACGATGAACAGGATGTTAGCCTTCCGGCTTAAGGCCAATTTTGTGGCTTTTTCCACAGCTGGGCCGTATTCGTCTTCTGGTGTGCCATCAATAATTTGCAGGAAGGCCGGCTTGCCGGGGGCTGAGACGGGCGAAGCGGGAGCAGCGACGCGCGGCGGCCTCCCCGCTTGTGGGTCAAACGTCCGTTGATCAATAGGATTACAGCCCCAAAGAGGGGTTGCCAGCGTCATAAGAAAGGCTGAGCGGATCCATAAAGCGGAGCGGTGGGCATAAGAAACCATCATATATCACTTACTTACAGGAAGCGGGGCATGACGCAAGAGGGTAGCAGGCTTGCTTTAAAAACTTCATTTTCCCTCTGTTGCTCTGCCACAAGGGTGCTATGGATGGTACGTCCTTTAGCTACCAAATTATGGAGGAAGCGACCAATGGCCGTTAAAATTGCAATCAATGGGTTCGGGCGCATCGGGCGTCTGGTTCTTCGTGGGATTATCGAGAGCGGGCGCACAGATGTTGAGCCTGTACTGATTAACGATCTCGGTTCTGTGGAGGCCAACGCTCACCTCCTGAAGTATGACACCATCCATGGCCGCCTGCCGGCTGAGGTTGAGGTCGTCAATGGTGACCTGCTCATCAAGACTCATGCTGGTAAGACCATCGGGCCTATCAAGGTGACCTCTCAGCGTAACCCAGAAGAGATTCCGCTTCAGGGTGTTGACGTGGCGATGGAGTGCACAGGCCTCTTTACAGCACGTGATAAAGCCTCTGCCCTGCTGAAAGCTGGTGCAAAGCATGTGCTGATTTCCGCTCCGGGTAAGGATGCAGATGCTACCATCGTTTATGGTGTGAATAACGAGGCTCTGAAGCCGGGTATGCAGATCGTTTCCAACGGGTCCTGCACAACCAACTGTCTCTCCCCAGTCGCTGCTGTGCTGGATGACAAGTTCGGCATCGAGCGTGGTTACATGGTGACAGTTCACTCCTACACGGGTGACCAGCGCACAATCGACACACTGCATAAAGACCCACGCCGTGCGCGCGCTGCAGCTGTAAACATCATCCCGACCTCCACAGGGGCTGCCCGCGCTGTTGCGCTGGTTCTGCCCCATCTGAAGGGCAAGCTGGATGGTACAGCGATTCGCGTCCCAACGCCGAACGTCTCCCTCGTCTCTTTGGACTTCGTGCCGAAGCGTAAGCCATCTTCCATTGAGGAAGTGAACGAGGCCGTGCGTGAGGCTTCTGAGGGCCGGCTGAAAGGCATCCTCGGCTACAATACAGAGCCGCTGGTGAGCCACGACTTCAACCATGTTGCCTTCTCCTCCACCTTCGATGCAACGCAGACAGCGTTGGTTGATGGCGGTGAGCTGGTCCGCATCTGCGCATGGTATGACAATGAGTGGGGCTTCTCCAACCGTATGTCCGACACAGCGTCTCTCTTTGGGAAACTCTGATCATGGCTTTTCGCACGCTAGATAAAGCGGAGGTACGCGGTAAACGCGTACTTCTCCGCGCTGACCTGAATGTCCCCATGCATGAAGGTGCCATCACCGATACAACGCGTATTGAGCGTGTGTTGCCGACCATCCGCGAGCTGATTGAGAAGGGGGCTAAGGTCATCCTTCTCAGCCACTTCGACCGTCCTAAAGGGAAGGTCGTGCCTGAGATGTCGCTGGCACCGGTGGGTAAGCGTCTGGGTGAGCTGCTAGGGCGCCCGGTTGCTTTTGCGTCCGACTGCGTTGGGCCGGAAGCTAAAAAGGCGGTTGATGCCCTAAAGGATGGCGATGTCCTCCTGTTGGAGAACACACGCTTCCATGCTGAGGAAGAGAAGAACGACCCTGCATTCTCCAAAGCATTGGCTGCTAATGGGGATATTTATGTAGATGATGCGTTCTCTGCAGCTCACCGCGCTCATGCCTCGACAGAGGGTGTGGCCCATCTTCTGCCTGCTTATGCAGGTCGCTTGATGGAAGCTGAGTTGAAGGCTCTTTCCGCAGCTTTGGAGAATCCAAAACGCCCTGTTGGGGCCGTTATTGGTGGCTCCAAAATCTCCACGAAGCTGGACCTCATCGGCAACGTGTTGGATAAAGTGGATGTGCTGTTCATCGGTGGGGCTATGGCTAATACCTTCCTCGCTGCTGAGGGTGTGAAGGTTGGTAAGTCCCTCCAAGAGGCCGACATGCACGAGACAGCCCGCAAGATTGCCGCTCATGCTAAAGAGAAGGGCTGCAAGCTGGTTCTGCCAGTAGATGCCGTTGTCGCGCGTGAGTTTAAAGCGGGTGCGCCTTCTGAGGTTGTGCCGGTGGATAAGGTGCCTGATGACGCCATGATCCTCGATGCCGGGCCAAAAACAGCCGAGCTTATCTCCAAGCATTTAGCTGACCTTAAGACTCTGGTCTGGAATGGTCCGCTTGGTGCCTTTGAGATTGCCCCGTTTGATAAAGCAACGGTGGAAGTGGCTCAGGCCGCAGCGAAGCTGACAGAAGCAGGCAAGCTGCTCACAGTGGCAGGCGGTGGTGATACGGTTTCTGCTCTGCGTCATGCAGGTGTGGCAGACCGTATGAGCTACGTCTCCACAGCGGGCGGTGCCTTCCTCGAATGGCTGGAGGGTAAGACCCTTCCGGGTGTTGAGGTGCTACGCGCTAAATAAGACATCGGGTTAAACCGAGGTTTTAAAAAAGGCGGTTGTCCTTATGGGGCACCGCCTTTTTTGATGATGTTATTTATAAAAATGCGGCTCGTTAAAACGAACCGCATTCTTGCAAGGATGAAAAAGGGCCAGAGGGGGAGAGGGACGCTTTAAGCGTCATCCTCTGTGAAGCCTTGCTCCTTACGGCGGGCTTTTACGGCAGAAGCCATAGCTTTTTGTAATTTCTCCATCGCACGGGCTTCAATTTGACGAATACGCTCGCGTGAGACGCCGTAATGGTGGGAGAGTTCCTCCAAAGTGGAAGGGTCCTCCTTCAAGCGGCGTTCTGTGAGGATGTGACGCTCACGCTCATTAAGGGTTTGCATCGCTTCAGCGAGGAGGGCCTTACGGCCATTCATATCCTCATTTTCAGCTAGCGTCTCTTCTTGGCTCTCATTTTGGTCTACAAGCCAGTCTTGCCATTCTTGCTCACCATCAATGCGCAGTGGGGCATTGAGGCTATGATCCGGCGCGGTGAGGCGGCGATTCATGGAGATGACATCTTGCTCCGGCACACCGAGCGTCTTAGCAATATGGTCAATCTGCTCTGGTTGAAGGTCGCCTTCCTCATAAGCTTGCATCTGGCCTTTAAGGCGGCGGAGATTGAAGAAGAGTTTTTTCTGCGCAGCTGTGGTCCCCATTTTCACTAAGGACCAGCTATGGAGGATATATTCCTGAATAGCCGCACGAATCCACCACATAGCGTAAGTGGCTAAGCGGAAGCCGCGCTCTGGGTCAAAACGGCGGACAGCCTGCATCATGCCGATATTGCCCTCGCTGATAAGCTCGCTTACGGGCAGACCATAACCGCGATAGCTCATGGCGATTTTCGCAACAAGGCGCAAATGAGAAGTCACAAGCTCATGAGCAGCACTGCTATCATGCTTATCTCGCCAGCGGCGGGCTAAATCTAACTCTTGCTCGGATGTGAGGAGAGGAAAACGGCGGATTTCCTGAAGATAGCGGGATAAATTGGTCTCCGGCCCAATGGCAGGAAGAGTAGTGGGAGACTTCATATAAGCTCGACTCCTTGCACCCAGCTGGCAAAAGGCAGGGCGACGTTCACCCGTTCTTCTACCACAGGAATGACGCATCCTTTTACCAACTCTAATTCCTGTCTATTGATATCTCTACCCCCAAATAGGGCAGTGGAGGCATGCGTTGTATTTAGGACTCCTATAGGTTCCTTTCTTTTAATCGGCTTTTGCAAAAAACAAAACTTAAGAAAAAGTTATATTGATGGATTATGTTTTAAGGCTCTCCATTAAAGCCCGAAAATCCTCCGGCAAAGGGGCTGTAAAATGCAGCATTTCCCGTGTGCGGGGGTGTATAAAACCGAGTGTTGCGGCATGGAGGGCTTGGCGGGGGAAGTCCAACGCTTCATCGCGCAGTGTCACGGGGAGTTTGCGCGCCGCAGCGGGGATGCGACGAAGATAAACAGGGTCGCCTAATAAAGGATGCCCATTATGAGAGAGATGAACACGGATTTGATGCGTACGTCCCGTTGCTAAGCGGCACTCTACAAGGGAGACGGCGTTATGGAATGTTTCCTTTGTTTTATAACGCGTTAGGGCCTGTTTTCCCCCTTGGGTAACAACGGCCATGCGTTTGCGGTCTCGTTTATCGCGGCCGATAGCCCCTTCAAACTCACCAGCAGGTGGGAGAATCCCCCATGCGAGCGCAAGATAGGCGCGCTCCATCGTGCGGGTAGCAAAGGCTTCGGAGAGTGCTTCATGAGCGAGGGGGGTTTTCGCAACGACCATCACGCCGGATGTATCTTTGTCTAAACGGTGCACGATTCCGGGTCGCTTCTCTCCTCCAATGCCCTCAAAATCAGGCCCGCAATGGCCGAGGAGGGCATTTACAAGGGTCCCTGTCTCATTCCCAGGGGCGGGATGGACCACCAACCCGGCGGGTTTGTCCAAGACGATGAGGTCCCTATCCTCAAAAAGAATATCTAAGGGGATGCTCTCAGCCTGTGGGCGGGCGGGTTCTGGCGGGGGTAAGCGGAGCTGTATGCTCATTCCTTTACGAAAAGTAAATGAAGGGTCTCGTCGGGGGGATCCATTACAGGTAAGATGACCTGTCTCAATCAAGGTTTTGACGCGGGAGCGGGATAATGTCCCGATGATATCGGCGAGTATACGGTCAGCGCGTTGTCCTGCTTGCTCCTGCGTTACAGTGAATGAGTAGAGTACAGATGCATCTGCAGAGAGAGAATCGGAAATGAGAAAGTCGGACATGGCTTCTAGTCTAGTTGGATCTAAAGAGAACAGCGAGCTTTATGCGCCACGTTCCTCCCGTGGTTTGCTAGCTGCCGTAATCATTATGGGGCTCATGATCATTATAGGGGCAACTGCACTAGTTGGTGTTATTATTTATCGCGTTGTACATCAATCTGCCGTTTCTACAGAGCGGCCTGCGGCTACGATGATGCAAAGCGCGGTAGAGCCATCTTCTCTTTCTAGCGTAGCGCGTTTGAAGGTTCCCCGTCTGCCTGGGGAGCATGTTATTATGGTCTCGGCGCGCCAGGATGGAGCATTCGCTGTTATGTTAAAAGATGAACAAGGAGGCGTGCGTATTTTGCTGTGGAGCCCAGAGCAGGCACGCATCATTGCAGAATTAACATTAACAGCACCATCGTCGCCTTAATTAAGGGCTCGCTGGGTCTATCGCATAGCCGCGTAGGATACTGCTCATCAAGCCGGGGAAGCGTTCCTCCAACATCGTAAGGCGTAATGTGTTGCGATGTTGGACCCCTTCTACCCGCGTGTGCAAAATTCCTACCTCGCGCAACACTTGAAAATGATGCGACATGCTGGATTTAGGCCGTCCGCGTAGGAGGGTTGTGCAGTTTGCTTCTCCTAAGCTGTGTAAATGGCAGATAATACCCAAACGTACAGGGTCTGCTACAGCACGGAGGAGCGGGAGGAGCGTTACCTCTTCTGGGGTGGGATGATAATATAATGTGGCCATAGGCTTCTGTATCGGGAGTCGAAGGGTGTTTTGTCAAGTTCATAGTTTTATGTTGATCGAACAATAAGCCTGTGTTAGCTCCAGAGTTGGAAGAGGCATTGCTCTTCATGTTTGTTAAAGGAGGACGTTATGGCAACGTTGTTTGAGCCCATTTCCTTTGGGGCTATTAAGGCGGCTAATCGTGTTGTTATGGCACCGCTTACCCGGGCACGGGCGGGTAAAGATGCTGTGCCGACACCTACCATGGTGGAATATTACGCACAGCGGGCGACTGCCGGGCTGATTATCTCCGAGGCCGTGGGTATTTCTCGCCAAGGGCTTGGCTGGGCCTATGCTACAGGCATTTGGAATGACGCGCAGGTAAAGGGCTGGAAGGCCGTCACCGATGCCGTGCATGAGAAGGGCGGTAAGATTGTCTGCCAGCTTTGGCATATGGGGCGGATGGTCCATTCCTCCATAACGGGGGAGCAGCCGGTGGCGCCGTCTCCTTCCACAGCACCGGGGCACATCCATACCTATGAGGGCAAGGCCCCTTATGAGGAGGCCCGTGCGCTACGTTTGGATGAGATTCCGGGCGTCATTGAAGATTACATCAAGGCTGCGCGCAATGCGATGAAAGCCGGGTTCGATGGTGTGCAGATTCATTCTGCCAATGGTTATCTGCTTGATGAGTTCTTGCGTGATGGCACGAACCATCGGACGGATGCTTATGGTGGGTCTGTTGAGAATCGTCTCCGTCTGCTGCGTGAGGTGACGGAAGCTGTCATTAAGGAAGTTGGGGCCGAGCATGTCGGTGTTCGTCTCTCCCCGAATGGCGAGGTGCAGGGCACGATAGATAGCAAGCCGGAAACGGTCTTTATCCCGGCAGCGAAGATGCTGAATGACCTCGGTGTGGCATGGCTGGAGCTGCGTGAATCTAATCCTTCCAGCACCTTCACCTTTGGCGGGGCTACAGAGCAGCCTAAATTATCGCCAGAAATCCGCAAGGTGTTCACCCGCCCGCTGGTGCTGAATCAGGAATATACGCGTGATGACGCTCTGAAGGCCGTGGCAGAAGGCAAGGCAGATGCTATCAGCTTTGGGCGCGCCTATATTGCTAACCCGGACCTCGTGCGCCGCTTGAAGGAGGATTTACCGCTTCAACAAGATGATATGGCCACATGGTACGGCCCGATTGGGGCGAAAGGCTATACGGATTATCCGTTTGCCAAGTAAAAGCAGGCCATAAAGCATAATGATGGGGTGGTGCTGGGTTTTCTGGTACCACCCCATTTTATATGGCAGCTGTTAGCTGAGGGGGCGGGTCAGCTCGTATAGGGCTACCGCAGAAGCGTTGGAGACATTTAGGCTCTCCATCGGGCCAGACATGTAAATGGAGGCAATCTCATCACATGTCTCCCGTGTTAGGCGGCGTAGCCCTGCCCCTTCGGCCCCTAGAACGAGAGCCACACGGCGTTGACCAAGCTGGGTGCGGTCTAAGCGCGTCCCACCAGCATCTAACCCCACGACCCAGAAGCCCGCTTTTTGTAAGCTTTGCAGCGTGCGGGAGATATTTGTTTCCCGAATGATGGGCACAATATCCAATCCGCCAGAGGCCGCTTTGGCCATAGTCCCGGTTTCATCGGGTGTGTGACGGTCTTGCACGATGAGAGCAGCGGCCCCAAAAGCGGCGGCAGAGCGTAGAATGGCCCCGATATTGCGCGGGTCTGTTACTTGGTCCAACACAAGGATAGGGCCGGGGCGGTCGATCACATCCACAAGAGCCGGGTTTTCCAACGGCTCGACATTGAGGCACACCCCTTGATGCACGGCCTCTTTACCGCAGAGGGCATCTAGCTCCTCCCGGCTGACGATGCGCGGTTGATGCGCTGTTTGGGGAAGGGCAGCCTCGGCCTCCTTGGTGGCAAGCAGGGCGTAAATAATGCGCGCAGGGTTGAGGAGGGCGGCCTCTACAGCATGTTGACCATAGAGCCAATAACCCTTGCCAGCAGCGGGGGCTCCATGCCGCGTTGTTTGACGACGGGAGCGATTGCGGGAGAGATTTTGCGCCTCTGGCAAAGCCACACGGCGTGAGGATGATTTTTTAGCCATAATCCCCTGTATAATCCCTTAACCACGCATTGACATAGCCCGAAATGCATATTATCACACGCCCAACCTGAGTACGGAGGGGTGCCCGAGTGGCTAAAGGGGGCGGACTGTAAATCCGCTGGCGTACGCCTACGTTGGTTCGAATCCAACCCCCTCCACCAGGTGTTTTTCTTGGAAAATTATGTTGGATTTGCTGGCTTGGCGTTGTGCGCTCAAGCCTGTTGCAAGGTTTCGATATTTCGACTGAGCACCTCTTTGGAGAGGGGATCGGTATCCGGGTTGTCCATGGCTCGTTTGAGAGATTGCGTGAGGTGTTCAAACCATTCTCTCTCACGGGAGAGGGGATCGGATGCAAGGAGCGTTTTTTGGAATCGCTTATTAAGCGATGAGAAAATGAGATATTGAGAAATAGCCGTTTGGTCTGCCAGTTTTTCTATAAAAAGGGTGGGGCTAATAAGATGGAGATAAGGCATTTCACGTAAGTAAGGATATTTATTCTGTACACCATGGATTAAGAAGGCAGCATTTTTATGGGCAATGATTTTCTCAAGAAGAGGTGGAATATTTGCCCTAAAGAATTCTTCTTTCTTCGATAGAAAGAAGTTTTTAATGTCAAACAGTAGGTCAGTATCGTTATCTGTGGAAATGTAGTTGCTAATTTGATGACCAGAAAGATGATGCGGTGGATGAGTAAGGTCTTTTTCGGTTAAAGAGAGGGTATCAATATAACGGATAATATAGTCTTGTAATTTAGAGATAGGATCTCCGTTGGTAACACCTAATTTGTGCAAGAAGAGGTAAAGATCGCATATATGGAGAACCTCTTCATCATCTCGTGCCATAGTGCTTTGGAAGTCATGAAGAAAATTATAAACGAGAGCGTTCCCTTTTTCTTTTAGATGGTTCTCATGTTCATAAAATAATAATTGTTGCCATGAGGGTGCTTCATCATCTTGGAAGAAATAAGAGGCTATATTTTTTAAGGCGGCCTCATCTAGTTTGCCATCATCAAGCATATTATAGAGGATGGGATATACATTATAATAGATTTGAAAACGCTGGAAATAAGGCTTATTGCCCATTGTTAAATAAGCTTTTTCCGTCTCCGTATAACGATCAATTTCATGATGATTATCTTCAAGATAAAAATGCATATTAAAGTCTAAGATTTCACAAATCTGGGCTAAACTTCTTTTATGGAGGCATTTTTCTATGATAAGCCCATAGAGTAAATAGAGGATATCAATAATTTGTTGTTCATATTTCTTGCAATCATAATGTTTCTTAAAGAAAGTGAATAAAGCACTCCCAAATGTTATGAAGAAGGCTAGTGTTCTAAGGTTCCTTACTGTTGTTGCCTTTATAAAGGTGATGAATTGATCTTCATGTTTTAATAAAAACTTTGTGAAAGTTGTTTCTGGGGTGCGGGATAATGTATCCTTCCATGTACTGCGGACATCTGGGCGGACGGATAATGTAAGGTAGATTGTTTTTTCTTTTATACGACCATAACGATATTTTTCTTCATCATTATTGGCTGCAATATCTTCCTCATGGGCTATGAGGATCACACGGGTTTCACGTGATTCTACTAAAGGATGTATGAGGGACAATATATCGGATATAGGCATTTTTGCATGTTCTATATCATCCAAAATTAAGATACGGTCTTTAAAGATATTTTTTTTATGACCTTTTGGGGTAGGGGTCCCTAAAAGGATGGCTGGGTCTTTTTTATTTTGTTTTGTGGGGTGTAGATTGATATTTAATGTATTATTAAGTAAACCTTTAAAGAGGACTTTACCTAATTCTCCAACTTTTTTACCCCAAAAAGGGTGCATTGAGGCGTAAATAGCTTTTGTAAGGTCATTAGCATCCTGAATTCCAGAGAGGGATACATAGATGACATTAAGGGCGGTATTGGTAGTATGTTCTTTTTTACGTTTGGCGAAAAAGCGTTTTACAAGCCAGGTTTTGCCGCAACCACGTGGACCATCAATCATTAAAGCAAAAGGGGGCTTATTAGTGCCGTAACAATATTGGTTAAGGAGTGTTGCGATATATTTATTTGGACCGGCCCAGTTGTATTTTTTAGTCATATTGATATGTGTTTCCTCACGTACATAAAGTAGCGTTCCGTCTCTGAATACAAAGCGGTGAAGCCCTCTAGGCACGAGCTAGCATGTGATTGCGGCAGAGCTACATTGGTAAACGATATGTTAATCTCTTCGCAATCTTAGTCAATGGTTAGGAGGATGTATGGCCAAGATGTCATCATCAAAGGATCAGTCTGCATATGGCCACTCTGACCATTGGGGAGCGGCGGGTATGATCCGTATAGAAGGCGCGCAGGAGCATAATTTAAAAGATGTCTCGTTGGAGGTTCCACGGGGTTGTCTGGTGGTGTTTACTGGGGTGTCTGGGTCGGGGAAGTCCTCTCTGGCATTTGGGACATTGTATGCCGAGGCACAGCGGCGTTATTTGGAGACAGTCGCCCCCTATGCGCGGCGTTTGTTCCATCAGCTGCCCCCGCCAAAAATCCGTAATATCGAGGGGCTACCGCCTGTCATTGCGCTTCAGCAGCAGGCGGGGACAAGCAGCCGGTCCTCTGTGGGGAGTGTGACAACGCTCTCTAACTTATTGCGGATGCTCTATTCCCGTGCGGGTACCTATCCCGCCGATGCGCCTATGCTGGAGAGTGACGACTTCTCCGCTAACACCCCGCAGGGAGCGTGCCCGCGTTGCCAAGGTACGGGATGGCTCTATGATGTTGTGGAAGAAAAGATGGTACCCGATCCGACCTTGACCCTGCGGGAAAAAGCCGTAGCGGCTTGGCCCGGTGCGTGGCAGGGGCAGAATTTGCGGGACATCCTTATGATGCGCGGGATAGACCTCGACACACCATGGCAAGACCTACCCAAAGCTACCCGGGAGTGGATACTCTATACGGATGAAACCCCAACCGAGCCTATCTATCGGGGGTTGAATTATGCTGAGAGCCAAGCGGCTATCAAACGGGGAGAGCCTGCAACCTATCAGGGAACTTTCGCGAGTGCGCGCCGCTATGTGATGCAGAGCTTCCATGGTTCTAAAAGTGCAAAAATGCGCGCCCGTGCGGCATCCTTCATGCAGGCGACGCGCTGCCCTGTGTGTCATGGGGCGCGTTTAAAGCCTGAGGCTCTCGCTGTGACCTTTGGGGGGCAGGATATTGCGGCCCTGTCTCACCTGCCTTTAGAGCAGCTTTATCATGTGCTGAAGGACCAGCTTGCAGAAAATCAACTGAGTGATGCTCAAGGCCGTGTGATTGAGGAGATTGGCACGGCTTTAATGAAGCGGTTGGAGATTTTGTTGGAGCTGGGGCTAGGGTACCTTCAAACGGACCGCGCTGTGGATAGTCTCTCCCCCGGTGAGTATCAACGCTTGCGGCTGGGTACGCAGGTTCATTCCGCTTTGTTCGGTGTGGCTTATGTGTTGGATGAGCCTGCCGCAGGGCTGCATCCTGCGGATATTGAATCGCTTTTGAATGTGTTAGGCCGGTTGCCCAAGGCGGGGAACTCCCTCCTTATTGTGGAGCATGACCCGGTGGTGATGCGTCATGCTGATTGGCTTGTGGATATTGGCCCCGGTGCGGGCCGTCATGGGGGGCAGGTGCTTTATAGCGGCCCGCCGGATGGTTTGCGGCAGGTGGAGGCCTCCCGTACGCGGCCTTATCTATTTGCTCCACCACCTTTGGAATGTGGCTCTAGGCGGCCTATAGAGCGGTGGCTTCAGATAGAGAACATTACATGGCGGAACATGCAGAATCTCTCGTTAAAGTTGCCGCTGGGTGTGTTGGTGAGCGTGACGGGTGTATCTGGCTCCGGTAAGTCGAGCTTGGTGAGTCAAGCCCTTGTGAGTTTGGTCAGCCGTGCGCTGGGGCAGACGATTGAGGAAGCGGATGAGCGGCAAGAGGATGATGAGACCGCACCGCTAGTGGGTGAGGCTGTGGAGGCGCAGCCGGAAGGGCAGATTATCGCAGGGTTGGAGCATGTGAAGCGTCTGGCTGTGATAACGCAAAAGCCCATTGGGCGGACGTCACGCTCTAATCTGGCGACATATACGGGTATTTTCGACCATATTCGCAAGCTTTTTGCTGCAACCGATGCTGCCTGCGCGGCAAAGTTGGATGAAAGTAGTTTTAGCTTCAATGTCGCAAAAGGGCGATGCCCGCATTGCGAGGGGTTGGGGACGGTCTCGGTCGGGTTGCTTTTTATGCCCGGTGTGGAGGCCCCGTGCCCGGTTTGTCATGGGGCACGGTATAAGGATGAGGTTCTCGCCATCACGCTGCGGAATAAAAGCATCGCTGATGTGCTGGCAATGACGGTGGATGAGGCTTGTAGCTTCTTTGCAGGCGAGGGGATCTTGGCCCGTGGGTTAGATACATTGGTGCAATCTGGGTTAGGGTATCTTCGCCTTGGTCAGCCCGCGCCGGAACTATCTGGTGGGGAAGCGCAGCGTCTCAAATTGGCGACAGAGCTGCAAAAGCGGCGGTCAGCCTCTATGCTGTATATTTTGGATGAGCCCACAACAGGGTTGCATCCCTCAGATACAGACCGGCTTTTAGGGCAGCTGCAAACGCTTGTGGAGCAAGGCCATAGCGTGGTCGTGACCGAGCATAATATGCGTGTTGCTGCGGCGAGTGATTGGGTGATTGATATTGGCCCCGGCAGTGGGGAGAAAGGCGGGCAGATTATTGCTGCTGGTCCACCAGAGGATGTAGCGCAGGCCCCTGCTAGCCGCACTGGGCCTTATGTGCGGGCAATTTTAGAAGGCGTCTAAAAAGGTACTGCCCCGCCAATAACCAATATGGCGGGGCAGGTGAAGTCGTTTAGTCAGCCTTTAGCGTGCTCATATCAATGACAAAGCGATAATGCGTATCGCCTTTTTCGAGCTCTTTAAAAACGTCATTAATATCCTGCATGGCAACGGTTTTGGTGTCGGGCAGGATGTTTTTACGGGCACAGAAATTCAGCAATTCTTGCGTTTCACGGATGCCGCCAACGAGGGAGCCAGTAATACGACGACGACCATAGACGAGCGGTAGGGTGGTGGTGGTAGGTAATGGGCCAATCTGCCCCACCATGGAGAATGTCCCATCTACATCCAATAAGGGGAGGTAGGGGGTGATGTCATGCTCGACAGGGATGGTATCAATAATGAGGTCGAAGCTATTGACGGCTGCCTGCATGGCCTTGTCATTGCTGGATGCTAAAAGCTTGTCAGCGCCAATGGCGAGGGCGTCTTGTTCTTTTTTATCACTGCGGGAAATGACAGTAACTTCCGCACCAAGTGCTACGGCCAGTTTTACAGCCATTTGGCCTAGCCCGCCAAGGCCGATAACAGCAACGCGCGTACCCGGCCCTACTTGGCAGGTGCGTAGGGGCGACCATGTGGTGATGCCCGCACAAAGGAGCGGTGCTGCCTTGGAGATGTCCAACCCTTTGGGGACTTTAAGGGCGAATTCCTGCCGGACAACAAGATGTTTGGAATAACCGCCCATATTGGGGGTGTTGTCCACCACATCAATACCGCCATAAACGCCATTCATGCCGATGGGATGCTTTTGCCCCTCGCGGCAATATTGTTCCTCGCCCTTGCGGCACTGGTCACAATTTTGGCAACTATCGACCATACAGCCAACAGCGACAAAATCCCCAACCTTATGGCGGGTAACGTCTGGCCCGACTTCAATAACGCGGCCGACAATCTCATGGCCTGGTATAGCAGGGTAGGGTGTATGGCCCCAGTCATTGCGGACCCAATGCAGGTCGGAATGACAAACACCGCAATAGAGAATTTCCATCACAACATCGTTGGGGCGAGGGTTGCGGCGGTCAAAATGGAAGGGGTTGAGTGTATCCTCAGCGGAGGTGCAGGCAAAACCGACAGTACGCATAGCCATGATCCTTCATCAAAGGCAGTGTTATAATTTTGAGCCTGTAAGCTTTTAGCAGCTTATGGAGGAATGGCTGTATGTTCAACGCAGTAGAGTTAATGGCAGCCCTGCGTTAGAACCAGACATCCTCATGCTGGCGTTTATACGCTTCAATACCGATTGTGCGGATATGTTGGAGGTCCGCATGGGGAGGGCGGCCAAAGATACGTTTATAATCGCGGCTGAATTGGGAAGGGCTGTCATACCCTACTAAAAAACCAGCATGAGCGGCTTTAGTGCCTTCATGCACCATAAGACGGCGTGCTTCTTGGAGGCGGAGTTTCGTCCGATATTGGACGGGCGTCATGCCGGTAAGCTCGCTAAAACGTTTATAGAAGGTGGATTGTCCCATTCCTGCGATGGTGACGAGCGTATTCATCTCAAAATGTTCGTGGAAATGGTGGCGAAGGTAATTGAGCGCTCGGTTAATGCGTGAAAGATCACTATGGCTTTGGGCAATATCGCGCAAAACATGGCCTTGTTGGCCATGTAGAAAATAATAAAGAAGCTCTTTTTTATAAAGTTGGGCTAAAAAATGAGAATTTTTATCTGGGTCTAGGAGGTTAACAAGGCGAAGGAGCGCATGGAGGATGTTATCTGTGATGTTGCTAAGGCCCATAGCAGGATAGGCCGTTGTAACGGTGTTATGAAGAGAGTGCGGTGAGGGGATGTTTGTGTGGGTGGTTTGGCTCTCTCGTATAATCTCGTTTATCTCGGAGGGGGAAAAGCTAATGCAAACTGCAAGATACGGTGCGGCTGTAGAAGCACGCGTAATTTGCCCAGAGACGGGGAGGTCTAACGTGGAGATGAGATATTGGCTCTCATCGTAAAGAATAGGGCGATCATGTAAATAGAGGACCTTCTCCCCCTGCACGACGATGTAAATGCGTGGTTCATATACGACAAGGACAGGGTCGGTTATGGTCTCAGTACGATATAATGTGAGAAAATCACATATCGTATGGGTAACCGGGCCCGTACAATGGCGGGTAATAGCCGCTTGCAGGGCAGCAAGAGGGGGGTGTGGCTAGCCCCTAGAGACTATAGGGGTAAGATGACACGTTCAATATGTTTCTGATAAGCTTCTTTTAGAGCGGGGAGATTAGGGTTCTTCATCACATCAGTGGCAAGGAAAGTCGGCAAACGCTCCATCCCAAGGAAGGCATGAGCGCGGTAAAAAGGGAATAAAACCGTATCAATCCCACCACCGTTGAAGAACTGGTTAGGCTCCTCAAACGCCTCAAGAGGGGCGTTCCATGTCGTAGAGACCATAAAGCGTTTGCCATGGAGGAGCCCCCCAGAGCCATAGTGCTTGGTTGGGTCATGGCGGCTACGCCCATCATTTTTATAAAAAATACCATGCGCCTCGGTGAAAACATCATCCATATATTTTTTGAGAGGCCATGGCGTACCCATCCACCAGCCAGGGAATTGGTAAAGGATAATATCTGCGTTTTGGAAGGCTTTTATCTCATCATCAAGATTATAGCCTTGCTCAATGATGGTTTGGCTGATCGTAAAACCAGTTTTTACGAGCAGGGCAGCGGCATGCTCTTGTAATGTTTGGTTCAGTTTCCCAGCGGAATGGGCAAAAGCTTTTGCCCCATTGATGAGGTGGCAGTGTGTCATGATGGAGTCGTTTCGTTATGGCTTTGTTAATGCCTTGTTTTATAGATGGCTACGACCCCGTCAAGAGGGCAGAAAACCTCAAGATGTCCATTAAAAAGCGATAAAATGGCCTTAAATTAAAGGAATATTCTTATTGCATTTAAATTTTACAAGGTTATTTTAATGTCGTGTTAGCGTTAAGTCTTGATAGCAGGGAAATGTTAAAACGATGACAAAAAGGAAAACTGCCATGCGGTTGATCTGTGTCGGTGATAGCCCGAAGAATATGGATGGTCGCCCCTGTTCTACTCTTTCAGAAGCGGTGTCAGAGGGTGGTATTTTCTTACGTATCTCTGGCCGTGAGGGTGTCCTGAGTGCTTTGCGTAATGATCAGTCCGATGTGGCGGTGATCCAGCAGACAAGCCCAGACCCGTTGTTGATCAGAACGATCCGTAACAACCGTTTTAGCCTGCCGATTTTGATTATCGCGCGTAATTTAACAGCTGAGAATGTGGCAGATGCCCTTGCAGCAGGTGCGGATGATTGCGTGCCAATTACTGTTGGGCCGATTGAGCTTTTAGCCCGTCTTAAGGCCATTGTGCGGCGTGTGATGGACCATGGGGTGACAAGTCAGATCATCAATGTTGGTCGTCTGACTGTTAAAGAAGATATGCGTGAGGTCTTGGTGGATGAAGAGATCCTGCCTTTAACGCAGGGGGAATATGATATTATGTCCCTCATGGTGCGTCGTCGGGGGAGCCTGCTTAACAAGGCTGCGATTTTGTCCACCCTTTATGCAGGGCGGGAGAAGCCCATCAGCAAGACAATTGATGTCATGGTGTGCCGTATCCGGCAGAAATTGCGCTCCCGTGGGATTCAAAAGCCTTTTATCACCAGTTGGGGGATGGGGTATCGCCTTAATGAGGAGGCTTTTCTTCCGTTGGGTGCGCGGGCTGAGGATGCTTGTGATCCTGCTCATCGCCAAGGGCTGCGGGAGTCTAGCATGCCGGTTTCAGCAGGTTTTGGTGTGACCGCTATGGCTGGTGAAGGCGTGAGCATGCAGCCGGTTCCTCAAGGTTAAGGGTAGGCAGGCTGTATGAGTGATGAGACAGAAGCCCCTGTAGCTGCTGAAACTGAGACGGATGGACCCGCCGCTGAGGAGCAGAAAGGGACCTCTAAAAAGAAGCTGATCTTATTGGCAGGGGTACCCTTGCTCTTGATAGCTGGTGGTGTTGGTGCATGGCAGGCACATCTCCTTCCCTTTGGTAAAGGGGGGGAGAAGGCTGCAGCGCATGGCAAAGCTGAGGCTAAAGGAGAGGGGGCAGCCCCTGCTAATCGTATTTTGCTGGCAGTGCCTCCCGCTACGGCTAATTTGGACAATGGGGCAGGACGGACTGTCTATGTGAAAATGACAGCGAGTATTGAGTTTGAAGGGGCGGAGAGTGAAGCCGCTTTGAAGGCGCGCCTGCCGGAGATAGAGGATATTTTCCAAACTTACTTGCATGAGAGCCGCCCACAGGACCTCCACGGTAGTGGTTTTTATCGCTTGAGGGAATCTTTATTGCGGCGATTGCGGGTTGCGTTTGCCCCAGTGAATGTTAGCAATATCTACATTACAGAACTTCTAACCCAGTAAGGTGGACCAAGACCCAATGGCGGATGAAGACGAGCAGGTACAGGCCGATCAACCAGAGACGGATGAGGTTGGAGCCGGCGCTACGGCGGGCTATGGGGATGACGAGGAGCAGAACGGGGATCGCGCGTTAGATCAATCAGCTATTGATGCGATGTTGGGCGATACATTTTCTAATTCCGCTTTGCGGGAGGAAAGTGGGATGGAGCGCATCATTAAGGCTGGTTTTGTGGCCTATGAGCGCATGCCCATGCTGGAGAATGTCTTTGATAGGCTTGTGCGTTTTCTCTCCTCGACATTACGTGGTTTTACCAATGATAATGTCGATATTACCATGGAGGATATGCGCTCTCTGCGGTTTGGGGATTATATGTCTGGTGTGCCGACATCGTCCCTTTTCTCGGTGTTTCGTGCAGAGCAATGGCGTAATTATGGCCTTGTTATTTTAGATTCGGACCTCTCTTACGCTATCGTCGATATTTTGATGGGGGCGATACGTGGTAGTGGTGCAAAGGCTATTGAGAATCGCCCTCATACCGCATTAGAGCGGGCATTGATTGAAAAATTGGTAGTCATTACGCTTTCGGATCTTTCTGAGGCATTTGCACCAGTTGGTAAGGTTGATCTTACCTTTGAGCGTTTGGAGGTTAGCTCTAGCTTAGCGGTAATTGCTCGCCCCTCTAATGCAGCGATTGCGGCGAAATTTCATATCGATATGGGGGATAGAAGTGGCAATATGGAGATTGTTATCCCTTATGCCACTTTTGAGCCTGTACGAGAGAAATTGGCGCAGCAATTTATGGGAGAAAATTTCGGTAGCGATTCTATTTGGGAGAATCACCTCATCTCCGAGATTATGGAGACAAGTGTAACGGTTTCTACCGTATTTGAATCGACCTTCTTCCCGTTGTCGCAAATTTTAGAGTTGAAGAAGGGAAGTGTTCTTCACTTACGGTGCAAAGCCGATGCGCCTCATGGTGTTCGTATGGAATGTGATGGGACACCCCTTTTTGAGGGAACATTAGGGCGATTGCATAATATGCAAGCTGTACGGATTGATCAGCGGCTTATCCCACCAGAGGAAGAATTAACGCCGGAGCTTCTAGCGTCTCTTGGGGCGATCCCAGCGGCCCGTCATACGGTAGAGCAGGAAGGGTCTCATCATGTTTCTGGAAAATAGTCAGCTCGTTATTGAAGTCCTCCTGATGATCGTCCTTATAGCGGGGATTATCAGTTCTCGTTTGATTGTACGGCGGTTAGGCGTGATCCGCGAATCGTATACGGCTCTTAATGAGATGGTTTCCACGTTGGATTCCTCAACAGAGCAAGTGACGCATATGTTTGAGCGTGTGCGTCATGAGGTTAATCAAGGGGATAAACGTCTTTCTATCTTATTAGAGCGTGTACGTAATGCTGAGGAAGACCTGATGGACCATCATAAAATGGCTCAGGAATCGACCGATTCATTAACAGCTCTTCTGGAAAAGCTAGAAAGCCAAGAAACTGGCTTGAAAGAGCAAATCGTAGCGGCGCGTGATATTTTAGAGAAATTGGAAAAGCAACAGCGTCTCTCAGAGCAAGTGAAAACGGTTTCTACGCCTACAGATAATGGGGCAATTGAGGGTAATGCTGGTAAAGAGGACGGCGTCGCACCGCATTTTTCCGATTCTTTGACGGTACCGGCTCCAGGTGGGTTGCGTGGGCCACGCCCTTATATGCGTGCCCGTGAGTCGCAGCCGCAAACACAGCTTGGATGAGATAAGGTTATTTTTAGGGAAGCTTTGTAAGAATCTTGTAAAAGTTCTGTGGTCTATTCTCCTTGTCAACGAAATGTCGTTGCCTTGACGTAGATGAACTAGGGAGAAAAGGCCATGAGTCTTTCCATTAACACCAATACATCCTCCATGGTCGCCTTGGAGACATTGAACACAACACAGAGCGATCTTGCTAAGACAGAGAACGCTGTCTCCACCGGTAAGAAAGTCGCTAATGCATCTGACAACCCAGCTGCTTTTGGTATCTCCGCACAGATCGGTGGTGACATCTCTGGTCAGAACGCTGTTAACGACGGGCTGAGCTACGCATCTCAGATCGTCAGCTCCACAAACTCTGCTGCAAACAGCATCATCAAGGTGCTGCAGGATGTGCAGAATGCTGTTACGACTGTTGGTAACAACCTTGGTAACGCTACATCCCTCGGCCAGCTTGATAAAGAGCTGACAGGCTACATGAAGTCCATCGACACAATCGCTCGTAACGCAACAACGAAGGGGATTAACCTTCTTTCCGGCGGTGTTGCTGGTGGCACGACCGATGGTCTTGGTATTACAGCAAACAGCCTGACATTCGTCAGCGGCTTGCAGGGTGATACACAGACACTCAGCGGCTATGGTAGCATGATTGCTGCAACAACAGGTGTTTCTCAGGGTGCAACTCTGACAGAAGCTCTGGGTCTGACAGCTGGTGGTTCTGCTGGTGCTGATCCGACAAGCAACGTCTTCCTGACGGCCAGCGCTACAGGTGCTAGCTTTGCTGGTTCCTATGCTGCTGATCCGAAGCAGGGCATCATCAAGATGATCTCCCAGGTTCAGAAAGCCATTGAGGCAATGACAAACGTCACTTCTGACCTTGGTTCTAACCAGAAGCTCATCGATTCCATGAGCGATTATGGTCAGAAATCTGCTGACTCCCTGACAGCGGCTTCTGGTGCGTTGACTGATGCGGATATGTCCGCTGAGTCCGCTAAGCTGACATCCTTGCAGACCAAGCAATCCCTGGGCATTAAGTCCCTCTCCATTGCTAACGGTCAGTCCCAGAACATTCTGTCCCTCTTCCAGTAAGAGGGGGAGGCCTAGCCCTACGGGGCTGGCTTCTTTTGGGTTTGATAATGCAGAACGCCATCGTGATCTCACGGTGGCGTTTTGTTTTTTAGGTAAAGTTTATGATGGCTTTTATAGGCTGGGCAAAAAAGCTTATTTTTAAGGCTTAATAAAAAGTGTCTTTTGTAGGGAATGTAAGAATCTTGTAAGGCTTCTGTGCTTTTATCCTTCCATCAACGACATGTCGTTGCTCTTGACGTAGGATGAGCAGGGAGAAAAGACCGTGAGTCTTTCCATTAATACGAACAAGTCTTCCATGGTCGCTCTGGAGACATTAAACACGACACAAAGTGATCTCGCTAAGACGGAGAACGCTGTTTCCACGGGTAAGAAGGTCGCTAATGCGTCTGATAACCCGGCTGCTTTTGGTATTTCTTCCCAAATTGGTGGTGATATTTCCGGTCAGAACGCTGTTAATGACGGGCTGAGCTATGCATCTCAGATCGTCAGTTCCACGAATTCTGCGGCGAATAGCATTATTAAGATTCTGCAAGATGTTCAGAACGCTGTTACCAGTGTTGGTAATAATTTTGGTAACGAAACATCTTTGGGCCAGCTGAATAAAGAAATTACGGGCTACATGAAGTCCATCGATACAATCGCTCGTAATGCGACAACCAAGGGGATTAATCTCCTTTCTGGCGGGACATTGAGTGGTACGACCGATGGTCTCGGTATTACCTCTAATAGCCTTACTTTTGTAACGGGGCTGCAAGGGGATACGCAAACCTTGACCAGCTATGGCAGCATGATTGGTGCAACTACGGGCTTTGGCGTTGGGCATATTTTGACAGAAATGCTGGGTTTAACACCCGGTAGCGCTACACCAGGTGTGGACCCTGATGTAAATAGCTTCCTCACGGCAACAGCGAATGGTGCTCGTATCAGTGATACTTATGCCGGGGATCCGAAGCAGGGCTTCATCAAAATGATCTCTCAGACGCAGAAAGCCATTGAGGCAATGACAAATGTCACTTCTGACCTTGGCTCTACGCAGAAGCTTATTGATTCCATGAGCGATTATGGTCAGAAATCTGCCGACTCCCTGACAGCGGCTTCTGGTGCGTTGACTGATGCGGATATGTCCGCTGAGTCCGCTAAGCTGACATCCTTGCAGACCAAGCAATCCCTGGGCATTAAGTCCCTCTCCATTGCTAACGGTCAGTCCCAGAACATTCTGTCCCTCTTCCAGTAAGAGGGGGAGGCCTAGCCCTACGGGGCTGGCTTCTTTTGGGTTTGATAATGCAGAACGCCATCGTGATCTCACGGTGGCGTTTTGTTTTATCTACTGCGTTATTTGGAAAATAAGGCAAGTTTTACGCAGGATCTTTCTACCGTTTGCTCCTCTAACAGGCATAGAGATAACAGCAGGCATTGAGATAGTGCCAGATACTTTGCCTAGGAGGAAAGAATGAACGCTAAAGACGAGAGAAAATACGACAAAAATACGCCCATCCCTCATGATGTCTTATTGGCAGCTTATCGGCGGATGAAGACTATTCGTGTTTTTGAGGACCGTCTGCATGAGGATTATAAAACGGGCAGCGTCCCCGGCTTTACCCATCTTTATGCAGGGCAAGAGGCTACGGCAGTAGGGATTTGCAGCCATTTAACAGACGAGGATCAAATCGCTAGTACACATCGCGGGCATGGTCACTGCATCGCCAAAGGGGTGGATGTTATGGCGATGATGAAGGAGATTTACGGCCGCCAAGGGGGCGTTTGCAATGGCAAAGGGGGCTCCATGCATATTGCTGATCTCAGCAAGGGCATGTTGGGGGCTAATGGTATTTTAGGTGCGGGGGCTCCGCTCGCATGTGGGGCGGCTTTGGCTGATAAGCTGGCGGGAAAAGGCCATGTCGCTGTTGTCTTTGGTGGTGATGGCGGTGTGAATGAAGGGGCCGTGTTGGAGAGCATGAACCTCGCCAGCGTATGGAAGCTGCCTATGATGTTCGTTGTCGCAAATAATCATTACGCACAATCAACACCGCAGCAAAGAACAACCTCTGTCACGAGTTACGAGGACCGCGCCAAAGGTTTTGGTATGCCCGCCGTAACGGTGGATGGGCTGGATTTCTTTGCGGTTTATCGCACCGCAGGGGAGTTGATTGCTTAGATGCGCGCAGGGCATGGGCCTGTGTTGTTGGAATGTAAGACTGTACGTTTTTATGGTCATTTTGAAGGGGATACGCAGGTTTATCGCCCTACTGGAGAAGTGGCCAAGGCACGGGCGAATCAGGATTGTTTAAAGCGGTTTAGCCATCAAGCCGTACAAGAAGGGCTTAGCTCATCAGAGCTTGAGGCGGTGGATCGTGAGGTCGAATCGCTTGTAGAGGCAGCCGTGCAAGAGGCCGTTAAAGCCCCGTTCCCAGCATTAAGTGCCCTGCATGAGGGTGTGTACGTTTCTTACTAAAAAGCAGATTAACAGGAGATAAGTGATGACAAGAGAACTTACGTTAAAAGCCGCTATTAATGCGGCATTGGACTAAGAAATGGCACGCGAGCCGAAACTCTTGCTCTTTGGGCAAGATACGGCTGGCGGTGTGGATGCTGGTGGGGATGTCGATTGCTGGGGGGGTGTCCTTGGCGTGACAAAGGGGCTGTATAGTAAATATGGCGACCGCGTTATTGATGCCCCACCAACGGAAATGGCCTATGTTGGGGCTGCCGTAGGGGCGGCACTCTCTGGTGTGCCCGTTGTTGCAGAAGTGCCGTTTATCGACTTTATGGGCGTATGCTTTGATCAGCTTTTAAACCAAGCGGCGAAGATTCGTTATATGTTTGGTGGCATGGCAGAAATTCCGTTGGTCATCCGCACGATGGTTGGGGCGGGGATTAATGGTGCAGCCCAACATTCGCAAATGTTGACATCCCTTTTTACGCATATTCCGGGGTTAAAGGTCGTCTGCTCGAGCACGTCTTATGATGCAAAGGGGCTGATGATTGAGGCTATCCGCGATAAAGACCCCGTCATTTTCTGCGAGCCTAAAGCGTTTTATGAGATGACAGGCCCAGTGCCAGAAGCCCCTTATACGGTGCCTTTTGGGACAGCACAGCATGTGCGGGAGGGCCGTGATGTGTCGATCATCACTTATGGGCCGATGGTGCCTCGCGCTCTGGAGGCCGCTACGCAGCTTGCTAAGGCGGGTGTCGAGGCGGAGATTATCGACCTCCGTACACTCTCTCCGCTTGATCTTGGGGTTGTTTTGCAGTCGGTTGAGAAAACAGGGCGGCTTGTTGCGGTGGATGAGGCGTACCCATGTTGTAATATAGCGACGGATATTATGGCGCAGGTGGTCGAGAAGCGGTTCTCCTCTCTTAAATCAGCCCCGCAAATGGTGAGCGCGCCTCACACGCCGGTGCCGTTCTCCCCATTATTGGAGGAAGCCTATATCCCCGGTGCGACGCAGATTGTTGCGGCAGTAAAGCGTGCAATGGGCCATAAAGCATAAGAGGAGGTTTATCATGCCCGTAAAACACCAGCAGGAAACAGCGCAGATTACATGGGAGGCTGCACAGGCTCTTATCGAAGCGGTTTTAAAAGAAGGTGCGGCCCAGAAGATTGCTTTTTCCATCGCGGTGATGGATGCGGGGGGACATTTACGTGCTTTTGGGCGAGCTGACGAAGCGGCCTTTCTGACAGCGGAAATAGCCTGTGATAAAGCATGGACGGCCTGTTCTTTTGGGCAACCAACCCATGTATGGAACAGCCTGGTGCAAGAGTCTCACATGGCTCCCCTTGCTAGTCATCCGCGTTTGATGGCTGTTGGGGGTGGGTATCCTATTTTTTATCAAGGCCGTCTTATAGGTGGCCTTGGGGTCTCTGGTGGGACGTATGAGCAAGACCAAGAGGCCGCTGTAGAGGCTTTATCTCTCACGGGGTTTGATAAGCTGTAATCTTATAGCCCAAATCCTATAAAAAAGGCCGCCTCCTATGGGGAGAGCGGCCTTTTTTGGGGGGAGAGGATGGGTGTTAGATATTTAGATATAATCAGCGAGGGACATGTTCTTCGTATCAGCAATAAGCGAGAAAGACGCTTTGAGCTGAAGGCTAAGGTCGGATGAGCGTGTGGCGACCTCAGCAAGATTTACATCCAAGTTGTTGGAGAGTTGGGTCTTTACCATCAATGTAACGCTGGAGAAGATGCCTTTCTGACGGGAGAGTGTGTTTTGTGTCACCCCCATGCTTGTATTCATGTCAATAAGCTGATTGATGGTCTGGCTTAGTGAGCTGTGCATTTGGGTGACAAGCTTTGTAAAGCCGGGTGTTGTTGTGCTCATGCCCTTCATACCGGACATCAGCATCATATCGCGCATAAGGTCGCGTATAGGTGAGCCTGTGGAGGTCTCAGAGGCTTGCACACCTTCTGTCGCAACGGGAGCGGTTGTGATGACATTATCGTTCGGGCCGATGACGGCTGTAGCACGTAACCCTGTTGCTTTTGTAGCAGAGACAGAAAGAATGGATGAGAACACACTCATACCAGCATCGTTATTAGCACTGGCTGTTGTGGCTTGTTGGAAGATCTCATCGCTATTTGTGTCAGTTAGGCCAGAGAGCTGCTTGGATATTGTTTGAGCAAGCGTGCTGCTGGAAAGGCCAGAAGGGGAGAGAACAGGGGCAGCGGCTGTATCATTCCCGGCAAAGAGAAAGCTTGAGCCATCAGATGTATTTAGGATTGTCCCTAAGGTGTTGAGGCCTTTTTGGGCTGAATCGGCAGCGGCGTTTGTCGCTGTGGTGGAGCCTCCCTCGGAGGAGGTCATGTTCAACAGCATAGTGTTGAGTGATTGTGCGAGGTCGGTAATTTGTGTAAAACCGGTAGAGGCAAGGGAGAGCCGGTTTTGTACAGTAGAGATGTTGCTTTGATAGCCGCTTAACTCTGAGATTTGAGGGCTGAGGGTCAAAGCGGCTTGGCGGTTGCTCCCAAGGCCAGCAATACTGGAAGAGATTGTCCCTTGTGAACTTTGCCAAGCGACATCGCTTTGTGCGGCTTCAATTTGTTTGATCCCTGCATTGAGGATCAAGCCTGTCCCAGAGGCACCATATTGGCCAACGCTCATGCTCATGAGGGGGAATTCCTATTCATCATTAAAGGGCGTGAAGAGAGGGGCGGTGCGTTTAATGCACCGCGTTAAGGAGTGTGTCGAACATGGTTTGCACCATGGAAACGACCTTAGCATTGGCAGAATAAGAGCTCTTTAAGGCAACAACAGCGGCCATCTGGCTATTAACATCCACACCAGAGACACTAGCCACTTTGGTGGAGAGCGAGGTTTGAATAGATGTCGCCGTGGTGAGGTCGCTATTGGCCTGACTGATGGTTTGTGCCTGATTAGCTGTTAAAGCTGTGGCGAGCTGGGTAAGGCTTTGTGCGCCTTCATACCCTGTGGATTGTTGTCCATCAGGTCCTAGGCCAGATGTAGGGGCAATAAGCCCGTTGGTCACAGAGGAAGGCCCGCTCCCAAAGGCTTGGCTGAGAACAGCATTAGGCTTGAAATTGAAATGCTGAAGGCCGGTAAGGTCCTCTGTTAGGCGTGCAGGGGCTTGGAGGTAGCCGTCAGACACTGCGATCTTGGAGGAGAGCCCAACAAGACCGTTTGGTGTTGTTTGGGTCGGGTCAGAGGAGAGGTTTTGTGTCGTCCCATTGCTAAAGAGTGATACGCCAGCGGCATTAAAGCGGTTGATTAAGGTATAGGAGAAGGAATCCAGCTGGGCTTGCATTTGCGGATAGGTTTGGTCGCGCAGTGTAAGATTCGCTCCCAATGTCCCGCCTGTTAGATGGGAGGTGATGTCTTTCCCAGCGAGCATAATGCCCGGCACACCTTTATCACTACCATCTGTGGCGTGATACATGCTGGGGCTTAGCGTAGCGCTTTGCGTGGAGAGTGGCCATGTGGAGGTAGGGCCAGTTAATGTCCCATTGGGTAAGCCAAGTTGGTCAGGCCGTGTAGGCAGACGTGTACCGTCTTGTGTGGAGACGAGCATGTCTCCATTGGGTTTTTCGGTAAAGGTGACGCCCAATTTGCTTGAGAGACTTTGCATAGCCTCATAGCGTTTATTTGCAAGGTCTGATGTATCGGCATGGGAAGAGCGTGCCAGCATGATTTGCTGGGAGAGCTGGCCAATAGTTGTCAGGTCAGTATTAATGCCTGAGACGCTATCCGTCACCGCATCCTGCGCACCTTGGCGTTGGGCCTGATAAACAGAGGAGAGCGTATGGATATTGCTGACTAATGTTTGAGCAGCAGAGATTACCGTGTTTTGTGACGCGCTATCTTGCGGAGTGCTAGTGAGCGATACAAACGCGTTATTAACATTTTGAAGATTGCTGGTGAGCGTGCCAATAGCGGTGGAGCCGTCCGAGCTTGTTGTTGTCCCTTGCACGGAGGACACAGCCGCTAAAGAGTTGCTCGTAGCTGTGAGCGCTGCGACCTGTGCATTTTGGCGATAAAGTGCATCCTGCAACGCTTGAGAGACAACAAGACGATTATTACCAGTGGTCACACCAACGCCCATGCCTGAGACAACTGTGGAAGTCGGGGTAGGAGAGGCTGCCACGTAGCCAGGGGTAGAGGCATTCGTGACATTGTTAGATGTTGTAGCGAGTTCGTTTTCAATGGTTTTAAGGCCACTGGAAGCGATATTGAGGGACAGACCGAGACTCATGTTCTTTCTCCCAGATTAATTAAGGCCGGCCAAAGGCCAATAACCATAAGAAGCTTATCAGATTGCTTCATCAAGGCATAACATACGGTTTGAGGGTTACATGAAGTTAAACGTAAGGAATATATTTTGCTTCATAATCTATTAACCTTGTATAGAGTCTTATGTTGTGGGTTCGGCAGGGATTTTATCAATCGCGTTAAGGCGGCGTGTAAATTCTGTCTGTAAGAGTTGAAAATTCAGGTCATATTCCCGCTGGGTTTTAATCATAGCCGTGGTTTCTTCCACCGCATTGACGTTGCTGGATTCCAACATCCCTTGACGAATTTCTTGCGTTGGGACCTTTTGAAGCTCCGTTGTGGGGCGGAAAAGATGATTACCTTCTGCATGGAGCGTATTAGGATTCTCCACCGTTGCGAGGCCAAGCTTAGAGACAATGCCTTTTTCGGTAGAGATGGTGCCATCAGCCCCAACGCCGAGGGGGAGAATCTGGTCATCAGCGTTGAGCGTGATAGGGCGGCGTTGGTCATCTAATACGGGATTGCCTGACGAATCGACAATCGTACCGTCCTCACTACGATGCAGCTGGCCATTGCGGGTAAGGCGGAGGCCTTGCTGTGTACGGACCACAAAATAACCTGGCCCATTAATTGCAAGGTCCAATGGGTTGCCTGTTTGGCGGAGTTCGCCTTGGAGGGTATCTAAATAGGTGGAGCGATCTTGGCTATAAGTGAGGACTTTTTCCCCATTGACCAAATCAGACCCATGTTGGCGGGAAAGATAGTCGGAGAAGAGGACACGATGCTCCTTAAAGCCATCCGTGCTGCTATTGGCTAAGTTATTGGTTGTGACTTCAAGCCCGCGCGTAAGGGCATCAATGCGGGCTAGTGCAAGGTAGCCGGTTATGTCCATATTTAAGGGTCCTTAAAGGCCATTTGCGCCATATGGGGGAAGTAATGGCATTAAATGGAGGATTTTGTAAAGCTTATATATCAAAAACGCCTTAAAAATGGTTTGGATTGACGTGATTTTGGGAAATTTAATCTTATAAAATAAGGTCAATATAAGGTTTTTTGTAAATTATTCATACAAATAACCTTGATAAGTGATGTTGTGGCGGTTTATGAAAGGCGTAGTAATGCGTTTGTTGTGCCTGCCATATGGATGGTGGCAGAATCCTAAGGATGCCCGTTTATGTTAAGATCACTCGATGTTGCTGCAACAGGGATGCAGGCTCAGTCCACCAATGTGGAGACCATCTCTCACAACATCGCCAATATGACGACCACAGGCTATAAAAGACGCCGGGCGGAGTTTCAGGACCTTATTTATCAGGACTTGCGCCGGGTCGGGACGATGAGTTCTGACACTGGTTACCGTGTGCCAGCTGGGGCACAGGTCGGTTTGGGTGTGCGTACTGCTGCTATTTACCGGATTAACGAGCAAGGTAGCTTGGCTCAAACTGGTAATGCGCTAGACCTTGCGGTGGAAGGGCGTGGTTACTTCCGCATCCTATTGCCTAATGGGGAATATGCCTATACGCGCGACGGGACATTTTCCCTCTCGCAAGATGGGGCGATTGTGACGGCGGATGGGTATCCTCTCACACCGAATATTTCGATCCCTAATAACGCGGAAAACATTACCATCGACCAGACAGGGCAGGTGCAATACACGCTCTCTGGTCAGGCGAATTCCCAGGTGGCAGGGCAGATTCAGCTTACGACCTTCCAAAATGAGAATGGTCTAGCCGCTATGGGGCAGAACCTCTTTACCGAGACAACATCCTCGGGGGATCCGATCATCGGCAACCCAGAGACGACCGGTTTTGGAACGATTCGGCAGGGGTTCGTTGAGGAATCTGCTGTGAATGCTGTGACGGAAATTACGGATCTTATCACAGCACAACGCGCTTACGAGATGAATAGTAAGAGCATTACCGCCTCTGATGAGATGCTCCAGACCCTAACAAACCTGCGCTAAGAGCGGGGGCATATGCAAGCTCTTTGTAAGCTGACAATGGGTAGAGTGAAGGCGTTTAGCGTTTGTGCGTGCGTGAGTGTTGGCTTGTTATGGTCGCAGCACGTGGTTGCGGCAACATTGCGCCCTTCTGGGGTTGTGCATGGGGCATCGGTTTATCTTTCTGATGTTTTTGAGGGGCTAGAAAGCGGGCAAGATCGCCTTCTTGGTCCAGCTCCTGCGCCTGGTAAGGCTGTTACGATTGGTGGAAGCCAGCTCATCGCCTTGGCTGATCAATATGGTGTGGATTGGGATGATCAATCCTCTTCTGCTAGCTTGACCCTCACACGTGCTGGGCATGTGTTAGGGCGTGATGATTTTGTAGCGTTAGTGCGCAAGATGGTCGCTCAGGATGAGGGGGCAAGCAGTGTGGTGGTGGAGATCACCAGCTTCACCCCTGTTATTGTAGAGGAGGGGCAGGCCGACCCTGTTATCCTTTCTAATTTGGAATGGGACCATAAAACAGGCCGCTTTACAGCCCTTGTCCAGCCAACTCATCCTTCTGGTACAGCAGGGGCAGATAGCTTTACGCTGCGTGGAACCATCCGCCCTGTGCAACCTGTTATGGTGTATGATCATGCTTTGGCAGCAGGTCATATCATTCAGCAAGATGATATGCGAATAGACCCAGCTTTTACTGGGACTATACCGCCGTTAGCACGCTCTTTGCCAGAGCCAGAGAAGATGGTTGGTATGGCGCTGGTGCGGACAGTTGCTGCGGGCCAACCTGTCGAAGCTACAGACTTGCGACGTGCCATCCTTGTCCATCGCGGAGACCCTGTCTTGTTGAGCTACAACAGCACGGGCATTCGTCTCACCGCGACAGGCCGTGCGTTAGAAGATGGGGGGAGTGGGCAATTTGTCCATGCGCTTAATCTGGGTAGTCGCATGATTCTGATTGGCCGGGTCAGTGCCTCGGGCGAGATTCGTGTTGATGCGTCCTCTACAGCGATTCCTCCTGATTCGGAAGAAGCGCGTAGGCTGGGGATCAACACCATGATGCTTGATGGAGGAAGCCGCCCATGATGTCCTTATGGTCAAAGCGGGCATGGCTGCGCGTGGGTGTGGTACCCGGCCTTTTAGTGGGGCTGAGTGGGTGTTTAGGGGTCAGTGGGATGAGCGAGATGGGTCATCTCCCCCGTATGACGCGGACAGCTGACCCCACGCAAGCCCCCGATTATCGGCCGATTACCATGCCTAGCCCGCCGCTTCAGGCTCCGCCGACGGAGGTAGGCAGTTTATGGCGGCCGGGGAGCCGTGCCTTCTTTAAAGATCAACGTGCTGCCCAAGCGGGTGATTTGCTGACGATCAAGATTCAAGTAGCTGATACAGCTAATGTGACGAACAACACGACGGCTTCAGGCAGTGCATCAGAGGTTTTTGGGATCCCGAGCTTATTTGGCTTTAAAGGCAAGGCGTTATCTCATCTGACGAGTGCTGATGCGCTGGATACGAGCAGTTCTAGCGCGAATACTGGGGCGGGGACCATCCGGCGTATTGATACTGTGACCATCACCTTAGCGGGTGTTATCACGCAGGTTCTGCCGAATGGTAATTTTGTCGTTGTAGCTCGCCAAGAAGTCCGCGTGAATGGTGAGCTAAGGCAGATTATGGTGAGCGGCGTTGTCCGACCACAGGATATCTCTGAAGATAATGTCGTCACGCATGATCGCATTGCCGAGGCGCGCATCTCTTACGGCGGGCGTGGTCAGCTCTCGCAATATCAACAGCCGCGCTATGGGCAGAAAGTCCTAGAGAATGTTCTGCCATTTTAAGGGTTAAAAGGATATTTTTAAGATTTATTCCTTATATAAGGCTTAAATATTGTGGTATTGGCTTTCATGTCATAAATATGCCTTTGTTAGGCGGGTGGCATAGGGTTTAGGAATTTTTGACCATTCTGTCACCATGTAGAGTGGGATGTGGGTAAGGGGAGAGAGTGAATGTCTGAAACAAAGCAACATGAAGGATTTATTCCCGCAGGGCTTGTTGTAAAGAATGTGCAGGGTGTGGTGGAAGGCAGCCTGTATATTGCTGGTGATGTGGAGCAAGCAGAATTAGAGGCTGGCCATTTGTGCATCACGGAGGAAGGCACTCTCAAAGATGGGCATATTGAGGCGCGTTCTGTTGCGATTGATGGTTACGTAACAGGGGTGACCTTTACAACGCCTCGGCTGACAGCGGGTGCAGGGGCGCGTATCTCAGATTGTGTGATTGAGATGGGTAATCCAACGGGTTGTGCCATCCATGAAGATGCAAGTTTTGAGGGGGATGTAAGGATCTCTGTGTCCCGTAACGGGAAGGCACGTCAGAAAAATGCAGAGGAGACATCACGGAGTGTGCCGCATGAAGATGCACATATTGTGATCCCTGGTGATGATGAGCTTGATCCTCATTGGGCGGCTAAAACGCCTGATATTACCGAGGCGGAACAAGACGCCGAGATACCGTTGGGGGGCTAATGGCGGGTGCATGCTTTAAGCAATCCCGGTGGCTGCGTTACTATAGTGGCGTTATTGCGCTGCTATGGTGTGTAGGCGTTTTATGGGTCTCTCCTGTTCAGGCAGAGGACGACGGGCTGCCCAGTAATGATGTCGAGCAACAAATGCAGGAGCAGCAGCGTATTTTTGCTGCAGCCCGTAAGGCGCTAGAGCTGCGCTTGCATGTGTTGAGCCAGTCTAAGGCTGCTTTTTCTGAGACGGTGGATAATCATAAGCTCGTCCCTAAAGAGGCAGCGGCGCGTTTAGTGGGTATTTATGAGGTGATGCGCCCTGGGGAAGCTGCAGCAGTATTTAATGTGATGGACCCACATGTGCTTATAGCCATCGCAGCGTCTATGAACACACGTAAGCTTTCAGCGATTATGGCGCATATGACGCCAGACCGCGTGAATCTTGTGTCTCAATATTTAGTAGGTGTGCGGCATTTTCATCACCCTGCTCTTAACATTCCTGCTGTGGCGGAGGGGGCATCACCGCCCGGCCAAGAAGGGGCTGTGGGAGCAGAATCGTTAGAACGAGTGCATTATGAAGCTGTGCCGCAACGTGGGCCGCTTTTACCATCGCGGCAATAATGAGGGGATAATGATAGAGAAGCGAATCATGGGGCGGTCTTGTTCATTATCACGCTCGTGGCAGGCAGTGTGGTTGCTTATGCCCCTTTTAACTGGGCTTAGTGCATGTGCGCCCGATTATCTGGCCAGTAAGGTGACAGGCCGGCAATGTCAGGCAGGTTATTTAGAGGAGGGTGAAGATTGGTGCGCCCCACCAGAGCGTACGCCCCCTCCGCAGCCTTATTGCACACAAAGTTGGAATGGCGTGGATTGTTGGGCACGGCCAGAATTAACCCCGAATATGGCTCATGAAGCCTATGAAGGCCCACGTGGTTTAACACCGGAACAGAACGCGAACCGTCTTATGATGCCGGTAAAGAAAGTGCCGCCGAGCAATCAATATTTTACCCCATGATATTTGGGATAAAAGAAGCACCAATCATTAACCTTATATAGGCTTTACATGTGGTCTTCATGAAGGCTATTTATGAGGTTCAAGGCATGTTTTGCCATGATTGTGATGGCCTATATGGTAAATCCGGTGGCGGGATTGCTGCTTCCGGCATGAGAGAAGCAGGTAGATACCCATTATATGCAGTTGAATAAGCTTCGTTTGCCGCAGATTATAGAAGGGTTGAAGAGCCTTGGCCGGGTAAGGCTTATTGCTCTGGGTATTGTTGGTACGCTTTTGCTTTTGTCTTTAGGAGTCATCGCTTTTCATAATCGTACGGCCCCTATGTCCCTTCTTTATGGGGACCTAGAGCTTAATGAAGCTGCCGAAATGGTGGATGATCTTGCCAAAGCGCATATCCCTACTAATACGGGGCCGGATGGCCGTACCTTGTATGTCCCCACCGATAAAGTTGCAGAAGCGCGTCTTTTATTAGCAAAGGCGGGGCTGCCCGGTGGAGGGATTGTTGGTTATGAGCTGTTTGATAAAAGCGGCACGTTAACGAGCACACAATTCGAGCAAGGGATCGACGAGACACGCGCTTTAGAAGGTGAGTTAGAGCGTTCTATTCGTCTTATTCATGGTGTGCGGAATGTGCGCGTGCATCTTGTTCTGCCTCATCGTGATCTGTTCTCTACAGAGACCAACCCATCGCAAGCGAGTGTGATTTTGGATGTTGGACGTACTGGAGCGGTGTCGGAAGATGCCATCTCTGCGATCCAAAATCTTGTCTCTGCAGCAGTGCCGGGGTTGAAGGCGCATGGTATTTCCATCGTGGATACGCGGGGGGATGTTCTAGCGCGCCCTGGGGACCCAGATAGTCTTGCAGGGCAAGAATCGTCTTTAGAGAAGCAACGCCATGCTGAAGAGCAGCGGCTTGCTCAAGCTGTGGAGGATATTCTTACCCCTACATTAGGTATGGGCCATGTGCGGGCACGCGCGGCTGTGACGATGAATACGGACCTCATCCATGAGACCGATGAATCGTACGATCCTAATGAGCAAGTGTTACGCTCCCAAAGCACGAGTACGGATAAGAGTGCCAATACGGAGGCGAATCAGAACACCAGCGTTGGCAATAACCTCCCTAATGCGAATGCAGGACAGAATAACCGGACAGGCTCCAGCGAGGAGCGGACGGATGAGACGAATAATTACGAAATTGGCAAGCGGACGCGCGTTATCAATCAGACACGCCCACGTGTGTCGCGGATTAGTCTTGCTGTGCTGGTGGATGGGACTGTCACGGCTGATAAAAATGGTAAATCATCCTGGAAGCCCTTGGATGAAGCTGAGGTTAAACGCCTGACTCAATTGGTGCAAACAACCATTGGGTATGACAAGACACGCGGTGATGAGGTTAATGTCGTGTCTATGCCATTCCGTGTGGATGGCGGGATGGACCTACCGCATGAGGCAACACCATTCTTTACCAGAGAGATGATGATTTATCTGGCGGAGTGGATTGTTCCGATTCTCCTACTTCTGGGGGCGGCGGCGATGTTGCTTGGTCCTATTTTACGTAAAGCACGTAAAGGGACCGAGACAGAAGGCCAGACAGGCAGTGCTGGTGTTGGAGCTGCTGAAGTCAGTGCTGATAACGCAGAGGCGAGCAGTACGACACAGGATGCCGCTAGCCGTAGTGACCGTATTAGCGTTGATGGCGTGGAAGGGGAGATGCGTCGCGAATCGCTGGCTCGTGTCCTGCGGCGTGTTGAAGATAACCCCGATGATGCAGTGGCTGTGATCCGTAATTGGTTGGCCGAGCCAGAGCCGGCCAAACCAGCGGCTGAAAGCTAAGGAGGGCTACCATGGTAGAGCAAATGAATCATGGCGGGATGGATGCCACGGCTATTCAGTCTGAGAGTGTGCGCCCTGGGCTAATAGCGGAGATGAAAGGCAGCGAGAAAGCAGCCATTTTGATGTTGGCATTAGGCCAAGAGCGTTCAGCACGTATTTTCCGCTCGTTGCAGGAGGATGAGGTCCGGGACATCTCCAAAGCAATGGCTGCTTTAGGGATCGTGCGGGCTGACCGTGTGGAAGCGGTCTGTAATGAATTCTCAGAGAAATATGCAAGTGCAGATGGCTTTGTCGGTAGTTATGAAACGACAGAGGATTATCTCAAACGTGCCCTCCCCGCTGAAGTGGTCGAGAAGATCATGGAGGATATACGCGGGCCATCAGGGCGGAGCGTTTGGGCTAAAATGGGTAACATGCCCGAGGCCACCTTGGCGAATTATCTGCGGAATGAACAACCACAGACAGTGGCTGTTATCCTTAGCTATATCGCCCCAGCGCATGTGGCTCGTGTATTGACGCTCTTCCCTGAAGAGTTCGCTACCGATGTGATTGTACGCATCCTCCATATGAGCCCTGTGAGCAAAGATGTGCTGGAGAGCTTGGAGATGACCCTCCGTAAAGAGCTGATTATGGCCTTTGGGCGGTCCACCAAGCGCGATAGCTATGCTTTTGTGGCGGAGGTGTATAACAACTTCGACCGTAAGACGGAGGCCTCTCTCACAGAGAAGCTTGGCTTGCGTAGTGAAGAAGATATGGAGAAGGTGAATAAATTGAAATTCACCTTTGATGATATCAAACGCCTCACCCCTGATGACATGATGCGCGTCATGGCGGCGATCAACCGCGATGGCGAGGCAAAGAGCCGGCTACCCCTGGCCCTTAAAGCGGCTAATCAGGCTGTACGCGAGCTGTTCTTTAAATGTATGTCCAAGCGTGCTGCTGGGCTTTTAGAGGATGAGATCCGCGGCATGGGGGCTGTGCGTTTGCGTGATGCCGAGGCTGCACAGATGGAGTTGATTGCTCTTATCAAAGCCCTAGCGAATGATGGTGAAATTGATATTTCGCCATCCTCCTCTGAAGATGAGATCATCGAGTAAGGGCGATGAAGGAGGCATTAAAACAGGCTGCTACGCCAGAGCGGTGGAGCTTTAGCGAGAGTTTAGAGGATTTCTCCCACCATGCAAAAGATGTTGTGGGTGAGTTGCTCGATGAAGAGGAGCCAGAGCCAGACCCGAGCATAACTCTTCATCCCGAGGAGTTGGAACGCCTTAAAGCTGAAGCCTATCAGCAGGGTTATAAGCAAGGCGAAGGGGATGCAGAACAAGCCTTGGGGAGCCAGATGGCAGAGTCTGTTCAGCAGGTTCTGGCGTTTATGGAGGAGGAGGAAGCCCGTCGCAATGATAGGATGATGCGGCTTTCGGAGCAGTTTGTTGCAGGGGTTTGCCACGTTGTTGAGCAGATTTTTGCTGGTGATCTTGCTCAAACAGGCTTGCGCCATCAGCTTGCGGAGGATGCCGCTATGTTGGTTGCTCAATGTGAGGGGGCGATTGAGCTTGCATGCGCGACGGCTGATGAATCTGCTCTTCGTACGGCTTTGGCTGGGGTGAAGGATGTTGCGATCACGGCAGAGCCGGGACGGCAAGCTGGCAGCCTTACAATTTCTGCTGCTCAATCGCGCATTACTTTGGATGAAACCCAATGGGCAGAGGCCGTGCGGCATCGTGTCGCAGAAGCGGTGGAGGCTTTAATTAGGCTAGCCCCTACAGGTGAGCAAGAAGCAGTGCAGGATGTAGAGCCGCACATAGTACAAAAAGAAGGAGAATAAGCATGGCAGATGAGACAGAGACCAACCCAGCGACCACACCCCAGCCGGATGAGAGCCAGGCTTCTGGTGGCGTTGACCTTTCTGATTTTTCTTCTGAAGTGTCAGAAGAGGGGGCAGAACGGCTTGGGAAATTGCACGATAGCGAGCAAGAACAAGCCCGTGATCGTGAGGCGATTCTTGATGTTCCCGTCAAAATTACAGCCGTGGTGGGTGATGTTAAAATGCCCGTGCGGGACTTGGTGTGCCTTGGTCGAGGGGCTGTTGTGCCATTGAATCGTAAATTGGGGGCCTCGATTGATATTTACGCCAATGATCGGCTGATTGCCCGTGGGGAGATCACCATCATTGAGGATGATAATATTGCTGTGACGATGACGGAGATTATGTCGTCATCAGCCAGTGTGTAAGGTTGCGTCCTGCTATGGCACAAGCATCAGTTAGTGGGGGGCATGGTTCTGGGGCGATGATGCAGGCTGTTATGGGGTTTCACATGAATCCCATATTGGCATTGGTGCTTGTTGTGGGGCTTATCTTCATAACGCCATGGTTCTTACGCCGTATGCGCCACCGTATGCCTCGCTTATTGCAGGTAACTGAAGCGGCCCCGGAGCGTGCCTTAAAAGTACAAGATGCCGTACCTTTGGGAGCAAAACGGACGCTTTTTTCTGTCGCTGTAAAAGGCCCGGAAGGGCAGCAGGCCACAGCGGTGATTCTTACAGGTGGCCCAACAGACCTCTGTATTGGCTGGTTAGGCGATGGCCCAACCCAGCCTTTAAAAGACGTAGTTCCTCTTAAAGAGAGCCCATCAGAGAGAACATAATGGCAAGGGATGAGAGGCATAAGCGTATGAGCCAGAGTGATAAAGGTCGCTTTGCCATGATGAAGGCTGCCAAGAAGCATAAGCCGATAAAACGGAGCGTGATATGTGGCATCATGGCTTTGTGTGGCGTGGTGATAGGTGGCGTGTTGTTATGTGTGGCAGCGCATCCAGCTTTTGCACAATCCATCACTTTCGATATGGGTAAAGGCGGCGGCATTGGCGAGGCGGGGACGACAAGCCGCCTTGTCCAGCTTACGGCGATTGTGGGGTTTCTCTCCCTCGCACCGAGTTTGCTTGTGATGATGACGGCTTTTACGCGGATTATTATTACGCTGTCGCTTTTACGTAGTGCCATTGGTGCGCAGGGGACACCGCCTAATATGGTGCTGATTGCGCTGGCCCTTATTCTCTCCTTTTTTGTGATGCAACCCACATTGGAACGCTCTTGGGAGCAAGGGATAGAGCCGCTGATGGATGGCCGCGTTGATGAAATTGCAGGCTTGCAAGCAGCGGCAGAGCCGTTCCGCGATTTTATGATCCGCAACGCGCGGCCTAATGATGTGGCTATTTTCTATCATCTCGCTGGTGTTAAGCCAGAGGCAACGCCGGTGGAGGGGAAAGATGGTACCCATACCACCACAGTGCGGCCGCCTTGGCGGGTGATTGTCCCAGCCTTTATGGTAGGGGAGCTAAGCCGTGGTTTTGAGATGGGCTTTTTGCTCTATTTGCCCTTCTTGGTGATAGACCTTGTGACATCTAGTGTGTTGATGAGCTTGGGGATGATGATGCTTCCCCCGCCGACCATCTCTTTGCCGTTTAAATTGATTTTCTTTGTGTTGGTGGATGGCTTCCAGATGGTCTCTGGTGGTTTGGTCCGTAGTTTTGGTGGGGGGTAACGCCCCCCTTTTTATATCACCCCGGTAAGACGAGCAGCCTACGGGCAAGGATAGCCGGGGTGAGTTGTGTAAAGCCCTCATTGATAGAGCCAGAATAACTCCCATAGGTTAAAGATAAACCACAAGCCGCCGCGGTAATGATGCTACCAATACGCCCGGCTTGCTCCATACGGCTGGCAATGAGTGAATCCGCCCCACAATGATGGAAGGCCGCAGCAATATCAGTGCTTTCTTCTGGGTCCATCCCCGCTGGGACGACTAATGAGAGGCGTGCTTTTGTACGGTCTATCACCTCACGCATTTCCGTCATGGCTGTGGGGGAATAGACACAAAGCCCCGGTAAATCTACCAGAATGATGCGGTCTTGGCCGTCAATTTCCTCTGGGTCCATGCCGCCATAGGCTTTGACCAACTCTAGGTCACAACCACGTAGAATCGAAGCAAGCTTGATGTAACTACCAGGGGTGCTATCGCAGGCTAAAACGAGAGGCTGGCGGAGTTTACCTTTTGATTGCCGCGCTTGGCGGGCATAGCGTGCGGCTAATTTAGCAAGGGTGAGTGATTTGCCAGAGCCAGATGCCCCGCCCAACGCCATTGGGATGCCAGGTTTTAAAGGCAGTGGGGCAAAATGAATGACACGCTCTAACCCTTCAGCAAGGCTGCTACCGGCCATCGCGGTGATAAGCTCTTGGGGGATGGAATGCCAAGCGAGAATCTCTGGGACACTTAGCGCATTAGAGGGGAGAACAACATCGCCCGTCTCTACTGGCTGTGTGGTGTGCTGATCGGTTGAAGAACGAGTCATGAGCGTGATCCAGTTAAAGGAGGGGATGGCCTATAAGGGTATCAGTAAGGTTAGCTCACTGTTGCAACAGTACGGATGCGGGTACGGGGGTAGATTTCCGCTTGCGCCATAACAGCCACTGAGGGACGGATACGGTCCACAATCATTCGGACAGAATCACGTGTTGCAGAGGTGGTTACGATGACGGGCATCTCTCCCAAAGTCGCCGTTTGGTCGAAGGTTTGGCGTAGAGCAGTGACAAAGCGGTCTAGCATGGCAGGTGGCATGGCTAAGGTGCGGTCATCGCCTTTGCCAACAGTGTTATTGAGGATGTTATTCTCCCAATCTGGGGAGAGTGTAATCATAGAGATGCAGCCTGAAGGCCCAACATAGCTATTGCAGATTTGCCGGGAGAGGCGAATACGGACATGGGCTGTGAGGGCCTTAATGCCTTTTGCAGCGAGAGCGTGGCCTTCTTGAATGCTTTCCAAAATTGTGGGCAAGTCACGGATGGAGATGCGCTCTTGCAATAAGGATTGCAGGACCCGTTGTACAGTGCTGAGTGAGACTTGCGAGGGGATGAGGTCATTGACCAGTTTTTGCTCCTCTGCGGGGAGGTCATCCAGCAAGGCTTGCGTAGCGGTATAGGTGAGCAAATCGCCTAGATTTTGGCTTATGGATTCGGTGAGATGGGTGATGATGACCGTCACCGGGTCCACAACTGTATAGCCTTGGTCTGTTGCTTGTTTTTTAAATTTGGGTCAATCCATATCGCGGGGAGATGAAAAGATGGCTCGGTGGTTTTTTCACCGGGTAATGTTGGTTGGCCGTCTTTATGGGTAGGGCAGATCGCCAATAGGTGATTAGGCCGTACTTCCCCCGAGGCAATATCAATCTCTTTTAGCTTAATGACGTAGCGATCCGTTGGCAGTTGGATATTATCTTGGATGCGGACTGAAGGGGTAATAAACCCCATATCCGTTGCCATTTTGCGCCGTAATGCTTTGATTTGTCGCGTAATTTGGGCGTCATCCCCGCTGGCAAGGGGGAGCAAGCCAAAGCCAATCTCCAACCGTAAAAGGTCGATTTTGAGGAGTTCGGTAATGGGTTGTGTGGTGGGGGCTGCTGGTTGGGTCAGGTCAGGCTCGTCCTCATTACGTTTGGGCGTTTTATAGCGGACCCATGCCCCAACCCCTGCTGCGATAGAAATCATGAGGAAGGGAAAGGCAGGCAGGCCCGGCATGAGCGCAAAAACAGCGGAGAGTGTTGCTGCAATCGCCAGAGGTTTTGCATTGCCGCCTAATTGACGGAACAAAGTGACATCGGCAGAGCCATCCGTCCCACCCTTGGTGACGACAATACCCGCAGCAAGGGAGACAAGCAAAGCTGGGATTTGGGAGACTAACCCATCACCAATTGTGAGGGTGGTGAAGGTCTGCGCTGCCTCGCTGATGGGCATATTATGACGCAGCACACCAATGGTCAGCCCTCCTAGAATATTGATGGCGGTGATGAGAATCCCCGCAATCGCATCATTGCGGACGAATTTGGCCGCGCCATCCATAGCCCCGTAAAAGGAGCTCTCTTCTTCCAACTCTTTTCTTTTGCCACGCGCAACGCGCTCATTAATAGCTCCGGAGGCTAAGTCGGCATCAATGGCCATTTGTTTACCGGGCATGGCATCGAGGAAGAAGCGGGCAGAGACCTCCGCAATACGGCCCGACCCTTTGGTAATGACCATAAAATTGACAACGAGCAGGATGCAGAAAACAATCCCGCCAATCACTACATCATTACCCATGAGGAAGCCGCCGAAGGAGGCCACAACATGGCCTGCGGCATAGGCCCCTTCATTGCCATGGCTAAGGATAAGCCGTGTCGTTGCGACCTCTAAGGAGAGGCGGAACATAGTGGTGAGCAGCAAGAGGGTGGGGAAGGATGTAAAATCCAAAGGTCGCTCTAAAAACAACGCCACCATCAGGATGAGGACAGAAGATGTAATGGAGAGCGATAAGCCGAGGTCGAGAATCATCGTCGGTAAGGGGACGATGAGGATAGAGATGAGCAAAATCACCCCTAAAGCGAGCAGAATATCCGTCCCCGGTAGGCGTGCTGTTAGGGAGGAAGCTGGCCCTCCTGTTTTAAATAATATGAAGGGATTACGCAGTAAGGTTGCTAATTGCCCGCCCAAACCACGTGATACTCCGCCACTCTGAGAGGCACTCTTAGCGGATGTATCAGCAGCGAGTGTCTGCGAGGGTTGGGAAGGAGGAGAGGAAGTGGGCATTGTCATCCTGGCTGACTATACGACGATGAACGATCCCCCGAAGGGGGTAGAAAACTCTTTTAAAGGCCTTTTTGAGTTAAATCTTGTTCTTGTTATAGGATAGCCATTAAGGCCTTACACGGCAAGTTCAATTATGGCATGATTATGGTCTAGGAATCATGTTTAATAAGGCTGGATGTGTCATAGACCATGCAGGGAGGGATGTTATGGCGATGGTGGAACAAAGCAATGTGGCTGATGGTGCATCGCCTATGCAGCAGGGAGCTAATAAGGAAGGTTTAACACCAGAGGCTCTTACCGTATGTTGTCAACAGCTTTGTGCTTGCGGGCAAGAGGAGCAAGCGGTTAGCCTTGCATTACAGGCTGCACAAGCGAGCAGCGATGTGCCTTTATTGTTAGCAGCGGGGCTATTTTTTACACATCACACAGCACGGCATGAGGTTGCTGTGGCAATCTTCCGTAAAGCGTTGCTGCTTATGCCGCCAGGCGATGGGGCTGTGGCATCATTGCGGGGGGAATTGAAATTATGTCTTGCAGGGGCTTTGATGGCCGCAGGAGCGCGTGAGGAATCCATAAGTCTTTTTATGGAGATTGCTCAACATCACCCCGAACATCGCTTATTTGCGGGGGAGCATATTTCAATGGGGTTGTTAGAGGCAGGTCTGCCGGATCAGGCTGAACGTGTCCTAGCAGCATGGTTAAAGGACGGTACGCCTTCCGCAGCGCTTTATAATAATATGGGTTGTGCCTTAGAGCGTTTGAACCGTTCGCGCGAGGCCATGGTATATTATCAAAAAGGGATTGATCTTGCCTCCCGTGATGAGGCTGTATCATTTGGCTATTCTATGGCTTTGTTGAAGGCTGGTGAATATGAGGAAGGCTTTGCCCGTTATGTGCGGCGTGTGCCGCGTATTCCTAACCTTTCATGCTGGTTTTATAAAGACTTACCACGTTTAACGAAGGATGTACCCTTAGCGGGGAAGCGTATTCTTTTTTATCAAGAGCAGGGTTTGGGGGATACGGTTCAGTTTATTCGGTTTTTGCCAGAGATTGCCCGTCAAGCGGGGCATATTACCATAGCCTCCCTGCCTCCTTTGGCACGTTTGTTGGCCGAGACTTACCCAATGGTTGAGGTGTGCCTCGTTTCGGACATTTTAAAGACGCCAGAACGAGCCAAAGAGTATGATTTCTCCTGCCCTATTCCTGACCTACCTTATCTATGTGACCTCAAATCTCCTGCGGAGTTGCCACCCTTTAAGCCTTATCTTGCTGTACCGCCAGAGCGGCGGGCACATTTTGCACAGATTGTAGAGAACGCTATTGCCCAATATAGGGGTGCGCAGGGGCAAGAGGCTACGCAGCGGCGTTTGCGTATAGGCTTAGTATGGGCAGGCGAAGCGCGGACGAGCGCGCAAGATGTGGCTTCTGATAAGCGGCGGTCGAGCAGCTTTGCAGAGATGATGGCGGCTTTTGGCACCGTTGAGGCAGATTTTTTCAGCTTACAATATGGTCCGCGCCGTGGTGAGCTTGTGGGGGTAGAGACGCCTCAACCTGTTTATGACGTGATGGATGAAGTGCAGGATATGGCTGATACGGTAGCGTTGATGGAGGCTCTGGACCTTGTGATTTCTGTCGATACTGCACCGTTGCATCTGGCAGGGGCGTTAGGACGAGAGGTCTGGCTTGTGAGCCGTTGGGATGCGTGTTGGCGTTGGGGTGATGAAGGGGAACGGACCCCATGGTACCCGACAATGCGTATTTTCCGTGCTCAAGAACTATCCTTTGTTCCTGTTCTACAAGAGGTGGGCATGGCTTTGCATCAACGTGTTGCGGAGGGATGAGCGATGTCTGCTTATAAAGTGGCTGTTGTCGTTAGGACAAAAAACCGCCCGTTATTTTTACAGCGTGCCTTAGAGGGGTTGCAGAGGCAGAGTTTTCAGGATTTCCGTATTCATCTCATCAATGATGGAGGAGACCCTGCGGCAGTGCGCGATTGCGTTGCAGCGCAGGGCTCATGGTGGGGGGAGCGGCTCTCTTGTGTGGATCTGCCTTATTCTGTGGGGCGTGGTAAAGCCTTGGCTTTAGCTTTTGCAGCTTCTGATGAGCCTTATATTCTTATTCATGATGATGACGATACGTTAGAGCCAGCGTTTTTAGAGGAGACAGTAGCGTATTTAGAGTGTGATCAAGCCCGGTTTTTTGCTGGTGTGGTAACGAGTAATTACGATGTGTATGAGCATGTGGAGGGTGAACATATCGTCGTTGATAATAGGACGGACCAATATGGTAAAAGGTGCGGCTCTATTGTGGATTACAGTTTGTATCTTTCGTACCTTTCTGTTGTGATGCCGATAGCTTTCCTCTTCCGTCGGACCGCTTTGGCGGAAGCGGGTGGAGTAGATGCGGAGCTAAATTACGTTGAGGACCATGACCTGTTTATACGGATTATGTTGGCAGGGGAAATTGGCATTATTCAAGAAAGTTTATGTTCTTACCATCATCGTCAAGAGGCCGGTAACGCGAGTGATGCGAGCCGATATGAGGTCGCGTATGATTATGTTCTTGCTTATAAAAATGAGACGATACGCAAGGCCATACGAGGTGGAAGCCGTTTTAAAGAGATGCAAGCTTATGTAATGCAGAGCAGCCATCAAGAGCGTTTTTTGTTAGGGCAGTTGTCGCAGCAAGTAGCCCAATTACAAGAGGGTTTCGGGAGCCTTACTCAGCTTTTAGGGGAGGTATTGGGCCGTTTAGGGCGTTGAGAAAATAGTTAGTTTAGTAAGCGGGAATATAAGGCATAGCCGCCGTGCTATGGACAGCCATCGCCCGATAAGCGGCTAGATTGCGCCCATTTTGGGAGGTTTTAAGCCTTTGATGGGGCGGTGGCGGCATTGTCGGGCGGAAAAGCCCTCGGAAAGGCCGGAAGGGGCGATGTGTGTTTAGGTTATTAGTAGGTGCTGGGTTTGTCGTCTCGGTTGTTTGAGGTGCGATCGCCTGGGGGGGATGGGCGTGGCGTTGGGCGAGGAAGGCATTTGCCCCGGTCCCTGCATGATTAATGCCACTTCCTACAGGCATATCCCCAGCTTGGCGAATGATGAAAGGGCGATACGGGGCGGTAGCGGGTTTAGGCGCTATGGGCGGTTTTGGTCCCATATGTGGCATAATATGTGGTGCGGGGCTGATATTGGGGGCGGGGTCGCCTTGGGGGATGGCCCATTGCTGGAGGACATGCTCAAGATAAGGTGTGCCATTGCTGGCAATCTGGGAGTGATATGCTGCTACAGCCCGTGGCCAACTGCCTGTTTGATCGCGCATTTTTTGGAGGAACATGCCCGCATAACGGGCATTATTATAGGGGTCGAAGGCAATCTCTAAGGAGGGGAAAGCCGTAGGGTGATGGAGGAGATTAACCTGCATGCACCCGACATCAATAGAGGTTATCCCTTGTTGTTGAAAGGCTTTCACCGCGGCGATGGCTTCCTCCCGGCTGGCGTAAAAATGCCCGCTTCCTGCTGCGTTAATGCTCCATGGCCAGGGGAGGAGTGCCCCCTTATTATCGGGGCGGCCTGTTTCAACACGGCTGATGGCTGAGAGGAATCCATCTGGTAAACGTAATGCACGTTCGACCTGTGCTGTAGCATCGCTGCATAAACGGGATTGGCTACGATCAATGGGAGGGTAGATGCTTTGTGCCATGAGGCTGGGGCAGGGACTTAGCCCTAACAGAAAGGCGCAGATATAACGGAACTGTAAGGGAATAAACATCATAGCCAGCCGCATAAACAATGGCGGAATGGTCTCTCACCACCCGCTGGATGAAACGATCCTCTCTTATGTCTTTATATAAAGAAAATTATAGGGCATTTTAAGGCTTATAATCCAATATTTTCCTTGTATATTCTTTCTGCAAGGTTAGATTAGGGGTGTAGGAGACTATGCCTGATGTTTTTGAAAAGCCGTTGCGGGGGGCTGTCCCAGTGGACATGGAGACGCTGGCCTATCCGTCGCTATGCTATGATGATTGCTATAGGGAGTGTGTTGTTCGGTTCATGTTGGGACCGTACGGCGCATGCTTCTGTTGTACGCATTAAGGATATTGTGGATTATGAAGGCGTACGCGACAACCAACTTGTCGGGTATGGTCTTGTTGCCGGTCTTAATGGCACGGGCGACCGCCTGACCAATACGCTGTTTACGCGTGAGACGTTGATTGGCATGCTCAACCGCCTTGGCGTGAATATCCGCGACAAAGCCATCCAGTTACAGACACATAACACGGCTGCGGTGATGGTCACAGCAACATTGCCCCCCTTTGCTCATGGTGGTAGCCGGATTGACGTAACAGTCTCCGCCGTGGGGGATGCCCAAAGCCTGACAGGCGGGACGTTGATTGTAACGCCTCTACAAGCGGCTGATGGTGAGGTTTATGCTGTTGCGCAAGGCTCTTTGGTGACAAATGCCTTTACCGCACAAGGCCCCGGTGCAACGGCAACGCGTAACGTCCCAACAAGTGGTCATATCGCTAATGGTGCGGTTGTGGAGCGTGAAGTACCCGTTCTTTTAGGGGCGGGTGGTATTATCCATTTAGCGTTGAAGAACTCCAACTACACGACTGCGGTGCGAATTGCGGATGTCATTAACCGCCATATGGGGCGCGGAACGGCCAGAGTGGATGACCCACGGACCGTTGCAGTGAATCTCGCAGGGCGGAATGTGTCAGAAGCGTTGTATGAGATTGGGGATTTAACCGTCACACCTGATACAATGGCGAAAGTGATTGTCGATGAGGCTGCCGGTACGATTGTGATTGGTGAGAATGTCCGCATCACGACTGTTGCTATCGCACAAGGTAACCTCACCGTGCAGGTGACGAACACGCCAGAGGTTGTCCAACCCAATGCCTTTGGTGGGGGGCAGACAGCTGTTGTGCCACGAACACAGATTAACGCGACAACAGACCGTGAGCATAAGATGGGGATTCTCTCTGATGGGCCGTCTTTATCCAATTTGGTGACGGGGCTTAATGCCCTTGGTGTTGGCCCACGCGATATGATTAGCATCCTACAGGCAATTAAGGCTGATGGAGCTTTGCAGGCCGAGCTTGAGGTCCGCTAAGGAGAAGGGACGCATTATATGGATGTTTCATCAACAATGGCGGCGCGCTTTGCTGTTACAGCTCATACAGCTAAAGCGCAGCCCTCTCCGGCTGGTTCATCCGCTATGGAGGATAAGACGCGTAAAACCGCCCAGGATTTCGAGGCGATGGCTCTTGGTGAGATGTTACAGCCGATGTTCGATACGGTGGATAATTCTGCCGCACCTTTTGGTGGTGGTAATGCAGAGAAGCAATTTCGCTCTATGCAAGTGTTGGAGCTCGGCAAGGAAGTTGCCCGAAGTGGTGGGGTTGGGATTGCTCATCAAGTCTATGGTCGGATGAAAGAGATGCAGGAAAAAGCGGCTCATTCTCCCCAGGTAGGGCATAGTATGAAGGGGCGTAAAGGATGAAGAGGCTAAGGCTTGGTCAAGCCCTTCGTAAAGTTGCAGGGCATTTCTCAGGGCGCGACCTTACGGCAAAAGAGACATTTTCTTTCACGGCTCTCATTCGTGCTTTTACCGAGGCAACGGAAATTATGGTGAAGGAAAATCGCCTGCTGGAAGCGGAGAATGTGACAGAAGCAACGGCTTTACTGCCAGAGAAAACCGCACGGATCGAAAAATTGTCCACTCTGGTAGAGCAAGCGCGGCGAGCGGGGGTAGGGGCTGAGAATTTGCCCGCGAGCTTCCGGCAAGTGCAGAGTCGATTTGCGGATATTGCAGCCCAAAATCGTACCCTTCTCCAGCGTGCTGTAGTGACGCAAGAGGCTGTAATGCAGTTTTTGATAGAGAGTGCAATGGAAGAAAGCCGCCATGGCTATGGGCGGACAGGAGAGGCCGGGGTTGATGTTTCCCGCGCGACCATCTCCCTTAAGAACCGCGTTTAATAGATTACCCTTTACCAGTAATCACCAATCATATGACGGGGTTGGTTGCTATCAGGGTCCGCAGCGGGGCTCCAGATGGTCCAATCCCACGGTGTTGTATCGCGGTGATTTTCTGCCGTCATGGCAGTGATAAGCTCCTGTGAGGGAGTGAGATGAGCGTGCTTTTTGTGGCTCATTGTTTGTTTGATATGGGCCTGAAGAGCCCCATAAGCTTGTTCATCCCCCATATAGACACAACCACAGGCTAGAGGGTCTGCATACAGGTAGATTCGTTGGCCATCAGGGGCCATACGGTAGGTGATGCTGCCATCGGGGAGGCTATTCATCAGCCCATAGCGGGCTGTTGTATTAGCGGGGTGTGCGACAAAGCCTGCCTGACTGAGGAGCTGCCCTTGGGCAAGATAGGGTGCGGCAGGCCGCACACAGCCCCCTAAAGAGGCAAGGCCGAACAAGGCAGCACTGCCAAGCATCGTGGTAAGGAGAGAGCGGAACGCGCGGTGTGTCATTATATTCACTTTCTTAAGCGCGGTTGAGGCTTTGGGCGGTTAGGTTATCGGTCAGAACAAGGGGGGGCACACAGCAATAAGCCTTCATCTCCGCGTAATGGCGGTTCATAAGATGGTCGATGCTGCTGCTAATGAGTGTCCTATTGCCTAAGGAGGGGTAGTTGATGGGGAGGGACGCCATAGGGAGGCAGCGTTTCATGAGCGATACAGCCCCAAGAGGAGAGAGGGCATAACCGCAAATGCCGAAGGTTTGTTTGAGCCGGAAGGGAAGTGTTTCTACCTGCTGGAAGCGGAAGCCTTCAATCCCACGGCGTACATCATCTTGATTAAACTGGGCAAAGCAATCCGTCTGGCCGGGGAGAACCTCATAATGTAGTGGGGCATCGGAGTTCTGCCCCCAGAGGATAATCTCCCAATCTTCAGGGAGTTTTTGGATGATCTCTTGGCTTTTGGAGGCAAAGTTTTTGCAGAGGAAGGCATCATCCTCAAAGATATGGGCAGGCTCTTGGCTTTGAGCGATGGTCCCCCAAAGGGCAATATGTGTAAGGCCAGAACCTACTGCCCCAGCGGTAAATTGGCAGTCGGCGGTAAGCATTCCAGCTTCGACAATATCCGGTCGGTTGATCTGTTGGCCATCAATGCCCGGTGCGTGGATGATGTCGGGCATATGGCTATTGACCCGGCGGAAGCGTTCTAGCCGCTCTGGGGTGCGAGCAAGGCTAATAACATAATGTTTCATGAAGGCCCTTTAAAAGATTATAAGGTTATTCCATGGATTATATAAAAGCTATGATATGATTGCAGAAAAAATTAGACATATTGAGCTGAAAAACAGCAAGGTGAAGTCTTTTGTTAAACATCTCTGTTTTATGTTGGCCTTTCTAAGAGAGTATGTAGCCTTTCTAGAGGCTCGCCCATTATGTGTTTGATGGAGGAAGGTGGCAGATGGGACTTAGCGGTATTTCCCCTGTGGCTCAGTTTCTAACAGCCCGTAAGGATGAAGTTCAGGCAGCAGCCAATAACATTAAGGGCGATAACGAAGCCAAACGCATGGTGGCGGACTTCCAACAAAAGGCATCCTCCATCACCACCACGGATGCGTTGATGAAGAATTACTCCGTCAACCAAGTGGTATTGGGGGCGTATAACCTAAGCTCTTTAAGTGGGCAGCAAGCAGTAGAACGAAAATTATTAACGCAAGACCCTACATCCTCCTCCTCTCTCGCACGTACATCGCAGAATGCGAGCTGGCTGGCCTTTGCTGATGCGTTCGCTAGCTTAGGAGCGGGGAAAGGAACGGCAGAAGCAACACCGTTTACCTCGGATTTGATCGCCTCGACGGTGAGCTCATATGAGCAACGCCGTTACGAGACGAGTGATGCGCTTAAGCAAAATGGCGTGGGGGATGCACTGTATTTCACCCGGCGGATGCAATCTGGGCAGGTGAAAACGCTTAATGATTTGATGTCCGATTCCACATTATTGCGGGTGGTTGAGGTTGTAAGCGGGTATGATCCTGACCAGTTTGGTGCGTTGGATTTTGACCAGCAACAACGTATTTTGGGTAAGAAGGTTGATATGAGTACCTTCTCCAAGCCTGATAGTGTGCAGCGTTATGCGGAGCAATATTTGGCGCAGATCCAAATGCATCCTAATTATAATAGCGATGATAAGCCTGCCAGCATGATTGACCTTTTTGGTGGTGATGATGGTGGCGATGGGATCCTAGCCCTCTTTGGGGGGAGTGATAGCGGGTCATCTAGCTCTGGGTTGTTTTAATGGCGGTTACTCTGGCTAAGCCGGATATTGCGGCACGATGTCAGGCTTTACGCGCAAAGAGTGAAGCGTTAGCAACGCCGCTGGCGAGCCAGGAAGGGATTATTCATACTCTGCCAGAGTTGCTTAATCCGGCAGCAGCAGGGGTACCCTTGGGGGAGCTTGCTGGGCGGGTTGTGGATGTGTCTGGCCTATGTGTGACCGTAGCCGGGCTGGCGGCCTTTACCGCTGTGGGAGATCATATCCGGATTCGCACCCTTGATGGGCGCGATATTCTTGCCGAGATCATTGCCTTCCGTCAGAAGCAAGCTTTAGCGATGAGCTATGAAGCGATTGAGGGGATTGGCGCTGGCTGTCCTGTCTTTTTTGCTTTGTACGGCAAGGGGCAACGCCAGCAGGCCTCTTCGGCGGGCTTGGCGGTTAATGAGTCTTGGATTGGGCGTGTGGTGGACCCAATGGGCACGCCCCTTGATGGTAAAGGTGCGCTTTTACCTTCCAGCCATCGGCAGAAGCGGCGTGCTATTCCTCCTAATGCGGCAGAGCGTGCCCGTTTAGGGCCGCGGATTGACCTTGGCATTAAGGCGATGAATCTGTTCACAACATGCCGGGAGGGGCAACGTCTAGGCTTGTTTGCAGGCTCTGGCGTAGGGAAATCCACCCTGATGGGGATGCTAGCGCGGGAGACTGCGTGTGATGTCGCGGTGATCTCCCTCGTAGGGGAGCGCGGGCGTGAGGTACGCGAGTTTTTAGAGGATGACCTTGGCCCGGAAGGTTTAGCAAAGTCTGTTTTGGTCATTGCAACCTCAGATAGCTCGGCCTTAATGCGGCGTGAGGCGGCGTATAGTGCGATGGCTGTAGCGGAGTATTTTCGCGACCAAGGCAAGTCCGTTTTATTCTTGATGGATAGCGTGACGCGTTTTTGCCAAGCCTTGCGAGAGATTGGCCTTTCCGCCGGGGAAGTCCCCGCAACGCGGGGTTATCCGCCGAGTGTGTTTGCGACCTTGCCGCGGCTGTTAGAGCGGGCAGGACCTGGAACACCGCAGGGTGAACGAGACGCTGGGCAGATGACAGCTATATTCTCCGTTTTAGTGGAAGGTGATGACCAAAACGAGCCTGTGGCTGATACAGTGCGTGGGATTTTGGATGGCCATATTGTTTTAGAACGCGCAATTGCGGAGTCGGGGCGTTATCCCGCGATGAATATACTACGCTCTCTCTCGCGTGCGGTGCCGGGCTGTAATAGTGAGCAAGAAAACGCGTTAACAACGCAGGCACGGCGTATCTTAGCGCAATGGGAGGATGTGCGCGATCTTGTTCGCTTAGGGGCTTATAAACCAGGAAATGACGTTGAGACGGACCAAGCTGTACAGATTGGTCCGCAATTGGAGCGGTTTTTAACGCAGAAAAAGACAGAGCGTGTGTCCCTAGAGGAATCTTTTGCGGGGTTAGCGGGGATTCTACTAGCGGAGGAGAGTTATGATGAGGAGAGAGCGTTATAAAACCAGCGCGTGTGAAGGCTCTTACAGCCTTAGCTAAAGTGCAGAAGCGCGATACTGATGCCGCGCGAACATGGCTTGCAGCTTGTCTTGCTGAAGAAAAACAATATGAGGCCAAAATCGCGGCCTTAAAAAAACAGATGGAGGAAAACCGCGCCCTTGTGACGACCATGCGTGAAGATGTCGCACAAGACCCTGCTTTATGGAATGGCTATCGCCATTGGCTGCCCCTTGCCCAGGATGAGTTAGAAAAACTGGGTGAAGCTTTGCAGCAAGCGGAGCGTGAGAGTGAACACGCACGCGCTGTTGTCATGGCACGAGTCCGTGAGGAAGAAGGGACCAAAACAGTGTTGCACCGCCAACAGCAAGCTCAGCTTCAAGAGGCGGAACGCCAAGAGCAAGCCGTGATAGATGAGCAAGCCCAATATCGCGCTATAGTGCGTTGGGACATATGACCAAAATATTAATTTATTATGACTAAAATTCTACAAGGCGCATAATGAGATTTTAAAAGAATCTATTTTTAGCCTTATACAAGGAATATATATAATAAAATACCTTGAGGAGACGAGGTTAGAATTGTAAAAAACAAGGCATAATAAGGCTATGTCATGTCCTAACTAATCATGGCGAGTTACAGAAGGATCACGATAATGCAGACGGGGAATACACCTTCAGGGAAGATTATGCTCGCAACGCCCTGTTTTGGTGGCATGGTGACAACGGGCTATATGCTCTCTGTTATTGGCTATGCCTCAAGCGGGCAGAGCATCCCCATGACGGTTATGCATGTTGGTGACGATGCCATGATTACGCGGGCACGCAACACGCTGTTATCGAACTTCTATTTCCGCTCCGATTGCACGCATCTTTTGTTTGTGGATGCGGATATTAGCTTCCCTGCTAATGCGCCAACACGTCTTTTTGAGGCGGGGAAGGATGTTATTGCAGGGTTGTATCCGCTGCGGGATCGTTTTTGGGATGATCAAACAAAACATAACATTCTTGCTGGGGAGCGGCAGCAGACAGCTTCACTGCGTTATGTCGGTGAGACGACAGCAATGCATGAAACCTACGAGCATGGCCCGCTCTTAAAAACCGCTTATGCTGGTACGGGTTTTATGATGATTAGCCGTCATGCGGTAAGTCGTATGCTCAAAGCTTATCCAGAGTTGGAATATAAACGCATTGATGCTCCCGCAGGTGAGGATGGCCGGCGTTTTGCCCTCTTTGAAGGGAGCATTGATGCTGAAACCGGCACGTATCTCAGTGAGGATTATACCTTCTGTAAACGTTGGCGGGAGATTGGCGGTGAAGTGTGGGTTGATACCGCTATTGAGCTAACACATACGGGGACAGCCTCCTTCTCCGGTGTGCCGTCTGTTCGTGTGGGGATTGCGCATAATAGAAGGCCTGTGTGATGGGTGGTGATATTCAGCTAACTTCATGGTGGGTGTGTCATGGCTGAAGGCAAGAACACGCCAACCATTATCATTAAAAAAGAAGAGATTGTCGGTGGTGGTCATCATGGCGGCGCTTGGAAGGTTGCCTATGCTGACTTCATGACGGCGATGATGGCCTTCTTTTTGTTAATGTGGTTGTTGAATATCACGACAGATGAGCAGAAGCGCGGAATCGCTTTATTCTTTAACCCGATGGCCGATAGAACAGGCTCGGCTACATCTAATCAGGCGTTGTTAGAGACATCACCTCTTGCAGCCCCCTCATCATTGCGGACGGTGCAGAATTCTGATCAAGAGCCACCGCCAAAGCCTGATGCGTTGGAGAGTGATCCAGAAGAGCATGCGCATGATGGTCAAGGCGATGGTAAAGGGCATGATGGTAAGGGTCAGGAAGGTATTTTGACCAATAATGGTGTCAGCATCCTTCCACCGGGGGAAGATACACATCCTGATGAAGATGACAGTAATACAGGCCGGCCTGAGATTATTCCCCTAGGGGGGCCAAAAACAGGGGCTGCGGAGAATATTGGTCAAATAGGCCAAGGTAATGCTGCTGATGTAGGGAGCGCTGGCACAGGGGTCGCAGCAAGTGCGGCCGCAGATGGTGCCTCCCCAGCGATGCAGGAAGATGATCACCTACGCCATATGGTAGAGGGGTTAAAAACAAACCTTGCGCGTGATTCTGGTCTTAATGAGCTTAAAGCTAATCTTGGCTTTAAGATGGGGACAGATGAAATCCGTATTGAGGTGCAGGATACAGCGCATAAACCCATGTTTGATAATGGGGCTGTTGCGCCAAATAAGGATGGTCAGGCTTTATTAGAGCAGGTAGCCGCATGGCTTGGGACATTGCCAGAGGATGTTTCTATCATCGGGGAGACAGATGGCGTGCCCTATCATTTAAAGCAGATCAATACACAAGGTTTGTCGAATTGGACCTTATCGGAAATGAGGGCAGACCGCGTGCGGGAGTTGCTCGTACGGTCTGGTTATCCAGATAGGCGAATTAGGAGTGTGGAGGGGAGAGCTGATCGTAGTTTGGCAAACCCTGCCCATCCTGAAGCCCCAGAAAATAGACGTATTGTCTTGTTGATCCACCGCCTTCATCCGCTGCCAGCGTCCTTTGCAGAAGGTGAGGCAGGCCATGCGCCGCCTTCTCCGACGCAGGCTCCAGCACAGGGAGCAGCAGGGCGATGACTTTGTATCACTATCGAGCAGACCAAACAAAGCTAAGGGAGAACGGGTAAGATGCTATATATAGGTGGGCTGATTTTTGCACTCTTATGCGTGTTTGGCTCTTTTGCGGCCTCAGGGGGGGCTTTGGCTCCTTTGCTGGCTTCTATGCCTTTTGAACTTTTGACGATCCTTGGTGCGGCCATTGGTGTGTTCATTATGAGCAACAGTATGGCGGCGATGAAGTCTGTTTTTGGCTATTTGATGCTCGTCATTAAAGGACCACGTTATGGCAGGCAGAATTATCTGGACCTTCTGGCTTTGCTCTATCGTTTGTTAAAGCAGGCGAATATGAAAGGTATTGCCTCTCTGGAAAATGACTTTGAAAGCCCAGAGGAAAGCAGCATCTTTGCTACGGCACCGTCAATTAAAGCAGATGAAAAAACGTGTGATTTGATTTGCGATTATTTGCGGCTGATTAGTATGAATCTCGATGAAAGCCATCAACTTGATGAAATTATGGGCAGGGAGTTGAAGAAAAACCTGCATGAGGACCTCCATATTGCTGAGTCCTTTACCTCTATTTCTGATGCCTTGCCGGCTTTGGGGATTGTGGCAGCGGTGTTGGGGGTGGTGAAAACAATGGCGGCGATTAGTAAGCCCCCTGCTGTTTTGGGGGAGATGATTGCTGGGGCCTTGGTTGGGACCTTCCTTGGTGTGTTGTTGGCTTATGGTGTGGTCAGCCCTCTGGCATCACGGATGCAATCAGTCGTTAAAATGGATAATCATTATTACGATATTATCCGCACGGTGTTAGTGGCCTTTGTACAAGGCCAGCCGCCACAAGTCTGCATTGAGATTGGCCGGAAGGCCATCCCTGAAGAACTCATGCCCGGCTTTGCAGAAGTCGATACTATGCTGACAGAGTTGGTATAATGTCTCTTCCTTCCCTCACTATTATGGATTTAGCCGATACAGGGCGGGCCTCTGCGACAGTGCGGGGGGGCTCATCTACTGTTGCGCCGAAAGCGGTTTTGCCACAGGCAGGCATGACGAAGGCAAGCCCGCGTGGGGCATCGGCTGTGGCAGGGCGTAAGCAATTTGCTGCGATGTTGTCCGGTCATGATCAACATGATCAAAAGGCGCAGGATACAACACAAGAGCCGGTCCATAATTCCACAGAGGACGGGCAGCGCAACGCGCAAGATGCTCAAAGCCAGCAACAAGATCAAGGGGGTGCGGGGCATACGGCACAATCTACGTCTGCCCCGGTGCAAGGGCAGGCTCAAGCGAAGCAGGGGCAGAAAGACGGCGCGGCACAAGGGGTTGTGCAGACCCGTGAGGCCAGCGGTGAGAAGATATTAGAGGCTGAGACATTGCCTGCCAGTGCTGAGCAGATAGCACCTCATGCTGTAATGAACACTGTTGATGCTCAGGAGGATGAGCAGAAAACTGAGCGTGAACAGCCTCACGATGATGCGTCGTCCTCAACACATATTGTCTCTGAACTTCAGGCGGCGTTGTCTTTTATATCGTTGATGCCAACAACACAGCCAGCGCAGGCACCAACGGCGGGGACATCGTCTGCGTCCCAGCAAATGGATGAGGTGATGGGGACGGCTTCGTCCATGTCCGCAACACCAACCTTTAGTGCATCTACAGCTGTCATGGGGGGGAGTGAAACTCATTCTCTTACGCAAGCTGTAACACAGACGCTCTCTAGCTTAGCATCTATGCCTATAGGGCAGGAGCAGACGCTTGCGTCTCGTATGGCTGCTCCTATGGGGCAGAGCATGGGGCCTGCTTTGCAAGCTTTGGCTGAGATGGCCGTCACAAAGCAGCAGCCCGTTGCTTCAGCCACGGCGCAGCCTACGAGTCATGCAACGCAAATAACGGGAACAGCTTTTGCGCAGGCGATCACGGCGAGCACCGTTGCTAATGCCCCGCATGAAGGCGGACAGGCCCTCATAGCTTCATTGACGTCTTTACAAGGTGAGCCATCGTCTCATGCAATGCACTCCTCTGCTACAGTGCAGCCTATAGGGCAAGGCATGGAGGCCTCTGTAAAGGCGATGAGCTTCCAACCTACCATAGCTGCGGCTGCGGCACCTTCTGTCATAAAGCCGCAGACGGCATCATTTGTTGGTACACAGAGTGATGCACAACCGCAGGGAGCATCTGATAGTCTGTTTAGCCTCCTTGTAAAGGGAGCCTCTCAGACGGGGGGGCAGTCTTTATCATCGGGAGGAGAGCAAGGCGGAGCAGCGAATGATCATGCTGCATCAGGCCATGCCTCGCAAACGGACTTAGCTCTTTCCACTCGGGAGGATGAAACGGGCCAGAGTGGTTTGAATGTGGAGAGTCCGTCCTTTTTAGGGCTTGTCTCGTCCAATACCGGGGCGAGTACGACACAACCTACAGGAGCAGAGACGTCCACAGGTAATAATCTCTCACAGCACCAAACGCAGCAGGGAAGTGACGAGGCAAAAGTTGCGCTTATGCCCCGTGATATCTCCACATTGAACGTGCTGCCGTCTCGTTCTCAAAACGGGCAAGCGGGGACGTTGAATATGACGGTTATGACATCGGATAATATGCCCGTGCATGTTCAGCTAAACCGCTCGGTGGAAGGGCTTTCTTCCCTCGCGTTGCAAGGTCAAGATGATGGCACGACAGATGCGTTGCAAAAAACGCATCATATCCTTGCCCGTCAGCTTGATGATGCTGGGCTACATGCCGGGATGATGAAGATTGATATTCTCCCTACTGAGGCGGGCCAAGGTGCGCATGGGGGAGAGCAGAACATGCCCCAGCAGCAAAGCCCTAACCAAGGCCAGCATCAGGGGCAAAATCAGCAGGGTCAAGCGACGTTCCAACAGGCGGGTGGCTTTTTGGCAGGTGGTGATGGCGGGGCAAGCCATCATCAAACGGCACAGCAGCCCAAGACGGCTATGCGCCTTGGGCAAGGTGAGACGTCACAGCAAGATGACACATTTTATAACCCTACCGGGACGGCAGGGGGCGCATCTGGTGGGATGGGCCGGCTGAATATTTCAGTCTAATCAGTTTTAGAGTGGAGGGAAAACGTCATGGTTAGCGCAACGTCTAATAATCTTTTAGCCTTGCAACAAGCAGCGGATAGTGCTGCTCGTAGTGGAGCATCCTCTTTGTCCGGAGCGGGGCAGAGTGGGAGCTCTAGCACCAATACGGCCGGGGCTTTTGCCTCTATGGCCAAGAATGAGAATAACTTTCTCACATTGCTGACAACACAGCTTAAACATCAGGACCCTAGCAGCCCGATGAATACCGAGAATATGGCCTCTCAGTTGGCTCAATTCTCCGCCGTGGAGCAGCAGGTCCAGACGAATAACAACCTTAACACGCTTATCTCCCTTAATGAGACAGGGCAGCTTACGCAGGATAAAGGCCTTGTGGGTCGTCAGGTGAGTGTATCTGGCTCTACCTTGCCGTTGCAATCTGGCTCGGGGAGCTTGTCCTTTAAAGCAGGTGCTGGCCAAGTGGTTGGGATTTCCATCGCGAATGCTGCGGGGCAGGTGGTACGTCATGCTGTTATGCAAGCAAATAGTGGCCAAACGTCCTGGAGTTGGGATGGTAAGGATGATAACGGCAGCAGCCTAAGCGATGGGGCTTATAGCGTTGCCGTTAAGACAGTTGATAGCCGCGGTAATACGGCTGACGTTCCCTTCACAGTAAAAGGCACGGTCACAGCAGTGAAGAAAGGTAGCTCTGGGATGAATGTCATGATGGGGGATGCAGAGGTCCCGATGACTGATATTCAAGCAGCGAGCTAATGTGATTAATTGATGGGATTATGGGGGGCTTTTCCTATGAGGAGAAGCCCCTTTGTTAGATGAAGGGGAGGCAGTTGCTAGTCTATGTATCAACATAATGCCATGAATGCTTATCGTAGTGCTGTTAGTCAGTCTCTCTCTGATAGGGAAGCTGATGCAGAATGTTTTCGCCGTTTGATAGCTGTATTAGAGAGTGTTGCTTATGAGGGCGATGTTGTTAAACGCAACCAGGCTATCGCAAAGAATCAACGGCTTTGGTCACTGATCCAACGGGCTAATGCTGTGGAAGCAGGGATGGTGGAGACAGAGGATAGGTTGCTTTTTGCTCGGATGGCTGACCAAGCGCAGCGATATGGTATTCGGGCGATGTTGGACCCCACATTGAGCCTTGCCCCTCTTATCGAAGCGGCCTCTAATGTGTTGGAAGGCTTAAGTTCTTTTGCTGAGGAAGAAGGCTAATAAAAAACGGGCTCCTTTTAAAGGAGCCCGTTTTAGGTAAAGCCGGTTATGGGCTAGTGCAGTTTTGGTCCACACAGCTCCGGCTTGGGGGAGAGGGAAGATACGGGGCTTGGGATGTGATGTAGTTTCCCCACGGTGTAAAAGCTGGTGCATCCCATCCATATTGAGGAGAGGGCCGCGGGTCTTGATAAGACCCCCAAAGCGGGCCAGCCCATGGTGCCGGACGCTCCCCAGGGCGGTAACGGTCGCGTTGCCATGTCCCAGCAAGGGATCCGGGGGGTGGTGGGGGCGGTTGTAGATGGGTAAATTCTCTCATTGGCGGCGGCGGTGGCAATGGCGGGCGGAGTAAATAAGCATTTCCGCCGTAAAAGCGTTGCGCCACAGCTGGGGATGATAAACCCGTCATGTAGCTTAAGCAGATTAAAAATAATAAGAAAATATGTTTATATATCGCCATTATCGTCCCCTTAATAATGCATAGAATGAGCGCAATAAGCCCTATCTGCTATATAGTTAAGGTATAATAAGACATAAAAAATTAACTGTCAGGAAATGGGGATTATTTTTGAAGAAATATGAGGCATAAATAAGGTAATCTTATGGAGATTATAGGTTTTTATAATGTAAAAACGTATTCGTGATATATTTTTTTAATGATTTTTTAAGATGTAAAAAGCTATATCTCCTTACCATGGTTCCTCAAGAGCGGACCGATTATTCCTTTGGAGAGTTTATATCGCAACTGGCGCGCATATATTAAGGTTATGTGAGGCGATATGAATGAGACAGCCGGCCAGAGATAAGTTTTAGAAGGATTGCTTTAGATGCGGCGTGCTGTTGTTTCGTCTTACTCTGGGGAGGTGGAAGATCGGTTGGAGGATTTTCTGACAGATATGCGTGGGTTAGCAGCCAATGTTACGGCGGGGTCGTCGTTGCATCATGATGATGACCAAAGCGAGGTGATTGAGTCTTCCTCCGATTCGTCTGGGCAGGACCGCCTTATGTACCATCGTGCCCGTGGGATGGGGTTAGGAATGGCTGGTATGGTGGCTTTTAGTATTGATTGTATTACGTAATAGCCATGCGCTCATAGTATGATGGTAGCTGTTTATAAGCCTGCTGAGTGTTTTCAGCAGGCTTTTTGTTTAAAAGGCTAGTTTCATGAAAAAGACAAAGATAGCCATTTTTTTGTCTTTTTCACTTTGTATGGTCCTTCTCAGAAGGGATTGTTATACGTTCTCTTAAGAAGGGCTTTACCACTCTCACCCGAGAGGAAGCTGTTAAAAGGTCTTGTGGTCAAACGTGTAACAATCTTTTAATAAGACAAATAGGGTAGGCTAGGGCAGAGTCGGTTGAAGGAGGCGGGACATATGACACAAACAAAAGGCAGTTTTATTGAGAAGGGGATTGGACGGCTTTTGTCGCGCCTTCAACAGGAGTTCCTTCCCTCTCAGACGTTGAATGATATTGTCGGACAAGCAGAGCAGCTGCGGGGGATGACGGAGATATTATTGAATCTCTCGCGGCAATATCCAGAGCGAGCTAGCACGGTATTGAATGTCCTTTTCGGGTTGGTTGATCTTGGTGTTATTCACGATATGAATAGCGCATCAGGTGAGATTACACGTCTTGCCCAAAAGATGACGACGGTCCTTCCTGCTGAGCAAGGGGGAGTAGACGATGCTTTTGCGGGTTTTGCCGCTTTAGCCACGGGGCAGCATAGTAAGGTTGCTGGGGTGGGTAGTCATTTTGTGCAAGGCATGTCGCCAGAGGTTAAAGAAAAGCCTGGGCAGTGGATTGCAAACCGGGATGAGCCTTATTGTTCCCCTCAGGAATCTGTTTTCCATGATGAGATTATTTGCCTGCATTGCGGTGGTGCATTTAGCATGTTGAAACGCCATATTGAGCGACAACATCGGCAAAGCCCTGAAGGGTATCGTGTTTATTGGGGGTTAGCACCAGATTACCCAATGGCATGTGAGAGTTATTCCACCATGAAGAAGTTAGAGGCTTCGCGCACGGGGTTAGGTCATTATGACCGGAAGAAAAAGGGCCCTTCTCGCGTTAAGGCATGATGGCCGCGCTTATGTCTTTGCCTTGGGTGTGATGTGTGTTGTTTGGGGAGTGAGCAACACTAAAAAAGCGCGGAGCTTTATGCTGCCGCGCCTTTTTATTGACGAAGAGACTATTTGAGAAAGTCTTATTGCTTCATCGCGATTGTTTGCTGGAGCAATGTATCGGCTGTTGTGACGATTTTCGTGTTCGCACTGTAAGCTTCTTGGGCCACAATGAGGGCAGAGAGATCGCCTGTCAGGTTGGTGGTGGAGGCTTCCACAAAGCCAACAGCTAATGAGCCAGTACCGTTTTCACCCACAAGACCCGTTTGAGGGGTGCCGGAGCGTGATGTGGCAAGATAGGCTTGTCCATCTACGGCTTGCAGTCCGTTGACGTTGTTAAAGTTTGTCAGGGCGACTTTGCCGATCAATTGTGTGTAGCCATTATCAAATTGCGCCATGACAGACCCGTCACTCTCAATTGCAGCACCGGTATAGGTACCAGAGGTGATGCTATCATTAGTGAGGGCTGTGGTATCGCCTCCTGTTGTGGTCCCTGTTGTAAGGGAGGCATTGCTGAGATCAAGGCTGTAATTTGTGCCGTTAATCGTCAGGTTAGCCGTAACGGGGCTGCCCTTGCTGACAGCTTGGCCATCAAAGCTTTGGATGCTGCCATCTTTGTTAAAGATGACAGAATGTGCTTTGTCCATCTTAACAGGGGAGGAGGTGGAGCTATCATAAGGGTCCACAGCTTGGACAGACCAAGTTTGTGGAGAGGCGGATGTTTGTGTCCATTGGACAGCAACAGGCGTTTGCGTTGTTGTGCTTGTGCTATTTTGCCCCGTCGTACTGCCAGTTGTTACGGTGATGGGGGAGGTCATGTAGCTTTGCATGCTATCAGTTGTTGTCCCAAGGGTGGTTGGGCTCATGGAAAGCTGCGTACCGGAGAGGGTAAGTGGATTAGCCTGATTGGGAGAAGCCGAGTTATTGGCTGTGACCATAGTTGTCCCGCTATTACCGCCAATCGTCCCTAAAGACAGATTAATGGTCTGCTCTTCATTATTGCCATAATGAGCGGTAACGGGGATTTCTGCTTTTGAGCCCACAGTCGGTGAGCCGACTTCCTTACCGGTTTGCATATCCGTGATGGAGGCAAGAGAGCCGGAATGATCAAATGTGACTTGATAATTATTTTGCGCGATTGTGCCTGTGCCATCCGCATCATAAGCGGAGACATTCCAAACCAGTGGGTTAGTGTCGCTCTGCTGCCATTGTACGGCTATTTTATGCGGGTTAGAGCTTGCATCGTAGGTTGTGGTAGGGGCGGTAGTATAGCTTTGTGGGGTATAATTTGCTGGGTCGGTGGGAAGTTTACCGACAGCAGCATTGAGGGTCATAGTGGTGGTCGTTGTTGGTTTAAAAGCAACATTGCTTACATTGAGCTGGGTTAATTGATTGGTCAATGCACCGGTAGAATCGGTCATATAGCCATCCAGATAATACCCGGCAGGGTTGACGAGATAGCCTTTTTTATCCTGTTGGAAATCACCATTGCGGGTATAGAATTTCTGCTCAGAGAAATTTGTCACACCGGCATTGGCTGTGCCGGCCCCTGTGGGTTTAGAGGTGACAAACATGCCTTTACCAGAGACATCTAATGCAAGACTATTGGTGCTGTTCGTGGCTGTACCAGCATTGTCAACATGCTGTACGGTGATGGCTTGCACCGTGTTGGACTGCGCCTGAGAGGCGGAATTGCCTGTGATGCTCCCAGCCACAAAATCCGCAAATGAGGTTGTATCAGCCTTATAACCAACAGTCTGGCTGTTGGCGATGTTATTACTAAGGTTGGTGAAGGCATCAGACTGGGCATTGATGCCGCTGACAGCCGTGGTTAGTGCATTAAATACACCCGACATAATTTTATCCTTGTTCCTGACGCAGAGATTAAGGTTATTCTATGGTATAAATTAGACATGTCTTTTTATTGAAGGCAAATATATCATGCTTATTTCATGAACAAGCCGTTACAGATGCCTTTTTAAGGTGTGGAAGAAGGGTCCGTAGTGTGAACAGCGCGTGAGCCAGGCGTTTTAAGCCGCATAACATAGGCAATAATTGTTGCAACGGGCTTCCAAAATTCTTCTGGGATTTCACTATCAAGCGGCAAGCTATGTAGGGACCGCGCTAAAGGTGGGTTCGAGATAACAGGGATTCGCGCTTTGCGGGCAATATCGCGGATGCGAAAAGCTAGCTCATCCATACCCTTAGCGACGATATGGGGGGCGGTGTTGCTGTTTTGGTCGTAAAGAATCGCCACGGCATAATGGGTTGGGTTGACGACAATAACGGTGGCCTCTTTCACAGCTTTCATCATTTGGCGGCGGGAGCGGCTTTGGCGTAGTTGCCTAAGGCGGGCCTTAATTTGCGGGTCACCTTCGCTTTGTTTCATTTCGTCTTTAATATCTTGCAAACTCATGCGTAATTTGGCGAAGCGATGGTAGCGCGTCCAGACTTCATCAAGCCCGGTGATAACGCATTGGATGGCCAGTACCATAAAGCCAGCATAGACGAACCAAGACTTCATGGCATCAATGAGTTGATAAGGGGTCCAGCGTTCTGTCTGGGGTGCGAGGTCTACAGTCTGCAAGGCGACTTGATAAAGGATCAAACTAAAGACAGCGAATTTAGCAATGGTCTTTATAAGCTCAATTAAATTATTCACACTGATGATTCGCTTAATGCCCTTTAGCGGGGACAAGCGGCTTATATCAGGTTGTAAGCTTTTGGGGCGGAATAAGAAGCCGGTTTGTAAAAGACCGCCGATTAAAATAGCACAGGCCCCGGTGCCCATGAGTGGCCCTATGAGATGCAGGCCGGCTGTGAGCGCATGAAGGGTAAAGCCGTACAGGGCAGCGGGATCATTGGCGACAAGGCCAAAATGAATGAAAATGCCATTCATCTCTCGGACAAATTGCCGTGCCGAATTGGGAATCGTCAGAGCAAAAACAAGTAGAAATGTTCCTAATGCAACGAGAATGAGTAGCTCTTTAGATTGAGCAATATTACCATCTTCACGTGCTTTTTGGAGGCGTTTTTCTGTTGGGTCTTGGGTCTTTTCACCCCCGCCGCTGCCGTTTTCTTCTGCCATGTGATGTTAGGGGCTGCTTAGCCCAAGGCCGGGCAGGGTGGAGAGATAGAGCTGCATTTTCTCTGCCCATGTGCTGGTAAGGATTTGTATCAGTAAGGCCATGAGCAAAATCCCTCCTAGAATTTGGGCAGGGATAGCAAGGGAATAGACCTGTATGGAGGGCATCAGCCGGTTAAGCACCCCCAACATAGCAGGCCATAAGGTGCCGAGTAGAATATAAGGGGCAGCAAGCTGCATAGCGATGAGAAAGCTAGTGCTGACAGCGCGTGTCATATCAGCGGTCATATCTCCGATGATGAGGGAGGTAATATGCCCTGCTGGGAAGAGTGTATAAGAGCCAGAAATAGCGAGAAGCGGAAGGGCATAAAGCCCTGTTGCAAAAAGAATAATCGGGGCTAAGGTGCTGGCCATATGGCTCACTGCTGTGCTGGAGGCCCCTAATTGACTATCAGTTTGGATGACGCTTGCCATCCCTGTAAAGACGGCGATAATTTGCCCAGCAATGGCGAGGGAGAGGCTAAGGAGCCGTGCCATCATACCGAGGAAAAACCCACAAAGAAGCTCCCCTGCAATGAGTTTGAGCATCATGGCAGGCATACGCAACGCCTCGCCTGAGACAGCAATAAGACGTTGTTGGAGAACCGGTAAAAGAGCGACAGTGATCCCTAAGCAAAGCCCCGCACGGATACGGGCTGGCGCTCCCATTTCCCCAAGGCCTGGGGCGAGCATGACTACGGCACTAACCCGGCAGAGGATAATGACAAACATACCTGTTAGGATGGCCATGGAGCCGTTGGCAGCGGCGAGATCAGGCGAGCCAAAGAAATCGGCTAGGCTGTTCATTTAGATGCCCCCAGCCTTGATGAGTTGATCAAAAATCAGCTCTGCATAAGCATGGATGGTGGCGTGCATAAAAGAGGCTGTGAGTATTAGCGTTGCTGTTGCAGCAATAAATTTTGGTACGAAAGAGAGTGTGGCTTCGCTAATTTGTGTCATCGCCTGGAAGAGTGAGACACAAAGCCCCGCTAATAGGGATGCCAATAGAGAGGGGGCACCAAGTTTGACGGCGACAAGAAGTGTTTGACGCAGTATTTCCTGCACATCAACCGCGTGCCCCATTGGGTGCTCCCCTCATAATTGGCTGTTATTGCCTAATAAGGCTTAAATGGACATCCGCATAACATCTTGATAGGCGCTGACAAAGCGATCCCGTAATGTTGTGACGGTTTGCAAGGTGAGTTTTGCTTCCTCAACAGAGGCCACAACATCGGACATATTGCCTTTGCCAGAGAGGGCGAGGGCTGTTTGGCTCTCCGCTACTTTGCCTGTGTTTATCGCCCCCTTGATAGCATTGCTGAGAACAGAGCTAAAACTAGAGACGGCATCGGTTGTTTCGTTGTCCGTTATGGGGGCGGCATTTTCTAGGCGGGTGGCTTGGCTAAGCTGTTGGGCACGGCCATAAGCCTGCTCGGCATCAAAGCTTTGTGCTGAGGTGCTGGCAATGCTGGAAAGGGACATGGCCTTTGTAACACTCCTTACTATAATCCAGGGACGATCGCAGCGTGGAAGGTGCGATGGCTTTCTTCGTGCTTGTAATAGCTGAACAAAAATAATTCCATGATTTTCTCACAAAATAAGGCAAATTTATGGCTTGTTAAAAGATATATGACAAATTGGCTTTGTTTTTGGTGTTTTATTCGCTATCAAAAGGGCACTATCAGTATGGATAGGTTTGTTTTTAAGGATAAAATTATGTCGGAAGCCTCACTAGCCTCCCAGCTTGCGTCATCTATGAAGATGCATACTGTCCAACAAGCCCGTGATGCGCGTAAGGCGGTACGGCCGCAAAATGCAGGGCGTGTGCAGCTTTCTTCCCAACGGAGTAATGGGGCAGAAGCCTCGATGCAGATTGATGCTACAGGCCAAGTGGTGCCGAGCGCGAAGGGCGTGCGTAAAAATTCTGCCACGGCCAGCTTTGCCAGCCTTCTAGGTTAATGGCTTGTAAGGCCCATGCGGGACGATTGGGGTCTTGGCGGGGAGAGGGATGCGCAAGCGGATTGAAACTATGAGAGATTGCAGCACGATTCTGCGCGCTGTTCATCAGGCTGTGGTGCAGCTGCCTGCCTTAAGTTGGCGGGCAGCGTGTTGTAGTGCTGTTGGCCTGGTTTTGTTGGGTGGGCAAAAAAGTGGGGGCTGGGGGCTGCTGTTTGCCCCGTCTGCTTTTGCTGTGCCGTCTGCTCAGGCCTCTCATGTTCGTTCTGCGCGGGCATCTCATGGGGCGAATAAACGTCTGCCGAAACATCAATCTAGCACGACGGCACCCTCAGCTTTGTCCGATGGACAAAATGGTGGTGAGGTGTTGGGGCAGATGCATATCAAACCAGGTGACCCGCTTTTAGAGGAGTTACCATCTGGGTGGGGTGTGCATGTATTGGGCGTTGGGCATCCACAAGGTGGTAAATCACCTAAGGAGAGTGCAACACCTAAAGAGAAGAAAACAGCAGCGCGGCCATCTGGCAAGCTTACGCCGGTGGTGGGGTCATCATCCAAATCAGAGGCAGGCCATGCCGCAGTTGGTGGGGCAGGGTTAGCTGTTGCAGCGGGTGATGCGTCATCCGCCTCTCAAAAAGAGGGGCATATACCAGCGGCTACAGTCCCTTCGCGAAATCGGATTCTTATCCCTGTGCCAGGGCAGATGGGCATTGCAGCGTACCAAAGTGGTGATAGGCTTATTATCCTAGTGGATGGCCGTCATCCCATGGATGTTTCGGCATTGCACGGGGATGGGATGTTCGCGCAGTTGGCGGTCACGCCTTTGCCTGACATGACACTGATTGCCCTGCCAGTGCCTGATACACGCGCCCTATATTTATCACAGCAGAGTAATGGGTGGGTGTTAGGCGACCAACCTCCCCCTGTTGTTGATTATACGGATCGACGTGAGATCAGCCCCACTTTGCGGGAGGATGGCCTCTATTTCCCCATGCGTAAGCCGGGGCGTGTGTTCTCTGTTGTAGACCCTGTTTCTAATACGCCATTGCTTGTTGGGACAACTGTCCTAGATGATGGCGGTATGTTGTCGTTACGGCGGGGGCGGGATTATGACGTATGGCCCTCTCTGGAGGGGATTGTTATTGCCCAGCATGACCCACCACAGGTAACGATGAAGGTCGTCGCAAAGGGTGATCTTCTTCAGCGTGCTGATGGCCAGCCCTTAGCTGATATGGACCGCGCGATTTATGCAAGTGATGTAGATTTAAATTGGCTGGGGCTGAAAAATCTTACCGTAGAGCAAGCGCGGGAGCGCTATCGTCGTGCTTTGGTCGCGGCCGCGGATTCGACACCGGGGCAGCGGTTTAAACGGCGTTTTGAGGCCGCACAAGCAGCGTTGGGTGTAGGGGCTTTCCCCGATGCGCGGGCGATTATGGATGTCGCCTTGGAGGATGACCCAGAAGAGGCTTTTCGCCCAGATGTACGCTTTTTTCTTGCGGCGACGGATTTGCTGACAGGGCAGATGAAAGGGGCGTCCCAGCTGATGCAGCAATGGCCGGAACAAGCCATGCGTGCAACAAAGCTATGGCAAGGTCTTTATGAGGCGATGGCCGGCGGTAAGGATGATGAAGCCGCCCGGTTGCTTGCGCGTGATATGCCGCGTTTGATGAATTATCCAGAGCCATTACGGGCGACACTTTTGCCTCTCGCTGCGGAGGAAATCGCACGGCATGGCGGCCCGGCTGAATGGCATGCGCTTGATCACTTGCCGGAGGGGAGTGTTTATCGTTTTGCACAGGCTGTGCGGGCGTTGCGTTCTGGACGAGAGGATGAGGCTATCCATCTCTTAGAGGATTTGTCTGTCGATAAAGACCCTGTCGTGGCAGAAAAAGCAATGGAGGAAGGTGTAGCTCTTAGCTTGCGTGATGGGCATATCACCCCGGAGAAAGCAGCGCGGCAATATGCGTCTCTTTTGCCAGATGCGCGGCTTGCAGGGCGTGATGGTGTTGTAAATATGCTTCGTGCTGGGGCGAATATTCGTGCAAAGAAGTGGGAAGATGCCCTACAGGCTTTAAGCCAAGTGGAAGGTACCCCTCTTCAGCAGGAGCCAGCGCGTGTGCAGGCTCTTTTGGGTAAGGCTCTTACTGGTTTAGTGGAGGATTTGCCCAAGAGTAGTTCAGGCGGGCAAGCAGCACAGAATGAGGCTGGATTAGTGCGCGGGGCTGCATTAATGCGCGCTTATTTGCCAGACCTTATGGCAAGTGACCAAAAGGGTGACTTGCTCCTCTCTTACGGGCAGCTTTTAGGGCGATTGGGGTTGGCTGATAAAGCGGGTGAGGCCATGACAACGGCTATCCCGATGATGACTGATCCGCAACGTCGTGCTGCTGGAGGCGATGCCTTAGCGGAGAATGAAATCCAACGTGGGTTGTTTGATGATGCTTCCGCAACGCTGGGGCGTACGGCTCCTACCCCTATGCCACCGCAAGAGGCGATGGTGCGCAATCGCATCATGGCGCGGATGATGGCAGCTTCTGGCAAACCGGAAGTAGCTTTATATTTGTTGAGTGCTGATCAGTCCCCTCAGGCAGCGGATATGCGGGCCCGGATTCATGAAGGCCGGGAAGAATGGTCCCCTGCCGTGGCGGATTTACGCAATATGGTGGAGCAGCTGTTGCCAGAGCAAGGGGCTTTATCCGTCTCTCAGCAGCTTCTTGCCCTTCGTTTAGCCTCTGATGCGTCCCGTGCTGGCGATGTCGGGGCGTTAAATTGGATTAAAAGTCGCGTGGGAGAACGCCCTTTTGAGGGTGATGCAGGGCGTATGTTCCATCTGCTTGTCTCTCCTGAAGAGGATGAGTGAGGGGATGCTATCTCGCGTGGGGAAAAAGGATAGGTTGTTATGAGCAATACAATAATAGGGCCAAAGCCGGGGACGGACCTTTTGCATCTTGCCGAACGACGTATGAGCTGGCTGCAAAACCGTGAATCCGTTCTGGCGGGGAATGTTGCTAATGCTAATACGCCCCATTATAGCCCGAAGGATGTATCGCCTTTTCAGGGTGTGGTGAATGCTACACATATGGTGGCGTTAAAACGCACGCAGCCGGGGCATATGCTTGGCCCCGCTGGGGAGACACATGCCAAGAGAGAAGGCGGACGTGCCTCTTTAGACGGTAACCGTGTCGTCTTAGAAGATGAGCTTGGTAAAATTGCACAGACAAGCGATCAGCAGCGTTTCGCGACGACTGTTTATGGGCGTTATATGGGCATGTACGGCATGGCCCTCGGTAGTGGTAGCGGGCAGTAACGTCTGTTTTTCTAGTGTGTTTTGTTGTGGATGTGAGCGAGGATCACGATGGATTTTTCTGATACAATTGGTGTCTCAGCTGCTGGGATGCGGGCACAAACAGCGCGTTTGCGCGTTGCTGCGGAGAATTTGGCTAACGCAGAAACGACAGGTTCATCCCCAGGCGCGGACCCGTATCGTCGTAAGATTGTGACATTTAAAGAAACATTAGACCGCGCCAGTGGGGTTTCTAGCGTTGCGATCCGCTCTGTTGGGGAGGATCAGTCTGACTTTCAAATGCGGTATGACCCTGCTCACCCTGCGGCGAATGAGCAAGGCTATGTGAAGATGCCTAATGTGAGTTCCATCGTAGAGATTATGGATAGCCATGATGCACAACATTCATACGAGGCTAATTTGAACGCGTTACAAGTAACACGCGCGATGTTGACGCGGGCTATCAATGTGATGCGGGATTAAGGCTTGCATGCTGTGTGCCTTTAAGCCTGCTATGAGGATTACGCTATGAGAGGACGTGCTAGAACCGTGAAAAAGCCAGGGTTCTCCCTAAGTAAGATTACAAATCTCGCCTCCTGTCTAATGACGGTCCTTTTGGCGTTAAATCTTCATTCTTTAGCGGCGCAGATTAGCCAGCCGACTGCGGAGAAACCGAAAAATGACGCTGATTCTGAAAAGAAAGGCGCAACCGCAGTCCATGAGACAGGCACAAAGGCAGATAATGCAGGTAGCCCCGTAGCGAAAGTCCCCGAGGCGATTCACCCGAGTGGGGTGCGTGTTTATGTAAATAAACTGCAAGGTTGGACCCCCCTGAATGGCTTAGCAGAGGGTGACCCCGCCGCTGGGGAAAAAGATGAAGATATGCCGGATTCTCGTGTGAAAATGGCAGTAAAAGACTTAAATGATGACATAACGGCGCATCGGCAGGCCATGCAAGGTCAGGCTGAAAACCTTAAACATCAGCAAAAAGAACTTGCAGCAGAACAGAAAGAGCTTGATGAAAAACTACAAGCTCTTGGGCGGAATGCCTCTGAGTTATCTGCACAACAAGAGCAGCGTCGTCAGGACGTGGAGCAGAGCATTGAGCGGCTTGCGCGCATCTATGAGCAAATGTCCCCACGCGATGCGGCGGCGATGTTTGATGTTTTAGATATGCGTGTCATGGTCCCAGTAGCGCAGCATATGCTCCCCCGTCGTATTTCTGAAGTAATAGGGAATATGACGCCTGATCGTGCTAATGTTCTATCTCAATATTTAGCTGGGATTCGTAAACTAAGCCCTGACACAATGAATCGTTTGAATAGCCCTACAGACTATAATATTGCGCAATAAGGCAATAGATGTTCAAAACACTATACGTAATTATTTCATAAAAATTAAAACAAAATACGTTGTTTAAGCATAGTTAATGAGTAGAAAATGGAATGGCTTATTGTGAGCGTATAGCCAAAAATAGCTTTATTTTCCTGTGAATCTTCCGCATTATCTAAGGTTAAATAAAGGAATATCCATAAAGCTCATGCTTTTTAAGGCTTATATTATGGGCTTTTCTAGTTGGTTTGGCTGGTTGGCCGTTACGAGCTGTAGGGATAAATTTTCTGAAGGGATGGGACGGTTCTCATGTTCAAATGGCTATACAAGGATGCTTTATTTCGCGTGCAAGTGCGCGTGGCGATGCTGGCGATTGAATGTTATTTGGCTGTGCAATTGTTGGTAGAAGGTGTTGGCTATTTCCAAAAACGTCAATTTGATCACGTTGCGTTTGTTAATATCGGTACGCTAGTTTTTGGGATGCTGCTTGTGTGGGGGGTTTGGTTCTTCCTCACAAAAGCCTTAACAGAGCCCGTTGAAAAGCTAACGGGGATGGGTGTTGCGCTAAGTGAAGGGCAACCAGCAGATATTAGCCAATATGAGGACCGTACGAACTGCGTTGGGCGGATTGGCAAATTGTTGGGCTCCTTGGCACTGAGCTTGCAAGAGCAGAAAGCGGCAGAAAAAGCACATGGTGAAGCGGCGAATAAAGCTGTGGAAACGATGGAGGCTTTGAAGGAGCGAGAAGAGCGTACGCATTCGGTTGTGGAAGAATTAAACCGCGCTATGCAAAAATTAGCGCAAGGTGATCTCTCTATTCGCATTAAAAGTGAATTATTTAATGGGGAGTTTGGCCCTGTACGGGAGTCATTTAATGGGTCGCTTGCAGGGTTGGGCGCGGCTCTCTCTGTTGTGGCAGAAAGCTCTAATATGATTGCAAATGGGGCGAGTGAAATTTCCACTGCCTCTGATGATCTTGCAAAACGTACCGAGCGTCAGGCGGCAAGCCTTGGGCAGGTTACAGCGTCTGTTAAGTCTATTTCTGAGGGGTTTCAGGTTACGGCGAGCAACTGTTCGCACGCGAGTAATGAAACAAGAGAGACCTTACAGAAGGTCAAAACAGCCTCTACAGGGATGGAACAAACACGTGAGGCGATGAACTCTATCAAGACGTCCTCTGATGATATTGTACAAATCACGCGTTCTGTCAGTGATATTGCATTTAAGACAAATGTGCTGGCTTTGAATGCCAGCGTGGAAGCTGCACGCGCTGGTGAGGCAGGGCGCGGTTTTGCCGTTGTGGCCAAGGAGGTGCAATCACTTGCTGAGCAATCCGCTAAAGCAGCGGATATGATCCGTGATGTGTTAGAGACTGCTACAGCGCATGTGCAAGAAGGGGTCCGCCTTGTTGCGCGGACAAGTGGTTTGCTTCAGGACGTCGAGGAGGGAACAGAGGCTCTCGCAGATCGTGTCGAGGTCGTTACAAAAGCCACAGATGAACAAGCGCGTAGTCTAGCAGAAGTATCCGATGCTGTAAGTAGTATGGATGGTATGACGCAGCAAAATGCCGCAATGGTCGAGCAATCCACAGCGGCAAGTCATAACCTGACAACGCAGGCTCTTAAGTTACGCCAGACATTAGCGACCTTTACCATAGGGCCTGAACATGGGCTCAAGCTTGAGCATAATAGCACACCAAAAGCGGTCGCCCATCAGGAGAGAGAGGCAAGTCTCTCCAGCGGACATCAGCCGTCTTACGCTCCTCTATTAGCTGGTCAGAAGGGGGCTATTCAGCAAGATGGTAAAGTGTTGCCTACCCATTCTGATGATGAAGATGGATGGGATCATTTCTAATGCAGCAGGGCAGTAAAGAGACAATGGCTGTCATTACGCTGCCATCGCGCTTGGATACTAAAGCAGCTGACGGCCTAAAGTCTTTGCTTTTGGATGGTCTGGCAGCACCTCATGCTGAGGCATCCCTTATGTTGGATGCCTCAGCGGTGGAATATGTTGGGGGGCTGTGTTTGCAACTTCTTCTCGCTAGTGGGCTGCAAGTCGGTCCTTGCTCTGAGGAGGCGGAAGACGCCTTTACGTTATTTGGTGTCCGCGAGCAACTTGTCGGGCGGGATAGAGAGGAGGCGACCTATGGCGGGTAAACAAGCCGTAAGAGTGCTGACAGTAGATGATTCCCGCACTATGCTGGGGATGCTGCGTAAGGCGTTGGGTGATGCAGGTTATGACGTCATCCAAGGTAGTGATGGTGTGGAAGGGTTGGAGGTTTTACAACAAGCCGACCCTGCCCCGCAGGCGATTATCACTGATATTAACATGCCGCGGATGGATGGCTTTCAGTTTATTGAGGCTGTACGGGCCTTAGAGGCGTTTGCGCATATCCCCATCATTTGTTTGACAACCGAAATTGATGAAGAGAAGAAAAAACGCGCACGCTCTCTAGGCGCCACGGGGTGGATTGCCAAACCATTTAATGCTGAGAAGCTCGTATGGGCAATACAGCGTGTCACAGCGTAAGGGAGAGCGGGTATGAGTGATGTCATGGATGATATCCTCAAGATCTTCTTTGAGGAATGTGATGAACTGCTCCCCGAATTGGAACGAGGTTTAGGCGAGCTTTCAGCTGATGTGTCTGACCCAGAGACGATCAATGCGATTTTCAGGGCGGTTCATTCTGTAAAAGGTGGAGCAGCCTCTTTTGGGTTGGAACGCCTGGTGCGTTTTGCGCATGTTTATGAAAGTGCCTTGGATTGTTTGCGCTCTGGGCAAGTTAAACCTGACCAAACGATTATTAAAACATTCTTTATGGCAATGGATGTTTTAAGTGATTTAGTGGCAGAGGCAAAGCAAACAGGGGATGCGGTTGCAGATGACCGCATAGACGATAATCTTGGTAAACTTGAAGAGATTATCGGAACCAGTAAAGATGAAGCTGCGCCTGCTCAAGCAGAGGAAAGTGCTGTCCCAGAGGGATTTGTTCCCGTCACAGTAGATTTAGGCGCGTTTGATTTTGATGAGCCAGCAGAAGAGGAAGCAGCCACAGCGGCAGAGCCTCTTATTGTAACATTTCGCCCTCATGCTGACTTATATAGTCGGGGTGATGATGCGCGTAATTTGTTGTTGGGGCTAAAGGCTCTTTTACCGGAAGATCAAGCGCAGAACATGGAGGTAACGTGTCATAGGCAGACGTTACCGCCATTAGCCGATGCATCCGTTGATGAAGGTTATCTCCAGTGGGTTGTACGGCTGCCTACGGGCGCTACAGGCCCTACTGAAGCTGACATTCAAGCGGTTTTTGATTGGGTAAGTGATGTTTGTGACCTTACCATAACACAGGGTGAAGCACCTTTTGAGGACGACACTCAGCCAGAGGTTGAGGCGGCTATTGAAGAGCCAGAGCCAGAGCCAGAGCCAGAGCGTGAAGCAGAGCCTTTGCCTCAGCAACAAGCTGCCGTGGCACCAACGGCGACGTCTGTTCCAGCAGCTTCAACAAAGCAAACACGAAAACAAGAGCAGCATGCTTCAATCCGTGTCGATACGGGGCGGATCGGGATGTTGATGGATATGGTGGGGGAGATGGTTATAGGCCAAGCATCCCTAGAATCAGCTTTGTTTCAGCAGGGTGGTACACAAGATCAAGAATTGCTGAAACGCTTGGCTGTGCTCAAGACATTAACGCGCGACATCCAAGAGGCTGTTATGGCCATTCGTGCGCAGCCGGTTCGTCATGTTTTCCAGCGTATGCAACGTGTTGTGCGGGAGGCGAGTGGCCTTGCCGGTAAGGATGTACGCCTCATCTTAGAAGGTGAAGAAACAGAAATCGACCGGACGTTAATTGAGAATCTAACAGACCCCCTAACGCATATGCTGCGTAATGCTATTGACCATGGGATAGAAAACCCAGCAGCGCGGCAAGAGGCAGGTAAGCCTGCACAAGGGACAATCAGACTATCGGCGCGGCATCGTTCTGGTCGGATCTTGATTGAAATCCAAGATGATGGTGGTGGGATTAATAGCCAGCGCGTTTTGCAGACAGCCATTAAGCGGGGCATTGTTTCACCGGACGCTGTTTTGGATGAAAATGAGATTAATGAATTGATCTTTGCCCCAGGCTTCTCAACGGCTGAGGCAGTGTCGGACCTTTCTGGTCGTGGTGTGGGGATGGATGTTGTCCGGCAAGCGATTCAGAATTTGGGGGGACGGGTTACAATTAAGAGTAGGCCAGGGAAAGGCACCCTCTTTACGCTGAGCTTACCCCTAACGCTTGCTGTCTTAGATGGTATGCTCATCGAGTGCCGTGGCTCGGTGGTGGTTGTGCCTGTATCATCCGTGGTGGAATTAGTGACGGTGAATGTGAAGGAGGATGTGTATCATCTCCCTGATGGTAGCCATGTTGTATCCATAAGAAGCCGCTGTATCCCCCTAATCTATCTCGGAGACGAACTTACCCTCCCGCGTGAAATGAATGATATGACAGGGCCAAATCACATGGGGCGTGCTGGGGAAGAAGACCAGCTAATGGTGCTTGTTGTGGAGAATGAGGCGGGAGCGCGGGCGGCTTTGGTTGTCGATGGCGTGCGTGACCAGGCGCAGGTCGTGATTAAAAGCATTGAGAAGAATTACCGTCCTATCAAGGGGGTGTCCGCAGCGACCATCCTCGGGGATGGCAGTGTATCGCTTATTCTTGATGTATCGACGCTTATTGTCTCTGCCACGAAACGCGTTGACACACGCGCGTTAGAGCAAGTCGCTGCGCGTATCGCATAAAGAATAATGTAGAGAAGGAAGGCCAGAACTCATGTCGGTGGATCATAAAATACAGACGGGCCAGCAAGGTGATAAAGCAGCGGCCCCTTCCGGTAATGGAAGAGAGCAGATGATCATATTCACAGTAGGGGAGCAGCGTTATTGTATTCCTATTCTCCGTATTCGGGAGATACGTGAGTTTGAATCACCAACATATTTGCCGCATTGTCCACCTTATGTAGAGGGGGCAATTAATATTCGTGGTAATATTGTTACGGTTGTTAATCTTGCTCAATATTTAGGTACAGCTTGGCAGGAGGATAATGAGCGACGCGTTGTTATTATTATCGAGGGCAGTACAAGTCGGGCGACATGTGGTTTGTTAGTCGATAGTGTGATTGGCATTACCGATATTGTTTTGGATGAGATTCAGCCAATTTCGGTCGATGGCGGGGCTGCGGAATTGAGCGGTTTAGTAAGTATTGGTGAGCGTGTTATCCGTATTTTGCAATTGGATACGTTATTAGCACGTTTGTTGGGTGCTGATGTCATAAGCGCTGCGGGATAATAAGTAAGATGGAATCCCAAGGTAATTTTGCTTATTCAATAGCGGATTTTCACCGTGTGCAGGAGATTGCGCGAGCAGAGGCGGGGATTTATCTTCCGCTCTCTAAGCGTAATTTAGTGTTTTCGCGTGTATCGCGCCGTATTCGCGCTACCGGGCAGGATTCTTTTCGCTCTTATTTGGATTATGTGACATCCAAAGCCGGTCAGGCAGAATTACAAGAGCTGATTTGTGTTCTTACAACCAATGTAACGCAATTTTTCCGAGAGAAAGTACATTTTGACCATCTGCAACAAGAGCTATTGCCCACCTTAGCAACAAGGTTACGCCATGGGGGGCGAGGGCGGCTATGGTCTGCTGCTTGCTCTACCGGGCAAGAGCCATGGAGTATGGCGATGTCTGTTCTCTCCACTCTGCCTGATGCCCTGCATTTTGATATGAAGATCTTAGCAACAGATATTAACCATGCCGTAGTGGAGACAGGGCGGCGAGGTGAATATTGGCTAGATGACCTCCAAGGGGTGCCAGTACATTGGCGTGACCGGTATATGGACACCATAAGTGCTGATAAATTTATCATAGATGAGGAGGTACGGCGTCTCGTTACATTCCGGTCGTTGAATTTGAATAAACCATGGCCATTCCATGGTCAGTTTGACGCTATTTTTTGCCGGAATGTTGTCATTTATTTTGATGATGAGACCCGCAACGCCCTTTGGCAACGTTTAGCAGAACGGCTTGTCCCAGGTGGTTTTCTTTATGTTGGTCATTCTGAGCGGGTGGATGCTCTTCAACCGTGCCGACTAGAGGTCGTAGCTCCAACAATTTATAGAAAGAAGGATTAATGGCATGGGGAAGCGGGTTAAAGTTCTCATCGTAGATGATTCACGAACAGCGCGAGAATTAATCAAACGCTCGTTTCTAAAATATCCAGAGATCGACGTTATTGGTTTGGCATCCAACCCAATTGAAGCACGGGATTTGATTATTGCTGACCAACCTGATGTGATCACCTTGGATATTGAAATGCCTGGGATGAATGGCCTTCAATTCCTAGAGAAGATCATGCGCTTGCGTCCTATCCCTGTTGTTATGGTGTCTAGCATGACAACACGCGGGGCAAATACGGCTATTACCGCTTTGCAAATGGGGGCGTTTGAGTGTTTCCCCAAACAAAGTGGGACGGGTGAGGCGTTTGTTGGGTTGGGGCAAATTGTGTTGGAGGCTGCGGGGTCACGCCCTGGGGGGGTGCGTCATTATAAGGGGCCAGAGCTAGGAGCTGTAAAGCCAGCGATGGGGGCAATGCCTTTGCCTAAATTATGGCGTACCCATTTTGATATTGTAGGGATTGGCTCCTCTACTGGTGGTGTGGAAGCTATTGAGGAGGTATTGAGAGACCTACCGGCTCAGAGCCCGCCTATTGTTGTGTGCCAGCATATGCCATCGCTCTATACAGCGAGTTTTGCGCAAAGGTTGGATAGTATTATCCCGCAACTTTCCATCGCTGAGGCTAAGGATGGTGAAAGTCTAGCCCCGGGAATGGTCCGTATTGCCCCTGGGGGCACGCAACATTTGCTTGTAGGGGGGCAGGCCTCGCAGCTTGTGACCCGCTTAAAAGCGGGAGAGCCTGTTGGAGGACATCGCCCCGCGGTGGATAGTTTATTCCACTCCATCGCGCAAACGGTGGGGCGGAGTGCTTTAGGCATTATTCTGACAGGTATGGGGCGCGATGGTGCTGAGGGTTTATTGGCTATGCGTCGTGCTGGTGCGCGAACCATTGGTCAAGATAAAGCGTCATCTGTGGTTTATGGCATGCCGCGCGTAGCGGCAGAATTAGGGGCTGTAGAACATGAGGTGGCTTTGGCAGAGATACCACGCCTTGCGATGGGGTTATTGTAAGGTTGATGGTGTGAGTATGGTGCGCTGAATCCGCTTATTGGGTCAGCTAATGTGTAGAGTGATTATCAAAAGGCAGAAAGGTTTAGAAAATGCCGTCCGCATCTCAGATTCGAGCATTAATTGTAGATGACCAAGCTTCTATCCGGCAGGTATTGGCTAGTCACATGGCAGAGCTAGGTTTTAAGGGTATTGTGCAACGTAAAGATGGCCAAGAGGCGTTGGACTATCTTGCGAGCAATCCTGTTCATCTTGTTATCTCCGATTTTAACATGCCAGGGGTGGATGGCCTAGCTTTGTTGGAAGCTGTACGAGCCAACCCTAAAACGGCCAAGGTGGCTTTTATCATCTTAACAGGTGAGGCAAATGCCGGGTTGGTACAAAAAGCTGTGTCGGCTGGGGTGAATAACTTCCTCGCTAAGCCTTATACGTTAGCCAAATTAAAAGAAACGTTGGAGAAAGTATTCGGGCCTATCAGGTGAGTGATTCGCTGAATGTCATGACACTTATCCAAGGGGAATTAGCCATCTCTGATGATTCATCGATGGTGTTTAGTACCTTGTTGGGGTCGTGTATTTCAGTGTGTTTATATGACCCTTATGCGGGGGTAGGTGGGATGAATCACTTCCTATTGCCAGGGATGGATTGCGCTGGGGCTGCGTCTACAACCACGTATCTTTATGGGGTGAATGCCATGGATGAGTTGGTAAGGCGGTTGTTAAACGCTGGGTGCATGAAGGAACGGTTGGAATGTAAGGCTTTTGGCGGGGCCTCAGTTTTATCCATCGCAAGCAATATAGGGCAGGAGAATGTTGCGTTTTTATGGCGGTATTTACAGAGTAAGAACCTCTCTTGTGTGGCTTATAGCCTTGGTGGGCATAAAGTCCGGCGTATTCGCTTCTGGCCAACGACGGGGAAAGTCTTGCAATATCAGTGTCAGCCCACATCATCAGTATGATACAAAGTGAGTTTATGACTAAAATTACGGAGATAAAGCTATGATAGATAAACAAACCATAGGGGCCCAGCTATTAATGCAACGTCTGGCCATGGTATTAGATGATAGTTGTGTTCGGCTATACGATGTCCAGGACGTTGTTTCCCATTATGTAGAGACTGGGCAGCTAACCTCAGAGCAAATGGAGCGTTTACAAGCTCTCGATGCATTGACACAGGAGGTAGAGGCTGTGCGGTCCGTATTAAAACATATGGGAGAGTCTACCACACAAGGCGGCACTATAGCGTATAAACGAGAAGATGTTCTTGCAGATGTACATTTGTCACAGGTAAGGGATATGCTAAGTCATGGTAAAGCCTTTGAGAAAGAAACTAATCATGGGGATGTGCGTCTTTTTTAACTTTATTTTATAGTTTTGTGATTTAGGTGGGGTGATAATTCGCCTTGGGAAGGATGCGGTCAGTGGGCTTCTTTGATGATATTTCACCCAGAAAGCGGCAATGATAAGTATGAAGCAGAGAATGACGTGATCGGCATCATTGCAGCGACTGCGTATGGGGCAGTATTTCAACAACAAGGTGATATTGGGGATGAAGCGGCTCGTTTTTTAGTGGGATATCGGGAGGCTGCGGGGCGAGCAGGCTTTGGGGTGCATATGTTGCCTATTATCCTTACCGGCTCATGGTCTTTCCCTGGTACAGGTCGATTAGGGGAAGAGAAGCGCTGTTTGGTTGGTTTGCAAGATGGTAGTGGCAATGATGGCGTGTATCACTCAGTTTTACGTTTTTTCCCAACATTATTAGAGGGGGATGATGAAGTTGTTATTTCCTTTATTGCTGTAGATAGCTTTCAGCATTGCTCTGTGGAGGATGCCCTAGATACGGGGCGTTTAGCTGCGTGTTTTGACCTCGCTGCATGGGGGGTGGATACATTACCTGCTCAGCTTAGTAATGGATTGCATGATTTAACAAAAGGAGAAGCTAAAGTATTATCGCTGGGTGTGTGGGTGAATATTTTAATTACGTGGTTATGTCGAACGAATATTGTCTCCCAGCATGTTTTGCAGAAGATGCGCCTAGCGATTTGTGGAATCGTCATAGAGAAGCTTGCCATATTAAGGCCTGGGCAAAATGACAGTAATATAGATGCGTATATAAAAGCACAGCCGGGGATTATGGTACGGCTAGCTGATATGCTTTCTTGCTACCCAGAGGAGCAGCTCGCTCATCTTCCTACGAATCCAGATGGGTTATGTCGCGCCATTGTGGAGCATTCTTTAAGGTTTTTTCAGGATAAAAAGTCAGTATAACGGCGCGGAAAACCGCCAATAATAGTATGAGTGTGACAAAGTAGAGACAAGTTATTCTTGATTAGTGTCCCGTATAGACGTGATTAACATTCTTTCATAAAATCACGCGGGACAGACTGGGGCTTGTCGATTAAGGGATCATTTAGCGTATGAGAGCATTTTCCGCGGTAGCATATCGTGTTTCAATAGGGTTGTCTCTTTTGTGTATGGGGAGCTCCCTCTCATGGGCTGCTGATGGTGGGACGACGGAGTATAACCGCGCGCTCTCTTACTCAGCTCCTAAGGGGGTATCCCCTGTGATGCGGGCTGCGGATAAAACGATAGAACCGCAGACCGTTGGCGGGGGCACGCAATATTTGTTCAAGCAAGATGGGCAGCATGCATCCCCACCGTTGCATACTGACCCTCCGCTTGCGCCCGCTCAGACACAACGGGCGATGGCTGAGCGTACGGCCAAGGATTTTATTCATCACATGGGGATGAAAACCCAGCCTTATTCCAATTACCCTAAAGAAGAGTTCGGGGTTTTTGGAGAAAATGGACGCGAGTTGCTGGAGCGGGTGAATATTCCGTTGCATGCGGGTGACCCTGAGAGCAAATCTGGCCCGCCATTACCGCAAGCTGAGGCTCTGTTGCCTGAAATGCACTGGAATCGCTGGTTGCGAGACCGGGGCGTGGCTTTCATGTTTGATACAACAAATGAGTTTGCCGGGGCCATTACTAGCCCGACAAAGGGGTTGGGTCTAAAGCAGGGTGCCTCTAACGCTGGGCAATATAGTTTTGAAAATGATATTGATTGGTATAAATTAGCCGGTATTCGTGGTTTCGAGACGCATGTTATTGGCGTGGGCCGTTATGGTATTTCCGCGAGTAAGATGTTTGGGGATAATACAAACCCCAGTCAGGAAATCTATGGCGGTGGCGGTAATGTTGTGTTCCATCTTGTCCATTTTTATGGGGAAGAAACATTATGGGGTGGGCGCCTGAATATTGCTATGGGGCGGATGTCCAGCAATACAGATTTTGCCAATAGCCCGCTTTACTGTAACTTTATGAATAACGCCTTCTGCGGTAACCCGAAGGCGGTGACGGATAACTATGTGCGTTCCTCTTATCCGGGGACAAGCTGGGCGGCGCGTATTCGGGCACGGCCAACAAATAGTACGTATATTCAGGTTGGTGTGTATTTCCCAGAGCGCGGTATTTACGGTGTGCAGGAGAACCGAACTGGTTTTAAATTCAATGGCGCGATGATTAGTGGTGTCTTGACGCCTATTGAGTTCGGTTGGGAGCCAGAGTTCGGCAAAGCGCATTTATCTGGCCATTATAAAGTCGGTTTTGCGCCTGATACATCAGACCATTATCTTGGTGTGTATAACCCCCCCAATCGCCGTAATGCCGGGCAAACAATGATGAGAATCCCGAATTGCCCGACCTGCAATGGCGTTGGGGATGCGGTGCCGGGGACGGGGATCCGCCGTAACTTCAACTGGGGTATGTGGTTCTTGGCCGACCAGATGATTATCCGCCATCCTACCAAAGATACGGTGGAAGGGGGTTTGATTGCCTTCTTTGATGCGTATTGGAACAAGCCAGATGTTGCCATGCGCGGTAAATTATACGCTTTTGGGTTGGTTGATACTGGTTTTTGGCGTGCGCGCCCGCTTGATACGGTGGGTGTATCTTTCTCTTATACAGGTTCTAGCCATTCCACACGGGCGGCGCAGCGTTTCCAAGTGGAGCATGGCATGGCTCCGGCGGCGGGCAGCCCTTATTATTCCTCTGGCGGGGCCCCGCTTATGTGGGGGTCTTATGGGGTGCAGCGTTGGGGGAGCACGCTGGAGGCCACATACCGTATTCATGTCATGCGGGGTGTGACCTTCGCGCCGGACTTCCAATATTACTTTAACCCTGGCATGCAGCGCGTTTTAAAAGATGCGGCGATGCTTGGCTTTAAATCACACGTTCAGTTCTTCTGAGGTTGCGTGTCTTGGCTTGTCTGTGAGGGTGGAGGGATTGTGGCATCAACACGTGCCATCGCCTTACCCCGGACAAGCCAATAAGCCGCAGAAAGTGATAAAACAGCAGCGGAGAGGGCGAGCAGTTCGCGGACATTGACACCGTTAAGGTCCAGCACAATGAATTTGCGCACCGCGGCCATCATGCCGATGAGCAAGACCGAACGCATACGAATCATCCCCTGAGATTCCGAACCTGGTAGGACGAGGATGGAATGGCGGAACTCCAAAGCAATCAGTACAATGAAGAAGAGGCCGAAGACTTCCTGCAATATAGCGGGGTCTGTAGGTTGTAAGCCTGCATGAAGCACCAGCTTTACAACGGCCACTACGACATGCAGCAACCCTAAGCAGGCGACAATGGTGATGCAGAGGGAGAGGATGAGCATAGCTCCCCCCTCAAAAATATCAAATAAACGGGCAAGCCCGATGAAACCGGGGAAGGTGTTTTTCATGAAACGGCAAAAGCCTTTACTCTGTGAGGGATGACGCCTATCTGGGCGCATTATGTCATGTCATAACCATCATCTTATGGCGAGGAAAGGCTTTATATCACAAGCAGAGGGGGCAAGTGCTAGTCTTGCGCTTTATTGCTGCTTTTAGAAAGAGCTAGATAGTGTGCGTGAAATAACGTAACGCTTATCGGGTATGTTTTTGGAGGTTAAGAGAATGAAACGTCTTTTACTATGTGCCACTCTGCTTCTGCCTTTATCTGCCCCGGTAGCGGCACATGCTGCGGATGCACAACAGGTGGATATACAACATGCGGAAACGCAGCATCTTGTTGTGGGTATTGGTCTGAAACATTGTAAGTTCCACTTAAACAGCAAAGACCCTATGGCAAAGCCTTTGGTGTATAGCTGGGTGCAGGGCGCGATAACCGGCATTGATAACGCTATGGCCGCCGCAACGGGGAAAGAGCTGCTTATCAATAAGGTGACATCTAGCGATGTTATCATCTCTGTGTTTGATAGCGTCTGCCGGTCTAATCCTACAATGACGATTGAGGCCGCAGCGAATGAGACATATGGTAAATTGCTAAAGCGGTAATAACATGAGGACGTTATAAACGGCATGCTGCCTCCCCTATTTTTAAGGGGGGGCAGCGTGCTTATTATGCTCAAACAAAGTACGCTTAACCTGTACCTAGCCTTAAGGCTGCCCTACAGGCGTCGCAGGCGCGCACTATACTCATTTAACAATATAGGGAAATCATGGTGCCGGATGAGAGATTCGAACTCCCGGCCTTCGGTTTACAAAACCGCTGCACTACCACTGTGCTAATCCGGCGACGGAGGCTTCATCTCATTTTTGGAGCGTTAAATCAAGAGGGAAAATGTACGAACGGAGAAATAGCCGCAGCTTCAAGGCAAGGCTTAATGTGAGGCTGAGCCTTGATGCTGGGTGAGATGCTCTGGCGGGGCGAGGACGGGGCCATTCGCGACAAAGCCGTACCCATCTGAGGAGAGGCCGCGATGAGCGACCTCTTGATGAGTGATGCAGGCCGTAAGGCTAAGGCACATCATAGTAAGGCTGATAACGAGGAGCCATTTGTGAGGGGAATAAAGAGAGGCCATAAACTATGCTTTCAGAAGATGATGGGCGTTTTATACCAAAAAATGGATGACAACGTCACGCCGCGTCATGGTGGCTGAGCTGGTCCTTTAGGTGGCGGGCGATGGCTGTATAAGCCTGCGAGGCGGGGTTGTCAGGCTCGCGTAGGACGAGGGGGGTGCCTTCATCGGCACTGCATCGGATGTCGCGCAGCAAAGGAATCTCACCTAAAAAGGGGATGTTAAGGGCGTTTGCTTCTTCCTTTGCGCCTCCATGGCCAAAGAGGTCTGTTCGCTCATGGCAATGAGGGCAGCAGAAAAAGGACATATTCTCAATCAACCCTAAAAGGGGCGTGCCTATTTTCTCAAATAATGTCACGCCACGGCGGGCATCTAGCAGGGCAATATCTTGGGGGGTTGAGACAATCACAGCCCCGCCCCTTTGTAGTTTGTCAGATAATTTCCGTGTGAGGGTGAGTTGCGCATCACCCGTACCGGGGGGGAGGTCCACAATGAGAACGTCTAACGCCCCCCACGAGACATCGCTCATTAATTGAGTGAGGGCCCCCATGACCATGGGGCCACGCCAAATCATCGCTTGCTCTTTCTCAACAAGATAGCCGATGGACATGGTCTTAAGCCCCCAACGCTCAAGCGGGAGGAGCTTGCCATGGTCCACTATGGGTTTTTGGGTTTCGCCTAACATATGCGGGAGGGAGGGGCCGTAAATATCGGCATCAAGCAAGCCGGTTTTCAGGCCCAGTCGCGCAAGGCTGCAAGCGAGATTGACGGCCGTGGTGGATTTACCAACTCCCCCTTTGCCAGAGGCTACAGCGATGACGGCTTTTACCTCTGGCAAGTATGCCTCTGGTGGGGCGGCATGATTTGTAGAGTCGGGTTTAGGGCGTTCACCTAAAGCGAGCGGGCGATGGCCACCTGTAGAAGGGGCCGCTTGTGATGGGCTGGTGGACGATGAACGATGGGCTGTCAGAGATAGTGTGAGTCGCTCTATAGCTGGATGATGCGTAATAGCGTCCTCAAAAGCCTGACGGTTTTTATGCAAAAGAGGCGCGCCTTTTGCGGTGATGCGTAGAATGAGATGGGCATGGCCATGCTCTAAGGTTAGGGCCTCGATTGTGGCATGAGGGGCTAAATGATGGGCCTCAAGCAGTGTTGTGATGTGCTGCGTGAGGGTGGTTGTGTCGTCTTGAGCAGTCATGGGGCAAGGTCTCTCGTGCATAAAACTGCCTCATGAGGCAAAAAACATAAACAAGCGCGTTGGAAGGATGACGGCCAGCGCGTGGTGGGGTAGTTTCTATCACATGAGCCGATTCATGTATTCTTCTCTTCTTTCATCTTCGCGTGCATGGCTGTCTTGCATGGTGTCATGCGCGCTCCTCTCTGGTGTGATGGTGCCGTCTCATAGGGCATGGGCGCAAGGGGAGGCAGGGACGGAGGCCCCCGCTGCTACAGGGCCTATGACGACCGCGCAGGAGGCCGGGGCAGCACGCGCAGCGCATGAGGCGGCGATGATGCCCGGCTTTGCAGCCTTAACGGATAGGCTTTTGCCTGCGGTGGTGAATATTTCCGTCTCCAGCGTTATCCATGCTGATGAGCATCAGCCAGAGGGCCCCGATGGGAGTGCCCCCGCCGGGCCGCAATCCTCGCCTTTTCCCCCCGGTTCGCCCTTGGAGAAGTTTTTTCATGATTATCTCCATCATCGGCATGAGGATGGTAAGCCGGAGCGGCAGGTGCAGGCTTTAGGCTCAGGCTTTATCATCGACCCTTCCGGTGTGGTCGTGACGAATAATCATGTGATTGAGAATGCACAGCAAGTCAGCGTGACCCTCTCCGATGGGACGGAGTATCCTGCGCGGATTGTAGGGCGGGATAGTAAAGAGGACCTCGCGGTGTTGCAGGTCACGGCGGATCGTCCTTTACCCTCTGTCCCGTTAGGCCGTAGTGATGAGGCCCGGATTGGTGATTGGGTCTTAGCTATTGGTAATCCTTTTGGGTTGAGCGGTACGGTGACAGCGGGGATTATCTCCTCGCGTAAGCGCAATGTGGACCATGGTTTGTATGATGATTTCATCCAGACTGATGCGGCTATTAACCATGGTAATTCTGGCGGGCCACTCTTTAACCTGAAAGGGGAAGTGATTGGCATTAATACGCTGATTTATGGGGGCTCAGGCGGGGATTCGATTGGTATTGGCTTTGCCATCCCCGCTGATGATGCGCGTGGGATTATCGCTCAATTACGGCAGAGGGGCTATGTACGCCGGGGTTGGTTGGGCGTGCGGTATCAGGATGTTACGCGGACGATGGCAGAGGACCTCTCCTTCCATAAAGAGGGGGATTCAACGGGGAAGATGTGGGGGACAGGGGCCATTGTAGCAGAGGTTGTGAAGGATGGTCCTGCTCAAAAGGCAGGGTTACAGGTTGGTGATATTCTCACCGCTCTAAACGGCCAACCCGTGACAGGCCAAACATTGCCACGCCTTGTTGCAGGGCATGAGCCGGAGGAGCATGTTCGTTTCACTCTATGGCGGCGTGGGGCGTATCAGGTGGTGGACTTCACGTTAGGGAAAAACCCGGAGGAGAAAGACCCGCTCCCCTCCGATACGCACCCGCCTGAGCATGCCGTAAAAACACTGCATGACCTCGGCTTGAAGCTCGGGGTTATCGACCAGACAGCCCGCACACAATATGAGCTGAGTGATAGTCAGCGTGGTGTATTGGTGTTGCGTGTGTTTGATGGCAGCCCCGCCGCGAGCCGTATGATGGCGGAGGGGAATGTGATTCTCCAAGTGGGGGAACAAGAGGTGAATACGCCAGATGCGTTACAACACGCCCTTGACCGCGCACGGGAGCTGAAACGGACGGATATTCTGCTGCTTGTGCAGGATAAAGAGGGCCTGCGCTGGGTGCCGCTCCCGCTGGGAGTCACGCCGTAACGTCGTGGCGGTTATAGACCGCGATCGCGTTTAATTTGGTCCCATGCGGCATTGATGCGCGCGATGCGCTCTTGCGCGGCTTTGCGCTGAGCGTCGGTCATGGGTTGTTGGGCGAGGCGGTCAGGGTGATATTCACGGATTAAGACGCGCCAACGGGTGCGGACCTCGCTATCACTGGCTTGTGCGCTAATGCCGAGGATGCGGTAACAATCCGCCGCGGAGGAGGTCGATGCAGCACGGGCTTGGCCTGTCTCTGCGCGTTCCCATACACGGGCGGAAAGGCGAAAGGCCCGATGAGTCCGGCGGAGGAAGTCTTGCTCTAAGGGGTGAAGTTCCGCCCCAGCGGGGAGGTCAGCTTTCGCAATCCGAAAGAGGACGGTCAGCAGGCTTTCTAGCGGTTCGGGCTTATCGGCAAAGGCACGGCCAAGCTCTTGGGCGTATAGTTCAAAATCATCTGTCCGTTCGCGGGCGCGGTCAAAAAGGAGGCCGACTTCCTTTTGATTCTCCGCTGGGAAGCGAAATGCCGCTTTAAATGCGTTAATTTCTGCCCGATTTACGGGGCCGTCAATTTTGGCCAATTTGGCCGAGAGGGTGACGACCCCCAGCCCGTAAAGTTGGTCTGTTTTACCAAAAAGAGCCGCGAGTTTTGCCGCTGTAAAAAAGGCAGCATTATGGGGGTCTGGCCGCCCTTGGGTGGGGAAGCGATCCCCCCATGTGCCAGAAGGCGGGGTGAGAATCTTATCCGTATCGGTAAGGTGCCCTAAAATCATCCCAAGAAGGCCACCGACCGGCCCGCCAGCGGCAAAACCGGCTACCCCACCAAACATCTTTCCCCAGAAAGCCATCGCCGCCTCCGTGATTCGAGCCAGGTCAGCTTATCATGGAGATTAGAGCAGCGGGAATAGGTAAGAGCGTATAATAGGCCTGATGAAAGCGCAGCGCGTTAGGGGGGTGTATGATGCTGGTGTTGGGCAAAACGTAAGGCGGAAAGGCGCAAGAGCGAGGCCAGTGATTGTTCTGGTGGGCGGTCTGTATCAAGCTTAGCGATAAAGGTAGCCAAGGGGCATTGGGCGTGGCGGGCCATGCTCTCCAGCACTTGCCAAAATTCTGCTTCTAAAGCGATGGAGGTCCTATGCCCATATAGGCTGAGGCTGCGTTTTTGGAGGCGATACGCTGTTGGGTTGTGCTGCATAAGAGGAGATAGTGACAGGTCGCGCCGTATGGGGGAAGGGGATTTTCTTGTCAGTTACGCGTAGGGACGCCATGATGGGGCTATGAGAGTCTTACAACTTTTATCCTGCCTTATTATTATGATGGTTCACCCAGCTTATGCGGCGGCGGGTGTGCCCTCGGTCCCTGCATTATTTGAGTCGCTTAAAAGTGACCCTGTGCGGTTGGAGCTTTTCTTACGAGCCTTCCCCAAAGGGGCGGATTTGCATAATCATCTCTCTGGTGCGGTGTATGCGGAGAGCTTTTTAAAATGGGCCGCGCAGGATGGGCTTTGTGTTTCGCTTACAGAGCAAACGATTCTATCTAAACCATGCCCCCATCCGGCAGCGGGGCAGATACAGGCGGCTTTGTTAGCGGATAATGCCGCAGCGTGGGATAAGATGGTCAATGCGCTTTCCATGCGGCATTATGTGCCAACGGGGGAGGATCGCTCCGGTCATGACCATTTCTTTGCGACCTTTTTGCGGTTTGCTGTGGTGGATCAGGCTCATCAAGGCGATATGTTGGCCGAGGCAGCCAATCAAGCCGCCCGTGACCATGTGCATTATGTAGAGCTACAAATCGCCCCGCTCTCCTTCCCCCTTTTAGGGGAGATGATGCACAAGGCCTCCTTACCGCCCCTCAAAAATGCGGCTGATTTAAAAGCCGCTTATGAGGCTCTGCGTTCTGCGCTGGGCCAGATGGGCGCGCTCTCGCGTCAGGCTGTGGATGCGATGGAGGCCCGCGCCCATGCTGTGATGCAATGTGGCACCAGCCATGCCGCAGCTGGGTGTGGCGTGACGATACGTTATCATTATTCCATTTTACGCATTTTCCCTGCGCCTTTTGTATGGACGCAGCTTGTGGCTGCTTATGAGAGCGTTAAGCAGGATGCGCGTTTTGTGGGGGTGAATATCGTAGCCCCAGAGGATGACCCCATCGCCCTGCGTGATTACGACCTGCATATGCAGATGTTCCATTATCTCAATCAACGCTACCCCGGCACGCATTTGAGCCTTCATGCAGGGGAGGTAACACCGTCTCTCGTGCCTGCGGCGGATTTGGACCATCATATCCGTGAGGCGATTGAGGTCGCAGGGGCGGAGCGTATTGGCCATGGGGTGGATGTGCTGTGGGAGCGCGATCCGGTAGGGTTGCTACATGAGATGGCAAAGCGGAAGATTTTAGTGGAGGTGAATCTCACCAGTAATGATGAGATTTTGTCCGTTAAGGGCGCGCGCCATCCTTTCCCGCTTTACCGTCATGCGGGCGTGCCTGTGGCCCTCTCCACCGATGATGAAGGCGTCTCGCGTAGTGATTTAACGCAAGATTATATGCGGGCCGTGCTGGCTTATCATCTGGATTATCCGACTCTTATTCAGCTTTCCCGCACGAGTTTGGAATATGGGTTCCTACCGGGGGAGAGCCTATGGGTAGGGCGGCAACCGGGGCAGATTGTGCCTTCCTGTGCAGGGGGTGGAGAGTGGGGGCGGGCTGATAATATCGCCCCTGATTGTACCCGCCTTTTACAGCGGAGTTTAAAGGCCAAGTTGCAATGGCAGTTAGAGGCGGCCTTTCACCACTTTGAGGCCGATATAATGGCAAATCCTTTATTGACTTCTACACCATAAGGGCCGTGTGATGATGAGAGGGAAGGCATGATCATGAGTTGTAGCAGGATGAGACGGTTTTACGGCGTTATGCTAGCGGGCGTCATAGCTGGGCTAGGGGTAGGAATAGGGGTTAAAGCCCACGCGCAGGCCGCGCCGCTGGAGGTGCGCGTTGTGGTGGTGACGACCTTTGAGCTTGGGCAGGATAGAGGCGATATGCCGGGGGAGTTTCAACATTGGGTGGAGCGTTACCCGTTGGAGCAGAGCTTCCCTGCACCGGGGACGGAGCATGGTGTGCTGCGCTATAACACGCAGGACCATGTGTTGGGGCTTGTAAGCGGGGAAGGCCCCAGCCATATGGCCGCTGCCATTACGGCTTTAGCGTTAGACCCGCGTTTTGACTTCCGTCATGCTTATTTCATATTAGCTGGGATTGCGGGGGTGAACCCATATAAAGCAAGCCTCGGCTCGGCCGCTTGGGCGCGTTATGTGGTCAATGGTGGGGCTGCACACCTTATTGATTCACGTGAAATACCAGCCGATTGGCCGGATGGCTTTACGCCTCTCCAAGGGCATGTACCTGATGAGCAACCTCGCCCGCCGCTTCACTCCATCGCGGGGGATATGGCGTATCAGTTACGGCCTTCTCTGGTGCAATGGGCGTATGAGCGCACAAAGGCCATCACTTTGCCCGATAACGCAGCCTTACAGGCCCATCGTCATGCTTATCAAGACTTCCCCGAGGCTCTAAAGCCCCCTCATGTGATGATAGGCGATACCATCTCTAGCGAGACTTATTGGCTCGGGGCGCGGATGAATCGTTGGGCAGAGCGGTGGGTGTCTTATTGGACGGACCATCAAGGGGAGATGGTGACAACGGCGGAGGAAGATATTGCCCTCTGCCAAGCTTTGGCCTTGCAAGCGAAAGCGGGCCGTGTGGATGCGCAGCGTATCCTTATCCTACGGACTGCCAGCAATTTTGATATGCCGCCCACCGCTGTTACCCCCGCGACGATGTTGGCCAATGCCGCGCATGAGGAAAATCTACCGGGCCTTCATGCCGCAACGGACGCCGCTTATCGTGTTGCCAGCCCCATTGTGCGGCACTTAGCGACAGATTGGGCCCGGTATAAGGAGCATGTCCCCTAACCTTAAAAGAGGGGGAGAGTTAATCTTGATGGTAGCGAGGCATGGGGTATTCCTCCTCGCTCCAATCGCCTTTGGCCCAGTTTTGGCGGAGTTCGGCTGCGGTTTGCTCTAATGTACCTGCTATAATCGCAGCGCGAATTTGGCGCATGAGCCGTTGATAGTAAGCGAGATTATGGAGGGTGAGGAGCATCGGCCCTAACATCTCATTCGCGCGGAAAAGATGATGGAGATAAGCGCGGCTATAACGGCCTGCCATAGGGCTATCATCATCTGGCGAGATAGGCCGTGTATCTTCAGCAAAGCGGGCATTGCGGAGGTTCAATGTCCCGCGCTCGGTATAAGCGCGGGCAGTACGGCCAGCACGGGAGGGCATGACGCAATCGAACATATCGCAGCCACGCATAACGGCCCCTAAAAGGTCATCAGGTGTGCCAACACCCATGAGATAACGTGGTTGGTCCTCAGGGAGGAGGGGGGTTGTATAATCCAGCGTGGAGAACATCAGCTCCTGCCCTTCTCCCACGGCGAGGCCGCCAATCGCATAGCCTTCAAAGCCGATGTCACGCAGGGCGCGGGCGGAGTCTGCGCGTAAGTCGGGCTCTGTCCCACCTTGGACAATGCCGAATTGCCCATAGCCGGGGCGAGCGATAAACGCCTCGCGGGAGCGCGCTGCCCATCGCATAGAGCGCTGCATGGAGGCCGCTAGCACCTCTTTAGTAGCGGGGAGGGCGGGACATTCATCAAAGGCCATCGTGATGGTGGCATCTAGCTTATATTGGATGTCCGTCGAGCTTTCAGGCGTGAGGCGGTGGGCACTGCCATCAATATGGGAGCGAAAGGTCACGCCATCTTCATCCATCTTACGCAACGGCCCCAAGGACATGACTTGGAAGCCACCAGAATCGGTTAGGATAGGCCCCGGCCAATCCATCATGCGGTGTAAGCCCCCTAGGCGTTGTACGCGCTCTGCGGTGGGGCGGAGCATGAGGTGATAGGTATTGCCCAGCACAATACCAGCCCCGGTAGCCCGCACATTATCCATCGTAATGCCTTTGACCGTCCCGACCGTCCCAACAGGCATAAAGGTTGGGGTGGGGACACTGCCGTGGCGTGTGTGCAGCCACCCCGCTCTGGCTTGCCCAGATTGGGCCTCCTTTTGCCAATGCATATGCTCGGAGGCGGTAAGGGTTGGGCGAGGGGTGGAGGGTGTCATGGGGTGCGCTCCAATAAGCAAGCATCACCGTAGGAGTAAAATCGTAATCCCTCGGTGATGGCGTAATGATAAGCGTGGCGCATAGTGTCCGTCCCTGCAAAGGCGCATACCAGCATAAAGAGGGTTGAGCGTGGTAGATGGAAGTTTGTGAGCAGCGCATCAACAGCGCGGAAGCGATAGCCCGGCTTGATGAAAATGGATGTCTCCCCCTGCCAAGGGTGAATGAGTCCATGCTCATCAGCCGCACTTTCTAAGAGGCGGAGGCTTGTCGTCCCCACGGCGACAATACGGCCCCCACGGGCACGCGTCTCATTGATTCGTTGGGCTGTTTCGGGGGGGATATGCCCCCATTCAGCATGCATTTTATGCTCGGCAATGCTGCTGCGAACAGGCAGGAATGTCCCCGCCCCGACATGGAGGGTGAGTGTTTCTTGCGCGATTCCTTTGGCAGTGAGGGCTTTTAATACGTCATTGGTGAAGTGTAGTCCCGCTGTTGGGGCGGCTACAGCCCCACGAAAGCGGGAGAAAATGGTGCGATAATCATGCGTATCTGCCTCTGTGGGGCCATGAGGGCGAGCAATATAAGGTGGCAGGGCCAGAGCTGCGCGGCGTTCTAAAAACCTATCGAACGCATCCCCCTCAACTGAAAAACGAAGGGTAATCGCCCCATCGCCCTCATTGGTGAGGATGGTAGCGGTGACGGGGTCATCCTCAAAATGGAGTGTATCATGAGGGCGTAATTTACGCGCATTGCGGGCAAGCGCGTGCCATTGCCCCTCTGGTAAGATGCGGTCGAGCGTGATGCCAATGCGAGCCTCGCCCCGGCGGGCTTCCATCTTAGCAGGGATGACCTCTGTATTATTTGCGATGAGGAGGTCGCCCTCTTTTAGTAGGTCTGGGAGGTTATGGATGTGGTGGAGGGTGAGGCGGGCCTGCTCTGTTCCTGTAAGGGCGGGGGGAATGACGTGGAGGAGACGCGCCGTATCACGCGGGCGGGCAGGTTCGGTCGCGATGGAGTCGCGCGGGAGGGTGAAGTCGTAAAGGGAGAGTTCGTCTGTCATGCGGTGTGAAGAAGGCAGGGACGCTTAGCGAAAAGGGGGCCGAACGCCCCCTTATGTTGGAACATCATAATGTGCTGCGCTTTATTGGCGGCCAAGCTGATGTTTTAGCGCATCAATAAGAGCCTGCACCTTATACCCATGGCGTGTGAGGTAAGCGGTGTAATCGCTACGCTGGGTCATCCGCATGCTTGCGCCCTCGCCGTAGAGGTCCACGACCTTGGGAGGCTCGCCATCAATAACGGCTGTCATCATTACAGAAGGATGATTTGGACGGCTGATTTGGAGCGTCACTTTCTGCCCTGCGGGGGAAGCGACATTATCGACCAAGCGGAAGGAGATATTCTCATATTCCCCCATCCGGGCGGTTACAGCATTGAGCAGCACATCCTCAAACAACTCAAGATAAATCTTTTGCTGTTCTGGCGTGGCTTGCCGCCAGAAACGCCCTAGGCAGTACCGCCCAATCCCTTGCACATCCACATTCTGACGCAGGAGCGGGAGGAGGGCGTCGCGTTTTTTATCCAATGTCGTGTTACTATTCATAACAGCGACTAACTTCCCGCCAAAATCATTAACAAACGCACTCGCTTCCTCGCTGGAAGGTGCGGCGAATGCCAACATGGGGGCGAGAGCGAGTAGGCTGGCAGCTCCCAAAATGGTGCGGCGTGTAAGCTGACGGAGCATCATGTGTAGGGATCCTTCCAAAAAGGGCTGTCCTGAAGGGGACAAGATTGTCAGTACCAGTCTGGCGTTGTGGCGCGATGATCGGCCTTAAGGGCGTCAATCTGGCTCTGACGTTGCTGCTGCCATGCACTCCGCATGAAAGCGTATGGGTCTAGGCTTTGATGTTCCAGCTGGTCGAGCTGGTCTGTATTATCGGCAAAAGTATTGAACGTGCCAAGGATGTTATAGCCCCAATTGAAGCTGATAAGCCCATAACCGCTGGGCACATAGTTAATTGGTGTTAGCCCCTGACCCAGCGCATAGCCTGCCGCATCGCGGAAGCTGCTTGGCCCCAAGCCGGGGAGAAAGAGATACGGGCCGGACTTAACCCCCCAGAGGGCAAGGACCATGCCAGGGTCTGTCTCATGCTGCTTATAGCCTAAATGTTTGGCAACGTCATAAAAGCCTGCCGTTGTCATATTTAGGAGGAAACGCATAAACGCATCACCAGCGCGGCGGGGACGCCCCGCCCCCACATCGGAGAAGAAAACCGCAGGCTCCCGCCATGTTTCATTCAATGTCGCAACCGAGGTGCGAATGGGCTGGGGGACGTGCTTTTGCCAGAATCGACCAACAGGGCGGAGGGCCTTATGATACACCCACATATTGATGTTGAACATCTTGCGGTTGAAAGGCTCAAACTTATCATTCGCGGCTTTATAGTCAGCCAGCTCATCAGGGTCTTTAGGGGGCTTAGCGGTGCATCCTGCAAGAGAGGAGAAGGTAAGGCAGCCGACCAGTGTAAAAAGGGCAGTTTTTCTGCCTTTATGATGCTGCATTGTGCTGCCTTTGCACGCCATGTTGTTGCCGCTCCTGCTTCTTTTAAGGCCCGGCTATGGGAGGCATCTCCCCGGTGGTAGAGGGGAAATGCCCAAACGGGAACGGGCCGGGACTGTAACGCGTTATAGTTCTACATAAGACAGGTTATAAAACCTACGCAAGGGAACATATGTTACTTGCCTTTCCTTGCCTACCCCTTTCGCATATCAGAATTGTATTAGAAATGAGGGTATTGCATTTTTGCATCGTTAAGCGTTGAGATGAAACTCCACCTTGGTATGGATGCTCTTGGGTCATAGGGGTGTTTCCAGGGCGGGTTTATCTTTTATGGAGTGGGAGAAATCATATGCCCCGTTTTCTAAAAAACCGTATTGGGCTTTTATCGGCCAGTGCTTTAGTGGCTAGTGTTGCTCTGTCTGGTATGGCGGTAGCGCACCCAAAGGTTAATGTTCAGGAGTGGGGGCATCTTTCTGATAAGCAGAAAGTAAAAGCAATTACGTTAAGCAATGATGACGGTGTAAAGGTCACAGTGCTGACCTACGGGGCGATCATTCATAGGATGGATGTGCCCGATAGTAATGGCCATCTTGGCAATGTTGTTCTTGGTTTCCCTAATATCGAGGGTTATGAGCGCAATAATGCAGACCCTCATTTTGGGGCGGTATTGGGCCGTGTTGCCAACCGCATTACTAACGGGACCTTCACATTAGAGGGTAAAACCTATCATACCCTTACTAACGAGGGCGCTAATACTCTCCATGGTGGGCCTGACAGCTTCGACCGCAAGCTCTGGACGATTGAGCGTAAAGGGGTGGATGCTGATGGGGCTTTTGTAGAGTTGAAGATGGTAAGCCCTGATGGTGACCAGGGATTCCCCGGCACGTTAACAACACATGCTATTTATCGTCTGCGCTCTGATGATACGCTGAGCTTACGCTTCCAAGCGACAACGGATGCACCAACTATCGTAAACCTCTCCACACATAATTATTGGAACCTCAATGGCGAGGGTTCCGGTGCTGTGGATGATGAAACGGTGCAGATGTATGCGGACCGTTATTTAAAAACAGATGCGCAATCCATCCCAACGGGTGAGTTTGCCTCTGTTGATGGCACACCGTTTGACTTCCGCCAGCCGCGCCGTGTTGGGGATGGCTTGCGCCAGCCGAACCCGCAAATGTTGCCACAAACAGGCTATGACAAATGCATGGTTCTTAATGGGCCGTCCAAACCCGGTGATGTAGAGCGCGTTGTGGCCCGCGTGACAGATCCTCATTCTGGTCGTGTGATGGAGGTTTCCACCAATATGCCGGGGATGCAGTTCTATTCTGCAAATCATATTTACGGCACGTATTATGGGCCTGCTGGCAAGACATATCGGCAGGGTGATGCTTTAGCGTTTGAGCCGGAGTTCTTCCCCAACAGCCCCAATACGCCGTCCTTCCCCAGTATTGAGCTAAAACCGGGGCAAACCTATGATTATTCTATGAGCTTCCATTTCTCTCATCAATAAGAGGAAAGGGGGGCATAAACCCATCGGTTAAAAGAGAGGCTGACGTGGTGCTACTCATCACGTCAGCTTTTTTTGTTGGAGGAAAGAGCGCACAGCTTGAAAGGGCTATTTTTGAGGAGTCGTGCGATTTTATCCACATTTTTCCCGCTCTGGCACACAGGATGATGCCCCAACCTATCCCCGAAATTGGGGATAACTGAGGGGGGGCTAGATTTGGTAGTTTGTGAAATCTTGGTCCATATCACCAAAACGGACGATGCGGGCGGGGTTGCCTACGGCGGTGGAGCGTGGTGGGACATTGCCTAATACAACTGAGGCTGCGCCGACTCTTGCATAGGCCCCAATTTCTAAATAACCGAGAATTTTTGCCCCAGCCCCAATCATACAGCCTTGCCGAATAATAGGGTGGCGTTGTCCCCCATTTTTACCCGTGCCGCCAAGGGTGACATCTTGGAAGAGAGAGACATCATCCTCAATGATGGTCGTCTCCCCAATAACGATGCCCGTGCCGTGATCAATGGTAATGCGTTGTCCAATTTGTGCTGCGGGGTGGATGTCGATGCCGAATTTTTCATTCACACGGCTTTGGAAGTGATAAGCAAGTGGCTTGCGGTCTGCTTGCCAGAGATGATGAGCAATACGATGGGCTTGGAGAGCTTGAAAGCCCTTAAAGAAGAGAAAAGGCGTTACAAGGTCTGGGCACGCCGGGTCGCGCTGAAATGTAGCAACAATATCGGAGGCAGCCGCACGTGTGATGGTCGGGTCGGCTTTGAGAGTGGAGGCGATAAGGCGCATGAGTGTGGGCTCTGCCATAGCACGATCTGTCAGCTTAGCGCTGAGTAGCGATGCTAAAGCGGAGGCAAAATCCTCATGATTACAAATGTTAACAGCAAAAAGATCTCGGATGAGCGCATCAGAGCAGCAGCAAGCTTGTGCCTGCATGACGGCCCAAAATTCGGCCAGAAATTGTGGCTCAGAGGAGGATTGCGGGAATGTATCAAGAAAACCGGCCATAATGAGGAGACTGCCTTTAAAATTATAAACCCATAGCGCGTCGGACAAACCCTTGCCGTAGGGTTGGGAGCCGTCGTAGGGCCATAAGCCCTGCATGACGGGCATGACGGATGAAAGGGGCATCCGTGCTGAAAAGACGTTCCATCATGTCACATCCAGCGAGCATGGCAAGATTACCGGGGCGGCTTAGCTGTTGGTAACGCCGTAATAATGCAGGGGAGCCGAGGTCCTCCCCATGGGCGAAGGCCTCCCCCAATAGCGCAACGAGTGTGCGGACATCACGAAAGCCAAGATTCATCCCCTGTCCTGCAACGGGATGTAAGCCATGGGCGGCATCTCCTGCTAAAATCAGCCGTGTGGCGTAATAGCGATGGGCATATTGGGAGGCGAGCGGGTAGGTCCAATGCGTGCCGATCAGCTCCAGTGATCCAAGCTCCTCGCCACAAAGCCGCTCCTCAATGAGACGGGCAAAATGGTGTGGGGCAAGGCTCGTGAAATGGGCGATGCGTTCAGCGCGGTCGGTCCATACAATAGCGGAGCGGTGCGGGTGGCCTTCTATGCCGGGGAGAGGAAGGCGGGCAAAAGGGCCTTGAGGGAGGAAGTTCTCCAGCGCACTACCATGATGAGACAGCGTATGAGCTAACACGCTGACAAGGGCCGTTTTATGATAAGGGATGCGTGTTAGGCCGATCCCAGCTTGTTGGCGTAAGCGGGATTGGCGTCCATCAGCAGCGATGACTAAAGCTGCGGAGACTGTTTCATCCGTTGAGAGCGTAATACGGGCTTCATTTTGCGTAAACTGGAACTGCCCTGTAGCGGGAGCGCGTACATCCAGCCCCGGTTGAGAGGTGAGGGTGCGGGCAATAGCGGCGAGGAGATTATGAGCTTCGATCATCCAGCCAAAAGGGCGGTGGTCCGGGGCATCATCCTCGGTAAAGCTTAGCCCATCAGCAAGGGTGCTGCGGGAGGCTGTGGGGATTCGCCCTTGGCTATCTGTGACATGGATGGTCGTAATCGCCTGCGGTGGTAAGGGCAGGGCCTGCCAGATGCCAGCATCCTCTAATAAAGGGCGGACACCCTCGGCTAGGGCATAAGCGCGGCCATCAGGGTTTTGGTCTGGCGTGGGGGAGAGAGGCGCGCGTTCTAATAAGAGAATACGCAGCCCCTTTTGTGCCAGAAGGCACGCCAGCGTCGCCCCGATGGGACCGCCACCATTGATGCAGAGGTCGTAATCTGTGCGCATAAGCAGTCTGTCCTTCCCGGCCTACAAAAAAGGGGCTGGAGGCCCCTCCAAGAGGGTGGCTTTTTTGCCAGAGGGGCGGGTCTTTTGTGTCTAGCCCTATCTTTGATGAAAAGAAAGTCTTGCAGAAATCGTTATGAAGGTGGCACGATTTCATTCCAGTGTAGTAACAGACCAACGGCAGAAAAGGGCCAGAGGGGATGAAGCTTGTAACGGCAATTATCAAACCGTTCAAATTAGATGATGTACGCGAAGCTCTTGCGGAGCTGGGGGTGCATGGGCTGACTGTGACGGAGGTGCGCGGTTTTGGCCGGCAGAAGGGCCAGACAGAAATCTATCGTGGGGCTGAATATACGATCAGCTTCATCGCCAAAATTAAGCTGGAAACAGTCGTCCCTGATGAGCGCGTGCCAGAGATTATTGAGGCCATTACCGAAAAAGCCCGTACAGGCCGTATTGGTGACGGTAAGATTATGGTCACAAATGTGGAGCAGATGGTCCGTATTCGGACAGGCGAGACAGGTGAAGGAGCCCTCTAATGCGTGCGATTGATACAGGCGATACGTCATGGATGTTGGTCAGCACGGCTCTTGTCTTGCTGATGACAGTCCCCGGTTTAGCGTTGTTCTATGCTGGGATGGTGCGGCGGAAGAATGTCCTCTCCACTATGGTTCAGTCCTTTGGGATTTGCTGTATTGTGAGCATTGTGTGGATGGTCCTCGGCTATAGCCTAGCCTTCTCGACAGGGACGGCGTGGATTGGTGATGCCTCTCGCTTTTTCCTACGGGGGATTGCGTCGCAGTTCCATCAAGGGACGGACGGAGCCTTTACCTTAGGGGCGGGGACTCCGGCAGAAACACCTATGACCATCCCCGAGAGCGTTTATCTGATGTATCAGATGACCTTTGCCATCATCACACCAGCCCTGCTGACAGGGGCTTTTGCAGAGCGTATCCGCTTTGCTGGGTTGTGTGTTTTTACGATTCTATGGTCGTTGCTGGTTTATGCGCCGGTGGCTCATTGGGTATGGAGCCCACTTGGCTGGGTCGCTGGGTTAGGGGCTGTGGACTTCGCCGGGGGTACGGTTGTTCATGTCAATTCTGGTGTGGCAGGGTTGGTCTGTGCTTTGATGATTGGCCGCCGTTATGGGTTAAAGCGTGATGATATGTCCCCCTATAATCTGGCTTATGCGATTATCGGGGCCTCGCTGCTTTGGGTAGGCTGGTTTGGCTTTAATGCAGGCTCTGCCCTTGGGGCGAATGGTCGGGCCGGTATGGCGATGCTCACAACACAGGTCGCGGCTGCTGGCGGTGGTATGGGCTGGATGCTGGTAGAATGGTGGCGTCATGGCAAACCGACCGCGTTGGGGGTTATCTCTGGCGTGGTGGCAGGGCTTGTGGCGGTAACACCGGCCGCGGGCTTTGTCCTCCCCAGTGGGGCGTTAGCGATTGGGCTGATTGCGGGGGGTGTGTGCTTCTATAGTGCTGCGGTGTTAAAAACACGTTTAGGGTATGATGATAGCCTAGATGCCTTTGGTGTGCACGGCGTAGGGGGCATTGTTGGGGCTTTACTGACGGGCGTATTTGCTTATGGCCCGCTCTCTGCTACGGCCTCAAACCCAGCTGGAGTGAGTGGGAGTTGGGCGCAGTTAGGGCGGCAGGCTGAGGCTGTGGGTGTGACGATTATATGGTCTGTTATCCTAACAGCTATCATCTTCTGGCTCGTCGATAAGATGATTGGTATGCGCGTTTCCTCTGATGAGGAGCAAATGGGGCTGGATCTCACCCAACATGGTGAGCGGCTCAATTAAATGTGTTTTATCGGTTTTGCCCTGCCTTGGCGGGGCACGCCGCTTGCACGATGAGAGGAAATAATGGCACTACTTACCGGATGGTTTTAACAAATAGGTAAGGGTAGTAACAGAATGAAATGTTCAGCTGTGAGCGTCTTCATGATGATGTGTGCTATAAGCGGGGGGAGTGCTGCATTAGTGGCACCGTCTTTTGCCGCGGGGACCTCCTCTTTTGCCGCATGTCATAAAGCTTTTAATGAGGCTAAAACAACGGGGACGTTAAAAGGGCAGGACTACGCTGCTTTTAAGAAAGCTCATTGCACTGGGGAGGCTCCTGCTTCTAGCACATCGGCCACGCCAGAAGAGGGCAAGAAGCCAGCCGCCGCAGCCCCTGTTGTGAGTGGGGATGTGCTTTTTCCTCAACGTATCGCGCCTGAATTTGCGTCTTTATCAGAGGGGAAAGCGCGGATGAAAACCTGCCTTGCTCAGTATAATGCTAATAAAAGCACGGGGCGTAATGGTGGGCTGAAGTGGATTCAAAAGGGTGGTGGGTATTACTCCGCCTGCAATAACCGGCTGAAAGGCGCGGCCCAGTAACGGTTGTGTCTCTCACATGTTGGTTTCTCAAAATGGTGAGAGAGGAAGGCCCGCTCTAAAAAGCGGGCTTTTCTTTATGCCAGTACAGCCCCTGCCCAGCTCCACCATGTTTTTGCCGCGGGGTGCTGTGTGAGGTGAAGGGCCGCCTCTTGCGCGGCGGGAGGAGTGTCGAACAACGCAAAGCAGGTCGCACCAGAGCCGCTCATACGGCTAAAACGGACCTGTGGGAGTTGGGCTAGATGTTCCAAAACCGTGGCGATGATGGGCTCCTGAGTGATAGCATGGGGTTGGAGGTCGTTTTCCGTTCCATTTAGGAAGGTAACAAGGGCATCTATTGTAGGCCATCCTGCTGTGGGGAGAGACAAAGCGGCGCGTGCGCGCGGTCCCCCCGTGGTAGCGAGTCGTTTAAAGATCGTCGGGGTGGAAACACTCACGCCGGGATTAACAAGCATAATGCCCATTTTGGGTAGAGCCGGTGCAGGGGTAAGGATTTCGCCAATGCCTTCCATACGTGTTGCTTTTTGGTGCAAACATACAGGGACATCCGCTCCCAAGGTTGGGGCGACAGCGACGGCAGCCTCCGGTGAGAGGTGCCAATAGCGCGTTAGCAGCCGTAAGGCGCAAGCAGCATCGGCAGAGCCTCCACCAATGCCGGAGGCAATGGGGAGTTGTTTATTGAGGCGTAAAGTAGCAGCTGGTAGCTTGCCTTTTATCTCACCCTGATGGTGCCGAAGAGCGGAAGCTGCACGTAGGACGAGGTTATTGCTATCGGCCTCTAAGCCTTGGGAGAAGGGCCCCTGTAGGGTAAGGTTTTCACTCATTTGTGCGGGTGCGGCGGTTGTAAGGCAGAGTTCATCCCCCGCACCCGCAAAAATAGCAAGACTATCAAGGAGGTGATAGCCGTCATCACGGCGGCCAGTGACATGAAGGAATAGATTGATCTTAGCGTGAGCTGTATCTTGATGCAGCACCATGGTACAGGGCATCCTTCATTATGAAACCGGAAGAGGCTGGGGGAGACTCGCACGCCTATATAAGGTCCGGATGGTGTGTTTATGTGCAGAGAGTCTCTAACAAATTAAGAGACTAAAAGCCATGTAAAGAGGATGGTTGAGTCCTGTCTGTTAGAGTTATGTAAAAGAGAGTCCTTAATTTCTTATGGTATCTTCCTCATCATCATATCCCGTACAGGACATGCTTGCAGCTTTGCGTCTGCATCAAGAATGGGGTGTGGATGACCTGATAGAAGATCATAGTTGGGATGTGTGGGAGGAGCGCTCCATACAGCGTGACCCTCCACCTAAAGGTCAGCCTATAGTGATGGCAGCCCCCGCGCGTGAGAACGTAAAAGGAGCGGAGGATGTTCTAGCAGCACTCGCTACAGCACAAGATGTAGAAACGTTAAAGCAGGTGAGCCAACACATACCCGGTATTACCCTCGCGCGGACAGCAAAGCATCATCTAGCCCCTGTTTTGGTAAAGGATGCGCCTTTTCTTTTAATTGGTGACGTGCCTAATGAAGATGAGGATCGGCATGGCACTTTATTTGCTGGCGAGATGGGCGTTTTGTTGGGGCGTATTTTGGCATCTATTGGCCTAAAGCGTGATCAGCTTTCCATGGCACCGGCTATTCCATGGCGACCACCTGGTGGGCAGCGTGCCTCTCAGCGTGAGTTGGAGCTTTGTTTGCCTGTGTTACAGCGCATTGTCGCGCTGGCTAAGCCGCAGCGTATTGTAACAATGGGGACAATACCGGCAGGTATGTTGTTGCATCAGGAGGGCCCCCGGCTCAGCCAGCTGCGGGGGCGGTGGCATGAGGCGATGATTCCCGGTTTTGCACAGCCAATTCCGTTGTTGCCTCTATGGCATCCTGCACAACTTGGCGATAATGCAGGGCGACGGCGCCACCTATGGCACGATCTTTTATTGCTGGAAGCGAGTCTTCAAAAAGGCAATGAGGGTGAAGATTAGCGAGTCGTTTATATGAACAAATAGTTAATTACCAGATATAACAGAATGGTAAAATAAGGCAAAATAAATTACGAAATTACCCAGAAAAGAGAAGAACTCTCTGGATTCTTCCCCAGGCAAGGCGTATCATGGTGGAAGCGGTGGGTTTTCTCGGTTTAACTTTCAAGGGTTGCCAGTAAAGAAAAACCACGTTACGCCCCGACATTATGCGATGGATATTTCCAGGTGGGTCTAGCGCAGTATGGTGTAGCGTTCTCTTGAGTGCTGCACTTCTGACAGGACACGCTGTTTTTCCGGCGCAGGGGCAGGGTATGTCTCTTCCGTCCCACGCGCCGGGGCATCCCGAAGGTGAGCGTCCCAGCGTTTCATCTCGTTCCATAGTAGGGGCTTCTTTGCCGCAGCCTTTACCGGCGGCTGTTGCAGGGCGTTATCGGGCTCTCTTTGCGGCTGTGCGCGAGGGGGATATGGGGCGGTTAGATGTTTTGCATTATGCCTCTGGCCCTAATGAAACAGCAGAAAATCTGTTGCTCCCTGATTATTTGGCAGAGCGCTATCTCAATACGGCTTTTCATCCGTCCGAGGCGGAATTGACGGAGTGGTTACGGCGTTATTCGTCATTGCCTGATGCGCCATTGATACAGCAACAGCTTGATGTGATGCGTCGAGGAGGCACTATCACGGGGGGGACGCTGCCTAGTGGCTATGACACTGTGGCGGATCTACACCGCGTGGAGCGCGCGTTGCCTTTCTCGCAGACGTTAGTACGGAATAATCGATTAGAGCGCGCTTTGATGGAGGAAGCTGCCCAAGGGGTTGTTGGCGCGCAGCGTGCCATCGTGCAGGTGCAATCTACACCGGGTATGACGCCTATCTATGCGGCACAGCTGCATGGTGAAATTGCGATGCAGCTTTTAAGCCAGGGGGAGACACGGGCCGCGCTGCGGATAGGCTCTGCTGGCATGGATGTAGGGCATTATAAGGTCGGTTTTCCCGCTTTTGTGGCTGGTTTGGCGGCATGGCGTGAGGGATATTTGGATGCGGCGTATGATCTGTTTGAGAGTGCTGCTAATGCGGAGCAAACAGATGGTGACATACAGGCAGCAGCGTCTTTTTGGGCTGGTCGTGTAGCAGAGCGACATGGCGATGTCGGTCTGTATCATACATGGCTACATCGGGCCTCTGTGCAGAGTGAAAGCTTTTACGGGCTGCTAGCAGAACGGATGTTGCGAGAGAAACACACCGATGAGACCGCGCTCTCTGGTGTGTTATCTACGATTGGCCTAGCGGGTGCGACACAAACCGCTTTGAGTGAAGTGGACGTTAAGGTGGTGTCGTCCATGGAGGAAGGGCCGCATCTTTTTGCTTTGTTGCAGATTGGTGAGCAAGGGCGTGCAGAAATGTTGGCACGTCAGATGTGGCAAGAGGCTCTTTTGGACCCTGTGCGGGCTCATTCTCTTCAATTAGTGGTGCAAAAAGCGGGGATGCTCGCTTTGGCAGAGCAGATGCAGCACGCTTTAGAGCGGCTGGATCATAATGAATTGAAGGAAGTGCTTGGCCCCTTGCCAGAGCTACATCCATATAATGGTTTCCGTGTCTCTTCGGCTTTGGTTTATGCCGTAGCGAGAATGGAGTCGAATTTTGATGCACTGGCAGCCTCGCCGGCTGGGGCTTACGGGATGATGCAGGTCATGCCTATAACAGCGGATTGGATCAACAAGCAGTATCATCTTCCGCAACCTGTTTCGGCTTCTTCTGGGGAGCGGTTTTATCAGGAGATGGAGCGGCGTTTGCAGGAGCCGGGCTATAATTTGGAGGTAGGGCAGCTTTATATGCTCTATCTCGCCCGCATGATTGCACAAAATGAACCCAGTGGAGAGGCTTCTTTATTGAAAGTTCTTGCCTCTTATAATGCGGGGCCATTGGCGATTAGCCGGTGGCAGAGCGGGCAAAAAGGCTTGCAGGACCCGCTTATGTTCATTGAGTGCCTGCCAAGCTCGGAGACCCGGCAATATGTTCGTAGTGTTTTGACGAACGATTGGGTCTATGGCCGTAGATTGCATGTTGCAACTCCTTCGCTCGTAGCTCTTGCTGCGGGGCGTTGGCCAAGTTTCCGCGAGGAAGAACAGGAGCGTGACTCGCCCAGCTAATGTTTGTTTGGGTCATAGAGGGACGTATTTTGCAAAGCCCAGACGGGAGTTTCATGCATGGCAGTGTGAGGCTTCATCTGGGTTTTTTGTAGGGAAAACCTTTAAAAACTGCTCTTTTAAGGGATGTGCCTTGTGTTGGGTGATGGGGAGATGGGCGGCTTGTGCATGGGGGGTGGCTTGCCCGTTGGGGCGTCTTTCCTTACATAAAGGCAGTGCGATGCTTTCCTTATTTAGTCGGGGAAGTAAGCGGATGATAATATGATACCGTGTCTCTCAGGGGGAATTATCCGTCTGTCTGTGGGGTGTCCAGCCGAACAGCGAGTGCTTCAATGTCTCTGAATTCCGTTGTTGAGAGTGTAACGTCCAGAATTATCGAGCGGTCCAAGACGTCCCGCCGTCGTTACCTCACTCTTATGGAGCGTAACCGTGAAAAAGGTGTAGACCGGTCCCGTCTCACGTGCGGGAACCTGGCTCATGCCGTTGCTGCCTCCAGCGCTGCTGATAAGCAGGAGCTGGTTTTTGAGCAGCGTGCTAATTTGGGCATTATTACAACTTATAACGATATGCTTTCTGCCCATGAGCCTTATGCTCATTACCCGGAGCAGATGAAGCTTTTTGCACGTGAGGTTGGGGCTACAGCACAGGTTGCTGGTGGGGCCCCGGCGATGTGCGATGGTGTCACGCAAGGCCAAGAGGGGATGGACCTCTCCCTTTTCTCGCGTGATGTAATTGCACAATCCACCGCCGTAGGGCTGAGCCATGGTATGTATGATGCCGTAGCTCTGCTTGGTATTTGTGATAAAATTGTCCCCGGCTTGTTGATGGGTGCGCTGCGCTTTGGTCATCTGCCGGGTATGTTGATTCCCTCTGGCCCGATGACCTCTGGCCTGCCGAATAAGGAGAAAGTCCGGGTTCGTCAGCTTTATGTTCAAGGGAAGATTGGCAAAGATGAGCTGATGAAGGCCGAGATGGCCTCTTATCATGCCGAGGGGACTTGTACCTTCTACGGGACAGCCAATACCAACCAGATGATGGCCGAGTTCCTTGGGCTCATGATGCCGGATTCGTCCTTCATCCCTGTTGATACGCCACTGCGTCAGGCTGTGACCCGTGCCGGGGTCCATCGTTTGGTGGAGATTAGCACAAAGGGTAAAACCCCACGCCCAATGGCCGAGGTCGTCAATGAGAAGGCCATCGTGAACGCCATTGTTGGTCTGATGGCTACAGGTGGGTCTACCAACCATACGATCCACATCCCCGCCGTGGCACGTGCTGCGGGTATTATCGTTAATTGGGAAGACTTCTCCGACCTTTCTGCTGCGGTGCCGACCTTGTGTAAGGTGTATCCAAGCGGTCCTTCCGATGTGAACAAGTTTAACGAGGTTGGCGGTTTGCCGACTGTCATTGCTGAACTAGCCGATGCTGGCTTGATCCATCCTGATATTCCCACCATTTCCGAGAATGGGTTGGAGGATTACGCCAAACGCGCTCTGCTAGGCAATGACAAGAATGTTGTTTACACCCCTGCCAAGCCATCCAGCGATGTTGAGATTCTTCGCGGTGTGAAGGACCCATTCCACCCAGTTGGGGGGATTCAGTTGCTTCAGGGTAATCTGGGTCGCGGCGTGTATAAATCCAGTGCTGTGGCGGATAACCTGCTGACCATTGAGGCCCCGGCCCGCGTCTTTAACTCCCAAACGGCGGTGAAGGAAGCGCAAAAGGCTGGTGAGTTGCATCGGGATGTTGTGGTTGTGGTGATTGGCCAAGGCCCGCGCGGCAATGGCATGCCAGAGCTGCATAACTTGATCCCCTCCCTCGGTGTGGAGCTGGACCAAGGCTTTAAGGTGGCATTGGTTACGGATGGCCGCCTCTCTGGTGCGAGTGGTAAGGTCCCCGCTGTGGTGCATGTTGGGCCGGAGGCGCAGGTTGGCGGCCCGCTGGCTAAGGTGCGCGATGGCGATATGATCCGCGTTTGTGCCCGTACAGGGCAGTTGGAAGCTCTGGTGGATGAGAAGGAATGGAACGCACGTACGCCGACCAAACCGCATCGCGCCACAGCTGGCACAGGGCGCGAGCTGTTTGCCCTCATGCGTGAGGTGGCACCGTCCGCCGAGCAGGGGGCTTCGCCGATGCAGTTCATGATGGATCGTGAGCTGGATGAAATCGGTGATGATGTTGAGAAAGGAACCGAGGTATGAGCTACATCAAAAGACTGGATGCGGTAATGGACCGCAGCCCGATTATGCCTGTTCTGGTTGTTGAGGATGTGGCTACGGCCCGCCCGATTGCTGAGGCCTTGGTCGCTGGTGGTATTTCCACCCTTGAGGTGACATTGCGTACACCAGCTGCTTTGGAGGTCATCTCTGAGATGTCCAAAGTGGAAGGGGCGTTAGTCGGTGCTGGTACGGTGCTGAACCCTAAGCAGATGGACCAGGCTATGAAGGCTGGTGCAAAATTCATGGTCAGCCCCGGCATCACACCGGCTCTGGTGAAGGAAGCGTTGGACCGTGACGTACCGTTCCTCCCCGGTACAGCTAATGCTAGCGACATCATGATGGGTTTGGACCTAGGGCTACGCCGCTTTAAGTTCTTCCCTGCTATGACCAATGGCGGCATCCCGGCATTAAAGGGGCTTTCCGCTGTGTTTGGTAGCTTGGGCGTGCGCTTCTGTCCTACAGGGGGCATCACCGAGGCTACATATAAGGACTGGTTGGCCCTGCCGACAGTCGCTTGCGTTGGTGGCTCTTGGTTGACCGCTGGCAATGCTTCCGCTGAGGAAGTAGCGAAGCGGACAAAGGCTTTGGGCTTGCGCTAAGCTTTAGTCCTTCTCGTCTGAGACGTTGAGGCAAAGCGGGACCAATACGGCTTATGGCTGTGTGGTCCCGTTTTTTATGGGAAAAGCTTGTTGTTTTTAAGTAACAGACTGGTCGGATAATACCAAAAACACTAGGCTCTTTATTAAGTGATATGCCAATCTCTGATAGAGGTTTGACCTCTTGGTCAGGAGGATTGGTTGCAGGCTATTCGTGCCCATATGACATCTATCATCGGTCTCGCTGGCGTTTTGCTGGTAGCGGTGATGACAACGTTAAATGAGCAAGTCTCCCTCCAAGGTCTTGGTGATATTATGGGGGGGATGGGCCTTAGCCGGGACCCGTCCCGGTGGTTTGTTAGCCTCTATACCTCCGCACAGGTGATTGGGGCAGGGCTCTCCCCATGGATGGCTATTACGTTTAGCTTGCGCCGTTGGGCTTTGTTTGTGCTGGCCCTTGCTTTAAGCAGCATTGTGCCGATGGCTTTTTGCACGATGCCCATAGCCGTTTATAGTTTGCGCAGCGTGCAGGGTTTGGCTGGTGGATTTGCCATCCCTTTGCTGATGTTCTCCATCTTGCGGATTCTGCCTTTTCATCTGCGGGCTTATGGACTGGTGGCTTATACGCTTGTCTCCACTTGTTTCCCCTATCTCGGTACGGCTTTGGCCGGGATATGGACGGATTTTTTCAGTTGGCGGTTTATTTTCTTGCAAGCTATTCCGCTAGGCGCGTTAGCGGGGGCATGTATTTGGTATGGTATGCCTGTTACGGAGCCACAACATCATCGCTTAAAGCGGTTTAATGGTTATGGCTTGCTATTTTTCGTTATAGCCGCTTGGTGCCTAACAACGGTGCTGTCCCTTGGTGATTGGCTGGACTGGTTCAATTCATCCCTTATTTGCGTCTTGAGTGTGATTGGTGTCGCAGCCATCCCCCTTTTGGTGTGGAATGAATGGCGGCACCCTTTGCCTTTTTTCCGCTTTCAACTTCTCAGCCGGAATAATTATTTCTACGGGGTAGGGGGGATTAGCCTCTTTGTGGTGATTTCACTCTCTGCCTCGGCTGTGCCTTTGCAGTTTCTGACAAAGATAGTGGGCTATCGGCCGGAGCAAAGCTATCTCATCACCTTAGAAGTCGCAGCGGTGGAGATATTGGTCGCGCCTTTTGTGGGGTATTTGCTCAATAGGCGGGAGGTGGATTGTCGCATCATCGGCTTTAGCGGCATGGTTTGCATGTTCATCGCCTGTTGTGGGGATTCCCTCGTTACCTCCGTATGGCAACGGCCGGAGTTTTATCTCTGGCAGTTTTTGCAAGGCATAGGCGGGGTGATGGTGTTGGCCTCCCTGTTGATGATGTCCACCAATGCCGTTGTGGCAGAAGAATCACCTTTTGCCGTTGCGTTGGTGAATATGCCGCGTGCCTTCATGATGGTGGGGGGCACATGGTTGGTGGATTTAGTGACGCGGTGGCGCGGTGGCCTGCATGAGGGCCGCTTGGCAGACCGCTTGGGCCAATATCGGTACGCGCTTGTGCAAGGTAGTAGCCCTTTATTGCAAAGCCCTACGCCTTTTTTACCAGATGGAACACCGCGTTATCGCGGGAGTATGGCGTATCTTAAACAGCAATTTCATCATCAAGCCACTGTGCTGACGTTATCGGATTTATTCTGCGTTTTGGCAGCATTGTTAGTGGTGTTGATGGTCTTTATCCTCATTGTGCCTGTGCGAACTTATCCACCATGGGTTGTATTTGCACCACGAGTTGTAACATCGCCAGAGCAGCCAGAGGCCCAGCGTGGGGAAGGGGTGGAAGAAGAATGACACAACAAGCAGCAGAACATCATAGCCATAAGCAGCAAGGGCGTTTTTTGGGGCAACGCTGGCCGGTCTGGTTAGCGGGGGGGATTCTGGCTCTTTTTGTGGGTGTGATTCTGGCGATTGTGTTCATCCCTGCTGCACGCGTATGGACGAATGATGCGTATGTGACGGCACATTATAGCGTTATCGCCCCGCGTGTACCGGGGCAGGTTGTGGCTGTGGCAGTGGATGATAACCAGAGTGTTCATGCAGGGGATGTGCTGGTCCAGCTCGACCCACGTGATTATCAAACTACATTAGACCAAGCCCGCGCGACCGAGGCGCATGACCGTGCGGTGGTGTTGGATGCTGCTGCTACTGTAGCGCGTCAACCCGCTTTGATTGCCGAGGCTCAAGCGCATGTGGCGCAATTAACCGCGCAGTTGATTTTCGCCCGGCAGAATGCAACCCGTTATGCCCATTTAGCGCGTAATGGTGCGGGGAGCCGCGAGGAGGGCGAGCGCACACGGGCAAGTTTGGATGAGCTGGCAGCGTCCCTCCAAGCCGCGCAAGCGCAATATGCCGCAGCCCAAGCGCAGCTACGTGTGTTGGAGGCTGTGCAGGATTCAGCACGCCGCCAAGTGGAGGTGGACCATGCACGGGTGCATCAAGCAGAGTTGAACCTCTCTTACACCACCATTCGTGCGCCTTTTGATGGCATGGTTGGGGAACGCACCGTTCAGGTGGGAAATTACGTTCCTAATGGGGCGGCGTTGATGGCCCTTGTGCCGATGGACCAACTTTGGATTGAGGCAAATTATCGGGAGTTAGCCCTCCAGCATATGCGCCCCGGCCAGAAGGCCCGCATCCATGTTGATGCTTATGATATTGACCTTGAGGGCGTCGTGGATAGTGTCCCGCCTGCCTCTGGAGCGGCTTTTGCGCCTTTGGCACCAGAAAATGCTACGGGTAATTTTACAAAGATTGTCCAACGTCTGCCGGTGAAAATTACCCTTCTTCCCGGTCAGCCCCATGCACGGCTATTGCGGATGGGGCTTTCGGTCGAGACAACGGTGGAGACGCATTTAGCCAATATTGTGCAGGCTCAAAAGCGGCTTGACCGTGGGGTGACGGATAAATGAGGCAGCGTAGTTTTTGGCTTTTAATAGGCCTATTAGGGCTGGGTGGGTGCATCCGTGTGGGGGCGGATTATAAAACCCCAAAAGAGACGGATCAACCTAGTGGCTGGGAGAAAGCGGCTGATGTGCATGAGGCACGGACGCGCGGTTTTATTCATGCAGGGGATGTGGATACGACATGGTGGCAGCAATGGCACGACCCTGTTTTAAATAAATTGGTCGAGCGGCTTTCGCGCGATAATTTGGATATTCGGCAAGCGGCCACGCGGGTGCTCCAAGCCCGTGGGGAACTTAAAGTAGTCGCCTCGGAAGGGGTGCCGAGCCTAAATTGGGCAGGCTCTTATACATGGACGCAGCAGAGCACCCACGGCTTTCTCACTCTCGCTCAGCCTGCACCGGGGGCGAATTTGCAATATCAGCAATATGCCAATGTTGGTTCAGCCTCGTGGGATATGGATTTATTTGGCCGTATTCGCCGCCTTGTAGAGGCAGGTAAAGCCCGCGTGGTGGAGCAGCAAGCCTATGCGCGTGGGGTGGCGTTGGGACGGCTGGCCGACCTCGTGGAGGCTTATTTGCGCCTTCGTGCTGTGCAGGCACAGATTCACCTTACAGAGCAACATCAAGCCCTTGTGCGGCACGACCTTGCCCTTGTGTTAGCACGGCAGACAGAAGGAGCCGCGAATGACTTGGAGGTCGCGCAGGCGCGTGGGCAGGTGGAGCAAACCGATAGTGCTTTACCCCCTTTACGGGAGATGCAAGCGGCATTGATTAACACGATTGGCGTGATGCTTGCTTTGCCGCCTCGTGCGTTGGAGGGGGAGTTACTGCCTATACGTCCGCAGCTGGACCTCCCTGTTTCGGTCGGGGTTGGGGTGCCATCCAGCCTCGCCCAACGGAGGCCGGATATTATGATGGCTGATGCACGGCTCCATGCCGCCACGGCAGAGGTGGGAGCAGCAAAAGCGGCCTTTTACCCTGATATTAATCTAGCGGGTAATTTAGGAACACAAAGCCTCTCTGCGGGGGATTTCTTCATGCCGGGGGCGAAATATTTTACCCTTGGCCCTACTGTCAATGTACCGATTTTTGAGGGGGGACGTTTACGCGGCACCTTGGCTTTGCGTAAGGCGGAGCAGCAGGAGATAGCCCTTGCTTACCGGCAAACAGTCTTAGAGGCATGGCGGGATGTTGATGATGCAATTACCCGTATGGCGCAACTCCAGCTACGGTATCAGCATATCATGGAGCTTGTTCGTCAGAATCGTAAAGCCTATGAGGCAGCACGGCTGCAATATCGGGATGGTGCGGTGCCTTTCTTAGAGGTGGACCGCGCGGAATCCATGTTGCTTTCCAGCCAAGTGGTGGAGGCAGAACTCCATATGCAAACAGCGTTAGCCGCTGTGGGCCTCTATCGTGCTTTGGGTGGTGGATGGCAAACGATGATGGCGACAACAGAGCAGCGCATGATAGGTAATCATGCGCATGAGAGCCAGATTGAACATCAAGAATAACCCTTAAAGAGGCTTTTTAGCGCGGATGGTTCTGAATCTATCTTGCACAGGAGGGAGGGGGGCGATATGCCAAAACCATGACTGATACACGCTTCTCCCCTCGTCGTGCCCTTCTTTCTGTCTCCGATAAGACTGGGTTGGTTGAACTCGCTCATGCCCTCATCGCAAAGGGGGTGGAAATCCTCTCGACAGGAGGGTCCGCTCGCACATTGCGCGATGCTGGCCTGCCGGTGAAGGAGGTCTCCGACCATACAGGCTTCCCCGAGATTTTGGATGGCCGTGTTAAGACGCTCGTACCGTGGATTCATGGTGGTATTCTTGGCCGCCGGGATAAGGCAGAGCATCAAGCGCAAATGCAGGAACATGGGATTGCCCCGATTGATTTGGTTTGTGTCAATCTTTACCCATTTGCAGCGACTGTCGCTTCCGGCGCGGATGAAGAACAATGTGTCGAGAATATTGATATTGGCGGCCCGGCTATGGTGCGCGCGGCGGCGAAGAATTTTGCCTCTGTAGCGATTTTAACAAGCCCAACCCAATATGAAGCGTTTTTAAACGCCCTAGCGCAAGGGGGGACAACCCTAGCAGAACGCCGGGCATGGGCTGCTGCGGCTTATACCCATACAGCAGCATATGATGGGATGATTGCTGCATGGTTCACCCAGCAGGATGATGAGGCGAGCAAAATAAATGGCGTGAGCTTACCGCCTGTTCTCACCCTCTCTGGCCAGCGTGATACGCTTTTGCGTTACGGTGAGAATCCTCATCAAGCAGCAGCGTTTTATCGGGATGGTAGTACGCGGCCGGGTCTTGCTACAGCACGGCAGATTCAGGGGAAGGCTCTAAGCTATAATAACCTGAATGATACTGATGCCGCTTTTGAGGCAGTAGCAGAGTTTGAAGCCCCTACAGTGGTGATTGTGAAGCATGCAAACCCTTGCGGTGTTGCGTCCGCTGGGAGTGTTGTGGAGGCATGGAAGGCCGCCTTACGCTGTGACCCAGTCTCTGCCTTTGGGGGGATTGTCGCGTTGAACCGGACGCTAGATGAAGCAACAGCGGAGCAGATTAGTGCCATCTTTACCGAGGTGATTGTCGCCCCAGATGCAGAGGAAGGGGCAAAGGCTATTCTTGCGAAGAAGAAGAATCTTCGTCTCTTGCTGACAGGTGGCGTGCCAGAGGCACAAGCACCGGGGCTGTCCTTCCGCTCGGTTTCGGGTGGGTTCTTAGCTCAGAGCCGGGATAATGGTCATGTTACGGAGGATATGCTGAAGGTCGTCACCAAGCGTCAGCCAAGCAAGGCGGAGATGGCGGACCTCCTTTTTGCCTTCCGCGTTGCCAAACATGTGAAGTCTAATGCCGTGATTTATGTGAAGGATCAGGCTACGGTTGGCATTGGTGCGGGGCAGATGTCCCGTGTGGATAGTGCGCGTATTGCAGCGCGTAAAAGTGAGGATGCCGCACAGGCTGCGGGGGAGACTGATGCTTTGACAAAAGGCTCTGTTGCTGCTTCTGATGCCTTCTTCCCCTTTGCTGATGGGCTAGAGAGTGTGGTAGCAGCCGGGGCTACGGCAGTGATTCAGCCTGGTGGTTCCATCCGTGACCAAGAGGTGATTGATGCTGCTGATAAAGCAGGGATTGCGATGGTCTTTACGGGTATGCGGCATTTTAGGCACTAAGGAGCATGTGATGATCGCTCGTTTTTCTGCATTTTTTGTCATCATGATGGGCTTACTCGGCATGATGCCGGCTTTCGCCCATGTTGCGGAATGTCAGTATGATGTGCGGCCCTTGCCTGTTTTTACAGGGACAGTAAGCCGCATTACGGGCGATGGCGTGCTTTTTACCGATGGGCGTGCAGTCGTCATGCCGGAATCTCTTTTGCCTTTTGTACGGCTGGATAAAGAGGTGAAGTTGCATGGCTTGCTCAGCCTTGATGGGCATAAGATTTGGATGCTGGCCCTTTATGATAAAGAGCAGCTTATTTGCCCATCCGCGTTGGATGTCCGCAAAGGGGCTTATCCCGGCTCCCCTGCTTATGATGTCATTGAGCATAAGAGTGGTGAATCCCCCTGAGTGCCTCTATGAATATTGCCTTTGTCGCAGCAGGGACGGACGCCGCGCAGGAAGCCCTCACGCGCTTTACGGAGCGTTATGGCAATGTCCCGTTAGAGCAAGCTGAAGTCCTCGTCTGCTTAGGCGGTGATGGCTTCATGCTGGAGACATTATTGCAAATTATTGGGCGTAATATCCCTGTCTTTGGTATGAATTACGGGACGGTTGGTTTTTTGATGAACCATCCAGAGGAGGATCAGCTTCCTCAACGTCTAGCTTATGCCCAACATACGGAGATCGCCCCGCTGCATATGTGGGCGCGCACCACAGCGGGTGAGATGCATGAGGGTGTCGGCTTTAATGATGTGTTCCTTTACCGCGAGACACGCCAGACGGTTCATATCGGTATAGAGGTTGATGGCCGCGTGCGGATGCCGCGCTTAACTTGTGATGGCGTTATTCTGGCTACTCCAGCGGGATCAACTGCTTATAATCGTTCTGCTCATGGGCCGATTATTCCTTTAGGGGCGGAGCTTTTATCCCTTACACCAATATCGCCTTTTCAGCCGCGCCATTGGCGGGGGGCGTTATTGCCAGCGGATGTAACTGTACGCTTTACTTTGGCAGATACCAAAAAACGCCCCGCCTCTGCCGTTGCCGGGCCGGAGGAAATACGCGATGTGGAGGAGGTTATCGTCCGGTTAGACCAAGAGAAGAAAGTTACTCTACTGTTCGACCCTGACCATAGCCTATCGGAACGGATTATTGCTGAACAATTTGCTGAATAAATTGTACATAATTAAGAATAATGCTGTGACATTTTATTTAATGGATGTTTTTAATGGCAGGACTCGTTATAGTTATTCAATATGTTCTGTTTAGGTAATGATTCCGTTGGAGAGATAAAATGCGTGGAACAATTCTAAATTATGATATTCGCATTGGTGAAGGGCTGATTAGCGGTGATGATGGCAAGCGTTATACGTTTAAGGGAAGCAGCTTTGGCTCTGACAATGTTTTTTTAAAAAACGGAGTCGCTGTGGATTTTGAAGTAGAGAATGATGAGGCACTCTCTATTTTTGTCGTACCAGGAACAGGCCAGACATCAACAAATGATATTTTCGAGGGGATTGGCGGTAAGTCTAAAATGGTTGCCGGGCTTCTTGCTCTCTTTGTGGGTGGGTTTGGTGTCCATAAGTTCTATTTAGGTTATAAACGAGCAGGCATTATTATGCTTTTGGTGACTATTTTTGGGATTATCTTGCTAGGGATTCCAAGTATTATTATTGGGATTATTGCCTTTGTTGAAGGGATTATTTACCTCACAAGGTCTGATGAGGGTTTTTATCGAACATATGTGCAAAATCGCCGGGAGTGGTTTTAACCCTATCGGCTGTGGAGAGATGAAAATAGAAAGCCCGGCAGGCCTTCCCCTGCCGGGCTTTGCTGTAAGGACTTTATGATGAGACCTGTTTAATATGCAGGGGTCAGGAGGGGTTTACCGCTGAAATAGGCGTGCAAATTATCAATGATATTTTGCCCCATTGCTAAGCGTGTCTCTATCGTTGCGGAACCTTGATGGGGTTGGAGGACGACATTCTCCAGCGCGAAAAAGGCCGGATTAATCTTCGGCTCATTCTGAAAGACATCCAGCCCCGCCCCGGCAATGGTTTTGTTTTGGAGGGCAGTGAGCAGGGCATCTTCATCCACCACGCTACCGCGAGCTGTATTGATGAGGACGCCATCCTTGCCGAGGGCTTCAAGAATCTCCGCATTAATCAACCCTTTTGTTTGGGCTGTTGCGGGGAGGGTTAGCACCAAAACATCTGCCCAATGGGCAAGAGCTTTTAAATCTGGCTCAAAAGCTAGTGGACTATTGGCATGGTGATGGCCACTAAAATAGGCGACCTCCATAGCACTGGCCTGCGCGCGTTGCGCTACTGCTTGGCCAATACGGCCAAACCCGGCAATCCCTAATTTCCGCCCTTTTAGGGAATGGGCGAGGGGTGGCAATGTCCCATCAGCCCATGTGCCTTTGCGTAAAAACGTCTCATTGGCTCTTAGATTACGCTTGAGCGCGAGTAGGAGTAGCATGGCCATATCGGCTACATCATCGGTGGAGATGTCAGTTGTGACAGTGACGCAGATAGCGCGCTTTTTGGCCTCTGTCAGGTCGATGCGGTCTAACCCCACACCATTAACAGCGATGATTTCGAGATTAGGTAAGGCGGCCATGATCTCTGGGGCAACGCCGTAGGAGCCGCCTGTAGCAACTGCCCGAATGGTAGGTGCAACCTCTTTAAGAGCGTTTAACGTGCTGAACTGTAGAAGCGTGAAGTCCTTTGCGAGGGCTTCCATCGTAGGGGCGGGGAGGGGTTCTAAAAGCAGGAGGGGTTGTTTTGGGGACATGATGAAGGACCTTTCAGAGAGAGGAAGACTCTAAATAACGTGCTGCAAGAGCTTTACAGCCAGCTTTCACATCGTGCCATGTGGTCTCAAAACCGGCTTCAGGGCCATAATAGGGGTCGGCTACATCGCGCCGTGTTTCATGAGGGATATGCTCTAATAAAAGGCTGAGTTTCGCTTTGCTTTGGGCAGGCTGCATCTTTTGCAAGGCGGCTAGATGGGAGCGGTCTAAAGCAATGATGTGGTCGAATCGTTCAAAATCTTCTTTACGGACTTGGCGGGCGCGGAGGGGGTCGGCATTCAACCCATGGCGGCGCGCTGTAGCGCGGGCGCGTGGGTCTGGTCGGTCGCCTTCATGCCAATTCCCCGTCCCTGCGGAGTCGATATCTGCCATGAGGCCGCGTTGTTCAATTTCGCGCCGCATAGCGAGTTCTGCCAAGGGAGAGCGGCAAATATTGCCGGTGCAAACAAATAAGAAGGAAGGCGCAGAGGAGAGGCAGCTCATGAATGGGTCATCCAAATAAAAAAGGCTAAGCTGAATATGGCACTTACCGTGCCGAAAAAAAGGACCGAGGCAATTTCGCGCTCCATTATGTGATAACGCATGGCGAGAATGACATTGATAGCCGCACTCGGCATCGCCATAGCAAGAACGCCTTCTTGCATGGTGAGAGTAGGGAGATGCCCAGCAAAGGCTAAAGCGCATACCCCAAGAGGGATGAGAAAATTACGCCCTAAAACCATTAATCCTACAGAGAGGCTAAGGCGGACTTGCCGGGCGCATAACACTACGCCGGAGGCAAAGAGGGCCGTTCCCCCCGTGGCATGGCCGAGTAGTTGGAAGGCATGTGTGAGTGAAACGGGAAGGCCTATACCAAGCAATACGAGCAAGAAGGCCAGCATTGGGGCCCAGACAACAGGCTCTTTGCAGGAATGGAGGAGATGCCCGCCCAGTTCGCGCATGGTGGTATGCCAGCTATAAGGCCCTTCATGCTGACATTGTTGGCGTTGCTGGTCATGATTCATCAAAATGAGGGTTAGGGGGATTTGGCAGAGATTCATTACCAATGAGCCAACGGAGATTGGCACGGCGCTGCTAGGGCCAAAGAGCTGCCCTAAAACGGGAATCCCAATAAAGGGGACAGAAGGGCCGGTGATTGTCATGGCGATGAGGGCTGCTTCGCTCTGTCTGCGCTTCATCACCCAACGGAGAAGGCAGAAAAGAACAACATAGACACCAAGCATCGCCACAAGAATGAGTCCCGCTAAAGGCCCAGCGGAGAGAATATGTGCGCGTGGTGTGCTGAGGATGGAGGTAAACAGAGCCAGCGGCAGGGCATAAAGCATCACGAGGCGGATTAAGATGCTTGCCTGTTGGGAGTCAAAATCCCGCCGCCAAGCCGCCACATAACCCAGCCCTAATGTAATTAATATGGGCAGGATGGCATTTATAATTGTCAGGAAAAGGGCTGTTGTCATAGCGGCCATCAATCCTGCCTTGGGGTGGAGAGATAACCCTATGATTTTTTGCAGAATAAGGGAAGGGAGCGTGTTTGCTCCCCCCCTATTGTTAATGGGTTACAGAGCCTCCCCCTCAGGAGAAAGCGAATAAGGGCCACCAGCCTGCACCTCAATTGTTAAGATTTGCTGGGTCGCGCTGACAGGGGGGCTATCATGTAGGGGTAAATCCGCTTCGCCTTTAGTCCAACGATGCGGCCCTGCTTCAATGATATCCCATCCCTCTAGCCCTCTATCGGTCAGGTGGCGTGTAATGATCGTCTCGCGCCCGCCATTCCAAAGTGATACTTGCCCGATGAGGATGCCGAGCTGCCGTCGGTCATCCAAATGTGGCCCTACAGCTTCGGAGGGACGGAAAGTGCGCGAGCCAATCGTAACCTGCTGCGTATAAGCAGGGAGAGTAAAGAGGTAACGTCCTGCTTCATGCCGATGTGGGTAGAGTGTGGCACCATTTTTCAAACGGATATAGGGTGTAGGGTCTAATGTGGTTGCGTCGGCTTTATGCGTATGCGCAGGGCTTGTGAGGCCTAGCTTTGCCGCGCGGGCAACAAATGCGTCATATAATGGCTTGACGAACTCTTGAGTAACACCCAGCGGAGCCGCGGCATTCTCATTCCAATTGAGTTGCTCTTGTTCGACCAAATGTAGGATGTTCGTATCATTTGCCTCATAGTGGTCTTGCAGGTCAGTATCAAGCCAGCTTTCTGTCAGCACATTATTTGCCCAAATAATGGAATGAGGGTCCGTTTTAATGTGATAATAATCATACTCTACTTGACTATGGTCATAGCGGATGGAGGCCCCATTGATGAGCATTCGCGCAGGGACGAAATGGCCGTCAAAATAGAAGCAATGCTCTGGTGTTACGGAGAGGTCTTGCTCAGGAAGGCCAGGGCCGAAGGCGTCTTTTGCTATAATAACAGACCAACCGGCTAAATCTTCCGGTTGTGATGTGTTAACACGCGCACGACGCTGAATAACAGCTGTGATTGTACGGGTTTCTTCATGCCCATTTTGATAGATGCAAATCAGTTCGCCTTTACGTAGCCGTTCTACAGCTTTGTTGCCCGTAGGGGTACGGATCATACTCCCGGCGAGGAAACATTTTTCATAAATAAGAACGGTATTGCCTTGCCCATCGTCATTAAGGACAAATCCGCCAGCATTGTAATTGCCTTTGAGGCTGAGTTGCCATGTTGTGGCACCAGACCCATTGGTTCCCCCCTCTGTAACAAAGACAGTGTTGCCTACAACGCTGGTGTGCCAGTTATCAGAGTATTTTAACCCCGCGATGCGAATACGGGCATTATACCCCATAGAGGTGTTAATGAGCGTTGCACCGGATTCTATAGTGAGCAAGCCACCGAGTTGATTAGGGTCGGCAGACCCATCGGCACCAAGAATGGTGGCCCCGGAGACATAACCACCAGAGCTGACCATCGTATAGGGGTTTTGTGCATAAGGCCCATTGCCGGAATCGAAAGTGACAACTGTATCTAATGCTGTCCCGTTGGAGCTGACGGCAAGTTCGTTATTGTTAGAGATACGGGCGCCACTTACCCAACCGCCGCTATTGACATCAATATGTTGAACCGAGGCCCCGGACATCAGCACGCCAGAGGCGCCGCTCATGATGGTAAGACGGCTGATAAATGCACCAGATTGAACAGTTGCGTTACCGGCAGATAAAAACACGCTATTAATGTTAGCACCAGAGTCAATGATGCTGGTCGCCCCACTGACAGCAGAAAGAGTTTGTACCCCCGCCCCGCCGACAGGGATCTCCACCGTAGCTCCGTTGAGCATAATATTGGGGACAGTAGCCCCGCTGGAGAGAAGTACAGACCCCCCACGATTAACACCTAGTGCACTGACAACAGCCCCAGAGAGGATGTTCCCTGTTCCGCGGGAGCCAAGGGTGATGGCATCAACTGTCCCACCAGTGTTAACAGAGACTACAGCACTATTAAGGCCAAGGGCGCTGGCTGTAATATTTGTTACATGGACGCCTGAATCAAGCGAGATGAGGCCGCCCGTTAGTTGGGCTGTGGCGCCATCTGCAACATAAGCCCCTGTTTGGAGGGTAACCGTGCCGTTACTGATGGGGGAAAAATTGCTGGCTGTCCCGCCAGAGCCTAAAATGAGCTGACCATTTCGTTGCGCCCCGGCTATAGAGGTTACTGCCCCTCCATTGACCATGACAGTCCCACCAAAGGCGGTGCTATTATTGGGGTCGTATCCGGCGATAGCCGACCCAAGGGAGACGCCACTTTGTGTAAGTAAGCCTGTTCCGTTGGAGCCTGCGGCGTAAATAGCGGATATAGTCGCCCCGGGGTTAGCGATAACCGTCCCCGCACTGGCAACAAGATAATCTGCCGTTACGCCAGAGACAGGTGCAAGGGTTTGGTTGCCATCATTGAGGGTCGCCCCACTATAGATGATAGCGCCAGGATCGATTGTCCCAGTACCGCCACTATTGATGACGAGGTTACCTGCGGTCCCCCCGCTATTGAGCAAAACGGTACCTTGATTATTAATCCTAACGGCAGAGCCTGTTCCTCCAGTGGCGATTTGGATGGTACCATTACTGGCTGCCCCAATTGTTGTGGCCATCCCGCCAGAAGAAATGACGATATTACCACTTGTAAAGGCAGAAAGATTGGAGCCAAGTGCCCCAGAAGAGAGGGTGATATTGCCTTGTTGGAGGACAGACCCACCGCTTATAAAACCAGCATTACTGACTAATTCTGTTCCGCCAGAGACAAGCGGGGCAAGAGCAGAGCCACCACTTAAGACGGTGCTGATGCCGCCTGAGAGAATTGTAGAGCGATTGGCTGAGCCATCCATACCGACAATCTCTGTCCCGCCGGAAGAGACGATGTCATCAAATGATGTCCCATTGCCATAATTAAAGGTTGAAGTAACGTACCCGGAATTAAGCCATGTCAGGTAGGTGCCGCCATTTACCATGAGGGTACCACCATTAACAGCAACCATCTTGCTGGTTGTACCGCCTGAGTTTAAGCCTGTTGCCCCACTTAGTACGGTGGACTGAGATGCTAGGCTATTACTAAGGATAGATTGTACCGCGCTTGACCCAACAAAGAGTTGATTAATGGATGTCCCGTTGGAGAAAATGGATTGATGGCCACCAATAGTGCCCCCACTTGCAACCCCGCCATTTCCAACCCCGTAGAGACTGCCGGGATTGAATGTTCCCCCCAGCATGACGCCGCCACTTCCGTTGACGGAAAACCCCTTTACAATGAAGTTTGTACCCCCGCCCCCAACGAGCGCATACCCTCCTGATCCAACAATAGGATTAATGACGGTCCCAAAGCCTTTAACACTACCGACGTCATATTGATTATTCACTGAGGATGTTACGGCACCGGCAAAGATGGCCCCAGAAGAGCCCACAACCCCACCGCTAATGACACCACCGCCAATAGCTTCGATAGAGGCGTTGGAGAGAGCCGTTGCCCCGTACATAACGCCTCTGAGGCCCGCAATAGCGAGGGAGCCGCCATCTACGGCAATACCGTTAGTCAATGTGTTGTTAATAGCGGCAACAAGAGAGTTGGTTACCGCCCCATTAGCCCCGCTAGAGCTGCCGCTAACATAATAGTTTGAGACATTGGAATTCACCCCACGCGTATCGCTACCGCCGCTGAGAACCTGCGTCCATCCAGCGGGTGCTTGGTTAACGCCAATAGGGGGTAGGTCATCATATCGAGAGTCGAAACTGTAGGCCATGCAGGGGAGTGTCCTTCCAGCGAATACGGCAGAGTGGAATCACGCCCGTGCATGGTAAATCACCAGTTAACAAAACTCTACAAAAATGTATCTACTTGGCTAAAAAATAGTAGTGATGTTAGTTGTGCATCTATAAAAATGCTGCGGTTTATTTAGGCTAAAGAATAGAAGAAGCCCGTCTTTGTTAGGGGCGTGGAATTCTATTTTCGTCCCTCCTTGTATGGTCATAGTGGAGAGCATGTTGTCTTGTAGCATAAGAGGGTGTGGAGTCTCTAAATCGTCACCCGGTGGTCCATCAGGATACATGCCCTTTAAGTAATCATCAGGGGATGGAATGGCGTGGTCGTTAGAGTTAGGGGAGGTGACAACGTCAAAGGTTAATGACCCACCTAAAAACATGACGATCATGCCATCGGTCTCTGGGAGGGTTAGTAGGAAATGCCGTCCCGTGGGGATAAGGCAAAGCTCTGCCTGGTAACCATTGCGCCGGTATAAGGTGATGGTTGTGATCCCATCTTTATGGCATGTGGGTTGATGCAATGGGATGCGACGTAATCCGGGGCCGGCGGGGGAGAGGAACCATTGACGGAAAGCGTCTAGGCTTTCGATGATAGGCTGGGTCATCCCGTTATGTCCTAGAGAAAGATGTTGCTTTTGCCTCTATGGCGTTTTGCGCGCGAGAGAGTTGGTGTCCGCGGGGGGATTCGAACCCTCGACCCCAGGATTCATACCACTTCGATTTTCATCGCCAGGCCCTTTCCGCAACATAGGAGGGGCTGTTCGTGGTCTGGACTGTCTCTTCACCACAGGGAGGCCCTGCCGCGGTGTCGCCCGTACAGTCTCTACACCTTCCTGCGTCATCCAGAAGAATGAGGCAGGCTTGGCTCGGGATTGGCATAGCCCCTTAAATTTTTAAAGAGGCTTTAGCGTTCCCCGAATTTGAGCGAATTCACCGGATGGTTTGCCAGCCCGGTGCCCAATTAACTTAGGAATCCTGTGCTCTATCCTGCTGAGCTACGCGGACACGCAGGCTCTGCCTAGCGGCTTTTTTACGCTTTCGCAAGCCTGTCTATGCAGCATAGCCCTTGGCCTGTGAGGGTGAGCGCGATATGAAGGGGGACGTTTGGATCATTTATGATCGCTAGGCTTCCATCTCTGCCATGTTGGAAGCTTTGTTTGAGACCGGCCCTGGCACGGCCTTTGCAGGTTTGCTCATGTTAATGTCATCATCGCGTTCAGCCTTTCGCTCTTTTGTCTCTATGTGCAATATGCCGCGTTATGCGGTGTTACCTCTTGTGGCATTATTGGCTGTTGGTGGTCTGGCAGGGTGTGGTGGTGATAAACGCAATCCATCTTCTTTAGCCGTACCACGCAATCACCTGTTAGGGGTGGATCGTGGTGCACAAGGGGGTGATGATCAGCTTCGCGGTGGGGTGAATGCTTATCTCTGGCGTGGGGCGATTGATACGCTCTCCTTCATGCCGATGGCCTCTGCTGATGCGCAGGGGGGTGTTATCCTTACAGATTGGTATCAGCCAGCGGGTGCGCAGGATGAGCGTTTTAAAATCGCAGCTTATATTCTGGACCGCCGGTTACGCTCTGATGCGCTCCGTCTGAGTGTCTTCCGTCAGACGCGCCTTAATGGGGGGGAATGGCAGGATGCCCCCGCTGCACCGAACACAGCGTCGGATATTACAGCGCGTATTTTGGAGCGTGCGCGTCAGTTACGCGCTGAAAATGGCGGCGGGAAGTAAGAGACATTTATGAGCGATAAAACAGCCAGCAATATCGCCGAGGCCGGCTTTGACTTCCATGCGCGGGAGCCACATTGGCAAGCCCGTTGGGCTGAGGCGGGGACCTTCCATGTGCCGGATGTACCGCCAGCCGATAAGCCCAAATATTACGTGCTGGAGATGTTCCCGTATCCTTCCGGGCAGCTCCATGTAGGGCATGTGCGTAATTATACGCTAGGTGATGTCGTAGCACGTTATAAGCGCGCACGGGGTTATGCCGTGTTGCACCCTATGGGGTGGGATGCGTTTGGCCTCCCAGCGGAGAATGCCGCGCGGGAACGTGGGGTGCATCCGGGTACATGGACATTACAAAATATCGCCACCATGCGCGGCACGTTGCAACGGCTAGGCTTCTCGCTAGATTGGAAGCGAGAGATCGCTACATGCTTGCCGGATTATTACGGCCAGCAGCAAAAGCTCTTTCTCGATATGTTGGCAGCGGGTTTGGTAGAGCGGCGCGATTCGTCAGTGAATTGGGACCCGGTGGACCAGACCGTTTTGGCCAATGAGCAAGTCGTGGATGGGCGCGGTTGGCGGTCTGGCGCGTTGGTGGAGAAAAAGACGCTCTCCCAATGGTTCCTCAAAATTACCGATTTTGCTGAACCCCTTTTGGAGGGGCTGAAAACACTTGATAAATGGCCAGAGCGTGTCCGCACCATGCAGGAGCGTTGGATTGGCCGTTCTGAAGGGGCGCGGATTCGCTTCAGCCTGCATAATCCTCCGCAAGGCTATGATGTGGATGGCGATTCCATTGAGGTTTTCACCACCCGTCCTGATACGCTCTTTGGGCTAAGCTTCATTGGTATTGCAGCGGATCATCCCTTGGCGCGTAAGATTGCGGCGGGCAATGCTGAGGCGCAGAGCTTTATTGAGGAGTGCCAGAGAGTTGGCACGTCCGAAGAAGCGTTAAGCACGATGGAAAAACGCGGCTTTGATACGGGCCTGCGTGTGGTGAACCCGTTGAACCCAGAGCAAACCGCCCCGGTCTGGATCGCTAACTTCGTGCTGACAGAATATGGCACGGGTGCTGTGTTCGGGTGCCCCTGTGGGGACCAAAGAGACCTCGATTTTGCGCGTAAATATGGGTTGGATGTCCCTTCCGTTCTGCTGCCTACAGGTGAGGAAGAAGCGACGTTTAAAGTCGGGAAGAAGGCCGTCACAGGTGAGGCCACGCTTTATAATTCCGGCTTTTTGAGCGGTAAGACGACCAAAGAGGCGATTCGTGCAGCTATTGCGCGGGTGGAAGAGCTTGGCGTTGGGCAGGGTGTAACTAATTGGCGTTTGCGCGATTGGGGTATTTCTCGCCAGCGTTATTGGGGCTGCCCCATCCCTATCATCTATTGTCCGTCTTGTGGTGCGGTCCCCGTGCCAGAGGCAGAATTGCCGGTGACCTTGCCGGAGGATGTCAGTTTTGACGTACCGGGCAATCCGCTAGATCATCATCCAACATGGAAGCATGTTGCCTGCCCTAAATGCGGGGTAGAGGCGCAGCGGGAAACTGATACATGCGATACGTTTGTTGATAGCTCGTGGTATTTTGCCCGCTTTACCGCCCCACAGGCCAAAACACCGACAGAGCGTAAGGCTGTTGATGGCTGGCTTGCGGTGGACCAATATATTGGCGGCATTGAGCATGCGATTTTGCATCTTCTTTATGCACGCTTCTTCACGCGCGCGATGAAGAAGACTGGCCATCTGGATGTGAGCGAGCCTTTTGCTGGCTTGTTTACGCAAGGGATGGTCACTCATGAGAGCTATCGTGATGGAAACCAATGGCTATATCCTGATGAGGTCGAGCAGCGCGGCGCTGAAGTTGTGCGGAAGGATAACGGCAAAGCCGTGACGGTTGGACGCTCGGAGAAGATGTCTAAATCCAAGCGTAATACGGTCTCGCCTGTGGAGATTATCGAGCGTTACGGGGCTGATACAGCGCGGTGGTTTGTGCTTTCCGATAGTCCACCAGAGCGTGATATGGAGTGGACAGCAGCCGGTGTGACAGCGGCTGGGCGTTTTATGCAACGTCTGTATCGGTTGGTTCAGACGGTCGCTGCGCAGGATGATCCTCATGCCGCGCATGGTACGGCAGGGGATGAGTTGCGCCATGTGACCCATCGCATCATTGTCGCAGTGACGGAGGCATTGGAAGGCTTTACGCCGAATGTGGCTGTTGCGCGTCTGCATGAGCTGGCCTCGGCACTGGGTGAGGCCACTGGCCAGGAGGAGGGCCTTCCCGCGGCGCGGCGTGAGGCTGCTTATGTGCTGGGGATGTTGATCTCCCCTATGATGCCGCATCTGGCAGAGGAGTTAATGTCCCTCTTAGAGCCGGAAGGGCCCATGGTTGTGGAGCGGCCTTGGCCGGAGGCAGATGAGAGCTTACTGGCGGTAAAAAAAGTCACGATTGCTGTGCAAGTGCTTGGTAAGCTGCGTGGGACGATTACATGCGCCCCTGATGAAGCCAAAGAGGTTGTTATCGCGCAAGCCAAGGATGAGCCAAATGTGGCAAAGGCTTTGGCAGGCAAGCGGATTGTTAAGGAAATCCACGTGCCAAACCGCATTGTTAATTTCGTGGTAGCAGGGTGAGTAAGAGAGGCTGGATGAGCAATATGTGCCAAATGCAGCGTATTATACGCGGGGGGCTTGTTATTCTTGCCGCAGGCTTAGGGATTACGAGCCTTGGGGCATGTGGCTTCCAGCCTCTTTATGGCAAGCAATCAGCTCAGAGAGAAGCTGCGGTTAATGACCAGTTGAAGAATGTCTTTGTTGCGAACATTCCCAGCCGTTTTGGGCAGGAGATACGCCTTGCTCTGCAAAAAGAAATGGCCGGGGATGGGCCAGAGCGGCCAGAAGGCTACGTGCTGCGTGTGAGTGCGACAGCCTCGTTAGAATCAGTTGATGTGCATGAAGATAACACATCTGGTCGGACGCGCGGTGTTGGTTGGGCGGATTGGCGTTTATATCGTGTCGGAGACATGGATAACGTTTTAGCACGTGGTTATGCCCGGACGATGGATGGCTATAATATGTATATTGAGCAATATTTTGCTCAAACCTTAAATAATGAGACGCTCTATAAACGGATTGGCGAAAATCTCGCTCATGAGATCACCATGCAAGTAGCCGTATGGTTTAAGGCGCATCAATCCCTTGGGCAGGAGAAATCTATTCGTCCCGGGCGTGACCCTTATTTGGACCGTCTGCCAGGGATTCAACGGACAGATATGCGGAATCTGGGGGTGGATGGCTTCCCTGCGAGTATGACGGGGCGTAGTAGCAATAGCGTTACAACCTCGACAGGTGAGGATAGCCGCCACCTACAGGAGGAAGAGGATAACGGCCTGTGAAGATAGGCACGCAGGCTGCCGAGCGGACCATTACCGAGGCAGCTCGTTGGCGTGTTGTTCTTCTTCATGGGGAGGATCATGGTCTTATCCGTGAGCGCGCTAAGCGTGCGGTGCAAACGGTTCTTGAGGATTTGGATGACCCTTTCCGCCTTGCTCGGTTAGAGGGTGAGGAACAAGTCCGTTTTGGGGAAGAGGCTTCGGCCCTTTCTTTAACAGGAGGGCGGCGGGTTGTTTGGGCGCGTGGGGTGCAGGATGGGCTTTTGCCTCCGCTTAAAGAAGCCCTAGCTCAAGAGAGTGATACGCTGATCGTGCTGGAGGGACCGGAGCTGACAGCACGCTCTAAGCTGCGACAATTTGCGGAAAAACATGAACAGGTTGCCGCTATAGGCTGTTATCCTGAAGAGGGGCGGACCTTATCGCGCACGGTTACGGATATGTTGGCTGAAGAGCGTATAACGCTCGATAAAGAGGCGATGGTTTGGTTCCTCGAGCATGTGGGTAATGACCGCAGCCTTGTGCGCAGTGAGGTAGAGAAGCTCCGCCTCTATGGTGAGCCGGGAACGAGATTGAATATAGAGGCGGTACAGGCTTGTGTAGGGGATTCCGGCCAAGCTTCGCTAGATGATGCTGTATATGCAGCCTTAGCGGGTAACCGGCTGAAGGCGGACCGGGCTTTTGAGCGCGCTATGGCTGATGGCACAAGTGCTGTAGCCTTTGCGCGTGTAGCATTGTCTGTATTGGAGCGGTTGCAACAAGCGCGTTTACGCGTTCAACAAGGGGCCTCGCGGCAAGAGGCGATGGCGGCTTTAAAACCGCCTGTTTTCTTCCGTCGTAAAGATGAGTTCCTCGCTGGGCTACAACGCTGGTCCTTCCCAGTTTTGCAACAGGCTGCACGCGCTACGCAAGCTTTGGAGCTTGCATGTAAACAAAGCGGCGCACCTGATGAGCTATTATGCCGCCGTCACGTAGTCAGGCTATGTTACCCTCGACTTTTCGAGCAGGATTCTTTTTAAAAGTCTGGGTTTGTAATTGATAAATTCTATCAATAAAGGTGATTTTTCAGACCGTAACTTATCCTAACTGTAATGTTATATTATGCCTTATCTTACTGAAAAAACAGGGAATTATATGTGATTTTGGGTAAGATGAGGTTTGCAGGAAGGTAATTAAATTAAGTTTTATTATTAAATGAAAATGATTATCATTTAGAAAGGAGAGAATGATGCTCCTTGTATGGTGATGTAAATGAGTCGATTTATCCGCAGCGGTCTTAAGCCTTTTTCGGCAGCTCTAACGGTAGGAGGCGTTGCGGGGGGAGCATATGCCAGTACGGCTGCCCCTTCTAATGTAGTTCACTCCGATGTACAGGCGACAGAGGCAGAGCCGGATGGTGACCAAACAGCGGCGGATGTTGGTGTTCAAGCTAAGGGTGTGGAGCGCATTCATGTAGTGGGGCACCCATTTAATACATTGCATGCAAGCAATGATATGGGGCGTATGCCGCAAGATGTGATGCATACCGCTCAGACAATTGATGTTGTCCCGCGGGAGTTGATTAAGCAGCAGAATGTCAAATCTCTTGATGAAGCCCTGAAGAATGTGCCCGGTATTACAGCCTCTGTCGGGGAGGGGGCTGGTGGGATGAGTGGGGATCAATTCCTCATCCGTGGGTTCCCTGCGCAAAATGATATTTATGAGGATGGCTTGCGGGATTTTGGTGTTTATACCCGCGATAGCTTCTTCCAAGATTCGGTGAATGTCATTAAAGGCCCATCATCTGAAGTATTCGGTAATGGGACAACGGGCGGGGCGATTAATATTGTTACAAAGACCCCGACATTACATGACCATTACGGTGCTGACTTTAGCGGTGGGTCGGCTAATTTTTATCGTGGTGTTGTGGATGTTAATAAACGCATCAATGATACATCGGCCTTCCGTGTGGAAGGTATGGCTAACTCCAACGATGTTGTAGGGCGCGATTATGTATATTCCCATCGTTGGGGTGTTGCGCCATCTATAGCTTTTGGTTTGGGGACTAAGACAACTGTTGTGTTGCAGGTGATGCACCAAACATCGCGTAATGTTCCCGATTATGGTGTACCCGTTGTGAATGGCCATCCCATAACGGAGAGCTCGTCCTTTGGGGTACGGCGTAGTAATATTTATGGTAAATCGCAAGACCATGATAATAGTGACGATACAATGGAGACGCTGCGTTTAAAGCACGTCTTTAATAAGCATCTTACCTTCCATAATGATTTACGCTTTGGTGAATATAGCCGTGACTTTGCGGCATCTTCACCACAATGCGCTAATGCGTCATGCTCGGAATTGCAGATTTATAATCCGGGTTATAAGAAGGTGGACCCTGCGGCGGGGATTGGCCTTAATGGCGGGCCAATGCCGTATAAGCAAAAGAGCTGGTCTTTCCAAGATGTGGCCTCCCTACAGGCTGATTTTAAGACAGGCTTCTTGCGCCATCAGCTCGTAACGGGGGCGGATTTTGAATATGTGCAGGATTCCCGGCGGCAATATGCGTATGATGCTGTAGGGGCTAATCGGGCAATTCCGTGGCAGAATACATATCATCCTCAGCGTGATAATTATGGCTATGGGACGTGCCGCGCTGATTCTGGGAATTGTTGGAAGAATACGAATTATAGCCTAGGGCGGCCTGATTCCCATGGTTATGGGTTTGATACGGGTTTATTCTTGTACGATCAAATCTGGTTTGCAAAATGGGTGTCCATCAAAGGGGGATTCCGGTGGGACCGTTGGCAAACAGCGTATAAAACATGGGGGGCTGATGGGCAGGAAAGTGCTGCTGCACGGGGCCCGCAAGGGAAGGCTCCCTCTGCTGCGCTAAATTATCACGATACAAAAGGCGTCTTTAACCCGACAGCCAGTTTGCTCATTACTCCCAATAGCTGGCAGACCTTTTACTTCACTTATGCGAGCTCTACCACGCCGATGGGCATGTATGTGACCAATGGCGCAATCCCTATTTGCCCCCTTAATGGGCAGGTTGCTACTCAGCCAGAGCGGGCAAAGCTCTATGAGGTCGGCTCGAAGATGAGCTTCTTGCATGACCGTTTAGGGGCGACAATTTCGCTTTTCCGGCTGGATAAGAGCAACGCTCTGACAACCGACCCGATTGCGGGGCAGGTTTTGGCCACAGGGGTGAAGGAGCGTAACCAAGGCTTGGAGCTCTCCCTTGGGGGGATGATTCTGCCGGGTTGGAACATTACCGGGACGTATGCTCTATATGACCCTCGCGTGATGTCTGGCGCGAATCACGGGCGGAATATCCAATATGTGCCGCATAATCAGGCGACCTTATGGACCGCGTATGAAGCCTTCCCCGGTAAGTTGTGGAACTTTACGATTGGCGGAGGCGTTACATGGCGAGAAGGCGTGTATCTGGACCTCGCAAATACGGCGAAAGTCCCGGCTAATGTGGAGTTCGATTCTTACATATCCCATCGTATCAATCGGCATTGGGTCGTATCGCTTAATGCGTATAACCTCTCCAACCGTTTGAATTATAATTCCCTCTTTACAAACCGCGTTACCCCAGCGCCGGGTCGTGCCTTCTTGGGGCGGTTGAGCATGGATTATTAAATCACCACTCAAAATATCAGGGTGTGAACCGCGCTTGCTTGCCTTTCAGAGAAGGGCAAGGGGCGCGGTTTTTTGTTGAATGCGCGTTTGTTATCTCACTGTTCTGTAACATTTATGAGGGGAGAGGCACGCACTTAAAGCGGCTTTTATGATGGGGCCCTTGGCTGAATGATAGGAGAATACTGCGCTTTTTGTGTTGTGGCAATTAAGACACAATCGCAACTTTAAACAGTTTGTCATCTTTTTTAATGTTTGAAATTGAGAATAATTATCATGTAGGAGAAAAATCATCCTCTTTCGAGGGGCTGTATCATTCTTGCTGTGGAGCATCTTTTATGAGCCGTTTTATTCACCGGTGCCTTAGGCCAGCATCTGCCGCTCTGACATTAGGGAGTGTTGCAGGGGGCGCTTATGCTGCTGATGTGGCTGCAAGCCAGCATCAGGATAGTGCGAAACCAGGTGATAAACATCATGTCGCTGCAAAGGCTGAGCATAAGGCTGTCACTCAACAACATGCGCCGTCATCTGCGACGCAGGGGAGCGCAACGCAGCTGGCTTCAGCGCAAACCACCCCGCAGCAAGAGGGAGTCCAAGCGAAGGGTGTAGAGCACATCCATGTGATTGGGCATCCTTTTAATACCATGCATGCAAGCAATGATATGGGACGCTTGCCGCAGGATGTGATGCATACGGCGCAGACGATTGATGTTGTTCCGCGGGAGCTGATTAAGCAGCAAAATGCGAAATCATTGGATGAAGCCTTGCGCAATGTCCCCGGCATTACGGCTTCCGTTGGGGAAGGGGCTGGTGGGTTGAATGGCGACCAATTCCTCATCCGTGGCTTCCCTGCGCAGAATGATATTTATGAAGATGGCTTGCGGGATTTTGGTGTCTATTCACGCGATAGCTTCAATTATGATTCCGTGAATGTCATTAAGGGGCCATCCTCTCAGGTCTTTGGGAATGGGACGACCGGCGGGGCCATCAATGTCGTTACAAAGACCCCGACGGTTAATAATCATTATAATGTCGATTTTAGCGGCGGGTCCGCTGATTATTTCCGCGGTACGGTGGATATTAACCAGCGTATTAATGATACAACGGCCTTCCGTATAGAAGGGTTGGGGGCTTCCAATAATGTTGTCGGGCGGGACCATGTGTGGGACCACCGCTGGGGGATTGCGCCGTCTATCGCGTTTGGGCTGGGGACAAAGACAACCGTTGTCCTGCAAGTCACACATGAGACAGATAATAGCGTACCTGATTATGGGATGCCCGTTGTCAAGGCGCGTGGCTCAGCCTATGGGCGGCCTATCTCAGAATATGGCGTCCCGCGGGAGAATTGGTACGGCAAACGCCAAGACCATAACCATACTGATGATACGATGGAGACATTGCGGCTGAAGCATATCTTTAACGACCATTTAACCTTCCATAATGATACGCGTTTTGGTGAATATAGCCGTAATTTTGAGGCGTCTAAGGTCTCTTGTGGGGCGCAATGTGTGAATGCGCTCAATAGTGGCAATTACGGGGCTGGGAGCATTATTCGTAATACAAATGGGAGTGTGCCGCTGCCCTATAAGCAGAATAGCTGGTCCTTCCAAGATGTAGCGTCTTTGCAGGCTGATTTTAAGACAGGCTTCTTACGGCATCAGGTCGTGACGGGTGTTGATATGGAATATGTCCATGATTCTCGTCATCAGGACACTTATGCGGGTGTGTCCACCACCACGCCTGTACCTACGGCGAATATGCTTAACCCTAACCCCGATAATGTGCCTGATGCGATGGTCTATCGTGTGCCCGCACGGGCGAACTCTATGCCGAATATTGCCGGGATTGGGAAGAAGCCGAGCAGCCGTGGCTATGGGTTTGATACGGGTATCTTTTTGTATGACCAGATTTGGTTTACCAAATGGGCGTCTATTAAAGGTGGCTTCCGTTGGGACCGTTGGCAGAGCAATTATAGGGTTTATGGTCTTGAGAACTTGCCTAACAATCCTGACCGTAGTTTCCCGCAGACGAAGAATACCTTTAACCCAACGGCTAGCCTGATTTTAACGCCTACAAAATGGCAGACGATTTACTTCACCTATGCGAGCTCGACAACCCCAACGGGGATGTATGTAACAAGCGGGGCTGTACCCGTACGGCCGGGGGCGCAAGGGGGTGTGGATACACGGCCGCAAAAAGCACGTTTGTATGAGGTAGGCAGTAAGTTCAGCCTATTGCATGACCGTTTAGGGGCTACCATCTCGCTCTTCCGGTTGGATAAGGATAATGCGCTGACGACCGACCCCGTCTCTAACTCCACCATTAATACAGGGGCACAGCAGCGTAACCAGGGGATGGAACTCTCCGTTGGGGGGATGATCCTACCGGGATGGAACATCACTGCAACTTACGCATTATATGACCCCAAGACATCGCCTAACGGTGGGGGGAAGATGCATAATCAAATCCAATATGTACCTCATAATCAGGCGACCTTATGGTCTGCTTATGAGGCCTTCCCCGGTAAACCGTGGAACTTTACCATCGGTGGGGGGCTAACATGGCGTCAAGGCGTGTATTTGGATAATAATAATACGAGCAAGGTCCCTGCCAATTTGGACTTTGACTCCGTTATTTCTCATCGTTTTGGGCGGCATTGGGTTGTCTCTCTTAATGGCTATAACCTCGCCAATCGTCTGAATTATAATAGTCTCTTTACAGGCTATGCGACCCCAGCACCGGGGCGGACCTTCTTGGGCCGTTTGACGATGGATTATTAATTTTGGTCTATCCTTCTTGCATCGCAGGGAGGATGGGGTGAAAGTTTCACAAGGAGCAGGCAGGAGAGCCTGCTCTTTGTTTGATTTTAATGATGGCCTGCCAATAAGGCTTGATGGAAAGGCATGATCTTATGATGTTGCATATTCCTGCGGTTCTCTCCGCGGAGGAGCTGGCAGAGCTACGGTCTCGTCTTGCCGCGGGGGAATGGGTTGATGGCCGTGGGACGGCGGGGCCGCAATCGGGCAGTGTAAAAAACAACCTCCAAATCGCGCCAGATAGCCCTTTAGGGCGTGAGCTTTCTACCTTTGTGTTGCGTAAATTGGGGACGAATCCTCTTTATAATAGCGCAGTCCTCCCTTTACGCCTCGTTCCCCCTTTATTTAATCGCTATGATGTCGGGATGAATTTTGGGGCGCATGTGGATAATGCGTTGCGCCCTATCCCCGGTACCGGGCAACGTATTCGGACGGATGTATCGAGTACACTCTTTATTTCCGATTTGGATGAATATGAGGGTGGGGAGCTGGTTTTGCATGGCCCTTCGGAGGAGAAGCGCGTGCGGCTTCCTGCGGGGGATATGATTGTTTATCCCACAACAGCGTTGCATACTGTAACACCTGTTACGCGTGGTAGCCGTTGGGGGTCGTTCTTCTGGGCGCAATCAGTGATTCGCTCGCAGGAGCATCGGTCTATTCTGTTTGATTTGGACCAGAGCATCATGGCCCTGACACAAACACACGGGCCGAAGGACCAAGAAGTCCTAAGACTGACCAATGTGTATCATAATCTGCTACGTAGCTGGGCAGAATTATAAAAGACAGCGTTTAGGCTCTAAAAACCAGCGGCGGAGCAAAGGCTCCGCCTGCATGATAGCCATAGTTGAATAACGCGCTTAAAGCTCGTCATTAGGGGTGACGGTGGAGACCTGAGCGCGCAAACCACTTTGGGGGACTTGGATATCAATCTCCAATTTGGAGCATTTCTGCCCTCTATCGAGTTTTACGCGAACATTATCTTCATCCACAGAGACATGGCGTGCCAGTACTTCGAGGATTTCAGCATGGAGGGTACGCAAGAGCGTGGAATCCCCCCCAGCTTGTGCTTGGCGTTCATGCGCAAGAAGAATCTGCAAACGGTCCCGTGCGACATTACTGCTCGTAGCGGGGCGTTTTTTGTTAAAGAAGCTATCCAGAAAACTCATGAGCCCCTCTTTTTGAAGATACGGTCAAACAGGCCACGTTTTTCTGTGGGAATATTAACAGGGATGTCCTTGCCTTTAAGCCGTTCTACAGCCTCAAAATAAGCAGCGGCAGGGGCACTTTCTGGGGAAGCAAGGGTTACAGGGGCCCCTACGTTGGAGGCTTTAAGGACATCTTCACTCTCTGGCACAACGCCAAGAAGTGGCAAGGAGAGGATACCCACCACATCCTCTACACTGAGCATCTCTCCACGGGCCGCACGGCTGGGGTCGTAACGTGTTACGAGGAGGTGTTTTTCTACCGTTTCACCCTGTTTTGCACGGGCTGTTTGGCTATCTAACATCCCGATAATACGGTCGGAATCACGTACAGAGCTGACCTCTGGGTTTGTGACGATAACCGCATGGTCAGCATGGTGCATCGCTAATTGTGCCCCGCGCTCAATCCCTGCTGGACTGTCACAGAGGATCCAGTCAAAACGTTCTTGCAATTCCTGCATGACGCGGGCGACGCCATCGGCGGTGAGGGCGTCTTTATCGCGTGTTTGGGAGGCTGGGAGGATGGAGAGGGTCTCGCAGCGTTTATCGCGAATGAGGGCCTGGGTGAGGGTTGCTTCCCCCTGGATGACATTGATCAAATCGAAAACGACCCGGCGTTCCACCCCCATGATGAGGTCAAGATTACGCAACCCAACGTCAAAATCGACTACAGCCACATTCTGTCCGCTACGCGCCAAGGCGGCACCTAGGGCGGCTGTCGTTGTCGTTTTACCAACGCCCCCTTTACCGGATGTAACAACAACGATCTTTGCCATGAAGTCCCCAGCCTTCCAAATAGTGGCTTATTAGCCCAGTGTTATATGAAACATATACAGAACAATGGAGGGATTATAGCATAACCCTTCTCCTTATATCCATACTCTATAGTGGTCTTTAGAAATTGATAAGACGCTTTGTACAAAAATAAGTAAAATTCCTTTCATAAAGGTAAAAATACTAGCCTTTTATGGGTGGTGTTTGCAGGGGGACGATTTTTAAACGTTCTTCTTCCAGGTAAACTTGTGATGCTTGTCCAATAGGCTCGCTGGGCATTTCTTCTGCGACCATGTAGAAGCCATCAATAGCGAGCAGTTCGGCTTCCATTTTGGTGGTATAGATGCGCGCTTGTGGGCGACCATCTACCCCCGCAATGGCGCGCCCACGTAAGGGGCCATAAACATGGATGGACCCACCAGCGATAATTTCCGCCCCAGAGGAGACTGGCCCCAAAATAATGACATCACCATCAGGGTTTTGGATAGACTGCCCAGAGCGTACGGGGCGGTTGATGATGAGGGGTTCTTTTATCGGGTTAAGAGGTGGGGTTTCTTCTTCCGCTTTGGGGAGTTGGACGGGCCCGCTGGGGCGGCCGCCTTGGAGCTCGATAGGCCATTCCCATGTTTGTAGGGCTTGCCAGTGGCGGTCAGCCCCTTCTATGCCGATAAGATGAATATGGCGTTGGCGGAGCTCTTGTTGAAACTCTGCAAGGCCTTCAGTGTGTTCGTCTAGTAAGCTGAGGTCCAGAATGATTGGCTGACGGTTAAAGAACCCAGCCGCCCGTTGCATATGATTATCTAGCCCAGCGAGCCAGTCTTTAAGAGGGGCTTCTGGTGAGAGAATAAGTGCGAGGAAGGAGCGACCACGAGCACGAATGGTCATGCGGGTTTGTGTTGAGGCTTGCACTGAAGGCGCATCTGATGGATGAAGTGGCTGAGATGCTGACGGGTTGGACATGAAGCTGGGGTCACCTGGCTGTTTGTCAGAATTATGGAGTGTCTTTTAATGGTCCATAGCATAAAAATGCATTAGGAAAGACATATGCGTATATTGCATCACTTACCCCTCTCTCCGCAATCGCGTTTTGTACGTCTTATGTTGACAGAGAAAGGCTTGCCCTTTGAGCTTGTCGTAGAAAAGACGTGGGAGCAAAATGAATCCTTCCATAAGTTAAATCCCGCAGGGGAAGTCCCTGTCTTGGTAGAAGATAACGGTATTGTCGTACCTGGTTCGCGGGTTATTGCTGAGTATTTGGAGGATGCTTATCCCGATACGCCGCTATTGGGGCGGACAATGGGGGAGCGCGTTGAGATACGCCGTTTAGTGGATTGGTTTGAGAGACTTTTCCAACAAGAAGTTACAGTAAATTTGGTGGGAGAGAAGGTAGAAAAACGCCTTTTTGGGCAGGGCCATCCAGATGGGAATATTCTACAAGCTGGCTATAAAAATCTTCGCTTCCATTTAGATTATATCGGCTATCTTGCTGAGACACGCACTTGGTTGGGAGGGGCTATACTCTCTGCGGCGGATTTTATTGCTGCGTCACATTTATCTGCGTTGGATTTTCTAGGTGATATTGATTGGCGTGCAGCCCCTTGTGTGCGGGATTGGTATGCTCGTATTAAATCACGCCCTTGTTTTCGGGATTTATTGAGCGATCGTGTGAGTGGCGTTACCCCGCCTGCACATTATGCGGATCTCGATTTTTGAATGTGGGATGTTATCGTCATAGGGGCTGGTGCAGCGGGGATGATGGCCGCTGCTCATGCAGGGCAAAAGGGTGCGCGCGTCCTTGTGCTGGATCATGCAGAGCAGCCGGGGCGGAAGATTCTGATTTCTGGCGGGGGGCGGTGTAATTTTACGAACATTAAGGCAGATTGGAGGTATTATCGCTCCGAAAATCCGCATTTTTGCCGCTCAGCCCTAGCGCGTTATCGCCCTCAAGATTTTTTGGCTTTGGTGGAAGCACACAAGATAAGCTGGCATGAGAAGGAAGATGGTCAGCTTTTTTGTGATGAATCTGCCCGGCAGATTGTCACAATGTTGGAGGCTGAATGTCGTGCCGCGCATGTGCGTTTTCAGCTTGGTTGTGTGGTGCGGGATGTCGCGCATGATGGCCATGTTTTTGCGGTGGAGACCGTGCAGGGTGTGCTGCAGGCGCGGGCGGTGATTTTGGCAACCGGAGGGTTGGCTTTGCCAAAATTAGGGGCAACGGACTTCTCTTTACGCATCGCGCAGCGTTTTGGGTTGCGTGTGGTTGCACCGGCTCCAGCCTTAGTGCCCTTTTGTTTGGCTGAGGCCCAGCCGGAACTTGCCGGTGTGTCTTTGCCTGTTACGGTGTCTCTTATGGGGCGGAAAAAACCCTGCTTTACGGGGGGTATGGTCTTTACGCATCGGGGTGTGTCTGGCCCTGCGATTTTACAGATTTCTTCATGGTGGGAGAGGGGCGAGGCTGTGCGTCTTAATCTTCTTCCCGGTCGAGATGTGTATGAGATGATGCGGACTATCAGCCAGAAACGGCCCAAGGCCCATGCTGCGGCTTTGGTGGAGGCCTTGCCTGCACGTCTAGCACGATATCTTATTCATGGGCGGATGGATGGACGTCCCTTGGCAGAACAGCCCGCAAAATCTGTGCGTGCTTTAGCAAACTATGTGGCAGATTGGGTGATAAGGCCGAGCAGTACGGAAGGGTATGCTAAGGCGGAGGTCATGCGGGGAGGGGTGGATACGCGGGACCTGTCCTCCCAAACGATGGAGGCATGCTCTGTGCCGGGGCTTTATATTGTAGGGGAAGCGGTGGATGTAACGGGCTGGTTGGGGGGCTATAACTTCCAATGGGCATGGGCGAGTGGTGCGGCAGCAGGACAGGCTGCGGCAGAGCGAGCTAGTGTATGAGGGTGAGAATGATGGTACATTGCCTAATAGAGAGCATATAACCGATGGCAGAGACGACATTGAAAAAGAACGAACGGCAACCCTGGCCTAGCGAAACCCACCGTGAGGGGGAAAACCAAACGCCGGTAAATCTTCTCTTGGTAGAAGATGATGATAGCCTCGCAGAAGAGATTGTAGAGGATTTACGCGGGCGTGGTTATGTCGTGAAACGCGCGTCTACAGGCCCAGAAGGCTTAGAGATGGCCCGAACAGGCGAGCATGACCTTTTGGTGATGGACCGTATGTTACCGGGGCTTGATGGGTTGAGTGTCTTAGAGACGCTGCGTGAGCAGGGGATGACAATGCCTGTCTTAGTCCTCTCGGCGTTATCGGCGGTAGATGATCGTATTAGCGGGCTTAAAGCGGGCGGTGATGATTATCTGACGAAGCCTTTTGTGATGGAGGAATTAGCCGCACGGCTAGAGGCCCTATTGAGGCGGCCTATTTATGGGCGGACGTCTATGTTGAAGTTAGGGCCGTTGGAGATGGACCTGTTAGAGCGGCGTGTCCGGCGCGAGGGCCGGGAGATTGACCTATTGCCGCGTGAGTTCCGCTTGCTGGAATATATGATGCGCCGGCCTAATACTGTCCTTACCCGGACAATGTTGCTTGAGGATGTGTGGAATTACCGCTTCGTCCCACGGACAAATTTGGTGGATGTGCATATCGGTAAATTGCGCCGTAAGGTGGATAAAGAGGGGGATGAGCCTTTAATCCAAAGCATTCGTGGGGCGGGGTTCTGTTTGCGTGTCCCGGAGTGACCTTTTCCGCACGGCGGCCTTTAGGCTGACTTTAGGGCTGGTTGGCATCATCGTGTTGGGGATGCTGTTGGAGTTGGTTTTGCTCTATGGGCAGATCAGCACCTATGAGAAGCTCCGCACTGATGATTTATTGCGGCGTTCGGCCTCGGTTTTAATGCAGGAAGCCCCGGGTGATCTTGAGGTCCGCTTGAAGGAGCGCAGCACGAGTGAGTTGCGTGTTTTCCTCAATGCCGCAGCGTTGTTTGATAAAAATCGTCACCCTATAGCGGGGGATATGAAGGCATGGCCCGCAGGGCTGAAATTTGGCCCGACCATGCAGAAGCTCTCCTTTGTGTTGCCAGACCATAGCGTTACAGTCATGCGTTTTTTGGTGGTGGAAGTCCCAGGGATGCAGCCGGGGCGGACGCGGCTTTTAGTGCTAGGTCGCTCCCGTCATATGATCAACGAGCTATGGCAGGTTGCGCAGCGTTCAGCTTTATTTGCGATGGTGCCGGTGGTGCTGTTCGCGTTGTTAGCGGGGATGGTCCTTAGCCGCAGGGCCTTGGGGCGCATTACCAAAATGCACTCCTCTATTGAGCAAATTATGAAAGGCCAAATGCGTGAGCGTTTACCTGTTGGGCGCGGGCATGATGAGCTAGACCGTCTCGCAGGCTCGGTAAACCGTATGCTGGATAGGCTAGAGCAGCTTATGGGGGAGATGCGCGATGTGGGTAATGATATCGCTCATGACCTCCGCACCCCTCTAGCGCGCGTGCAAGCGCGCTTAGATCGCGTCAATGCTGTGGCGCAGAGTTTGGATCCCTCCATAGAGGATAAAGAGCGTTTTGAGCGTGCGATGGGGCTATGCCAGCGCGATTTGGAGCAATGTTTCTCCATCATCACGGCGTTATTGCGGATTGGTGAGATTGAGACAGGCCAGCGGCGGGCGGGCTTCCAGCAAATGGATGTTGTGCCTTTGATTATGGATATGGCTGATTTGTACGAGCCAATAGCGGAGATGCAAGGTTTATCCCTCTTTGTTGTCCCGCATGAAGGGCCAGTCTCTTTATGGGGGGATGCAGATTTATTGAATGAAGTTTTGGCGAATTTGCTGGATAATGCTCTTAAATTTACCGAGGCAGGAGGGCGCATTACATTGCGAGCCGGCTGTAATGAGCTACAGGAGCCGTGGTTTGAGGTGCGTGATACAGGTGTCGGTATTGCTGTGGAGGAGCGCAGTGCGGTGATGGGCCGCTTTTACCGTGCGGATAAAAGCCGTCATATCCCTGGGAGTGGCCTTGGTCTCAGCTTAGTAGCAGCGATTGTCTGTTTGCATGAAGCCCGATTGGTGATTGAAGAAAATAATGAAGAAGATGTGGTAAGTGGGACTGTATTTCGTCTTATTTTTCCATCCGTGACGGAGGGGGATCGGCTTGCCTGAAATATGGCGATATATGAAGGAGGCGTGTTGGAGATAACGTAATCGTGTTATGTAAAAATCTTTTCAGATGAAAAGGATTTTTTCTTTAACTTGTCCCGTTATAATCTCTGCCTGTAGGATAAAATCTGCTCAAATGTGACCCGGTGGAGAAAGATATTGCCCCGAATGATGAAAAAAGAGATGGATGCTTTCTCTGACATAATGAAGGGCGTAAGTGAGTTAGCCGTATGAATGCGATTGTTCTAACGGCGTTACGGCGGCCTTACACCTTTGTGGTGATGTCCATCATCATTGTGATTTTTGGTGTAAAGGCCATTTTGGGAACACCGACTGATGTGTTCCCTAATATCAAAATTCCCACTGTAGCGGTTGTTTGGTCTTATACCGGGCTAATGCCGGAGGAAGTCTCAGGCCGTATCGTTTATTATTACGAGCGCGCTTTAACAGCGACCGTGAATAACATTGAGCATATAGAGAGTAACTCTTATTACGGGCGCGGTATTGTAAAGATATTCTTCCAACCTGGGACGGATGCTGCTGTTGCGCAGACGCAAATTACCTCTGTATCGCAGACTGTGATTAAGCAACTTCCCACAGGGGCAACCCCGCCTTTGATCCTGGCGTTGGATGCGTCCTCTGTCCCCGTGCTGACTTTACAGGTCAATAACCCGAATATGTCCGCTTCGGAGGTCTATAATATGGCCTCCAACCTCATCAGGCCGGAGCTTGTCTCAGTCGCTGGGACGGCCATCCCTAACCCCTATGGTGGTGTGGCAGCGGATATCATGGTGGATATCGACCCCGTGAAATTGCTGGCTCATCGGCTCTCCCCAGTAGATGTCGCCAGCGCGTTGAACCGGCAGAATATTGTTCTCCCCGCTGGGGATCAGAAAATTGGGCCGATGGATTTCATGGTGAGGACAAATTCTGCCCCCATGGATATTGCGGCTTTTAATAAGATGCCGATTAAGCAGGTAGGCAACTCGGTCATCTATATGCGTGACGTTGCCTGGGTGCATAAAGGTGGCCCCCCGCAGACAAATGCCGTGCTTGTACGAGGGAAACAGGCGGTGATGATCGTCATCCTCAAAAGCGGAAATGCCTCGACCTTAGAGGTCGTGGATGGTGTGAAGAAGCTCCTCCCAGATATTCAAAAAACCCTGCCAGAGGGGACGAGCATGAACATCCTGACGGATGCTTCTAGCTTCGTGAAGGAATCTGTGGTGGATGTGGTGCGGGAGATGATTACCGCGGCTATCCTAACAAGCCTTACCGTACTGCTCTTTCTTGGTTCATGGCGATCGACCGTTATCGTGGCGGTGTCTATTCCCTTAGCGATGTTATCGGCTTTAATTTGCCTAAGCCTTGCTGGGCAGTCCATTAATGTCATGACCTTAGGTGGTCTGGCGTTGGCTGTGGGCATTCTCGTGGATGATGCCACGGTGATGATCGAGAATATCGATGCTCATTTGCATATGGGTAAAGAGCTAGAGCAGGCTATTATTGATGCTGCGAACCAAATTGTTATTCCAACCTTTGTTTCCACAACCTGTATTTGTATTGTTTGGTTCCCTCTTTTTGAGTTAACGGGCGTCTCAGGTTGGTTGTTTATGCCAATGGCAGAGGCAATTATTTTTGCGATGATTGCGTCTTTTATTCTTTCCCGAACTCTTGTGCCAACCATGGCAAATTGGCTGCTTGCTGCACAAGTACAGCAGCAACGTAGTGCCGAGCATAAAACGAAGCAGCGCGGTATTTTGGGGCGGTTTCAAGACGCTTTTGAGGCACGGTTTGAGCAATTTCGTCAGCTATATCATGAGGCTCTTTTACGCGCTTTAGCGAACCGGAAGCGGTTTATTATTATTTTTCTCTCTGGGGCGTTATCGTCATTATTATTGTTACTGTTTGTCGGGCAGGATTTTTTCTCGGAGATTAAGTCCGGCACGATGCAGATGCATTTTCGCGCTCCGATTGGCACACGTATTGAGGAAAGTGCCAAGCTTAGCGGCCTTGTAGAGAAGAAAATCCGTGAGACATTGCCCGGCCAAGTTAAGTTGATTGTCAATAATTGTGGTTTGCCGATGAGCCAGATCAATCAGGCTATGGTCCCTTCACCGACAACGGGCGCGCAAGATTGTGACGTGACCATCCAATTAGCGGAATCCGAAAGCCCCGTTGCAACATACCGCAAACAGTTGCGTAAGGCGTTGAGTACGGCCTTCCCCGGTATGGTCTTTACCTTCCAGCCGGGGGACTTGACGGCAAAAATCCTCAATTTTGGGCTGCCATCACCGATTGATGTACAAATTGTCGGGCGTAATTTGCAGGATAATTACGCCTTTGCAGTCCGTTTAGCCCAGCGGCTGCGGAAGATTCCGGGGGCGGTGGATGTAAGTATTCAACAGCCGATGACCCAACCAACCATGCTCATCAATGCACGGCGGAGCTTTGCGTTGGGGACGGGCGTTTCCGAAAAAGATATTGCCTATAACGTGCTGACGACCCTCTCGGGTAGTTCTCAGGTGGGGCAGACTTATTACCTCAATGCCCAAGGGACATCGCAGCTGATTGATGTGCAAGCCCCAGCGAATTATTTGCAGACGCTTAATGATCTCCAAAAGGTGCCGATTGATAAAGGCGATGGCAACCCGCAAAACCGGACCATGCAGATTATGGGGGGCTTGAGCCAGATTGTGCAGACAGGCACGCCTGCTGAGGTCTCACATTATAATATCATGCCGGTTTTTGATATTTATGTCGCGCCAGAGGGGATAGACCTTGGCAGCCTATCGCGGGCTGTAAAGCGGGAGGTAGAGGCTGTGCGGGCAGATTTGCCCCGTGGCTCTAGCATGGTAGTGCGTGGGCAAGCTGTGACGATGAACAACGCTTATATTCAGCTCATTGGTGGGTTGTTGCTCTCTATCGTGCTGGTTTATTTGATTATTGTTGTTAATTTCCAATCATGGTTGGACCCGTTTGTGATTATTATGGCCTTACCAGCTGCTTTGGGAGGCATTGCGTGGAGCTTGTTCCTCACACATACGACCCTCTCCGTCCCAGCCTTAACGGGGGCGATTATGTGTATGGGTACCGCAACAGCTAATGCAGTGCTGGTGGTCGCCTTCGCACGGGAGCGGTTGGAGGACCATGGCGATGCCATTTTAGCGGCCTCCGAGGCGGGGTTTGAGCGTATTCGCCCCGTGTTAATGACGGCTCTTGCCATGATGATTGGTATGATTCCTATGTCCGTCAGTAATTCCTCCAATGCAGCTTTAGGGAAGGCGGTGATTGGCGGGTTGCTGATGGCTACTGTGGCAACATTACTGTTTGTTCCCTGTGTGTTTGCTATGATTCATGGTGGTGCCCCGAAGGGGAAACGGGCTGTTACGCAAGGAGAAACGGTATGACATCGACCTCACAACAGCCATCATCTCCTATGCGTGGTAAGGGGCGTGTGTGGCTTTATGGCTTGCTGGCTGTGTTGGTGGGGCTGGTGGTTATTGGCTTGCTGCAACGGGCATGGCATCATGCAGCCTTAGAGCGGGAGGCGGCTGATGAGGCCATTACCCGCGTGGTGTTAATTAAGCCACAGCCCGGCCCTGCCATGCGTGAGGTCGATTTACCAGCGAACTTAGCCGCATGGTACGAGGCCCCCATCTATGCGCAGGTCTCTGGCTATGTGAAGATGTGGTACAAAGATTACGGTGCGCATGTAAAACGGGGGGATTTGCTCGCAGAGGTCAGCACACCGAGTATTGATGCCCAATATGCAGCGGCTAAGGCACATTATGAGGTGATTAATGCCCGGTATAAATTGGCGTTGATTACCACCCAACGTTGGACGGCTTTACGCAGCACGCAGGCGGTCTCGCGCCAAGAGGTGGATGTGCAAGCCGCTAATGCAGCGGCCCAACGGGCCGAGCTGGATGCGGCAGCTCATGAGGTAGAGCGTGTCGAAGCGTTGGAGAACTTTAAGCGGATTGTTGCCCCTTTTGATGGCATTGTAACCTCGCGTTTAGTCAATGTTGGGGATTATGTTAACGCCACAGGCGGCAATATGAGCGCGCGTGGGGCTATGGCGGAGTTATTCTCCGTTGCGGATGTGCATAAAATCCGTGTTTTTGTCTCTGTCCCGCAGGATTTTGCGAGTGTCATCTCCCCTAAAATCAGTGCGGATTTAAGCGTGCCACAATATCCGGGGCGTTCCTTCAAGGCGCGCTTTTTAGCCACGGCGAATGCGTTTAATGCCGCCACACGCACGGTGACGACGGAGCTTGTGTTGGATAATCCCGATGGGTTGCTCTGGCCCAACTCCTATGCGACTGCGCATATTCATGCCCCGGGGGATACGAATATTCTCATCGTCCCGACCAATGCGCTTATTTTCCGTGCACAAGGGATGCAGGTGGCTAAGGTTGTTCATAACCACATTACTTTGCTGAATGTGCAAGCGGGGACGAATTATGGGATGACCACGCAAATCCTTTCAGGCTTATCAGCAGAAGATGAGATTGTGGCTAATCCTACTGCGGATATGTTGGATGGCGATGAGGTAAAGGTCGTGACACCAACACGAGGTTATAATGACCATAAACCTAAAGAGGCCCCAGCGGTTAAAAATGTTACATCGAATGATTTACGCCGCGTGGGGGCTATGCCGCCGCCTGATGAGAATAACACGGATGATGCTGATAAAACGGGGGGAGCGGTGCATGACAAACCGGCTGTGCCCTCACAGCAGGAGCGGCATTAATGGCGGGGCGTTTATGGGGGCGGGTGTCGTTAGTGATAGGCGGGCTTTCGTTATGTCTGACTTCGTGTGACCTTGCCCCTCATTATCATACGCCGCATTTTATTTATCCTGATGGGTGGGCTGGCAAGGGCATTATGGGGGATGCTCAGCCCGCTGATGCTATTGAGCGTGGGCAATGGTGGACGCTCTTTCATGATCCGCAATTAGATGATCTAGAAAAACGTTTGGAGGCCTATAACCCAGACCTTCAAGCCGCGGCTGAGGTTTTTACACAAGAGCGCGATATCGCACGGGAGACTGAGAGCCGCCTGTATCCGCAATTAGCCGGTGGCGCACGGATGAGTCGTAATAAGCAGTCGGAAGGGCGGCTCTTTTTACGGCGTAGCAACAATACGCCTATTTATGAGTCGAACGTAGCCTATAGCGGTGCGGCAACATGGGAGCCGGATTTTTGGGATGCCATCCGCAACCAAAGCCATATGCAAAAGAACTTAGCACAAGCTGGGGCGGCACAATATGCGTTGACGCGTTTGTCGCTTCAAGCGGAGTTAGCGTCCAATTACGTTACGTTGCGCGGGATTGATGCACAGCTTGCCGTATATGATGATTCCATTCGTTATTTCCGCACAGCGGTGGAGATTACGCGCTTACGGCAGGGCGGGGCTATTGGGGCGGGGCTGGATGTCTCGCGTGCTGAGAACCAACTTTATGATGCAGAGGCCGCTAAGAGTGACCTCATGGCGGCACGCCAGATAGAGGAACATGCAATTGCTGTCATGGTTAATATGGTGCCAGCAAGCTTCCATATCGAGCCGATTAAAGACATCCGCATGCATTTCGGGACAATCCGTGTGCAGAGCGGTTTACCCTCCACTCTGTTGGAGCGGCGGCCTGATGTCGCGGTGAGTGAACGGCAAATGGCAGCCGCAGCACGGGCGATTGGTGTCTCGCGTGCGGCCTTTTATCCGCATATCGTCATTAGCGCGACTGGTGGGTTTGAAGATTCAGGGTTTGACCTTGCCAGCATTTCACGTGCGTTTTGGCAAATTGCGGTGCAAGCGGTGGAGCCTCTCTTTACAGGCGGTATGCGCCGTGCGGCTTTACAACGGGCTTGGTCGCAATATCGGGAGCGGGTAGATGCGTATCGCGCGACCGTATTAGGTGCCTTTCAGGATGTAGAAGATGGTCTTAGTGAGACCGGGTTATACCACCAAGAGCAGCTCCAGCAGCATCAAGCTGTCGAAGCGGCTTTACGGACCCAAGCCATGACCATGGCCCTTTATACTGGCGGGTTGAGCAATTATCTGGACGCGCTGGTGGCACAGCAAGATGCGCTGAAGGCACGTTTATTAGAGGTCCAAGCGCAGATGAAGCAGGTGCAAGCGACAGTGCGGCTTATTCGCGCTCTAGGGGGTGGCTGGTCGGATAAATTATTACCCGATATTAAGAGTATCGACCCGATTGGCCCGCTGCAATATAAGGGCCTGCATCATGCTCGCCCTGCGGGGGAGGTGCCCGTGGGGGTGGCGCAGCATGGCTCGGAGATTGAGCCACCTCTTGCAGAGCGTGACTTTACAGGTGCGCCGCATGAGACAACACATCCTTGATTCCACCTTGACGAAGCAGGGGATAATAGTCTAGGGAACGCCCCTAATCGAACGCGGGAGGTAGGGATGCTCCCTGCCGTCTTAACCGCGGTTCGGGTACTAAAGATAAGGAGTCCCGGATATGGCCAAAAAAGTTGTTGGCTACATCAAATTACAGATTCCCGCTGGTAAGGCGAATCCGTCTCCCCCAGTTGGTCCTGCGCTCGGTCAGCGCGGGTTGAACATCATGCAATTCTGTAAAGAGTTCAATGCGAAGACGCAGGGTCTTGAGCCCGGTATGCCGATCCCGGTCGTCATTACGGCTTATGCGGACCGTACCTTTACGTTCATCACCAAAACCCCGCCGAACACTTATTTCTTGCTCAAGGCCGCCAAGATCACCAAGGGTGCTCAGACAGTTGGTCGTGCGGCATCTGTTGGCTCTGTGACGACAGCTCAGCTGCGTGAGATTGCTGAGAAGAAGTTCCAAGACATGAACGCAAACGACATTGATGGTGCCGTGCGTATGCTGGCTGGGTCTGCTCGTTCCATCGGTCTTGATGTGGTGGAGGGCTAAGAAATGGCTAAAAACAAACGTATTGCTGCTCTGCGCGCTAAGGTTGATAGCGAGAAGCTCTATTCTCTGAATGAGGCTGTAGCTCTGGTAAAGGGCAATGCAACCGCAAAGTTTGATGAGACGGTCGAGTTCGCGATCGGGCTGGGCGTTGACCCTCGTCATGCTGACCAGATGGTCCGCGGTTTGATCTCCCTGCCGCATGGCACAGGTAAAACATTGCGCGTTGGCGTGTTTGCCCGTGGGCCGAAAGCGGAAGAGGCGCAGGCTGCTGGGGCTGAGGTTGTCGGTGCTGAGGATTTGGCCGAGAAGATTCAGGCTGGTGAGATTGAGTTCGATCGCTGCATCGCAACACCGGATATGATGGCTCTGGTCGGGCGTTTAGGTAAGATTCTTGGTCCGCGTGGTTTGATGCCGAACCCGCGCCTAGGCACCGTGACAATGGATGTGAAGGGCGCGATTGAAGCCGCTAAGTCCGGTCAGGTAGAATATCGCGCTGAGCGTGCTGGTATCGTGCATGCTGGTGTCGGTAAGGCGTCTTTCTCCGAGTCTCAGTTGGCTGAGAACGTGAAGGCCCTTGTTGATGCACTTCAGAAGGCTCGTCCTGCTGGTGCAAAAGGGACCTACCTGAAAAAAGCTTCCCTTTCTTCCACAATGGGGGTAGGGGTACGCGTTGACCTCTCCAGCTTTGAAGGCTGAATGAGGTTGTAAGGAATCGCCATCCTTCGGGATGGTGCTGAGCGGTGATGAGCCGCTCTTTTCCTGTCCAAGAGCGCATGTGGGGTATCCCCTTGAAGCTAAAGTAGCGCAGGCGTGAGACGGGTAGAACGTATTTTACCTCTGGGTATGGTGCGGTCTTCTCATCATGGACAGGCGAGCGGGCTTTGTTCTGCCATTGCGTGGGGCAGGGCCTATGGGTAACCTGGTCCGAGATAATCGGACTAACGAGGAGACAGGTTTTGGACCGTACGGAAAAACGGGCCTTTGTCGAGTCCCTCAGTAAAGTGTTCGGCAGCACCTCCATGGTTGTCGTCACCCAGAATCTGGGTCTGACGGTGGCTGATGCGACAGAGCTGCGCCGGAGCATTCGTGCTGTGGGTGCGACATATAAGGTTGCGAAGAACCGGCTGGTCAGCCGGGCTCTGGATGGGACCCAGTTCGACGGTATTGCGCCGCTATTTAAAGGCCCGACGGCTATTTCTTGGTCGGATGAGCCAGTTGGCGTGGCAAAGGTACTTGTCGAGTTCGCCAAGAAGAATGACAAGCTGGTGGTGCTTGGTGGTGCCCTTGGTAACCAGACGCTGGACGTCAATGGTGTCAAGGCTCTGGCTGAGCTTCCATCTTTGGACGAGCTGCGTGCACAGCTGGTGGGTATGATCAGTACCCCAGCAACGCGCATTGCAGGCGTCACCCAAGCTCCGGCTGGGCAGCTTGCTCGCGTTCTTGGTGCCTATGCCAGAACAGGCGACACAGAAGCCGCTTAATGAACAAGGTGGCTCGCATGTGTGTGGCTGCCTAACTTACATATCTTAGAGGATATTATCATGGCCGATTTGGCAAAACTGGTTGACGAACTCTCCGCTCTCTCCGTTCTGGAGGCTGCTGAGCTTTCCAAACTTCTGGAAGAGAAATGGGGCGTTTCCGCCGCTGCTCCGGTTGCTGTTGCTGCAGCTGCTCCGGGTGCTGCTGGTGGCGAGGCTGCTGCTGACAAGACCGAGTTTGATGTTGTGCTGGCTAAGGCTGGTGACAAGAAGATCAACGTCATTAAAGAAATCCGCGGCATCACAGGCCTGGGCCTGAAGGAAGCTAAGGAGCTGGTTGAAGGCGCACCGAAGACCATCAAGGAAGGCGCAACCAAGGAAGACGCTGAGAAGATCAAGAAGGCTCTTGAAGAGAACGGCGCATCTGTCGAGATCAAGTAAGAGTTTGATCCTAGCGATCCCCTTCCAGGGGATCGTTGGAGCGCGTGGGCGGGTGCTTTATTGTGCCCGCCCCATTTGCCGTTGACAGGAAATTTACGTATAGTAAGCACTCCGTCACGCGTCATACAGTAGGGGTAAGCCAGCCGTTCAAGTCGTCTGTCGTTTCTATAAGGGACATGGGACTATTACGGACGACTTGAAGGTCTGGTTCAGAGGCAGGATAAGATGGCGATCACAAAATCCTTCACAGGGCGTAAAAGGATCCGCAAAAGTTTCGGACGTATTCCCGAAATTGCGCCGATGCCTAATTTGATTGACGTGCAGCGGGCTTCGTATGAAGCTTTCCTGCAGATGAATGTTCGCTCCGATAGCCGCGAGGCGGCGGGCCTTCAGGAGGTTTTTAGCTCCGTTTTCCCAATTCATGATTTTGCTGGGCGTGGTCGGTTGGACTTCCAGTATTATGAATTTGAAGAGCCGAAATATGATGTTGAGGAATGCATTCAGCGGGGTTTAACATACGCAGCCCCGCTTAAGGTCATTCTGCGTTTAACAACATGGGATATTGATGAGGATACAGGGACACGCTCCATTCATGACCTGAAGGAGCAGCCGGTCTATATGGGCGATATGCCGCTCATGACAGATAACGGCACCTTTATCATCAACGGGACAGAGCGTGTTATTGTCTCGCAGATGCATCGTAGCCCTGGTGTGTTCTTCGACCATGATAAAGGCAAGACACATTCTTCCGGTAAATATCTCTTTGCGGCGCGTATTATCCCCTATCGTGGCTCTTGGTTGGATTTTGAGTTCGATGCGAAGGATATTATCCATGTCCGTATCGACCGTAAGCGCAAATTGCCCGTCACCACGTTGCTTTATGCCTTAGAGGGGGAAAATTACCTCAAGGCGCGTGAGGCCAAATTGGCTGAAGGCGGCGATGTTGATGCGCTAGATGTTACGGGGATGGATGAGGATGAAATCCTCGCTAACTTCTATGGCACGGTGCCCTTCACGCGTATGGGGAGTGAGTGGGCGCGTCCTTTTGACCCAGAGGCTTTTCGTGGCATTAAGCTGCTAAGCCCGCTGGTGGATGCGGATACGGGTGAGGTCGTTGCAGATGCCGAGACAAAGCTAACAGCGCGCGTTGTTCGCAAAATTGCTGAAAAGACCCGCGTTGTGCAGGTTGGGCGGTTGGATATTCTGGGCCGCTTCATCGCTCATGACCTCGTTAATGAAAAGACGGGTGAGATTTACGCGGAAGCCGGCGAGGAGCTTACGGAAGAAAAGCTTGCCGAGCTGGAAGAGCTTGGCCTGACGGAGCTGCCCGTTCTTGCCATTGATGGTACGCATGGCCCGTGGATTCGTAATACGCTTATGGCGGATAAGAACACCACGCGTGAGGAGGCGTTGATCGATATTTATCGCATCATGCGCCCCGGCGAGCCACCAACCCGTGAGACGGCGGAGGCTATGCTGCGTGGTTTGTTCTTCTCGCAGGATCGTTACGACCTTTCCGCTGTTGGCCGTGTGAAGATGAATATGCGGCTGGATGTGGATGCGCCCGATACGCTGCGGACGCTGCGTAAAGAGGATATCCTACGCACGGTTAAGATTCTGTGCGACTTGAAGGATGGACGTGGTCAGGTTGATGATATTGATAACCTGGGTAACCGCCGCGTCCGCTCCGTTGGGGAGCTGATGGAGAATCAATATCGCATCGGCTTGCTGCGGATGGAGCGTGCTATCCGTGAGCGGATGGGCTCTGTCGATATTGATACCGTCATGCCGCATGACCTCATCAATGCGAAACCGGCTGCAGCTGCTGTGCGTGAGTTCTTCGGTTCTTCCCAGCTTAGCCAGTTTATGGACCAAACCAATCCGCTCTCTGAGGTAACGCATAAGCGGCGTCTCTCCGCTCTTGGGCCGGGTGGGTTAACGCGTGAGCGTGCAGGCTTTGAGGTTCGTGACGTTCATCCAACGCATTATGGTCGTATCTGCCCGATTGAGACGCCAGAAGGGCCGAATATTGGTCTGATTAACTCCCTGGCGACTTACGCAAAGGTCAATAAATACGGCTTTATCGAGACGCCTTATCGTCTGGTGAAGGATGGTGTCTTCCAAGATGGTTGGAAGTATCTTTCCGCGATGGAAGAAGAGCGTCTTTTGGTGGCGCAGGCCGATGCTAAGCAGAGCAATAACCGCTTGACTGATGAGCTCGTTGCTGTGCGTCAGACGGGTGATTTCCGCCTCGTAGCCCCGGAGCAAGTCACGGCGTGTGACGTCTCACCAAAGCAGCTCGTCTCTGTTGCGGCGGCGTTGATTCCGTTCTTGGAAAATGACGATGCGAACCGTGCGCTCATGGGTTCAAACATGCAACGTCAGGCCGTGCCTCTGGTGCGCGCGGATGCGCCGCTCGTGGGGACGGGGATGGAAGGGCCTGTCGCGCATGATTCTGGGGCGACCATCATCGCTAAACGTGGCGGTGTGGTGGACCAGCTTGATGGTGCGCGTATTGTTATCCGTGCAACGGATGAGCAGGGCGCAACGCAGGGTGTGGATATTTACCGGCTGCGGAAATATATGCGCTCCAATCAGTCCACATGTTTAAATCAGCGTCCGTTAGTGCGGGTGGGGGATCAGGTCTCAGCAGGGGACATTATTGCTGATGGTCCTTCTACCGAGCTTGGGGAGCTGGCTCTGGGTCGTAACGTTCTCGTGGCTTTCGTGCCGTGGAATGGGTACAACTTTGAGGATTCGATCCTGATTTCCGAGCGTATCGCGCGTGATGACATCTTCACTTCAATTCATATTGAAGAGTTTGAGGTCATGGCCCGTGATACAAAGCTGGGTCAGGAAGAAATTACGCGTGATATTCCCAATGTTGGGGAAGAGGCTCTGCGCAACCTTGATGAAGCTGGCATTGTTTATGTCGGGGCCGAGGTTAATCCGGGCGATATCCTCATCGGTAAGGTGACACCAAAGGGTGAAAGCCCGATGACGCCGGAGGAAAAACTTCTGCGCGCTATCTTTGGTGAGAAAGCCTCCGATGTGCGCGATACGTCTCTGAAGCTTCCACCGGGGACAAGTGGCACAGTGGTTGATGTGCGCGTCTTCTCCCGCCGCGGGGTGGATAAAGATGAGCGCGCTATGGCGATTGAGCGTTCCGAGATTGAGCGTCTCGCTAAGGACCGTGACGATGAACGTGGGATTCAGGAGCGTAGCTTCTATAACCGTCTTAAAGAGCATCTGATTGGCCAAGAGGCTGCGGCTGGCTTTAAGGGGATTCGTGCAGGTACGCCTATCACGGCGGAGCTGCTTGCTGAGCATCCACGTACAACATGGCGTAACATCCCGGTTGTTGATGTCGCGACTATGGCGCAGCTTGAGACATTATGTCGTGAGTTTGATGATGCTGTTAAGCGCATCAATAATCGCTTCGATAATAAGGTCGAGAAGCTTCAGCGTGGTGATGAGTTGCCGCCGGGTGTGATGAAGATGGTTAAGGTCTTTATCGCGGTGAAGCGTAAGCTTCAGCCTGGTGATAAAATGGCCGGTCGTCATGGTAATAAGGGTGTGGTCTCCCGCGTTGTGCCGGTTGAGGATATGCCCTTCCTTGAGAATGGCCAGCCTGTTGACCTGCTATTGAACCCCCTTGGCGTGCCATCGCGTATGAATGTGGGGCAGATTTTGGAGACCCATCTCGGATGGGCCTGCGCCAATATCGGCCAAAGCATTGGTGCAATGGTGGATGAATATCAGCGCACGGGTGAGAAACGGCAAGAGTTGTTGGACAAGCTGAAAGATGTCTATGGGGAGGAGATCTTCAAGGAAGATATCGCCAGCATGGACAATGATCAGCTGATCGAGCTTGCCAATAACCTGCGTAAGGGTGTGCCGATTGCTACCCCGGTTTTTGATGGGGCATCTATCCCTGATATTGAGGGAATGCTGAAGAAGGCTGGTGTGAGTGAGACGGGGCAGTCCCAGTTGATTGATGGCCGGACGGGTGAAGCGTTCGAGCGTCAATCCACCGTTGGTTACATCTATATGCTGAAGCTGCATCATCTTGTTGATGACAAGATTCACGCACGTTCGATTGGTCCTTACTCGTTGGTCACCCAGCAGCCGCTTGGTGGTAAGGCTCAGTTTGGTGGGCAGCGTTTCGGGGAGATGGAAGTCTGGGCATTGGAGGCTTACGGAGCGGCTTATACGCTTCAGGAAATGCTGACAGTGAAGTCCGATGACGTCTCCGGCCGTACAAAGGTGTATGAGGCGATTGTTCGGGAGCAGGATGATTTTGAAGCAGGTATTCCAGAAAGCTTCAACGTCCTTGTGAAGGAACTGAAGTCGCTTGGTTTGAATGTCGAGCTTGAGCAGGGGGGGCTGTGAGGGCAGTGCTTTCCGCTCCTTCTTCATTGTTCATGTTTAACGTGCCGGCGGTATGTCGTTCGGTACAATGGGGTTTCGGCAAATGAACGATCTCATGAAGATTCTCGGTCAGTCTGGGCAGTCAGGCACGTTTGACCAGATTCGTATTCAGCTTGCCTCAAGCGAGCAGATTCGCTCTTGGTCTTATGGCGAGATCAAAAAACCAGAAACGATCAATTATCGGACGTTCAAGCCAGAGCGCGATGGTCTTTTCTGTGCGCGCATTTTTGGTCCGACTAAGGATTATGAATGTCTGTGCGGTAAATATAAGCGGATGAAGTTCCGCGGGATCATCTGTGAGAAATGCGGCGTAGAGGTCACCTTAGCGAAGGTACGGCGCGAGCGGATGGGTCATATCGACCTGGCCTCGCCGGTGGCTCATATTTGGTTCCTCAAGTCTCTCCCAAGCCGTATTGCCACAATGCTGGATTTACCGCTCAAAGATGTTGAGCCCGTCCTGTATTTTGAGAAGTTCTTGGTGCTGGATAAGGGCGTGTGTGCGTCCGACCAAGTTGAATCTTACAAATATGGTAAACGTCGCGATCAATATTTGCTGGATGAAATCCGCTGCGAAGAATTGATGGACGAGTTTGCTGATGCTGGTCTGGATGTCGGCATCGGGGCGGAGGCAATTAAGCGTGCGCTCTCCAGCTATAATTGGGGCCTTCCCAATGCTGAGGAAGCCGCGCTAAGCAGCGCGGCGAAGGAGCGGGGCGAGGCGGATCCTTTCGATTACGATGCTGAGGTAATGGAAGGTGATTCGGAAAAGACCATCATGCGCAAGAAATTGCGTAAGGCGACATCCGAGGCAGCGCGTAAGAAGCTTGTCAAACGCTTGAAGATGGTTGAAGCCTTCGTGGAGAGCGGGGCTAAGCCGGAATGGATGATTCTGGACATTGTGCCGGTGATTCCGCCGGAGCTGCGCCCTCTCGTGCCATTGGATGGCGGGCGTTTTGCAACATCCGACCTCAATGATTTGTATCGCCGTGTTATTAACCGTAACAACCGTCTAAAACGCCTCATTGAGCTTCGTGCGCCCGATATTATCGTCCGTAACGAAAAGCGTATGCTGCAAGAGGCGGTAGATGCGCTGTTCGATAATGGCCGTCGTGGACGTGCCATTACCGGGGCGAATAAACGGCCGTTGAAGTCCCTTTCTGATATGCTGAAAGGGAAGCAAGGGCGCTTCCGTCAGAACCTTCTTGGTAAGCGCGTGGACTATTCTGGTCGTTCCGTCATTGTGGTGGGGCCGGAGCTGAAGCTGCATCAATGTGGTCTTCCTAAGAAGATGGCTTTGGAGCTGTTTAAGCCGTTCATTTACTCCAAGTTGGAGAAGTACGGGCACGCAACGACCATTAAAGCCGCTAAGCGTATGGTCGAGAAAGAGCGGCCGGAAGTTTGGGATATTCTTGAGGAAGTTATCCGCGAGCATCCGGTGATGTTGAACCGTGCGCCAACGCTGCACCGTCTGGGGATTCAGGCCTTCGAGCCGAGCCTCGTGGAAGGCAAGGCGATTCAGCTTCATCCGCTCGTTTGTACTGCTTTTAATGCGGACTTTGACGGTGACCAAATGGCCGTGCATGTGCCTCTCTCCCTAGAGGCGCAGCTAGAGGCACGCGTGTTGATGATGTCCACTAACAACATCCTCAGCCCTGCCAATGGTAAGCCCATTATTGTGCCGTCTCAAGACATTGTGCTTGGTCTGTATTATCTGAGCCTTGAAGTGCCAGAATACCGTCTCACACCTGATGAAGCAGAGATTAAGGATGGTAAGGTCGTTAAAGCTGGGCCCCCTGCTTATGCAACGGTTGCCGAGATTGAGGCCGCTCTGCTTGCTGGTGCATTAAAGCTGCATGATAAGATTCGTCTGCGCTTGGATGTGCAGGATGAGGAGGGCAAGTCCGTCCGTCAGACGGTGCTTACAACCCCCGGTCGTGCTTTGATTGCTCAGATTCTACCTAAGAATCCGGCTATTCCTTTCAGCTTGATTAACCGTCAGCTGACGAAGAAGTTGGTTTCCGACGTGATTGATACGGTGTATCGTCATTGTGGGCAGAAGGAAGCGGTTATCTTCTGTGACCGTTTGATGGCTCTTGGTTTCCGCCATGCTGCGAAGGCCGGTATTTCCTTCGGTAAGGACGACATGATCGTCCCAAGCGAGAAGGCAACCTTGGTTGCCAAGACGACCGAGGAAGTGAAGGAGTTCGAGCAGCAATATCAGGAAGGTCTGATTACCGCTGGCGAGCGTTACAACAAGGTGGTGGATGCGTGGTCGCGCTGCACGGACGAGGTGCAGGCCGCCATGTTGAAGGAAATCTCCAAGCAAGTGCCGGGTAAGCCCACTAATTCTGTGTGGATGATGAGCCACTCTGGGGCTCGTGGGTCACCAGCACAGATGAAGCAGCTTGCCGGTATGCGTGGCCTGATGGTGAAGCCATCAGGTGAGATTATCGAACAGCCGATTGTTGCTAACTTTAAAGAAGGTCTATCGGTTCTCGATTACTTCACCTCGAGCCATGGTGCGCGTAAGGGTCTTGCCGATACCGCGCTTAAAACAGCGAACTCCGGGTATCTTACCCGCCGTCTGGTCGATGTGGCGCAGGATTGCATCATTACCGAAGCAGATTGCGGCAGTGAGCGTGGTTTGGTTGTTCGTGCCGTGATGGATAGCGGTGAGGTCGTAGCCTCTTTGGCAGAGCGTGCTCTGGGGCGGACCTTGGCGAAGGATGTCGTGCATCCCGTGACGGGTGAAGTGCTGCTGGAGCGCAACCGCCTGCTGGATGAGGCGGATGTCGAACGGCTTGAGGAAGCAGGGATCGAGGCGGTCGAGATTCGTTCCGTTCTCACCTGCGATAGTCAGGCTGGCATCTGCGCCCATTGCTATGGGCGTGACCTTGCCCGTGGTACGCCGGTGAATATCGGTGAGGCTGTGGGTGTAATTGCCGCTCAATCCATTGGTGAGCCTGGTACGCAGCTTACGATGCGGACCTTCCATATTGGTGGTGCGGCGACCCGTGGTGCGGAGCAATCCATGGTGGAAGCCTTCCGTGATGGTAAGGTGGCTATCCGCAACCGCAATGTGGTGCAAAACTCGCAGAATGTCCCTGTGGTGATGTCCCGTAACTGTGAGATCCTGCTTATTGATGAGACTGGGGCAGAGAAAGCCCGGTATCGTGTGCCTTACGGTGCGCGCTTGATGGTCTCGGAAGGGCAGGAGGTAAAGCGCGGTGATAAGATGGCTGAGTGGGATCCTTACACCCTCCCCATCATCACCGAGCAAGCTGGTACGGTGGAGTATCAAGACCTGATCGACAGTATCACACTGGTTGAACGGGTTGACGAAGTCACCGGCCTAACCTCTCGCGTGGTTGTGGACTACAAACAAGCCGCGAAGGGTGTGGACCTACGGCCTCGCTTGCAGTTGAAGGACGCGCATGGGAATGTGGTCCGTCTTGCCAATGGTAATGAGGCTCGCTACTTCCTCTCTCCCGATAGTATCCTCTCGGTAGAGAATGGAGCAGAGGTCCATGCGGGTGACGTGCTGGCCCGTATCCCGCGTGAAGGGTCTAAAACGCGTGATATTACCGGTGGTCTACCGCGCGTAGCAGAGCTTTTTGAGGCACGCCGTCCGAAGGACCATGCGATTATCGCAGAAGGCGATGGTCGTATTGAGTTCGGTAAGGACTATAAGGCTAAGCGTTGTGTCATCGTGCATAATGATGAGACAGGCGAGCGGACAGATTATCTCATTCCTAAGGGCAAGCATATTTCCGTTCAGGAAGGTGACTTTGTCCAAAAGGGTGACCCGCTGGTGGATGGCCCCCGTGTTCCGCATGATATTCTAAAAGTCATGGGGATGGAGGCTCTGTCTGACTATCTCGTTAATGAGATTCAGGATGTTTATCGCCTGCAAGGTGTGAAGATTAACGATAAGCATATCGAAGTAATCGTCCGCCAGATGTTGCAGAAGGTAGAGGTTCTGGAGCCAGGTGATTCCACTTACCTTATCGGTGAGACAGTGGATCGGATTGAGTTTGAGCGCGATAATAAGGCTCTTCTGGAGCAAGGGCGTGAGCCAGCAAAGGCGATGCCGATTCTTCAGGGGATTACCAAAGCATCGCTGCAAACGCAGTCCTTTATTTCTGCGGCCTCCTTCCAAGAGACGACGCGCGTGCTTACAGATGCTGCTACATCAGGCAGAATCGACACGCTTGGCGGCTTGAAGGAGAATGTGATCGTTGGTCGCTTGATTCCAGCTGGGACAGGCGGTGCTATGCGGCGGTTGCGTAGTCTGGCGGCTGATCAAGCTCCAACCCAGCTCCCTAAAGGGCTGGATGAGGTGGAGGATGCTGCGGAGTAAGATTCTGGGGGTAAGCCTCTCTGTTAACGCAGAGAGGCTTGACAGTTGGGCCAAGCCCTCTTAGGGTTCGCGCCTCAGACAGTTCCCACTTGTTAAGGTGAAGGAATCGTCCCAGAGTGAAAAAATAGCGTCTGGTACTACTTCCGTTTCTATAAGAAAGGGGTTAAGTCCAGAGGCAAGTCGCTACGAGGGGAGGGAAGCTTCCTTTCTCTCGTGCAATTGTGCGAGACAGGCGGTTCGGCCGCGTGTCGGTTAGAACGGAATGTCATGGTGGGAATGTCTCCCGCCAGCATATGGACAAGGATTGGGAAGGGCGCATGCCGACCATCAACCAGTTGATCGCAAAGGGCCGGGAGCCGGCCGCAAAGCGGAACAAGGTTCCTGCTCTGCAGGGATGTCCGCAGAAGCGTGGTGTTTGCACACGTGTTTATACTGTAACGCCGAAGAAACCGAACTCCGCCCTGCGTAAGGTGGCCAAAGTGCGCCTGACCAACGGGTATGAGGTGGTGAGCTATATTCCTGGTGAGGGGCATAACCTCCAGGAGCATAGCGTTGTTCTTATCCGCGGTGGTCGCGTGAAGGATCTTCCCGGTGTGCGTTACCACATTCTTCGTGGTGTGTTGGATACGCAAGGTATCGCAAAACGTCGTCAGCGTCGTTCGTTGTATGGCGCGAAGCGGCCGAAATAAGGGGTATTTGGAATGAGTCGCCGTCATCGCGCTGTTAAGCGTGAGATCCTTCCCGATCCAAAATTCGGAGATGCCGTCATTACGCGCTTTATGAATGCGCTTATGTATGATGGTAAGAAATCTACTGCCGAGCGCATTGTTTACGGGGCACTGGAAGTGCTACGTAAGCGCGGCGGGTCCAGTGCGGACCCAGTGGCTATGTTCCACTCGGCGCTGGATAATGTAAAGCCGGCTGTTGAGGTCCGCTCTCGTCGTGTTGGCGGTGCGACCTATCAGGTTCCGGTAGAGGTTCGTGCAGAACGTCGTCAAGCTCTGGCTATTCGCTGGTTGATTGACGCGTCGCGCAAGCGTGGTGAGAACACCATGCAGGACCGTCTTTCCAATGAGTTGATGGACGCGGTGAATAACCGTGGTGCAGCCGTCAAGAAACGGGAAGACACGCACCGCATGGCTGAAGCCAATAAGGCATTCAGTCATTATCGCTGGTAATTTTACCAGCTAAGGCTTCTGGTCACTATCTGCTTGCAGGGTGGCCAGCATGAAGTTTCAGTCATACCTTTGGCCCTTGCCGGGTCAAGGTTTTGGAGAGAGACGATGGCAAAGGCTAAATTTGAGCGTACTAAGCCGCATGTTAACATCGGCACGATTGGTCACGTTGACCATGGTAAAACCACGCTGACGGCTGCAATCACAAAGACACTGGCTGAGACCGGTGGTGCAACCTTCAGTGCTTATGATCAGATCGACAAAGCTCCTGAAGAGCGCGCTCGTGGTATTACGATTTCCACAGCGCACGTTGAGTATGAGACGGATAACCGTCACTATGCTCACGTGGACTGCCCCGGCCACGCTGACTATGTGAAGAACATGATCACCGGTGCGGCGCAGATGGATGGTGCTATCCTGGTTGTGTCCGCTGCTGACGGCCCAATGCCGCAGACACGCGAGCACATCCTTTTGGCTCGTCAGGTCGGTGTGCCGGCTCTGGTTGTCTTCTTGAACAAGGTTGACCAGGTTGACGACCCAGAGCTTCTGGAGCTGGTGGAGATGGAAGTTCGTGAGCTTCTGTCCTCCTATGACTTCCCTGGCGATGATATCCCCATCGTGAAGGGTTCCGCTTTGGCAACTTTGGAAGATGGTGATCCAGCTCAGGGTAAGGAAGCTATCCGCGCTCTGATGAAAGCTGTGGATGATTATATTCCGCAGCCTGAGCGTCCGGTTGATCGTCCGTTCTTGATGCCGATTGAAGACGTGTTCTCCATCTCTGGTCGTGGTACCGTTGTGACGGGCCGTGTCGAGCGTGGTGAAGTCAATGTTGGTGACGAGGTCGAAATCGTTGGTCTTCGTCCGACCACTAAGACAACAGTTACGGGCGTTGAGATGTTCCGTAAGCTGCTGGATCGTGGTGAGGCTGGTGATAACATCGGTGCGCTGCTCCGTGGTACGAAGCGTGAAGATGTTGAGCGCGGTCAGGTTCTGGCTAAGCCGGGTACAATTACCCCGCACAGCAAGTTCAAGGCTGAAGCTTACATCCTGACGAAGGAAGAGGGTGGCCGTCACACGCCGTTCTTCACCAACTATCGTCCGCAGTTCTACTTCCGTACAACGGACGTAACAGGCGTTGTTACATTGCCGGAAGGCACCGAGATGGTGATGCCGGGTGATAACGCTACCATGGATGTCGAGCTGATTGCTCCGATCGCTATGGATGAAGGCCTCCGCTTCGCTATTCGCGAGGGTGGCCGTACAGTGGGTGCCGGCGTGGTGGCCTCCATCAGCGCCTAAGGTCTGACTGTTTTTGGAATATGGTGCCCCGGTCGAATTTCTTTCGGCCGGGGTTCCATTTCTAAATGAAATGCAGTAGGACAACATCCGGTTTAGTAAGGATGAAGTGAAATCATGGACGACCAGAACATCCGCATTCGCCTTAAAGCGTATGATCATCGCGTGTTGGATAACAGCACGAAGGAGATTGTAAATACGGCGAAGCGTACGGGTGCGCGAGTACGGGGGCCGATCCCTCTGCCGACGCATATTGCCCGGTTTACTGTGAATCGTTCACCGCATGTGGATAAGAAAAGTCGCGAACAGTTCGAAATGAGAACACATCGCCGCTTGCTCGATATTGTCGAGCCGACTCCGCAGACCGTGGACGCCCTAATGAAGCTCGACCTCGCCGCTGGCGTTGATGTCGAGATTAAACTTTAAGGTCCAGACGATGCGTACCGGATTGATTGCAAAAAAGCTGGGGATGACCCGGCTCTTTAAAGAAGACGGCACACATGTGCCGGTGACGGTGCTGCACCTTGATAATGTCGAGGTTGTGGATGCCCGCACAAAGGAGCGTGACGGCTATACAGCTGTCCAGCTTGGTATGGGTGCGGCAAAAACAAAGCACGTCACAAAAGCGAACCGTGGGCACTTTGCCCGTGTGAAGGTTGAACCCAAAAAGAAGCTGGTCGAGTTCCGCGTGGCAGAAGATGCCGTGTTGGAATCTGGGACGAAGCTTTCCGCCGCTCATTTTGTTGTGGGGCAGAAGGTGGATGTTACCGGCCGCAGTAAGGGTAAAGGTTTTGCTGGTGTTATGAAACGCCACAACTTTGCCGGGTTGGAAGCCACACACGGTGTGTCTATTAGTCACCGTTCTCACGGCTCTACAGGCCAACGTCAGGATCCTGGTAAGGTCTTTAAGGGCAAGAAGATGGCTGGTCACCTTGGTGACAAGCGTGTGACAACACAAAACCTCGAAATTGCTGCTGTGGATGAGGAGCGCAACCTGATTATGGTGCGGGGTGCTATCCCAGGTGCCAAGAACAGTGTTGTTCTGGTTCGCGATGCAATCAAGAAGGCCCGTAATGCGGACGCGCCCTATCCGGCTGCGACCGTTGAGGCCGCCGGGTGAGGGATATGGAATACGATATCAAAACCCTCGATAACGGGAGTGCAGGCAAAGTCGCACTGCCGGAAGAGATCTTCGGGATTGTCCCCCGTAAGGACATTATGGCCCGTGTTGTGAACTGGCAGCTCGCTAAGCGTCGTGCAGGGACGCATGCAACGCGTGGCATGGGTGCTGTTTCTGGTACGACAAAAAAGCCGTATCGCCAAAAGGGGACGGGCTCTGCTCGTCAAGGCTCTTTGAGAGCACCGCAGTTCCGTACTGGTGGTGTGGTTCATGGGCCAGTTGTGCGCGATCATGGCTTTGATTTGCCCAAGAAGGTGCGGCGCCTTGGTTTGCGTTCCGCTGTTTCGCAGAAAGCGTCTGAAGGTAAGTTGATTATCCTTAAGGACCTCTCTGGTGTTGAGAAAACACGCGATGCGGCAGTTCGTCTGAAGGCTCTCGGTTGCTCTTCTGCTTTGATTGTTGATCAAGTGGCTGATCAGCCTTTCGCACGCGCAATTTCCAACCTGCCGAAGATTGATCTTCTGCCCACGGTTGGGGCGAATGTTTATGATATTCTCAAGCATGATGTGTTGGTAATTACCCACGCTGCTCTTGAGGGTCTCAAGGAGCGTCTGGCATGACAACAAAAACTGTTTTGAATGCCCGTAAGGCCGCAGCGAATCTGTCTCAAGAGGCTTTGTTCGATGTTCTGCGTGCGCCGTTGATCACGGAGAAGGCTACACTTCTTTCTGAGAAGAATCAGGTGGTTTTCAAAGTTGCTTTGGAAGCTACTAAGCCGCAGATTAAGGTCGCTGTTGAGACACTCTTTAAGGTGAAGGTTGCTGGTGTCAGCACTTTGGTCCAAAAGGGTAAGATAAAGCGCGTTAAGGGTCGTCCAGGTCGCCGTTCTGATGTTAAGAAGGCGTATGTTCAGCTTGCTGAAGGTCAATCAATCGACCTTACAGCGAAGCTTGGTTGACGCGCGGGGTAATATACTATGGCACTGAAGCACTTTAATCCCACGACACCAAGCACTCGTGGTACCGTGCTGATTGACCGGAGCGAGCTTTGGAAAGGCAAGCCCGTCAAGCAGTTGACGGAAGGTAAAAACAAGACCGGTGGTCGCAATAATTACGGGCGTACAACTGTGCGCTTCCGTGGTGGCGGGCATAAACAGTCTTATCGTTATGTTGATTTCAAGCGGCGTAAGTTTGATATTGCTGCGACGGTTGAGCGTCTGGAATATGACCCTAACCGTACAGCCTTCATCGCACTCATCCGTTATGAAGATGGCGAGCTGGCTTACATTCTGGCTCCTCAGCGCGTGAAGGCTGGCGATCGTGTGATTGCAGCTCATCATGCTGATGTGCGCCCAGGGAACGCTATGCCGCTGGCGTCTATGCCGGTGGGGACCATCATTCATAATATTGAGCTAAAGCCAGGTGCTGGCGGTAAGCTTGCCCGTTCCGCTGGGAATTATGCTCAGCTGGTCGGTAAGGATGCTGGTTACGCGCAGATCAAGTTGCAATCTGGTGAGCTGCGTATTGTGCGCGGTGAGTGCATGGCAACGGTTGGTGCTGTGTCTAATCCGGACAACATGAACCAGCATTTCGGTAAGGCTGGTCGCCGTCGTTGGATGGGTCGTCGTCCGCATAACCGTGGTGTGGTTATGAACCCTGTTGACCATCCGCATGGTGGTGGTGAAGGGCGTACGTCTGGTGGTCGTCACCCTGTGACACCTTGGGGTGTGCCGACAAAGGGCTATAAAACACGCACCAACAAGAAGACGGACAGCCTGATTATCCGTCGTCGTAAAACTGGTAAGTAAGAAAGGGGCATAGAAGATGGCACGTTCCGTCTGGAAAGGCCCGTTCGTCGACGGGTATCTGTTTGGTAAGGCTGAAAAGGCTCGTGCGTCGGGCCGGAACGAGGTGATCAAGATTTGGTCGCGTCGTTCCACCATCCTGCCGCAGTTTGTCGGGCTGACGTTCGGCGTCTATAATGGTCAGAAGTTCCTGCCTGTGCAGGTTACGGAGCATATGGTTGGTCATAAGTTTGGGGAGTTTTCTCCGACCCGTACTTATACCGGTCATGGTTCCGATAAGAAATCGAAGCGAGGCTGAGCATGAGTAAGCCTAAGCACATCCGCACCTTGGCTGATACAGAGGCGCAGGCAGTTGCCCGCAATATTCGTGTTAGCCCGCGTAAATTGAACTTGGTTGCTGCGACGATTCGTAATCAGCCAGCTGATAAGGCTATTGCTGCGTTGACATTCTCACGCCGCCGTATCGCCCAGCAGGTGAAGAAGGCTCTTGAGAGTGCCGTCGCTAACGCAGAGAATAATCACCAGCTTGATGTTGATAAGCTGGTGGTGAAAACTGCCGAGGTTGGCAAGTCGATCGTGATGAAACGCTTCCATGCTCGTGGCCGTGGTCGGTCTGCGCGTGTTGAGAAGTTTTTCAGTCACCTGAAGATTGTTGTTGCTGAGCGCGCAGAGGCTGTTGAGGCCCCTAAAGCTGGCAAGAACTCCAAAGAGCAGAAGGCAGCCTGATCTATGGGACATAAGGTTAATCCGATCGGGCTGCGGCTCGGTGTCAATCGTACATGGGATAGCCGCTGGTATGCAGGTGGGGATTATGCCCGCCTCCTCCATGAGGACTTGAAGCTACGTGCTTTCTTGCGCAAGAAGCTTTCTGGTGCTGGCGTTGCCCGTGTTGTTATTGAGCGTCCAGCGAAGAAACCGCGTGTGACGATTTATGCTGCGCGTCCTGGTGTGATTATCGGTAAGAAGGGGCAGGACATTGATGCTCTGCGCAAAACCCTTAGTCGTATGGCCAAGGCCGATGTCGCGCTGAATATCGTTGAGATCCGCAAGCCGGAGATTGATGCTACATTAGTGGCGGATAGCATTGCGCAGCAATTGGAGCGTCGCGTTGCGTTCCGTCGTGCGATGAAGCGGTCCATCCAGTCCGCTATGCGTCTGGGGGCTCAGGGTATTCGCATCACATGTAGTGGGCGTCTTGGCGGTGCTGAGATTGCTCGTGATGAGCAGTATCGTGAGGGTCGTGTTCCGTTGCATACATTGCGTGCGGATATCGATTATGGAACTTCTACAGCGCACACCACTTACGGTTCCTGTGGGGTGAAGGTTTGGATCTTTAAAGGTGAGATCCTGGCTCATGACCCAATGGCTCAGGACCGTCGTGCTGCGGAGCAGGCTCCCCAGCGTTAAGGGGCGGGGATTACCCCGTCTTTTATCTGAGGTGCTTGAAGTGAGGATAGAAAATTATGCTTTCTCCAAAGCGGACAAAGTTTCGTAAGGCTCATAAGGGCCGTATTCATGGCTTAGCTAAGGGTGGTACGCAGCTGAATTTCGGTGCGTATGGCCTGAAGGCTCTGGAGCCAGAGCGTATCACAGCTCGGCAGATTGAGGCGTCTCGTCGTGCGATCACTCGTGCGATGAAGCGTGCTGGGCGTGTCTGGATTCGTATTTTTCCGGACACTCCGGTCTCGACAAAGCCGGCAGAAGTGCGTATGGGTTCCGGTAAAGGTAACCCCGAGTACTGGGCAGCCCGCGTAAAACCGGGTCGTATCCTTTTCGAGATCGAAGGGGTGCCCCCGGAGGTTGCTCGCTTGGCTCTTAGCTTGGCTGCTGCAAAGTTGCCTATTAAGACCAAGTTCATTCAGCGTATCGGGGAGGCTTGAGAATGGCTGAAACGACCTATAAGGTTGCTGATCTGCGCGCTAAAAGCGAGGATGAGTTGAAGACTCTCCTCGTGGATTTGAAGCGTGAGCAGATCAACCAGCGTTTTGCTGCGGCCACAGGCCAATCCGAGAATAGCAGCCGTGTTAAGATTGTGCGTCGTGCTGTCGCGCGTATCAAAACATTGCTGAACCAGTCGAAGAACCGCGCGGGCGCAAAAACGTCCGCCGCAAAGTCCTGAGAGGAGACGGACGATGCCAAGGCGCGTCCTGACAGGGCGGGTGACGAGCGATAAGATGGACAAGACGGTAACTGTTCTTGTTGATCGTCGCGTGATGCATCCGCTCTATAAAAAGTTTATCCGCCGTTCCAAAAAGTATGCAGCGCATGATGATGCTAACGCATGCAAGATTGGTGATGTGGTACGCATTGTTGAATGTGCACCGCTTTCCAAGCGCAAGACATGGACGGTCATTTCCCGCAATGGAGTCGATGTTGCTGAGGCTGCATCGTCTTCTGTCGGCGCATAAGGGGGTAGACAGATGATTCATCCCGAGACCAACCTAGACGTGGCTGATAATTCTGGTGCGCGTCGGGTGCAGTGCATCAAGGTGCTGGGCGGCTCCAAGCGGAAGACCGCCTCGGTCGGCGACATCATTGTCGTATCCGTTAAAGAGGCGATTCCTCGTGGTAAGGTGAAGAAAGGTGACGTCCATCAGGCCGTTATCGTGCGTACATCTTACCCGGTGCGCCGTGCTGATGGCTCTGCCATTCGCTTTGATCGGAATGCCGCTGTGTTGCTGAATAAGCAGCAAGAGCCGATTGGTACACGTATCTTTGGCCCAGTTGTTCGTGAGCTGCGTGCGCGTAAGTTCATGAAGATCATCTCCCTTGCTCCGGAGGTGTTGTAATGGCTGCACGTATTAAAAAAGGCGATCAGGTTCTTGTGCTAACGGGGCGTTCCCGTGGTACGCGTGGGGAAGTGCTTTCTGTCCTGCCAAAGGTTGAGAAGGCTGTTGTGCGTGGCGTTGCTATTGCAAAACGTCATACAAAGCCGAACCGTATGGGCGAAGGTGGCGGTATTGTTGAGCGTGAGATGCCTGTTCATCTCTCCAATCTGAAGCTGATCGACCCGAAAAGTGGTAAACCAACACGCGTTGGTTTCCGTGTTCTGGAAGATGGTCGCAAAGTTCGTGTCGCTAAGGTGACCGGCGAAGTGATCGAAGGCTGAGGAGCGAACGATGAGCGATAAAAAAGGTACCGTTCTGCCCCGTTTGCAGCAAGATTATCAGAACAAGCTCCGTGCTAAGTTGCGTGAGCAGTTCGGATATAAAAGCGACATGCAGATCCCCAAGCTCGAGAAAATTGTCTTGAATATGGGTGTCGGTGAAGCCGCTGCTGACCAAAAGAAGCTTGATGCCGCTGTTGAGGAAATGGCTTTGATCTCTGGTCAGAAGCCTGTTAAGACGGTAGCGCGTAAGGCTGTTGCGGGGTTCCGCATTCGTGAAGGATTGCCGATCGGATGTAAGGTGACGTTGCGTAAGGCTCGTATGTACGAGTTTTTGGATCGTTTGGTGACGATCGCTATGCCGCGTATCCGTGACTTCCGTGGTCTTCCGGCGAATAAAGGCTTTGATGGCCGTGGTAATTTTGCCATGGGTCTGAAAGAGCAGATTGTATTCCCGGAAATTGATTATGACAAAGTTGATGACATCCGTGGGATGGATATTATCTTTGTGACGACGGCAAAAACGGATGAAGAAGCGAAAGCTCTTTTAAAGGCATTTGATCTGCCGTTTGTGTCCTAAGCGACATTTTTTCGTGTCAATCGCGGAAAGGAGATTTTCCCCCTTCACATGAGGGGGAAGTTTCCGCTACAGTTCCGTTGATTGGAAAACCGTCGGGATAGGCCCGACAGGTTCCGGGAGAAGATTCGAGATGGCGAAAATCTCTGCGGTGAACCGTAATAATCGTCGTGCTGCGATGGCGCAGCGTGATCGTGAAAAACGGACCGCTCTTAAAAATACGATTAAGAATCGCTCTCTTTCTATGGAAGAGCGTTTCGAAGCAACACTGAAGCTGGCTAAATTGCCGCGCAATGGCTCTCAAACTCGCGTGCGTTTGCGTTGTAAGCTTACTGGTCGCTCCCGTGGGAATTACCGTAAGTTTGAGCTGTGCCGTATTGCACTGCGTGACTTGGCGTCTACGGGGCAAATCCCCGGCATGGTTAAGTCCAGCTGGTAAAAGGGTAGTCTGAATGTCTATGTCTGATCCATTGGGTGATATGCTCACCCGGGTCCGTAACGCTCAGCGTGCCCGCCATGCTGCTTGCGTTGCTCCGGCCTCTAAACTGCGCGCTAGCGTGCTTGAGGCGTTAAAGCGCGAAGGATATATTCGCGGTTACACAACTGAGGAGGTCCGTAAGGGTATCTCTCAGTTCCGTATTGAGTTGAAATATAGCGATGGCCAGCCTGTGATTCGTGAGATTCACCGTGTTTCCCGCCCGGGGCGTCGCGTATATTCCAAGATCAAAGAGTTGCCCCGCGTTTATGCTGGTTTGGGTGTTTCTATCCTTTCCACCCCGCGTGGCGTTCTTTCAGACGTTGAGGCTCGTGCTGCCAATGTTGGTGGCGAGGTCCTCTGCCGCGTCTTCTAAGGAGGGAATATGTCTCGCGTAGGTAAATATCCTATTGAGCTCCCCGCCGGGGTTGAGGCGGTTGTCAAGGACGGCATGTTTTGCGTCAAGGGCAAGCGTGGTGAGCTGAGTGTGCCGGTATCTTCATTCGTTGATGTGAAGATTGCGGATGGTAAGATCACTGTCTCTCCTCTAGGGGGTCGTACCCCGCGGAGTTGGACGATGTGGGGGACATCTCGCGCTGTGTTTGCAAACATGGTGAAGGGTGTTTCCGAAGGTTTCCAGAAAGGGCTTGAGATTCAGGGAACGGGTTTCCGTGCTGCTGTTCAGGGTTCCAATCTGGTGATGAATCTCGGTTTCTCACATGATGTGGTCTATCCGATCCCATCTGATGTGAAGATCACAACACCGCGTCCGACAGCCATTTTGGTTGAGGGTAACGACAAGCAGCGCGTTGGTCAGGTAGCTTTGGATATCCGCAGCTTCCGTAAGCCTGAGCCTTATAAGGGCAAGGGTGTTCGTTATGAGACCGAAGTTCTGCGTCAGAAAGAAGGTAAGAAGAAGTAATGGCATCGCTGCAAGGATTGCAGGAGCGTCGCCGCAAGCGGTTGCGTTTCCAGCTTCGTCGCAAGAGCGGCGGCCGGCCGCGTTTGTCGGTCTTCCGTTCTAGCAAGAATATCCACGTTCAAGTCATTGATGATGCGCGTGGGGTTACACTGGCCAGTGCGTCTACGCTTGAGAAAGCTGTTCGTGAAGCCGGTAAAACCGGTGCGAATATCGCAGCTGCTTCCGTCATTGGTAAGCTGGTTGCAGAGCGCGCTGTTAAGGCTGGGGTCAAAGAGGTTGTGTTCGACCGTGGCTCCTATCTCTATCATGGCCGGGTGAAAGCCCTGGCAGAGGCTGCCCGTGAGGGCGGGCTGTCTTTCTAAGGAGGATCACACATGGCACGTGAGCCAAGAGAAGGCGGCCGTGGTGGTCGTGAGCGTGAGCAGGGTGATGAGCTTGTTGATAAGCTCGTAACCATTAATCGCGTTGCAAAAGTTGTTAAAGGCGGTCGGCGTTTTGCCTTTGCTGCTCTGGTTGTTGTTGGCGATCAGAAAGGGCGTGTTGGGTATGGTGCGGGTAAAGCCCGTGAGGTGCCTGAGGCCATTCGTAAGGCGACAGAGCGTGCACGCCGTAACATGATTCGCGTTCCGATGAAGGAAGGCCGTACGCTGCATCATGATGCGGTGGGGCGTTTTGGGGCTGGCGAGGTTGTTGTGCGTGCTGCTGAGGCAGGTACGGGGATCATCGCTGGTGGGCCAATTCGTGCTGTCTTTGAGAGCTTGGGTGTAAGCGATGTTGTCGCGAAAAGCCTAGGGACACGGAACCCGCACAACATGATTAAGGCTGCATTTGACGCCCTAGAGCGTGCAAGTAGCCCGCGTCAGGTTGCGGCACGTCGTGGTAAGAAGACATTCGAGCTGTTTGGCCGTCGTGAGCAGTCGGAGACGGAGGCTGCTAATGTCTAAGGCAAAAGGTAAGACCATCCGGGTGACGCAGATCGCTTCTGTGATCGGCTCCAAGCCGGGTCAGGCGGAAACGGTAAGGGGGCTGGGCCTTCGTGGTATCGGTTCCAGCCGTGAGTTGGAGGATACCCCCTCCATCCGCGGGATGATCCGCAAGGTGTCCCATCTGGTAAAGGTGGAGGCTTGATATGAACCTGAATGAATTGCGTGATAACGCTGGGGCTCGCTACCGTAAAAAACGTCTTGGGCGTGGTATCGGCTCTGGTAAAGGCAAGACGTCCGGTAAGGGCCATAAGGGTCAGAAAGCACGTTCCGGCGTAGCGATTAATGGCTTTGAGGGTGGTCAGCTACCGATTTATCGTCGTATGCCGAAGCGTGGCTTCGTCAATATTTTCCGTAAGGAATATGCGGCGGTTAATCTTGGTGCTGTCAGCAAAGCTCTGGAAGCTGGTAAGCTTTCCGCTGGTGCGCCTATTACTGAGGACGTGCTGCGTCAGGCGGGGCTCATCGGTAGTCGTAAAGTCGCTGGTGTGCGTCTTTTGGCTAAGGGTGAGTTGTCTCAGGGTGTGAACTTTGAGGTCTCTGGTGCTTCTGCAGCGGCTGTGGCTGCGGTGGAGAAGGCCGGTGGCTCTGTGAAGGTTCTGACCGTTAAGAAGGACGTTCAGGCTGAGGCTTGAGTTCTCCTGCCCGGCTTGCTGGGACGACAGTGAACGAGTGAACAGCGTCCCGTACAATGTGCGGTGACGCTGTTTTCATGAAAGGACAGGGAGATGGCTTCAGCAGCAGAACAGTTGGCCGGTAACCTGAATATGAGTGCTTTTTCTAAAGCGACAGAGCTGAAAAAGCGGATCTGGTTTACGCTTGGTGCGTTGATTGTGTATCGATTAGGCACTTTTATTCCAGTGCCGGGGATTGATGCTTCTGTTTTGGGGCAACTTGTGGCAGAGCACCAAGGCGGTATCTTGGGCATGTTTGACATGTTTACAGGTGGTGCTTTGGGGCGTATGACGCTGTTTGCTCTAAACATCATGCCCTATATTAGTGCGTCTATTATCATTCAGTTGCTTTCTACAGCATTGCCTTCCATGGAGGCATTAAAGAAAGAGGGTGAAACAGGACGTAAAAAGCTTAACCAATATACACGTTATCTAACGGTCTTAATCGCCGTAGTCCAAGCCTATGGGTTTGCTATGGGGTTGAGTAGCATGCATACGAAGACGGGATTAGGCGCAGTCATTTCTCCTGGGCCGACCTTCTTAGTTTCTTATGTTGTTATGTTGGTAACAGGGACGCTCTTCCTTATGTGGTTGGGCGAGCAAATTACGTCGCGTGGGATTGGGAATGGGATTTCTCTCATTATTTTCTCTGGTATCGTGGCTAATTTACCGCATGCGCTTAGCACGTTGTTCGAGCTAGGAAGAACGGGCGCTTTGTCACCTCTTTTTGTGGTGGTCTTTCTTATTTTAGCATTGGTTGTGATTGCCTTTATTGTGTTTATGGAGCAAGCGCAGCGGCGTATTGTTATCCAGTATCCCAAGCGACAGGTGGGGAATCGGATTTATGGTGGTGATTCCACACATATGCCGCTTAAGGTGAACACAGCGGGTGTGATTCCTCCCATTTTTGCTTCATCAGTTTTGCTTGTGCCGGCGACTTTGTCGGGCTTTATGCACAATAATGGCGGTGTGTTAGGGCGTATTGGGCAGTGGCTCTCTCAAGGGCAGCCACTTTATATGGCTTTTTATGCCTTTATGATCATTTTCTTTTCCTATTTCTATGCGGCTGTAACATTTAATCCTGAAGAAACAGCTGACAACCTTAGAAAGCAGGGCGGGTTTGTACCGGGTATTCGTCCAGGGGCGAATACGGCGCGTTATTTTGACCGTATTTTGTCGCGTTTGACGAGTATTGGTGCCGGATACATGGTGCTGGTCTGTCTTTTGCCGCAGTTCTTGATCAATAAATATAATGTGCCGTTTTACTTTGGTGGGACGAGCTTGATCATCATTGTCTCTGTTACGATTGATACGGTTACACAGGTACAATCTCATCTGGTGGCGCATCAATATCAGGGGTTAATCCGTAAACAACGTGAGCGTGGTAGCCGTGTACGCGGGCGCGTCGGTCGGGAAAGACGGAGGTAGGGATGAATATTATTCTTCTGGGCCCACCAGGTGCTGGGAAGGGGACGCAAGCAAAGCGTCTTGAGGCCCGCCGTGGCATGAAGCAAATTTCCACAGGGGATATGTTGCGTGCCGAGGTTAAAGCGCAATCGCCGATTGGTTTGGAAGTTAAAGGGCTAATGGATAAGGGACATTTTGTGCCGGATCCCATTATAGTCCAGATGATTGAGAATCGTATTGAGCAGCCCGATTGTGTGAAGGGGGTCATTTTAGATGGCTTCCCTCGCACGGAGACGCAGGCTGAGATTTTGGATTCTATGTTGAAGAAACGGAATCTAAAAATTGATGCCGTGATTCTGTTGGAGGTAAACGAGGAGGCTTTAGTGAAGCGTCTTTGTGAACGTCAGCATGATGATGGTTCGCGGCGGGCGGATGACCATCCAGAGGTCATTCATGCACGCTTAGAGACGTATCGGAAGCAAACAGCTCCTATTTTGCCGTATTATGAGCAAAATGGTCGTTTGAAGCGCGTTGATGGGATGCAAGATGTTGAAGCTGTAGGGAAGGCGATTGACGCTATTCTTGATCAGAGATCGTCTTGAGGAGTGAGCTGATCACGAAAAAGTGATCTTTATTGTTTGACTTGTCTGGCAGGGCAGTATATTCGCCCAGCATAAGTTGAACGTGCCGGGCCTCATTTGGGGTTGGAATCGTTCGTAAGGACTGATGCCGGTGAGCGGCCATGGTCCGGTCAGACAAAGATTTTTGGCAACGCGGCTATAAGCCGTGTGGATGGGAGAATTGGCGTGGCACGTATTGCCGGCGTAAACATTCCGACCAACAAACGGGTGGTCATCGGTCTGCGCTATGTTTATGGCATTGGTCCATCGAGCGCACAGGCTATCTGTGCAAAGCTCGGTATTGATGATGCTAAGCGCGTGAATGAGCTTTCTGACGATGAAGTCACGAAGATTCGTGATCTGATCGACAGCGAGTACCGTGTAGAGGGTGATCTTCGTCGTGAAACGGCGATGAATATCAAACGTCTGATGGACCTTGGCTGCTATCGTGGTCTGCGTCATCGCCGTGGTCTGCCGGTTCGTGGGCAGCGTACGCATACAAATGCGCGCACCCGTAAGGGCAAGGCTGTTGCCATTGCTGGTAAGAAGAAGGCAACGCGCTAAACGACGCGTTTTCTGTGACGCTTTTGCAGATTTAGTAGGACGAGCATATTATGGCCAAGGCTGCCGCACCGCGTATTCGTAAGAAGGAGCGTAAAAACATCATCTCTGGTGTTGCGCATGTTCTTTCGACCTTTAACAACACAATGATCACGATTGCTGATGCCCAAGGTAATGCGATTGCGTGGTCTTCTTCTGGGGCTCAGGGTTTTAAGGGGTCTCGTAAATCCACACCTTATGCGGCACAGGTTGCTGCTGAGGATGCTGGGCGTAAAGCGCGTGAGCATGGGATGGAAACGCTGGAGATTGAGGTCTCTGGTCCAGGTTCAGGGCGTGAGAGTGCTTTACGTGCTTTGCAGGCTGTTGGTTTTACAATCACGTCTATTCGTGACATGACACCAGTGCCACATAACGGTTGTCGTCCGCGCAAGCGTCGTCGCGTTTAAGGCGGACATTTAATTTGGTTGGGTTGGTTGTCACGATTGGATGGTGCAGCCAGCTCGGCCTTGGTAAGTTCGTACCGCACGACATGTGCGGGCCTGGCACCGCCAGAAAGGCGGGCTTCGTTGTTTGAAAGGCCATGATCTTGGTTCTCCAGAAAAACTGGCAGTCTCTCATCAAACCGGAGAAGCTTGAGGTCGAGCCCGGCCCGGTTCCTTCCCGCATGGCAACCATTGTTGCTGAGCCACTTGAGCGTGGCTTTGGTTTAACAGTCGGGAATGCTCTGCGCCGTATTCTTCTTTCATCGCTTCAGGGTGCTGCTGTTACAGCCATCCAGATTGATGGGGTTCTGCATGAATTTTCGTCCGTAGCGGGTGTGCGCGAGGACGTAACCGACATCGTGTTGAATGTGAAGCAACTTGCTTTGCGGATGCATGGTGAGGGACCAAAGCGTATGGTTCTCACGGCAACTGGGCCGGGGGAAGTGACGGCAGGGCAAATTCAGACGGGCCATGATATCGAGATCATGAACCCAGATCTGGTGATCTGCACGCTTGATGATGATGTGAAGTTTGGGATGGAATTCACGGTGAATATGGGGAAGGGCTATGTCCCCGCCTCCGCGAATCGTCCTGATGATGCGCCAATTGGTTTGATCCCCATTGATGCGATTTATTCCCCAGTGCAACGCGTCTCTTATAAGGTAGAGCCAACGCGTGTTGGGCAGGTCACCGACTATGATAAATTGCTGTTGAGCATTGAGACCAATGGGGTGGTTACGCCGGAAGATGCTTTGGCATTGGCGGCGCGTATCATGCAGGATCAGCTTCAGCTCTTCATCAATTTTGATGAGCCGCGTCCGGTGCAGAATGAAGAGCCGCAGGATGATCTGCCCTTTAGCCGTCACCTTCTTCGGAAAGTGGATGAGCTTGAGCTTTCCGTGCGTAGTGCAAACTGCCTGAAGAACGACAATATTGTTTATATTGGCGATCTCGTGCAGAAGAGCGAGCAGGAAATGTTGCGGACTCCGAATTTCGGTCGTAAGTCGCTGAATGAGATCAAAGAGGTGCTAACGGGCATGGGCCTCTCGCTGGGGATGAATGTCCCTGCTTGGCCGCCAGAAAGCATTGAGGATCTGGCCCGGCGTCTTGATGAGACCTTCTAGAAAGCCCCGGCTGGGAAGTTCGGGCAAAGGATTAGGGAAAGAAAATGCGTCATAATCTGAGCGGACGTAAACTTGGCGTCACCTCCACTCATCGCGCAGCTATGTTCCGTAATATGGCTGTTGCACTCATTAAACATGAGCAAATCTCCACAACCTTACCAAAGGCTAAGGAGCTGCGCCCGGTTGTTGAGAAGCTGATCACCTTGGGTAAGCGCGGTACGCTTCATGCACGCCGTCAGGCATTTGCCCAATTGCGTGATGATGCCATCGTGAGCAAATTATTCTCTGTTTTAGGACAGCGTTACGCAAACCGTGCTGGCGGCTATAGCCGCGTGCTGAAGGCTGGTGTGCGTTATGGTGATAATGCCGATATGGCTGTGATTGAACTGGTCGACCGTGATGTTGCTGAAAAAGGCAAAGATAGCGGGCCGGAGCAGAAAGAAAATCAGGAAGCTGCTTGAGCTTTTTCTCCAATAGGAGAATAAAGGAAAGGTCGGTGCTTTGGGGCATCGGCCTTTTTTCGTGGGTTAAGCGCAACCCGATAGAAAAGCAGGTGTAGCCATGAGTTCTGATCTGATAAATACATGCCACTCTATTCTGGGGCTTGTGAAGGATGTGATGGAGGACCTCGTGATGGACCATCCTTGGGGATGGACGGGGTTGGCCTTTATTGTGGGGCTGCTTTTCGGGCGAAAGAAGGGGGCGGCCTGTCGTAAAGGCAGCTGTTCCTAAACGGGATAAGGCTGGATTATTAAAAAGGCGTTCCTCAATAAGGGGAACGCCTTTTGTTTAGTTTTTATCTTTTTGAATAAAGCTAGGGAGGAAGGGGTTATCTGTCTGCAAGGAGTCTTTGGTGGGAAGTTTATTGGTATTCCATCCACCGCCGAGGTCGGTGATCAGACGGATTGTGCTGGTGACACGCTGTTGCTGGATTTGTAGCCTCATTTCCTCATATTGCAGGGCTGTTTGTTGGGCGGTGATGACGGTGGTGTAGATCTGCGTCCCAGCAAGATATTCGTTCATGGAGACAGTGACGGCTTGTTGTGCGCTATTGAGGGCTTGTTCTTGGAAGGTCATCTGCTCGCTCAGATAATGCAGGTTTGAAAGCTGGTCTTCGGTATCTTGCAGGGCTTTTAGTACGACTTGGCGGTAATTCGCTACGGCACCGTCATAATCGGCTTCGGCTTCTCGCACAGCAGCGGAGCGTGCCCCGCCTTCAAAGAGTGTTTCATTAGCTGCAGCGCCAAGGGACCATGTGCGGGTGGCAAGCTGGATGAGATGTTGGAGTGGATTACCGCTATAGCCATAGCTGGCGGACAGGGTGATCTGTGGGAAGAAGGCTCCAATCTCATAGCCGATTTCAGCATTATAGCTTTCCATTTCCCGTTCAGCTTGGGCAATGTCGGGCCGCCTTTGGAGGAGGTCAGAGGGTAAAAAGGGCGGAATTGTTGGTAATGTAAAGGGTAGAGGTGCGTGGGGAATCGTCACCTCGGCGGGGGGTGGCCTGTTAAGACAGCAATAGCGTGCTCATATTGCGCACGCGTCACACGGGCACCTGCGAGATTGGCTTGGGTGGATTCTAATTGATAGCGTGCTTGGTAAACACTTGTTGGGTCAGCTACACCAGCGGCTAGCTGATTGGTCAGGATCTCTAAGTTATGTTGATAGAGATGGACATTACGGCTGTAGAGATCAATCAGACTATCCTGATAGCGGAGGTCCATATAGTCATTAGCGAGCTCCAGCTCGTAAGAGAGACGCATATTAGCCAGTAAGGCTGCATTCGCTTGCGTTGAGGTGACCTGCTGTTGGATTTGCCGACGAATCATGCCCCATACGTCAATGGTCCAACTCGCACTTGGGCCGGTGACCCATGTGTTCGTTGTTGTGACGAAGGTGTGGGGGCTATCGGCGAGGCCGCTTGTGGTGCGTCCTCCGCTAGAATTGCGATTAAAGCTGAACTTGCCGTTAAGGGTAGGGAAGAGGCTAGCGCGAACGGAATCAATCATCGCACGGGCTTTGCGATACTGCGCCTCATATTGCTTTAAGCTTTGGTTAGAGAGGCTAACCTCTTCTTCTAATTTATTTAAGGTGGGGTCGTTAAATACCTGCCACCAATCGCCTTTGGGTAAGGTGCTGAGGTAAGGGTTAGCCTTTGCCCACCCGGCAGGCGGGGGCGCTTCTTTAAAACGGGGCGAGATAATTGCTTGTGGTTTTTTATAATTCGGCCCGACCATGCACCCACTTAGAGCGAGGCCGCCCCCTATTGTTAGGGCGGTAATTTTATAAAAGAGACGAGAGGGAATAAGCATGACGATCCGCATTATGACCAAAAGCAGCACTATATTAAGGCATGCTATATCAGCTGAAGCTTTCGCAAAGGTAGTTATTACTTTTTTAGAATTGTAAAATCTACGGATGTATCATCGCGTGTTAGTCTGCCGTGGGGGGATGGCGAGGCATCCAAGAGCGCATGTGCTGGCTTAGTCTATCTAGGGAGAGATAAACTACGGGGGTGGTGTATAGGGTCAGGAGTTGGCTTAGGCAGAGGCCACCAAGAATAGAGAGGCCGAGCGGTTTGCGCATCTCACTCCCATAATCCCCGCCGATGAGTAATGGGACCGCCCCGAAGGCAGCGGCGAAGGTTGTCATCAAAATAGGGCGGAAGCGTAGCCGGCTTGCGGTCATGATGGCTTCTTGTGCGGATTTGCCATGCTGGCGGGCTTGGATGGCAAAGTCGATCAGCATAATGGCGTTCTTTTTCACAATGCCGATGAGCAAAATAACACCGATGAGGGTGAGGAGGGAGAAAGGCTGGCCAAAGAGGGTGACAGCCAGCAAGGCCCCTACGCCGGCTGAAGGCAGGGTGGAGAGGATTGTTAGCGGGTGGACTAAGCTTTCATATAAAATACCGAGGACGACATAAACGGCTATTAACGCGGCGAGAATTAGGAGCGGCTCCCGGCTTACAGATTTTTGCAAACTGGCTGCATTGCCAGCAAAGCCACCTTGAATCTCGCGCGGGAGATGGAGTTGCACCATGGCTTGGTTAATCGCGGTAATGGCGTCCCCTAAAGCAGCACCGGGGGCGAGGTTGAAGGATAGAGTTGTCGCGACAAACTGGCCTTGATGATTAACCGCGAGGGGGTCATTGACCTGTTTTAAGGGGCCAAGCAAAGGGAGGGGGACCATAGTCTCACTGCGAGTTGTAACGGCAGAGCCATTAGAGGCGGACTTACCCCCTGCAAGGGCATTAGCGACAGAGTTTAGATAAGAGAGCTGCCCTTCGGAGAGTGATGCGCTGGAGGTGTCATGCGCACGGACACGGATATTATTGGTGGCATAAGCCCCGTTGGCTGTACCGCCTGTTACACTCACACGCATTTGTGTGAGGAAGTGCGGGTCGGACCAGAAGATGGGTGCGGCCTCCATAATGACGCGATATTGATTTAATGGCTCATAAATCACAGAGGCTGCGCGTTGTCCAAAAGCGTCATAAAGCGCGTTGCTGGCGAGCTGCGGGGTAATGTTATAGCGGGCTTCTACATCGCGTGTGAGGGCGAGGGTGATGCCACGGCCGCCTTGCTCCATATCAGAGGTTACATCAGTGAGCATAGGCAAGTGTGAGAGGGCTTCAACTACGCGTGGGGTCCATTGGTAAAGCTCCTCGGCAGAGTTGCCCTGTAAGCTATATTGATACGCCCCATCAGTTGAGCGCGCGCCCCCGCCGATGAGGCTCGGTAGGCGGAGGCGGAGGGATAGCCCGGCTTGGTGAGAAAAAAGATGGTTCAAGCGATTAATCGTGACAGAGATATCATCCTTGCGTTCTCCCTTCGGCTTGAGGGTGATGAACATATTGACCGAATTAGAGGAGCGTTTGCCTAACCCCCCAATCGCACTGATGACATCAGGGTCTTGGGCGAGGCGTTTTTCGGCCTTAATGGTGAGGGCCTGCAACGCATGGAAGGAAATATCCTGGTCTGCCACAAGCCGCCCCATAATCATACTCTGGTCCTGCTGGGGGAAGAGCTCCTTGGGCAGGGAGGTGAAGAGCCAACCGGCGAGAAGGAGGCTGAGCGGTAGGGAGAGGAGGACGAGTTTTGGATGGGCCATCACAGCGTAGAGCGAGCGCATATAGCCTACGGTGAGGCGTTGGAAGCCATAATCCAGCTTATGGCTACACCATTTTAGGCTGGTGTGGATTATCCCTGTGGAGGTGCGCGCCTGTTTATGCTCTTGCAGAGCGAGAAGCTGGGCACTGAGCATGGGGGCTAAGGTTAGGGATAACACCATCGAGACACAAAGCGCGATGATGATTGTCATGGCAAATTCATGAAAGAAAAGGCCAGAGACCCCTTCCATCAGCAAGATGGGGAGAAAAACGACAATCAGCGATAAGGTGATGGACATGACAGTAAAGACGACCTCCCCCGTGCCGTCTATGGCCGCTTTATAGGCAGATTTTCCCATTTCCTGATGGCGTGTGATGTTCTCCAACACCACAATGGCATCATCCACAACAAAGCCTGTGACGATGGTGAGGGCCATCAGCGACATAATATCAAGCTGATAGCCTAGCAGTTTCATAAAGGCGAATGTGGTGATGATGGAAGCGGGGACGACAAGCGCAGGGATGAGGACAGCCACCCCATCGCGTAGGAAGAAAAGAACGACCAGAACCACTAACCCTACAGCGAGGATGAGGGTCCGTTGTGTATCAGCCAGTGAGGCGCGAATGGTGATAGAGCGGTCAAGCTGGAGGTCCAAACGTGTATTACCCGGCAAAGCTGTGCGCAGGAGTGGCAAACGTGCTTTTAGCCCATCGGTCGTTTGGATGATGTTAGCCCCACTTTGGGGATAAACGGTGCAGATAATATCTGGCTGACCATTCACATAACCTGCTTGGCGGAGGTCTTCCGCACTATCAACGACATCAGCGACATCGGAGAGGCGGACAGGTTGGTTATTGCGATAGGCGATGATGAGGGAACGATAGGCACTTGCTTGTGTAGCTTGGTCATTCGTAGCGAGGATGAAACGCTGATTATGGTTCTCGATAAAGCCTTTGGGCGTATGGGCGTTAGCAGAGGTTAGAGCAGCGCGAATATCCTCAAACCCAATCCCATAGCGGAAGAGCCGTAACGGATTAACCTCCACACGGACAGCGGGTAGCGCACTGCCGCGAATATCGACATTGCCGACCCCTTTTACTTGGCTCAGGCCGGGGAGGACGATGTTATTGGCGAAATCATAAAGCTGTTGAGGGGTACGGGTTGAGGAAGTGAGCGTAAGGACCATGATAGGCGGCCCATTCGCGTTTGCCTTCATATAGCTAGGGTCGCTGCGGAGGGTTGTAGGCAAGTCTTGCCGTGCAGCGCGGAGGGCTGATTGGACATCGCGCGCGGCCCCGTTAATATCGCGTGAGAGGTCAAATTGGAGGAGGATGCGGGTTTGATTAACGGTGGATTGGGAGGTCATTTCCCGCACCCCCGCAATGGCCCCTAAATGACGCTCTAAAGGCTCGGCGATGGTGCTAGCAATTTCAGACGGGGAGCCGCCAGGTTGGTTGGCAATCACCATCACCACAGGGTAATCGACATCGGGTAAGTCCGAGACGGGGAGATAATGATAGCCAAGGCAGCCCGCAAGAACCATCGCCAGCGTCATTAGGAGCGTGCCGACGGGGCGGCTGACAAAGAGGCGAATAAAACTCACGGTGTTTGTGCAGGTTGTTCAGATTTATGGAGGTGTTTTTGGATAACCTCCCGCACCTTCAAGCTACAAGCGTTCATGAAGAGGTAGATCACTGGCGTTGTAAAGAGCGTTAGAAGCTGGGAGAGCATCAACCCAAAGACAATCGTCACGCCTAGCGGGCGGCGTAATTCTGCCCCTGTGCCACTGCTGAGGAGGAGGGGGAGTGCCCCAAAAAGGGCGGCGAGTGTTGTCATCAAAATCGGGCGGAAGCGGAGCAAAGCGGCTTGGCGTATGGCCTCAAGGGGGGGGAGATTATCTTGTCGCTCCGCTTGGAGGGCGAAGTCGATCATCATAATCGCGTTTTTCTTGACGATGCCGATGAGCAGCACAATGCCGATAATGCCCATAATATCCAGGGGCATCCCAAAGCCATAAAGCCCTAGGAACGCCCCAATCGCAGCGGAGGGGAGGGTAGAGAGAATGGTGATAGGGTGAATGAAGCTCTCATACAGCACGCCTAGCACGATATAGACCGCTACAATCGCAGCGATGACGAGGCCGAGCTCATTGCCCAGTGCATTTTTAAAGGCAGCAGCCGTGCCTTGAAAGGCGGTTTGGAAGGTGCCGGGGAGGCCAATCTTCTGGCGGATATGCTCAATGGCGGTTGTGGCCTCCCCCAGCGCATGATGTGGCGCGAGATTGAAAGAAATTGTCGTGGCGGGGAATTGCCCATAATGCGTGATGAGCAAAGGCGAGGTCAGCCGGCTTAGGCTGGTGACTTGCAAGAGCGGTACTAACCCTGAGGTCGGCTGGCGTGTTGGCCCGCTTGTGCTGCTCCCCGCCTCGGAGGCGATACCCGGTAGATAAAGTTCTGAGAGGCTTTTTTGGCTCTGTTGGAAGCGTGGGTCAGCCTCTAAAATGACACGATATTGGTTGGATTGTGTGTAGATGGTGGAAACTTGCCGTTGGCCAAAGCTATCATAAAGCAAATTATCGACCGTCTGCGGGGTGATGGAATAACGCGCCCCATTGGTACGGTCCAGCGTAAGCATAGCCGTTAGACCATCCGCTTGGAGGTCGGAGGTCACATCATTGAGGGAAGGCTCATGCTTGAGGGCATCAAGAAAGCGCGGCACCCAGAGGGAGAAATCGTCATAATCGGGTGTTTCAAGCATGAATTGATATTGCATGGCTGAGACGGATGTCTCCAGCGAGAGGTCTTGGACGGGCTGGGTGTAAAGATGCGTGCCGGGGAGGGTGCGTGCTGCGGCATTAAGCCGGGCTTGTATGGCATCAAGGGAGCTGTTGCGTTCGTCTTTAGGCTTTAGATTAATGAGAAACCGGCCGGAATTGAGGGTCATATTTTGCCCATCAATCCCGATAAAGGAGGAGAGGCTTACCACATCAGGGTCTTGGAGGATGAGCCGTCCGAGTTCAGCTTGCCGTGTTTTCATGCCCTCAAAAGATATATTAGCCGGCATGACGGAAATCCCCTGTATGACACCGCTATCTTGGGAGGGGAAAAAGCCTTTCGGTATGCCCCATGCGAGCAGACCGGTCATGAGAATACTCGCTGCGGCGACAATGAGGGTTAATGGTTGGTGGCGAAAGACAATCGCTAAGCCGCGATCATACCGGGCGATGAGCCAGTCCATCATCTCCTGCATGAAGTCGGCAAAGCGTGTGAGCCAATGTACTCTCTCCTGTGGCGTGCTGTTGGGTTTGTGGCGTTCACTCAGCATCCGTGCGCACATCATCGGGACAAGGGTGATGGAGATAAGAGCCGAGAGGGAGATAGTGATGGCCAAGGTCATCGCGAATTCACGGAAGAGACGCCCCACCACATCGCTCATAAAAAGCAGCGGGATAAGCACAGCAATTAGTGAGACTGTGAGTGAGATGATGGTAAAGCCAATCTCTTTGGCCCCTTTAAGGGCGGCTGTATAACGGTCCTCGCCTGCTTCTACAAAGCGGGAGATATTTTCAATCACCACAATGGCATCATCCACCACAAAGCCGGAGGCAATGGTAAGGGACATAAGGGAGAGATTATCCAGCGAGAAGCCCAGCAAATACATTGCCGAGAGTGTCCCAATTAGCGAGAGAGGGACAGAAAGGCCGGGGATGATGGTCGCAGGGATATTGCAAAGAAAGACAAAAATCACCCCCACAACGAGTAGCATCGCCAAGATAAGCTCTAGCCCAACATCATGAACAGAGGCGCGGATGGTGGTGGTACGGTCTGTTAAGGGGACAATATCAATCCCCGGTGGGAGGTCTTGCTGTAAGCGGGGGAGGATGGCGCGCACATTATCAGCCACGGCAATCACATTCGCGCCGGGCTGGCGTTGAATATTGAGGATAAGAGCTGGGGTTTTATTGGCCCATGCCGCAAGCTGGTTATTTTCGGCCCCCTCCACAACGCGCCCAACATCCCGCAAACGGATAGGCCCGTTATTTTGATACGCAATGACCTGATTCATAAGTTGTTCGACGGATTGTATTTGCCCATCAATGCGGAGTGAGGTCGCATGATGGGGGCCATCGAACGTCCCTGTAGGGGAGTTGACATTCACCGTGCCGATGATGGTGCGGACAGTATCTAGCGCGATGCCGTATGAGGTAAGCTTAGGGATGTTGATTTGTATGCGATAAGCCTTGCGGTTCCCCCCGGAGAGGGTCACCAACCCCACACCGGAGATTTGGCTTATCTTTTGCTCTAAGCGTGTGTTGACGTAATCTTCCACCTCCGGCAGCGGCAAGGTGCGGGAGGTGATGCCGAGCGTCATGATGGGTGTATCAGCGGGGTTGACCTTGGCGTAAATCGGCGGGGCGGGAAGGTCATTAGGCAGGAGAGAGCCAGCATTATTGATGGCGGCTTGCACTTCTTGCTCGGCAATATCCATCTTCATGTCTAAGCCGAAGCGCAGTGTGATGACAGAGGCCCCCCCAGAGGATTGGGAGGTCATTTGGTCTAACCCAGCCATCTGCCCTAATTGTGTCTCTAGCGGGGCTGTGACAGAGGTACTCATTACATCAGGGCTGGCACCGGGGTAGAAGGTCGAAACGGTGATGGTAGGGTATTCGACCTCTGGCAAAGCGGAGAGGGGGAGGAAATGATACCCTAATAACCCAGCCAGCATAATGCCCAGCATCAGCAAGCTGGTCGCAACGGGGCGTTCGATAAAGAGACGAGAAGGATTCACAGGCTCACAAGCTCAAACGGAGTATTAAGGGTGTGTGGTTGTTGTGTCAGCCGGGCCAGCGGCGATGGTAACTTTACTGCCGGGGCGGAGATGATTAATCCCATCAGTGACGATGCGGTCTCCCTCTGCCACGCCAGAGAGGATGACGCTGTTATTGTCATCACTCTGGCCTAGTTTTACAGGGTGGACAACGGCCGTCATATCCTTCTCAATGACATAAACAAATTGTCCATCCGGCCCGGTTTGGATGGCATTGCTCGGCACAAGTAATGCGTTTTGGATGGTCTGCACTAAGAGATGTGCATTGACAAACTCATTAGGAAAGAGGCGTTCATCCTCATTGGGGAAGATACCACGTAACCGCACCGTCCCTGTTGAGGTATCAATTTGGCTATCCAACGCATTAACCGTCCCTGTGGCAAGCTTACGGGTGTTATCGCTGCTCCATGCCTCCACAGTGAGGGAGGGATGGCGATTAAGCTGCTCTTGGACCTCAGGTAAGTTATTTTGTGGTAATGTAAAAATGACGGAAATAGGCTGCATCTGGGTAAGGGTCGTTAGCCCACCAGATTGGCCTATTGTGACGTAATTACCTACATCTAAGGCACGAATACCTACGCGCCCATCTACAGGGGCTGTAATGTGGCAATACATGACATTGAGCTCCGCATTACGGACATTTGCTTCATCAAAAGCAACCTGACCTTCCAGCTGTTGGACGGTAAACTCTTGGTCGCGTGCTAACATAGCGGAGGTGGAGTTCTGTTTGATCAAACGCTGATAGCGCGCATTATCGACACGCGCTTTGGCAAGCTGGGCACGGTCCGCAGCAAGGGTACCCTGATATTGATGCAATGTTGCTTCATAAGGGCGTGGGTCGATGAGCTCTAGCACATCACCGCGGTGAACATGCTGCCCCTCTTGGTAATATACGGCCAAGATATGGCCGCTAACGCGCGGGGTAATGGTAACATTGGTGATGGGGACTACTGTCCCGAGGAGCTGGAGGATAACCGGCATAGCCGCGCGATGTGCGGTAGCGATGGCTACAGCTGGTGCAGCGTCACCATGATGCTGGGATGTATGTTGGTTAGTGCTATGTAAACGCCAAGCAATGATGAGGATAACTAGTAGCGTAACCCCCGTAATCCACCATTTTTTCCCCTTTGAAGGAGAGGGATGTTGTGGGGATAGGGCGGGACTCATAGGGATGTGACTTTCTTATGATAATGGTAGAGCAATGTGAGGTAATGGTGCCAAAGATTATGGCATAAAGCGGGCACATAATAGGACTTATACCATGGAATGACACCTTAACATTTTGTATTTATAAAAAATATACACTCTTCTGGTCGTGTAGCCCCGTTGCCCCCTTGAAGAATGGATAGGGGGGTTGCATATCAACGAGCGTAGCAAGTGATTATGCAGGGCATAGTCTGGCTATAAATTCATTGATTCACAACGCATCGCGTTGATGGGAGAGACGGACATGGTTGACACTACCTCTATGAAGGGTGAAGGCTTCGTGCAGGAAGCTAAAGGGCGCGTAAAAGATGCTTTTGGCGCGGTCTCTGGTGACGCTGCTATGCAGGCTGGGGGCAAGATTGATCAACTGAGTGGTCGTGCAAAGCATGAATTTGCTGATTTGTACGATGCTAATGAGAGCCGTCTTGAGGCTGCTACAAGCTTTATTCAGGAGCGTCCTTTTGTTGCGCTGGGGATTATTGCTTTCGTGGGGCTAGTATTAGGGCGGCTCCTCTTTAAAAAACGTAGCTAAACGTCAAGGCTAGAGGAGGTCAGAGAGGGTTATGCAGTGGTATTACGAGCGTGATGGTCAGCAGGTCGGTCCGGTATCGCAAGCCGAAATGGTCCGTCTGGCGATTCATCACGATATTAAGCCGCAAACCCTCGTCTGGCACCCGGCTTTTGGCAATGAGTGGCGGCCTGCAAGTAAAGCGGGCCTTGCCTTCCCGAGTGGGGATGTGAAGATATTCACCCTTACTTTGGGTCAGCCCAAGCCTGCCACCGCTGTAGCTGCTGGTACGGGAGGGAAGCTGGGCAAGGTACCTTTCTTATGGGCGTGGATGTTGCTTCTACCAGAAGTTGTGAATGTGACCCTGCTGTTTGCAGGGCAGATATTGCATTGGACTGTTCATTCCGAAAGCCTGCTAACAGGGTTATGCATTGGGGCGATCCTTTTTCTGGCGTTTATGCAGGATAGAAAAGCTCTTACGCTTGCCGGGGTCACGCCTCCTGCGTTTTTGTGGTTGTTATTTATACCCGGTTATTTATGGTGCCGATGGCGGATCGTCCGTAAAGGCTTCATATTGTTTGTCTGTTCTGCGTTCTTGATGGTGGGGGAAGGGGCCATCCTTATAACCAACCCGCCGCCGGGTTTCCCGCATGTCTCTTTTCAGGTGCAGAGCGTAAAATCCTCAGCAGAGCATAGCACCACGGGGCAAAAATCTGCTTCCTCCAGCCCGGATAATACCGGCCCCGCTCAGGCCGCCCCGCAAGAAGGGGATGTGCAGCTTTAGGCGGTATTGCCTCATAAAAAGGCATTATTTTCTCTCTTGACTCATTTTTTTAAAAAAGGGGCTTTCTTTCCGACTCGGAGTGATTCAAAATCGGCACGGATGAATGACGTGTCGAATGAAGCGAGTGGAAAGGGCCTTCATGCCAGATTACAGCCTAGAAGACCAATATGAAGGGCTTGTCGCAGGCGTGGATGAAGTCGGGCGTGGTCCGCTGGCAGGGCCTGTGGTCGCTGCTGCGGTTGTGTTTCTCACGCGGCCTTCTGCACCATTGGCGGGTCTGTTGGATGATTCCAAAAAACTGACAATAGCACGGCGGGAGAAGGCTTATGCCGCTTTGGTGGCGGAGCCAAGCGTTTGTGCGGCTGTTAGCGCGGCCTCGGTGCAGGAGATTGACCGGCTCAATATTGGTCAGGCGTGTCATTTAGCGATGCAGCGCGCGATGAGCCGCCTTGCCGTAAAGCTGGGCCAATGGCCTGCTATGGCCTTGATAGACGGCAACCGCGCGCCCGCCTTACCTTGTCGGGTAGAGACGGTTGTTAAAGGTGATAGTAAGAGCCTCTCCATTGCTGCGGCGTCTATTGTGGCCAAAGTGGTGCGAGACCGGCTTATGGCCCGTTTAGCCACACGTCATACAGCCTATGGATGGGAGCGTAATGCCGGGTATGGCACGGCTCTCCACCTTGCAGGATTGCACGAGGATGGGGTGACCCTCCACCATAGGCGTAGTTTTGCCCCCATAAAACATATGATTGCAGCAAAGGTTCACGCAGCATGAAAGCGGATATGCCCCTTAACCGGATTTTACGTGGGGAATGTGTGGAGGTGATGAAAACCCTCCCTGATGCGAGTGTGAATTGTGTCTTTGCAGACCCACCCTATAACCTCCAATTACGTGGGGAGTTGCGCCGCCCAGATGAAAGTGTGGTGGATGGCGTTGATGATGATTGGGATAAGTTTACAGGGTATGAAGCCTATGATGACTTTACCCGCGCATGGTTAAGCGAGGCGCGCCGTCTGCTCCATAAGGATGGCACCATTTGGGTGATTGGCTCTTATCACAATATTTTTCGCCTTGGGGCGATTATGCAGGATTTGGGGTTCTGGATCCTCAATGACATTATCTGGCGTAAGTCGAACCCCATGCCTAATTTTCGGGGGCGGCGTTTTACTAATGCGCATGAGACCTTAATTTGGGCAGCACGCGGGCCGGAGAGCAAATATCGCTTTAATTATCAAGCCATGAAGGCTCTGAATGAGGACCTTCAAATGCGCTCGGATTGGTATCTCCCCTTATGTACTGGTAATGAGCGGCTTAAAAATGAGCATGGGTTGAAGCTTCACCCCACGCAAAAGCCGGAGAGCTTGCTGCATCGGACACTCCTTGCAGCAACAATGGCTAAAGATGTTGTGCTGGACCCTTTTTGTGGGACGGGGACAACCCCAGCTGTGGCTAAGAAGTTAGGGCGGCGTTATGTCGCGATTGAGCGTCATCCCGACTATATTAAAGCCGCAGAAGCACGCTTGGCGGAGATTGAAGCGTTGCCAGCCGAGCAATTGGAGATTACCCCCGCTAAGCGGGAATTGCCGCGTATTCCCTTTGGGTCTTTTGTGGAGAATGGAAGTCTCCCACCGGGTACGGTGGTGTATGACCGCCAAAAACGGCTTAAAGCACGCGTCTCCCCCGATGGGACGTTGGTGTCGGGGCAGCATCGTGGCTCCATTCATAAATTAGGGGCGCTTCTAACGAATGCAGCGTCCTGTAATGGTTGGACCTTTTGGTATTTTGAGCGTGATGGTCAGCTTGTGCCGATTGATGTTTTACGGCAGGAAACGCATGAATTACGCCGTACCGCGTAATCCTGTATATTATGGGGGAGAGCTGAGATGCGTATAATACATGACCCTATGGCCCTTATGATCGCTGCCATAGCCTTGGTGTTTGCTGTGTTATTTCATTTTATAATTATGCGGCCACAAAAGCAGCGTTCTGGCTTTTCTGCCTTTTGCTGGGACGTGGTGATTTTTCTCATCTGTTGGGTGGGTATCGCGCTTATTTATTATAGTGCAATACCCTTGTTGGAGGCATCTGGAGGTTAGCGTCTGGCGCACCTCTCTTCCCCCTTAAAAGAGTTTTTTTAGGGGGAAGAAGATGAGGGCGCAGCAGCAGATTTATGGGGATGGACTACGTGCCGTACGCGCCGGGCTGTAGCAGGGCGCGCGACATGCCGTACGGGTAGAGGGCGCAGGGCAGGGTGTGCAGGCTCTGGGGCAGAGGGGCCATTAAAACCGAGAAAGCCAACTGCGGGGATAGGTTGGCCGCGATCTTCTATAATACGGGGCGGGGCTTTGGCCGTAATGCCTGCCTGACCATTAATGGTGATATGCTCGCCATTGCTCTCATGGCTAGAGCTGGTGATGAGCTTCCCATCGGGGTTGTAAGTCCGCAAAGAGAGAAGTTGGAACATAATATCATTGCGGCCAAGGTCGATTGCGAGATCAAGCGGGGTTTGGTCAAGGACATTATGCGCGTTAATATCAGCACCGCGATTTAGGGCCTCTTTTGCGCCTACGAGCGAGCCACGATTAACAGCATCAAAGAGCGCTGCTGTGGGGTTAACATCCACACGGGCATGGCTGTTATCTTCATCCTCTGTTTCCGCACCAGGAAGAGCAGAGGGAGGGGCCGCATGGCGTGCAGCCTTGCGGGCTTCGGCCTGCTTTTGGGCGTTCATGGCGTCTTGCTCGGCCTCGGCTTCATCAGCCGATTGCGCGTGAGCCTTGTAGGGCATCATGAGGAGAGAGGCCGTAGAAAGCCCCAGAGCAAAAACGATATGGGGTAGCCAAGAACTCAATGGGCGCATGTCAGGGAATAAAGCCTTCTCTTCTACCAGCTAGAGGGGTGCTAAGCCATCATGCCAAGCCTAACGGCTATTTGTCAATTTCATAGAGTGACGAGCATATCATAGGCTGGGTGTTTTTTCTACCGTCCTTCACGCCACCACCCTAGTCCCATCAGGGTTAAAATGACTGTGAGAAAAAACCAAGAGGGTAGGTACGGGGTACTTGTTGTCTCGGTGGAAAGTTGAATTTGGTGCAGTGGTAGCCCTACCCATGTTGCCCCGTGGAGGGCGGTGCCTTCGGGTACTTGGCGGAGTGTGGGTACGTCTCCGCGCCCTAGCCAGAAAATACCTCCACCAGATTGGCTGACGAGGGGGGCAAGTAAGGTCGCAGTGCTGCGGAGGTCTTGGTCCTCTAATGGGTTGAGCTCGGGCAAAGCCACAGTTGTATGGAGTGCATCGTGACGGATGGTCCAGATTTGTCCCGTCTGTGTTGATACAGGCGGCAGAGCCAAACTGCCCGCCCATAGCCCTGTATGGTCCCCTGTGGGTGTAAGAGTGAGGGGAATATGCGTACCATCAGGGCTGATCACATCTGCTTGGGTGTTATGGAGCGTATCCAAGCTTGTTCTATGGATGATGAGCCGGCCTTGTACGACATGGGCTTCAAGCTGGTTTTCTTCCAATTCTGGCTCTTTCATCAGCCAATGGGAGAGGCGGCGGAGGAGTTCTGCTTGCGGGCCGCCGCCTTTTTCCCCACGGGACCAGAGCCATATTTGGTCTGAAAGCAGCATCGCTACGCGGCCTTTATCGTGCTGGTCTAAGACGAGCAAAGGCGCACCGGTTGATGTGGCTAAGAGCGTGCGGCCTTGTGTTTGGTCAGTGCGTAAAGCGCGGTACCACGGGCCCCATGCGTCCCCCCAGGGGCCGTGTGTGGGTAAGGCCCTTGTGACGGGGTGAGACAGGCCAAGAGCAGTCCGTTTAGGGGAGAAAGGTTGGAGGATAAGGCCATTTTCTGAAGGGATATGGGCAGGCAGGACAGCCCCTACTGGGGTATCTTGCAATGTGCCGGCCTGCGTCATTTCAGGCCCACCGACAACGAGTAACCCTCCCCCTTGGCGAACATAATGGGCGATATTCTCAAGATAGCTCTCGGGTAGGATATTTTGATTGCTAAAGCCATCTAAGATGATGAGGTCAAAGCTGTTGATCTTTTGGGAAAACAGCTCATGGGTGGGAAAGGGGATTAAGGCAAGGTCAGAGAGAGGGGTATCATCGGCTGTATCGGGGGAGCGGAGAATGGTAAAATGGACCAAATCCACCGAAGGATCGGCTTTTAGCAAGCTCCGCCATACCCGTGCGCCTTGGTTAGGCACGCCTGATACAAGCAGAACACGCAGCCGGTCCCGCACGCCCTGCAAGCGTAGCACGGTGCTGTTATTGCGTAGGGAGGCTTCCCCCGCCAATGGGGAGGCTGTGAGTTCTTTTAAAGTCAGGCCCGCATGGGTGATGGGGATAGCAATATCCACCGCTTGGCCGCTTTGTGTATGCGCGAGGACGGTGGTTCGCCCGTCATCACCATGCTCTAAAATATCAACCGCTTGCCCAGCCATTGTTCCAAGGTCATCGACCTGCACACTGATATGCGCTGTCTGCCCAATGATGACATAAGGCGGTGCGCTCAAGATACGTAGGCGGCGGTCTGTTTCCTCCCCCTTTGCAGCAAGGAGGAGATGGAGCGGGATGGTTTGGCCTGTAATGGTTTTGAGCGATGAAGGCAGTTGGGCGGGGACATCATGATCCATCCCATCGGTAAGGAGGAGGATACCAGCAGGGTTGTTGAGGGTCAGGGTGGCACGGTCTATGGCCTCAAATAAGCGTGTGCCTTGCCCATTGCCGCCTGCAACATCAATTTGATGGAGTGTTAACCCATGGAGGGCCTGCCCTTGTGCGAGCAGCTGGCTGCGGGCGCGCTCAATGAGGGCGCGGCGCGTCCCAACCTCCATAGAGGGGGAGAGGTCCACCACAAGGAGGGCATCTTGGGGTTGGATTTGTTTATGTGGGTGCGTTTGCTGTGGGTTAGCCAACCATAAAAGGCCGATGATGATAGCCCCAGCGCGCCATAATAGACCACGAGCATGGCGGATGAGGCCATAAAGCCCCATGATGATGCTGAGTCCTGCTACGGTAAGAAGGAGCCAAAGGGGAAGGACAGGCATCCAGATGAGAGATGGTAGAGGGAACATCATGGGGCCTCGCCTTCATCTGTTGGGCCTTCCATTGTGTCATCAGCACTATTTTTGAGGCGTTTGAGCATTTCGGGATAATGGCGTTGGTCGTTTTTATAATTGCCTGTTAGCGCGTAGATGATGGTGTTGAAGCCAAAGCGATAGGCCAAGGTGCGTTGTGTTTCACCATCGGGGATGACGGCAAAAGGATGCTCGCCATGACTATCGACTGCCCAAGCATGAGCCCAATCGCCATTACCGATAATAACGGGGCTGACGCTCTCACTCTCATCATTTTCCTCTTGGCGGGCGACATAAACAGTTTGGCCTGCAATCCGTCCGGGGAAGTCATGCAAAAGATAGAATGTGTGGGAGAGTGTATGTTGCTCCCCCAAAGGCATGAGGGGGGGGATAGGCAAACCAGATGTTGCGGCTTTGAGGGCCGAACGGGTGGCGTGGCCATCGCTCCCATCAAGGGGGCTTCCTGCACCCATTTCATCAATTAGAATCATACCATCATGTTGAATATAGTTGCTGAGGGCCTGACGGCCCGCCTCATCAAGTTGCGTGCTGGGGAGGATGGGCCAGTAAAGCAATGGGTAAAAGGCGAGGTCATCACGCCCCGGCACCACCCCGACAGGGCTATCCAAATGGGTGGTGCTGCGTTGGTTGAGAAAGCGCGTTAAGCCTTCTAACCCTTGCTGGACGGCGTCATCTGTTGCGGCATCGCCTGTTTGGATATGCGCAAGGCGAATGGCAAGGGCGGCCGGGGGGACGTTTTGCTCTGTTGGGGGGGCGGCATGGCTTATGGGGGAGAGGCCAGCGATGAGCAGGCTAAGCCCTATGGTAAGCATCGTGCCTCCCCGGCGAGGAAGGCGGAGGATACCGGCGCGGGCGAGGGATAAAAACATATCGAGGAGGAGGAAGCCTATGGCAAGGAGCATCAAACCCGGCCAGAAGGGGCGTTCAACCACGGCACGACCTGCTTGTTGGAGGGAGCCAAGGGCGGGTTCTTCCGCTAGAGGGGGCTGATGGTCTGCTAGATTTAGGGGGTGCCGTTGCGCCGCCCCACCATAGAAGCCAACAGGATGAAGGGCATCGGCGGTTTGTTCTGCTGAAGTGAGAAGAGGGCGGACGGTTGTGGGCGGTGTTATGAGGGTTCTCTCTGCATCTAAGAGCCGCCACGGGGCTAGAGTATCGGCCGAACTATGCGCTGTTGTATCATGATGTTGTATGAAAGGCGTACGCGTGATGAGGCGTTCCATCATCTGCGGGAATAGGCCAGAGAGGGGAAGGCTGGACCAATCCGCCGTAGCGGTGATGTGGAAGAGGATGAGCAGCCCGTTGCCCTCTTGCCGGGCAGTGACGAGGGGGGTGCCGTCTGTCAGCGTGGCCCATACATGGCGGGAGAGGTCATCTGTCGGTTGGGCCAGTAATTGGCGGGATATTGTGGCATCATGCGGGATGGTCAGCCCTGCAAATGGCGTATTGGGGGGAAAAGGTGCCAGTGGTTGAGGGTTCCCCCACGACATGGGGCCGCCGAGTTGACGCATCCCAGAGAGGAGCGGCACAGGTAGGAGGGCCGCCGCATCGCCCTGCATCCCTTGTTGGTTTTGATGAGCGAGGTCCGGCCCTGCAAAGCGGATGAGGATACCGCCCTCCCGCACCCAATGGAGCATATCGTTGAGGGAAGCTTCTGGAAGGCTCCCATCCGTAGCGATGATGATGGTGGGATGTTGGGGGAGGAGGCTATCGACTGTCCCTTCTTGGTACGGGGTGATGTCGTGGAGGGCATGTTCTAGGTAAAAGCCGCCCCCTGTTAAGGGGCGGTCATCCCCATTGAGATGCAATAAGCCGACCCGTCTTTGGGCGGCTGTGCCGGGGAGCAGAACCATCCCCGCCGGGCCTGCAATAGCCGGGAGAGAGAGCGCATCATAGGCTATATTATGTGGCAGTTGTGTGTTGAAGGGCCGAGGCGTGTTGGTGGGGATAAGCGTACTGGCTTGGAGGGCAAAATGCCCGTTGGGGGTGAGCTTCATGCCCATTAAATGGAGCATTTGTGGCGGGCAGCTGGGTAAAGTTTCGGCGAGGATTGTGGTGGGGGTGCCATGTTGGAGGGAGAGGCGTGTTAGCGCACAACGGGGCCAGCGTATATCATGACGAGACGCCGCATCTTGTAAGGCTGTGCGTAAGGCGTCATCGCCCGGTTGGGCTAAGCCATCGGAGAGAAGCATAACGCTTGCTGTACGCAGGATGTCGTGCATCGCTGGGTTTTGTAACTGCCGAGCCAGAGCGAGCCGGTCACTAGGCCATAGCTGTGGCTTTAAGGTGGCTAAGCTTTGTTTAAGGGAGGCTGGGCTACTAGGATGGAGCGGGCTTGGCATATGCCCATCAGCCTCCGGCGCACTGAGGAAGAGCGTAACCTTCCCCCCAGCGCGTAATGTTGCTTCCCCTAAAGCGAGGGCTTGCTCTGTACGCTCTGTCCAATGTGTTGTAGCGGCCCAGCCATTATCAAGAATGAGCATGAGGTTATGGGGCACATGGCTGGAGCGCGGTGGAATATAAAGCGGGCGGCTAAAGGCAAGGATGAGTAGTGCCAAAGCTGCCAAGCGGAGCAAGAGCAGCCAGAGCGGCGTATGAGCGGCATTCTGCCGGGTTGCGGTTAATTGACGCAGCAGAATCAGGGAGGGGAAGCGTTGCTCACGCGGTTGGGGAGGGATAGCCCGGACGAGCCACCACACCCCCGGTAGAATGAGCAAAAAGAGCAGAAGATAGGGGGAGAGAAGGGTCATGCGCGCCCCCGGAGGAAGTGATGACATTCAGCCAAGACCGGGAGGGCAGGCTGGCTTGTGATATGGAAGCGGAAGAAGGACCGTGCCCTCCCAAAGCCTTGTTGAAGCTGCGCGAAATGCGCCTTCAAGCGTGTCTGATACGCATCATGAAGGCTCTCAGTGGCGGGGAGGGTGAGGTTAGGCTCTGCCTCGCAGCTGGTAAAGCGGATGGAGCCGTGGAAGGGGATTTGTTCCTCTTGTGGGTCTAAGATGGCCAGGAGGGCAGTGGGGCCGGGATGGGTGGCTAAAGCGGTGAGGCATTGGTCCATCATGGCATCATCCCATAAAAAATCACTCACCAAGAGCAGTGGTGCATGGGGGGGCAGGCCCGCAAAGGAGGGGAATGTCTGCATGGTATCGGCAGGATTATGCGGTGCATGATTTATGAGGTTATGGGCCAGCCTTGGTAAAGCTTGCCGCCCGTTAAAGCGGGATTTTAAGCCGAGGATACCAACATCCTCCCCCCCTAAGAGGGCCGCTTGGCCGAGGGCGAGGGCATCGGTAAGGGCTGTGTTATATTTGCTAGGGAGTGTTTTGGTTGATTGCCAGCGCATGGAGGCTGAAGAATCCACCCATAGGAAAAGCGGGCGCGGGGCATGTTGCTCTTGCTCGCGAACCCATAGGAGGTCTGGCGAAGGGGAGCGGGCAGATTGCTTCCAGTCGATGAGGGAAGCAGGCTCGTTGGGTTGATGGGGGCGGAACTGCCAAAACTCATGCCCATCTCCTGCGCGGCGGTTGCCATGTGGGCCACTACGCAGGCTTTGTGCGAGGGCTTGTGCGGCGATTATCAGCTCCGGCAAGGCCGGCGGTTGAGCCGGTGTGTCTTGCGCTTGAGTGGGCTTAAATAAACGCTGGAAGAATGATGAGGCCATATCCGTACCCAAAACCGCCAAATGATGGCTTAGCGGAGGCGTTTTAGCTGGTCGGCAATCAGGCTTTCAGCCGTTATGCCCTGCGTTTGGGCGGTAAAGCTTATGCCAAGACGATGGGCGAGGCTTGGCTCTGCCACATGGTGGAGGTCCTCCATAGAGGGGGCTAAGCGACCATGCAGCATAGCCCGGGCGCGTGTTGCAATCATCAAAGCCTGTGCGGCACGGGGGCCGGGGCCGTAATCAAGCGCATGGCGGACCTCCTTGCTGGCGGTCTCATCTTGGGGGCGGAGGCTGCGCACAAGGGTGAGGATGGCGTCTAGGATGGTCTCTCCAACAGGGAGAGTACGGACTAATTTTTGAGCGGTGATGAGCTCTGAGGCAGAGAAAAGACTCTCGGCAGTTTTATGTGTTGCGCCAGTTGTTTGGAGGAGCATATGACGCTCAGCCTCCCGCGTGGGGAAGGTGAGGGGGATACGCATCATAAACCGGTCGAGCTGCGCTTCTGGCAGGGGGTAGGTGCCTTCTTGCTCAATGGGATTTTGTGTAGCAAGCACATGGAAAGGCTTTGGTAAGGCCCATGTCTTGCCCCCTTGGGTGACGTGCCCTTCTGCCATAGCTTGGAGGAGGGCAGATTGTGTGCGTGGGCTGGCGCGGTTAATCTCATCAGCAAGGACTAATTGGCCAAATAGCGGGCCGGGGAGGAAGCGGAAATGCCGTTGCCCGTTTTCATCTTGCTCAAGAATCTCAGCCCCGGTGATATCTGAGGGCATGAGGTCTGGCGTAAATTGGATGCGGCTATCGCCAAGGCCCATAACCCGCGCACAAGTGGTGACGAGCAGTGTTTTCCCAAGGCCTGGTGCCCCCAATAACAAGGCATGACCTGCCCCTAAAAGGGTTGTGAGGACATGGTCGATGACGGCCTCCTGCCCGAGGACGATTCGGCCAATTTCTTGCTGTAGGGCTTTTAGCCGGGGGGAGAGAGCATCAAAATGGCGCATAGTGTCTTCATGATGGGAGAGGTCTTCTTGGGAGGCAGGCTGGGGCGCCGAGGAGGAATGTTGAGTCATGATTCTGTTTTGGAAACGCAGGCTAGGGGGTTTTAACAAGCTGAGTTCATCCCCAACTTGGGGGGTGGATAGCACAAGCTATCACGTAAATGACCCCTTTAAAACGGACCATCGCAGGAAAGTAGCGAGGATGTTATGAGCATCGAGCCTTATGAGACCTTAGCCCCCTCTCCCATAGGGCTAGATGACGCTGCATTATGTGATGACGAGGCTGCTCTGCCGCATTTGCCCTTTCATATTCAGCGCGATGGAACGTGGTTATATCGGGGGACGCCTATACGCCGTAAGGCTATGTTATGCTTGTTTGCCTCTTGTTTGGACCGTGACCAGCAAGGTCGCTATTGGCTCCAGACACCAACTGAAGCCGGAATCATTGGGGTGGAGGATGTTCCCTTCCTTGCGGTGGAGTTGGATTTTAAGGGCTGCTCCCAACGTGACCAAACGCTTTGCTTGCGGACAAATTTGGATGAGGTCTTTTGTATAGGAGAGGATCATCCTTTGCTGTGTGAGTGGGACCGCCCCGCAGATGTAGCGACAGTTCCCTATATTCATATGCGTGCAGGGACAGGCGGGCAGCCTATCATGGCGCGTATTAGCCGGGCTGTGTTGTTCGAGCTTGCTGCACTTGCCGTACCTGGTTGTGTAGCGGGGGAGCCGTGCTTAGGGGTGTGGAGCCGGGGTATGTTCTTCCCCCTCTCACGCTTGCCGGAGGAAGGATGTGCCGAGGCTGAGGGGGTATGTGGGTGAGTACGTCCCTAAAAGAGGCTGTTGAAAAACTTCCCGGTTATGAGGGGTTAGAGCGTATTTGGGCGGCTATACCACAAGCACGGCTTGTGGGGGGCTGTGTGCGGGATATGCTGTGCGGTCGTAATGTGCATGACCTCGACCTCGCCAGCCCTTTACCGCCAGAGGAGGCGCAACAGAGGCTAGAGGCGGCTGGGGCGAAGGTCATTCCCACAGGGTTGGAGCATGGGACTATCACAGCGGTGATAAATCACCGGCCTTATGAGGTGACCACCTTGCGGCGGGATGTCAGCACGGATGGCCGTCATGCTGTTGTGGCATGGACGGATGATTGGCAAGAGGATGCCCAACGGCGTGACTTTACCATCAATGCGTTATCGTTGGACCAAGAAGGCAGGCTTTACGATTATTTCGGCGGGGAAGAGGATTTACGCGCGGGGCGGGTGCGTTTTGTAGGGCGGGCAGCACAACGTATTGAGGAAGATGCTCTACGGTGCTTACGCTTCTTCCGCTTTTTTGCGCGTTATGGGCAAGGCACGCCAGATGAGGAAGCCTGCCAGGCCATCACGCAGCTTAGGGAGAGGATGACCCGTCTTTCTATCGAGCGTGTGGCGATGGAATTATTGAAGATTCTTGCAGGGCCACAGCTCTTGCGCACGATGGCGTTGATGGAACAAACAGGCAGCCTTGCTGTTTTGTTGCCTCATCATGCGCCGCTTTCGGCTTTAGCGCGGCTATTAGCGTGCAAGGACCCGGCCGAGCCATTGCACCGCTTAGCTGTGTTGTATCCCCCCGGTGGGGGTGATGGGCAGGGTTTTGATGATATTGGGGCGCATTTAAAGCTCTCTAATGATAATCGCGCCCTTTTAGCCGCTTTTGCACGGCCAGAGCCGTCTTTAGCGGTCGCAATGGATGATGATGCGCTAAGGCGGGTGCGGTTTGTACAAGAGTTGCCTATTTTGTTAGGGCGCAGCTGGCTGATACAGGCCCGCCAATTAGGCCGCCCTGATGCTGAATGGGACATGTTGCGCCATCGTCTGGCAGAGATGGCCCAACCGGTTTTCCCCCTCGCAGGGCGGGATGTGATGGCTCTAGGTGTAAAGCCGGGGCCGGAGATGGGGCGGTGGTTAAAGCGCGTGCAACAATGGTGGTTGGAGCAAGGCTGCCGAGCAGATGGGGCGGCTTGTCGGGCGTGGCTTTTGGCGCAACTTCCCCCTTGTTAAAGAGCCTGCTAAGACGGGGGGCATGACACATCCCACCGCCAAACAGCCTGACCCTAAAGCACGCGAGGCCAGCCTCTCTCTCATGCGGCGATTATGGCGGGAGGATATTGCTCATAATAAACTCCAGCTTTTAGCGGTGTTGGTGTTGACCCTTGCTATGGCCTTGCTGACAGCGGCTTATCCGCTCGTCATCAAAAAGGCGATTGACATGTTCACCGCGCATGATCGCCGTATTCTCTACCAAATCCCTCTTTTGGTGGTTGTGGTTACGGGGGCGAAGGCTCTTGCTCAATATGGGCAGAATGTATGTGTGCAAACATTAGTGTTGCAGATTGTGCGGCGGTTGCAGGAGCGGATGTTTACCCATGTTCTGGGGGCCGATATTGCACAGATAGAGCAAGACGCCCCCGCCCGTTGGGCAGCACGTTTTACAACAGATGCTTTGGCCATGCGGGAAGCCTTAACACGCTCGGTCAATGCGTTGGGGGATGTGGTGACCATTATCGGGCTTGTTGCCTCGATGATTTGGACGGATTGGGAGTTGAGCGTTATCGCTGTTATCCTCTATCCGCTGGCGATTATCCCGGTGCAGAAATTAGGACGACGCGTGCGGCGTGCCTCTGGGGGGATGCAAGAGCAAGTGGGGGATGCTGCTGCCCTTTTGACAGAGAGCCTCTCTCTGGCGCGACAAATCCGTATTTATCGGATGGAGGGACATGAGCATCGCCGTATCGGCAAAGCCTTGGACCGGCTGCATGATACATTCCTGCATATTGCGTGTTATCGGGCACGTCTGGACCCGATGTTGGAGGTTATTGGCGGGGTGGCGATTGCCTTCGTGCTGGGTTTTGCGGGCTGGCGTGCGGCTATGGGTGGGGCCAGTTTGGGCGATTTTACAGCCTTTATCGCGGCGTTATTCGCTGCGTCTCGTCCTTTGCGGGCGTTAGGGTCGCTCAATACCTCCATGCAGGAGGGACTAGCGGGGTTAGGGCGTATTTTTGCCGTGTTAGATGAGCCTATCAAGATAAGCGATGCCCCCCATGCGCGTATGTTACCAGAGGGGCCGGGGCATCTCATTTTTAAAGATGTAGCCTATCGTTATGCTGATGGTCATTACGGGGTGCAGCATGTCACGTTAGAGATTCAACCGGGTCAAAGCGTAGCTCTTGTAGGGCCAAGCGGGGCGGGGAAGTCCACCATGTTGGCCCTTATCCCGCGGTTATTTGATGTTACAGAAGGGGCCATTACCCTAGAGGGTGTGGATATACGCGGCTTAACTTTGGCTAGCTTGCGGGACCATGTGGGCTATGTCAGCCAAGAGACATCCTTATTTGATATGAGTGTGCGGGAGAACATCCATATCGGCCGCCCGTCTGCTACAAAAGCGGAGCTTGATGCGCTTTGCCAAATAGACGCGTTGGATTTTGTGCACCAGCTCCCCCAAGGGTTAGAGACGGTCATCGGTCCCGGTGGGTTGAGGCTCTCTGGTGGGCAGCGGCAACGTATCATGCTGGCACGGGCTTTGCTGCGTAATCCGCGCTTGCTTTTGCTGGATGAAGCCACAAGCGCGCTGGATTCCGAGAATGAAGCCCGCGTGCAACACGCTTTAGCTCAGCTTCGGCAGGGGCGCACAACGGTGATGGTGGCTCATCGTCTCTCTACCGTGCAAATGGCGGATCTTATCGTGGTGATGGACCAAGGCCGCATCATAGAGCAGGGAACACATACCCAGCTTATGGCTCAAGCCGGACTTTATGCCCGGCTTGTGAAGGCTCAAATGTTAGAAGATGCCTGATAAAGGGCAAGTACATTGGGTAAGAGACGCTCATAAACCTCTTTTTTAAAGCCCAAATTATACTGGCCGCTTAGAATATCCTGTGGGGGCACCCATCGCCATGTGGTGAACTCGACCTCATCAAATGTATCAAGCTTGATGTCGCTGTCTTGCCCGGTAAAGCGGAATAGGAACCATTGCTGCTTTTGCCCCCGATATTGCCCGCCAAGGGCTTTACCGATGAGATGGTCGGGAAGGTCGTAGAGGAGCCAACCATCCCGTTTGCCAAGCATAACGGCCTTATTCGTGCCGATTTCCTCTTTCATTTCGCGCCAAACGGCTGTCTCGGGGCTTTCCCCTTCATCAATCCCCCCTTGGGGGAATTGCCAAATCCCCTCCGCAAGGTCAGCGCGGCGGCCCATAAAAATCTCGCCCTTATCGTTAAAAAGGACAATGCCGACATTAGGCCGATAAGCGAGGGCGTCTCTGTTAATCATGATGCTCTTTCCCCGGTTTGGCAGCGTCATTTTTAGCCGTTGATGTGGCCTCATGCGCTTGAGCAGGCACTTGCGGGTGGGCTAGCAAGCTAGCCTCATGGGCGGCATCGGCCCCGCCAGCCATCGCATTGAGGAGATGTAGGGCTTGCTGAAGCTGGAAGTCCGTCTCCGGTTTTGTGGGGTCAAAACTCGGCCATTTTGCGGGGGGCAGTCGTTCGACTGTCTTCGCAAGGGCGGGGAGGTCCGTACGAGGGGTCTCTTTGGGTAATTTGCCATCTGTGTTGGTGATGGTATGGGCGAGGTCCGCCTCATGGAAGGTGAAGAGCGTATCATCATCCCGGCTGGCTAAAACGGGGATATCTGGCGTAATGCCCAACCCCTGAATCGAGCGGCCAGAGGGTGTGTAATAACGCGCTGTTGTCAGGCGGATGGCCCCTTGGTCGGCAATAGGGATGATGGTTTGGACGGAGCCTTTCCCAAAGGTGCGCTCCCCCATAATCATCCCGCGATGATGGTCTTTTAACGCCCCAGAGACAATCTCACTGGCTGAGGCCGAGCCTGCATTGGTGAGGACGATAATCGGCAAGCCGTGGGTAATATCTTTACCTACACCATCCCAATGCTGGTTCCCCTCTGGATGGCGGCCACGGATGGAGACAATCTCCCCATCTTTGACAAAATCGCGGGAGACGGCAATGGCTTGGTCGAGCTTCCCACCAGGGTCGGAGCGGAGGTCTAAAATCAGCCCGCTTAGTGTTTTACCGGGTGTTTTAGCAACGGATTGTACGAGCTTTACATAGGCTTTATGGAGCTCTTTTTCCGCATCATCATCAAACTCACTCAAGCGGATATAGCCCACGCGCCCATAAAGAGCAGAGCGGACAATCTGGACATGGATAATCTCTCGCTTAAGGGTGATGGTCTGCACTTTGCCCGTTTTGGGGCGCAAGATGGTGAGGATAATTTGTGTCCCCGGTTTACCGCGCATCTTGCGGACGGCTTGGTCTAAAGTGAGGTCGGCAATGCTTTTATTATCCACCATGGTGATAACATCGCCTGATTGAATCCCCGCCCGTGCTGCAGGTGTATCATCAATGGGGGAGACAACGCGTACATGCCCCGCATCCCCTTGGACTTGCAAGCCGAGGCCGCCAAATTGACCGGACATCTCATCCTGCATGTCTTTAAGCTGCTGTGCATCCATGTAGGAGGAGTGAGGGTCGAGGTTGCTAATCATCCCATCAATGGCATTGCGGATGAGCTTCTTATTCGGCAAAGGGGTGACATATTCGGAATGAGCAATATCCATCACCGTGCCGAGTAAGGTCAGCATACGGACTGTCTCAGCATTGTTGGAATCGCTGTTACTCGCGGCGTTGGTGGCGTCTTTATGGGCACTATCTTCCGCCCATGCAGGGGGAAGTAGGGCTGGACGGCTGGCAAGAAACACGCCAGAGGCAACACCTATTGTCGAACAGGCAAGACCTAGCATAAGGCCAGCACGGAAGTTCATGGTCGGTCTATTCCTTTTAAGTCGTAACGTAACCATCATGTTGGGGCGTCGCAGTGCAAGGGTGCTACGCCCGAAGAGAGTGTTAATAACCTTACAGTGTTTTGCGTTGTGGTGAAACTCCCAAGAGGGGTTTCCGTTACAGGAGGGTTACCGTCTTTAGAAAAACGCTGCTGGGTTGATGAGCTTCGTCCCATGGCGGAGTTGGACAAATAACAAAGGATGTTGTGTAGGCATATGCCCAATAAGCGCGCCTTGCTGTACGGCCTGCCCTGTATGGAGGGCGATTGTCCCTAACCCTGCGAGGACAAGCCGTTGTTTTTGCCCACAATCTAAAATCACCATTGGCCCAAAGGAGCGGAATGCCCCTGTAAAGAGCATCTGCCCTGTGCAGGGGGCTATAACTGGGGCAGAGGGGGCAGTTTGATAGGTTAAGCCTGTTGCAGGGCCAGCCTCGGTTGGTTGGGCCCATTGGGTGACGATGCGGCCTTGAACAGGGGCATGAGCGGCCCCGTGCTGCAAGCCTTTACCGGGGTTGGATAGGGTGCGGGTTTGCTCATCCACCAGTTGTTCTTCATGCTGTTGATGCAGCTTATGGAAATGCTGTTTCTCCGCTTTTAAACGGCGGCGTGTGTTGGCTTCTTGTTGGGCTAATTTTGTGATGATGGCTGTAAGGGCCTCCGTACTTTGGCGTGCTTGTGTGAGGAGGGCTTGTTGGCGCAGGAGCGCTTGTTGGGCTTGCTCTGAAAGTTTTTCAGCATGTTGGGTGCGATTTTCTGCCAGAGTTTGGCGGGTTTGGAGGCGGCCTTCCTGCACGGCCATGGTGCGGCTTTGGGTGGTTAATGTTTTTTGTTGGTCATGAAGTTGCGCTTCTTGCTGGAGGGCGCGGGTCATGGCCTCTTGGTTTTGCTGTTGACGCAGCGTGAGAAGCGCGAAAGGGAGGGCGGGGTTATCTGCTGGGCCATCTGTAGGCATAAGCAAAGCGAGTTCGGGCGTTGTATCAAGCTGCCGTAATGCGGGCAGGCGTGTGGCTTCATCGGCTAAAATGGCATGTTCTTGGGCTTGGATATGCGTCTCTCCCGATGTGAGTTGAGCCAGCTGTTGCGAGAGGGCTGCTAAACGAGCCTCCACACGGGCATGTTGATGGGCTAGGAGAGCTTGTTTTTGGCGGAGTTGGGCCAGTTGACGGGCTGTTAAATGCGCTTGGGTTTCGGCTTTGCGGGTATTGTCCTCCTCTTGTTGGAGGAGGCGTGCCTTACGGGCAAGAAGCTGCTGCAAAGCTTGGCGTTTAGTTTGTATCGCGCTGGTGGAGGCCCGCACTGCCTTGGAGGCGGCTGCATGGAAGGGACAGCACATTATGATTGCCGCGAAGCCAACCAGCCAGAAACGGGAGATGTATTTTAAGAGCATAGCTCTGCGGAGTTTATCATAGGGCTTGTAAAAGTAAGAATGCGTTATGACATCATGCCGGTGATTGTGGAGCAGATAGCCCTAATCTGGCGGAGGCGGGTTGGTCTGTCCAGAGTATGGGGGAATGAGATTATGAAAGAGCATAACAAGACTTCGGCTCATCATTGTGGTTGTGGCCCGTTAAGTGAGGCGCAGAAGCATATTTTGTATGAGCGCGGCACCGAGCCGCCCGGCTCCAGCCCGTTGAATGATGAAAAACGCCCCGGCCATTATGAATGTGCCGCTTGTGGGGCGCGGCTATTTAACGCGAACACAAAATATGAGAGCGGCTCTGGTTGGCCCTCCTTCTTCCACGCAGAACCTGGTGCCGTGGGGGAACGAAGCGATTTTAGCCTAGGGATGCAGCGGGTCGAGATTTATTGCACGGGCTGTCATGGTCATCTCGGCCATGTTTTTCCCGATGGCCCCCAACCAACGGGATTACGTTATTGCACAAACGGCTTAGCCTTACATTTTGTGCCAGAATAGGAAGGAGAGGATTAAAGGCATTATCGATGGGGCAAGTGGTCGTAGTCATAAACAACACCATCAGAATGTAGGACTTCATCGTGATTATAGTAACTCTTTAAGGTGTCTTCTTTTATTTTGTAACCGAGCATTTCTAAGATGAGGAATTTCGTCATAATAGAGGAATATTGCCCGCGTGAGTTTCTCATAGATTCAGCTTGTTGACAGTAATGATCTGTATTAGACTTTATATAAAAAGGTATTTTATACTGGTCCTTACCGCCATATTGTATGCTATGTCCTTTCACTGGTCCATCAACGATTTCCCCGTGGTCGGAAAGATACAGTAAAACGTAATCTTTTAAGTGTTTATCCGCTAAGTCTATAATTTGGTGGAGGATGCGATCAGTCCTATGAAGGCTTTTGTCATAAGCATTAGCCTTTGGGAGGGCTTGGATATCCTCTTTCGTTACGTCATCTTCATAGCGAGAGTGGCTTCCGGTAAGGTGGATAATAAAGAAGTTATATGGTGAGGGTGTAGAAAAACGTTTTTCTACAATAGGAAGCAAAGATTCATCGTGCCAGTCCACGTGATTCTCGCTGGCATGGTAATCTTGCCGGACAATGAAGTCGCTATACTCAGACAAGTAGCCATAAGGCCTTGCATATTCTCCCGTACCTTCTTGAGAGGATATCCAAGATGTTTGGTAACCATTGTCACGTGCTAATTCGATGAGATTTTTTTCATTATATAGACGTTGTTGCTCTGTGGGTTCGTAAAACGATAGGAGCATAGGCACGGCTAGGCGTGTCATGTTTGCTCCAGAATGTACTGTCGGTACGACGCAGAGCTCCCCTTCGTCAGAGAGACCCTTCATATAAGGGGTCGTATTGTGCAGTGTGTAGCCGTAAGTACTATGGTGACCAGAGAATGCTGATTCCCCAATGATGAGAATAACATTTTTTTCCTTAAGGGGTAGTTTGCCAACAATAGAAGAGTTTTGCTCAAGATGGGGAAGGGAAGGACGATTATCCGAACTAATATATAAAGTCGTCATATAGATAAGATCCCCCATGATACCGGGGAAGAAATAGCGGAGCCAATGGCCTCGTTCGCTTATGTTGTAGCGTTGTGTCTCTGGCTGTTGACGATTGGTTTTATGCCACGCTTCTGTGAGGGTTATGCTGAGAATAATGGCACTAAGACCAAGAAGAACTAGCTTTAGAGACGCGGCTTTATAGGTTAACCATGTTATAAAGATAAAAAATGTTAATAAGATAAGGGGAGGAAAAACACCATATGATGCAAGCATAGAAAATGCTTCATGTTGGTTTGTCCCCGCAATAGCTCGCAGTATCGGGCGTGTAATTAGATCATATTTATTGGCTGTATAAGCTTCGAATAATGAAAAGGATAATAGTAAAGGGGTACATAATAAAGCTATAAAACGACCTGAAGAAAGTAGTAATGGTGCTAGAAAAAACCTCCTATTACACTTATGAATGAAAAATGTACATCATCACCTTCGTGCAATAAAACATATATATTTAATAAGAAAAAGATTATGCATAAGGGGCACGCGTAAAAATTATATGAGAAGAGAGGCTTGGCTTTTTGTGTGTTAATCATGCCATGTAGATATTTGTTTTTTGTTGAAATATCAATCTGTTCATGTAATACATTAAATGGTAGACTTTTCCCCAAAGGCACGGTGTGTGCATATTTAGTGCCTGAACGCTCCTTTGGGATAGTTCGTGGAGAAAGGCAGTTAATCCCGCTCCACATGATAATGGCAGGAGAGTTCACGCTCAATCTCGAGAGCATGTTCTGTATCCCGGGCTTCAATCATCACAACGAGCTCCGCTGTCTGCACAGAAGGAGCAGCAAAGAGGCGATGGTGGGAGACCTCAATGATATTGCCGCCATAGCTGCCAATCTTCTCGGAGATAGCGGCAAGGAGGCCGGGACGGTCGGGGATTTGGAAGATAAGCCGCAGGATGCGCCCTTCCCGCAGGAGGGAGCGGAGGATGACATGGGCAAGAATACGGGCATTGATGTTCCCACCAGAGATGGGGAAGCCGACCCGCTTGCCTTTAAAGAGGTCATGATGGGCTAAAATCGCAGCGAGGGGAGCCGCGCCAGCCCCTTCGCCCACTTGGCGGGCTTTTTCGGCAAGGGTGGTGATGGCCCCTTCTACTTGGAGCTCATTAACAACAAATACGCCATCAATATGTTTGCCGATGACATCCAAACAATGGTTGCCCGGCTGCACAACAGCGATCCCTTCTGCAATGGTCGGGCCACCGGGGACAGAGCGCAGCGGGGCAGGGTAGGCCCCAAGGGGGGAATATCCCTCTACCTGTACGCCATAAAGCTTGGTGTTGGGGCTGAGTTGCTTGAGTACGGTGACAAAGCCTGCCATGAGGCCACCACCACCAATAGGCACGACAATAGCATCAAGCGGAGGGGCGTCCTCAATCATCTCCAAAGCGCAGGTGCCTTGCCCTGCGATGACGGCAGGGTCATTGAAGGGATGGACGAGCGTTTGGCCTTCTTCGTGGCGAATTTTTTCTGCCGTTTGTACGGCTTCATCAAAATTATCGCCGGCTAATACAACGCGTGCGCCCCAGCTTTTTGTGGCGGCGACTTTTGTGGCAGGGGTGAAGCGCGGCATCACAATGGTTGCTTGGATGCCAAGCAAGCTAGCTTGCCGCCCCACACCCTGAGCATGATTACCCGCCGAGACGGTGATAACCCCGTGCTTGCGCTCTTCCTTGGTGAGGAGGGCCATGCGGTTTGCGGCCCCGCGCTCTTTAAAGGAGCCAATGGCTTGGAGGTTCTCTAGCTTGATAATAATCTCTGCTTCTGTCAGCCGGGAGAGTGCCACATTGCTAATGGTGGGGGTACGAGCAATGGTGCTGGCAATGCGCTTTTGGGCGTCTTGGACGTCAGTAAAGCTGAGGCTGGGATGAGAAGCAGGGTCCGGCATTATTTATACGTCACTTTCAAAACTTCGTAAGTGCGGTCACCCCCCGGTGCGGGGACGGAGACGCTCTCCCCAACTTCCTTCCCAATGAGGGCTTTGGCAAGGGGGGAGGAGATAGAAATACGGTTCTGCTTAATGTCAGCTTCGTGAGCACCGACAATTTGATAGGTTTTTTCTTGGTCGGTTTCCTCATCCACAAGCTCTACTGTGGCGCCGAACTGGATGCGGTCACCAGAGAGGGTGGATGGGTCGATCACTTCTGCGGTGGAGATGAGGCTCTCTAGCTCCAACACCCGGCCTTCGATAAAGGATTGACGCTCGCGCGCGGCATGATACTCGGCATTTTCGGAGAGGTCGCCATGAGAGCGAGCCTCAGCAATGGCACGAATGACAGCGGGGCGTTCTTCAGATTTTAATTGGCGTAATTCATCCTCAAGGCGTTTTAATCCTTGGGCGGTCATAGGGCTTTTCTGCACGGAGGGTATCCTCACATTAGGGTCAATTTACAATGAATGGCACACCGCCCCTTCCATCACGCGGGAGGAAAGGGGCGGTGTACGCTGTAAGAGGTAGGATAAACAGCAGGGCGGGCGTGCTGCAAGCCTTCTCTTGCGATTAAAAGCTGCTATGGAAGTAAGATTGCAGCGGGGCTACATCAGCTTCCTTCTGTTTTAGGACGGAAATAGCATAGGTTGCTGCCCGCGCCCCCGCGATGGTGGTGTAGTGGGGGATGTTCATCGTCAAGGCCGAGCGGCGGATGTCGAAGCTATCGCGCACGGATTGCCCACCTTGTGCGGTATTGATGACCATCTGCACCTCGTTAGAGTGGATGGCATCCACACAATGAGGGCGGCCCTCCAACACTTTATTAACCTGTGTAACGGGGATACCAGCCTCTTTTAAGCGGTCTGCCGTGCCGCGTGTGGCAAGGATGGTAAAGCCCATCTCCACCAATTTACGCGCAAGCGGCTGCACATGGGCTTTATCACTCTCCCGTACGGAGAGGAACACCGCCCCCTCCCGTGGGAGATTTACCCCAGCGGCAAGCTGTGCTTTAGCAAAGGCCATCTCGAAGTTAGCATCCAGCCCCATGACCTCCCCCGTAGAGCGCATCTCTGGCCCAAGGATGGTATCAACCCCAGAGAAGCGGCTGAAGGGGAACACAGCTTCTTTCACCGCAACATGCGGGGCGACGGAGCGGCCCTCAAGCGGGAAGTCGGCTAATTTTGCCCCAGCCATGATGCGCGCACCAATCTTAGCGACAGGCACACCTGTGGCCTTAGCCACGAAGGGCACGGTACGGGAGGCGCGCGGATTGACCTCTAGCACAAAGACTTCATCATCCTTGATGGCGAATTGCACATTCATCAGCCCACGGATGCCGAGCTCACGCGCCATGGCTTCAGTTTGTTCCCGCAACTCGGTGACGAGAGCGGGGGAGAGGGTATAGGGCGGCAATGAGCAGGCAGAATCACCGGAATGAATCCCGGCTTCCTCAATATGCTCCATCACTCCGGCGACATAAACATCTTGCCCATCGGCAATGCAGTCCACATCAGCTTCGATGGCGTCATTGAGGTAATGGTCTAACAGGACAGGCCCCGTAGCGACCTCCTCGCCCGCAGCGCGTAGCACGGTGTTGAGATAATGGGAGAGGCCTGCCTTGTCATAAACAATCTCCATCGCACGGCCACCTAATACATAAGATGGACGCGCCACGACGGGATAGCCGACCTCCTCAGCAATCTTCAAAGCTTCATCAGGATTGCGGGCGATGCCGTTGCGCGGCTGGCGTAGGCCCAGCTTGCGGAGCATAGCTTGGAAGCGTTCCCGGTCCTCGGCCCGGTCAATCGCATCTGCGGGAGTACCGAGGAGGGTGATGCCGGCTTTCTCCAACGCGCGGGAGAGTTTAAGGGGGGTCTGCCCCCCATATTGCACGATGCAGCCCAGAACGGTGCCGTTCGTCATTTCCGTTTTTACAAGGCTGATGACATCTTCAGCCGTCAGCGGCTCGAAATAGAGGCGGTCGGACGTATCGTAATCGGTGGAGACGGTCTCCGGGTTGCAGTTGACCATGATGGTCTCAAAGCCAGCTTCCCGCAGGGCGTAAGCGGCATGGACGCAGCAATAGTCGAACTCAATACCCTGCCCAATACGGTTGGGGCCACCACCGAGGATGACAATCTTCGTTTTGTCAGTCGGGCGGCTTTCGCATTCTGGCGTGCCGAAGCCGCCTTCATAGGTGGAGTATAGATAGGGCGTGTCGGAGGAGAACTCCGCCGCGCAGGTGTCAATCCGCCGATAAACGGGCAACACGCCGAGCTTGCTGCGCAGGGCGGTAACATCCTCTACGCTTTTGCCGCTGAGGCGTGCAAGTTGCCGGTCGGAGAAGCCTTGCGCTTTGACCTGCCGTAGGGCGATGGCCTCTTGTGGCAAGCCGTTTGCTTCGATGTCACGTTCCGTTGCGATGATGGCTTCTAGCTGGCGGAGGAACCATGGCTCAAAATGGCACGCCTTTTGAATATCCTCTAACGAAAGCCCAGCCCGGAAGGCCTGCGCTGCCATGAGGATGCGCTCCGGCCGCGGCTCGGAGAGAGCAGCGCGGTAAGCATCTGGGGAGCCATCACCGGGGGCTTCCACAGGGTCCAGGCCGGTTAGGCCTGTCTCCATAGAGCGCAGACCTTTTTGGAGGGATTCTGCAAAGCTACGGCCCACAGCCATGGCTTCCCCAACGGACTTCATAGAGGTGGAGAGTAGAGCTGGCGTGCTGGGGAACTTCTCGAAGGTGAAGCGCGGAATTTTTGTTACGACATAATCGATGGTCGGCTCGAAGCTGGCGGGGATGGTGCCGGTGATGTCGTTTGTTAACTCATCAAGCGTATAGCCAACGGCAAGTTTGGCTGCGATTTTAGCAATCGGGAAGCCGGTGGCTTTAGAAGCCAGAGCAGAGGAGCGCGATACACGGGGGTTCATCTCAATGACGACCATGCGGCCATCTTTCGGGTTCACGCCGAACTGCACATTAGAGCCACCCGTCTCCACCCCAATGGCCCGCAAGCAGGCGATGGAGACATCACGCATGCGTTGATATTCTTTATCCGTCAGCGTCATAGCTGGGGCAACGGTGATGGAATCCCCCGTATGGACGCCCATCGGGTCGATATTCTCGATGGAGCAGACGATGATGCAGTTATCGGCTACGTCACGGACGACCTCCATCTCATATTCTTTCCACCCGATGACGGATTCTTCAATCAGCACCTCAGTGGTGGGGGAGGCGTCCAAACCGCTCGCGACAATTTGGGAGAATTCCTCACGATTATAGGCAATCCCGCCGCCAGAGCCGCCCATGGTGAAGGAGGGGCGAATGATGGCCGGTAAGCCGATATGCTCCAGAGCCGTACGAGCCTCATCCAGCGTGTGGGCAATGGCACTGCGGGGGCTTTCCACCCCGATAGCATCCATGGCCTCACGGAACTTTAGGCGGTCCTCAGCACGGTCAATCACATCAGCCCGTGCACCAATCAGCTCCACCTTATGCTTGGTAAGGAAGCCGGATTTATCCAACGCCATCGCCGCATTGAGGGCCGTTTGGCCGCCCATAGTGGGGAGGATGGCATCGGGCTTTTCTTTGAGGATGATGCGCTCAACAAACTCTGGCGTGATAGGCTCAATGTAAGTCGCATCGGCCAAGCCGGGGTCGGTCATGATGGTGGCGGGGTTGGAGTTTAGCAGGATGACGCGATAGCCTTCCTCCTTGAGGGCCTTACAGGCCTGCGCGCCGGAATAGTCGAACTCACAAGCCTGCCCGATGACAATCGGACCAGCACCAATGATGAGGATGGAGCGGATATCTGTGCGTTTGGGCATGGTTCAGGCTCCTGCCTTGCTGGTTGTGCGGGCTGCGGCGCGGCGGTCCATCACAGCGACAAACCGCTCAAAGAGGTAAAAACTATCAGTCGGGCCGGGGCTGGCCTCTGGGTGATATTGGACGGAGAAGGCTTCCTTCACAGTGGAGGCTAGCCCTTCATTAGAGCCATCAAATAAGCTGACATGCGTCACCTTCACTGTATCGGGTAGGGATTTTTCATCCACAGCGAAGCCGTGATTCTGGCTGGTGATTTCTACCCGGCCCGTTGTGAGGTCCTTAACTGGTTGATTAGCCCCACGATGGCCACGCTCTAGCTTATAAGTCGTCCCGCCCAAAGCACGGGCGAGGAGCTGATGGCCTAAGCAAATCCCAAAGACAGGAATATCAGCCTCCATCACCGCTTGGATGGCCGGGACAGCATAAACAGCCGTAGCGGCGGGGTCTGCCGGACCATTAGAGAGAAAGACGCCTTCAGGTTTTAAGGCAAGGATTTCCTCACCCGTGGCCGTGCCGGGGAGGACATGCACCTCACAGCCAGCGGCCACGAGGCTGCGGAGGATGTTATCTTTCGCGCCGTAATCCAGAGCCACGACACGGCGTTTTACGGCGCGTTCTGGCCGGGTATTGTGCCATGTGGTTTTCGTCCAGCTGCGTGCGGGTTGGGCGACTTCCTTTACAAGGTCCATCCCCTCCAAGCCGGGCCATTCTGCGGCTTTTTTGCGGAGAGAGGCGAGGTCAAATTGGCCATCTTTTGGGTAAAAGAGCAGGGCATTTTGTGGCCCTTTATCCCGCAATAGCCGTGTAATACCGCGTGTATCGACCCCACTAATGCCAGCGCGCTTATGGGCTTTTAACCACTCTTGTAACGCTTGAGTAGACCGCCAATTTGCCGGAGCGGTAACATCTTCCTTCACCACAAGGCCGAGGGCTGCCATGGTAGGGGCTTCATCATCATCCCCATTTGTGCCGACATTACCAATATGAGGGAAGGTGAAGGTGATGATTTGACCGGCAAAGGAGGGGTCCGTCAATGTTTCTTGGTACCCCGTCATCCCGGTGGAGAAGCAGAGTTCCCCTACGGCACCCTCATTAAAAGCCCCAAAGCCACGGCCCCAGAAATGGGAGCCATCTGCTAGTACGAGGACGGCTGTTGCCCCTTTTGGAGGTGTATCATCAGTCGGATGGGTCATGGCGGATGTCTCCTCGGAGGTCTCATTTAGGTCGGCTAGGGTGATCCCCGGCACATGGAGCAGGGCAGGCCAATGCTTGGTGGGTACCATACCAGCTTGCCGCCATTTGCGCACGGCCTCGGTCGTGACACCTGTAAGCTGGGCAATTTCAGCCGCACCGCCCGCTTTTGTGATGAGTGAATCGATGTTCATGCGTTGATACTCCGGCACATGCCTTGCGCGTTATGGGTATATGATAAGCGAGGTGGTGCGATATGGGAAGTTTTTTCCCATTATGAGGGCAATTGGTGGGGTTTATATCATTTTGGGAAGTTTTCTCCCATTTATCCTTCTTATCGACAGGAAGAGGCGGGGCTGTTACCAGTTAACACCCCCCTAGGGTGACTATAAACCCATAAGAGAAAGAGGACCATCATGACACTTCGTACCCGTATCATGGATGATCTCAAAGCCGCGATGAAGGCTGGCCAGTCTGAGCGTGTGGCGCAGATTCGGGCCATTTCTGCCAAGATTAAGGACCTCGATGTTGCTGCTCGTGCCAAAAGCGGCGAGGTGAGCGAGGATGATATTCTTCTGGCGTTGCGCTCTATGATTAAGACACGCACGGAGTCCGCAGCGATGTATCATCAAGGCAACCGCCCAGAACTTGCCGCAAAGGAGGAAGCCGAAATTGAGACGATTCGCTCTTACCTCCCTGCTGAATTGTCAGAAGATGCCCTCAAAGCTGCGATTGTTGAGGCCGTGAAGGCAACAGATGCTCAGAGCATGAAGGATATGGGCAAGGTCATGGGCGTGTTGAAAAGCCGTTTCGGCGCGGCTTTGGATGCGGGCCGGGCCAGCGGCCTTGTTAAGGCTCATTTAGGCTGAGAACTTTGCCCTTTATAGGCGTTTTTACATCCCCGTCCGTCCATAGCGGGCGGGGATGTGTTTATCAGTGGTAGGAGTGGGACGCTTCGTTGTTTTTATGGGCCCGGACGCATGCCAGAACCCCGCTGACAGAGAGTAGGAAGGCCGCCGCCTCCCACAGGGTGGGCAGGCGTTGCTCCCATAAGAAGCCATAGATGAGCGAGAATAATGTCTCAAAAAGAATCATCTGGCCTACCATGGTGAGGGGGAGCAGATGGGTCATGCGGTTCCAGAACGCATTGGCAATGGTGGAGGAGAACAACCCCACACCGCAGGAAATGAGGAAGAAGCGCACCCAACCTGTTGTCGGTAAATGAGCAGGCCAGAAGAAGGCCGCAGGCAGAAGGATAAAGAGCGAGAGTGCCCCAGCGACCACGCCGGTCAGCAAGTTCCATTCATCACTCGTAATATGCTCAAGTTTTTTCAGCCAGTCGGAATTAATGACATTAAATAGCGTCCAACCTAGCAGGGAGCCAATAGCCATGAGCAAGCCGACAGCTTGAAGGAGGGGGCCGGTATGATGCAAGGCGGAGCCGATGAAGAAGTTCTGCCATGAGATGCAGAGGATGCCCGCCGTGCTGAGCAGGATGGAGGGGATAAGCTGGCGGAGTGTGACTACAGCATTATGGCGGCAGATACCGGCTAATGTTACCGTTACAGGGATAAAGCCGATGATGAGAGAGGGCATTGCCACGCCACTAAGTTGAATGGCGACACCCATCATGCTGTAATAGCCCACGCTGCCGAGTATCGCGAGCAGCACAAGAGCCCGAAATGCCGCACCGTTAATGTGAGGGAGCAGCTTACCCAGCCGTGGGAGCAGGATGAGCAGGGAGACGATCCCGAAGGTTAGATAACGTAATGTTGCCAGTTGGAAGGGCGTGAAGGGAGCGACAAGCTCCGGGGCAAGGAAGGTAATACCCCAGAAGGCTCCTGCCATGGCACCATAGGCGGTGCCAATGAGAATGGACCGTGTCATGCAGGCTCGTGGTTATGTTGTTAATATGTGAGTTGGGCTTGTGTTGTCGTAATGGGTATTCTGCGTCAAGAGGGGTGGTGTGATTTACCCATGTTTAGCAGGGCCATGGGCACGCACGCAGGAGATGACCCCACTAATGGCCAGAATAATGGCACAGCCCTCCAACAAGGTGGGGAAACGCTGCTCCCAAAGGAAGCCGTAAAAGAGGGAAAAGAGTGTCTCAAAAAGGATCATTTGCCCTACCATGGTGAGGGGCAGCAAGCGTGTCATATTGTTCCAAAACGCATTGGCGACGACGGAGGCCAATAAGCCCATCCCACACGCAATGAGGAAGAAACGCCCCCAGCCTTCCACTGGCAGATGATGGGGCAGAAGGAAGGCAAGTGGGAGCATCAGCAACGCTAGCCCGCCAGTGACGAGACCGGTGAGGAGGTTCCAATCATTATGGGAGAGCGGGGCAATGCGTTTGAGCCAATTAGCGTTTTTAACAACAAAGCCTGTCCAGCTTAGCAATGCCGCTGTTGCCATAAGCAACCCGCCAAGCTGAAGCCATAAACTACTATGATGCTGAGGAGAGGCGTTATGGAAGTTCTGCCACGCAATGCAGATAATCCCCCCCGCACTGAGCAGCATAGAGGGGATAAGCTGGCGAATATGCAAGGCGGAATCCGCTCGCAAGGCCCCTACGACTGTCACTGTGACAGGGATGAAGCCGACAATAAGGGACGGCATCGCTACCCCGCAAAGCTGCACGGCTGTGCTGAGCAGGCTATAATAAATGATATTGCCCATCAGGCTAAGGCCCAGCAGCCCGAGCCACTCCGCTTTGCCAAGATGGGGGAGGAGCGTCTTTAAGCGTGGGGCCAGCAAGAACAGGGCAATCACCCCATATGTGACAAACCGCACCGAGGCGAGTTGGAGCGGAGCAAAGGGGCCAATAAGTTCTGGCGCGAGAAGGGAGAGGCCCCATAAGGCCCCCGCTGCTGCACCGCATGCAATACCGCTGATTGTGGAACGTGTCATAAAAGGCCCGCTCTTTGCTTTGGAACTGAAAAGATGCCTTTGTGTGTTGAGGCTCTGGCGGCTTTCGTCAAGGGGGAATCGGGAGGTATCTTCCCTTTTAAGGGGGGGGATGTCAGAGTAGTGCTATGGCTTTAGATACTGCATTTTTGGATGAGCTGCGCCAGCGTACATCCCTTACGTCACTTTTTAGCCGGCGGAATAAGCTTGTCCGCTCTGGGCGGAATTGGAAGGCATGCTGCCCTTTTCATGGTGAGAAAACGCCATCCCTATATATTTATGACGACCATTATCATTGCTTTGGCTGTGGCGCACATGGCGATGCGATAACTTATGTCATGCAAAGTGAGGGGGCTAATTTTCGTGAGGCGGTAGAACGTCTCGCAGGGGAGGCGGGGATGGACATCCCCGCTGATGACCCCCAACAGGTGGAAAAAGCCCGCGTCAGGCAAACGCTTTATGATGTGATGGAGGCTGTACAAGCCATTTATCGCCGCAGGCTCTACCAGCCAGAAGGACGAGCTGGGCTTGATTATCTACAAAAACGCGGGTTAAGCGCGGAGACGCTGGAGCGTTTTGGCCTTGGCTGGTCTGGTGATGGGCGGTCTCTTCTCAATGCGTTAGCCGCGCAGAATATCACAGCAGAGACGCTGGTGCAGGTCGGGCTTATGCGGGTGGATGAGGCAGGGCGTCCTAAGGGAGAATTATTCTTTAACCGTGTGATGTTCCCCATTCGGGACCGGAAGGGGCGCATCATCTCCTTTGGGGGGCGTGTGCTGGGGGATGGGCAACCTAAATATCTGAATGGGCCGGAGACGGATATTTTCTCCAAAAGGCGGACGCTTTTTAACATCGACCAAGCCCGCCAAGCCATTCATAAAGGGGCTAAGGCCGTTGTGGTGGAAGGCTATATGGATGTCATCGCGATGGCACAGGCTGGCTTTGGGGGGGCTGTAGCTCCCTTAGGCACAGCCTTGGGAGAGGAGCAGATGGAACTCCTCTGGCGGATGACCGATGGGCCTATCATCTGTTTTGATGGTGATGGTGCAGGCCAACGTGCCGCCTTGCGCTCTTGCGAGGTGGCCTTACCTTTGCTCAAAATAGGGCGAACAGTGCGCTTTTGCCGCTTAGATGGGGGGGATGACCCGGACTCCCTCATCCAGCGCGAGGGCGCAAAGGGGATGGAAGCACGTCTCGCTCAAGCCCGCCCTATGGAGGAGGAATTGTTCAGCCTGCTTACGGCGCAGGAGAGCAACCCCACGCCAGAACGCCGCGCCGCTTTGCGGGAGAAGCTATATGCTCTCGCGCGGATGATCCCTGATAAATTGCTCGCTGGTGAATATCGTAGCACCTTTAGCGAGATGTTTTTTGCACGCTATCGCCGCGTTAGAGGCGGGCGTGGCGGGTATGGGCAACGTAGTACGGAGTACACATCTGTCGTCCCCATAGCGGGGGAGCGGCAGGTAGAGGCGGGCAGCAAAGAGCGGCTTAATTTATTAACCGCCCTCCTTTTGCAATATCCAGAGATTCTCCCAGGGGTGGATAGGGATTATAATGCGCTCTTGCTTCCGCCTGCTTTGGCGAAGATTCGGACAGCCTTGCTTAGTTGGATGGATGAATGGACAGGCCCTCTTACAGCAGCGGCATGTCAGCAATGGATGGATGAGCATGGTTTAACCGAGATGGTCACCCAGCTGCATGATAGTCCCATGCCCCGGCAGGTTAAGGTTGCGGAGGGGGAGGACCGCTTACAGATGGCTATGAAGCTTTGGTGGCATTTTTACGCGTTGGAAAATTTAAAATCCCTACAAGAGAATGTAGAGGAGGAAGTCCGCAAAACAGTGGAGTTTTTGTTTAGCGCGCCTGCCGACTCGGATGAAGCAACACAGCGGGCCCGTCTTGCCGCTATGAAAGCACGGCAGGATGTACTTTTTGCCTTACGCCGGGGAGAAAAGCCTATGTTAGAGGGAGATGTAGGTGAGTAGGGCCTAAAGATAGTGCTATTCCTATAACTAAAACAAGGGAATCGTAAGTTTCTCACATATCAGTCCTTGACTTGGTGGGCAGGATTAACCAATTCCATGCTGCCCCTAGTAGTGGCTTTTGAGCAAAGTTAACGGAGAGACGCATGGCCATCAAATCAGCCTCTGGATCAGACCGGAATGCACCAGAGCCGGATAGCTCTCCGCTTGATGTGCAGTCTGCTGCTGTTAAGAAGCTGATCGCCAAAGGACGTGCTGGCGGGCATATTACATTTGATGAGCTTAACGCTGTCCTCCCTCAAGATAAGATGTCCTCCGAGCAGATTGAGGATATTATGGCCGCCTTCTCCGAGATGGGGATTCAGGTTGTGGAGAGTGCGGATAAGGATGAAGAGGGTAGCGGGGAGGAGGAAGAGCAGTCCGCTAATGAAGATTCATCAGAAGATGAAAATGCGGGCGGTAATATTGATGCCGTAGCAGCAAGCCGTACCGATGACCCCGTGCGGATGTATCTGCGCGAGATGGGGGCTGTGGAGCTGCTCTCTCGCGAGGGGGAGATCGCCATTGCCAAGCGCATTGAGGCTGGGCGTGGGGAGATGATCGGTGGGTTATGTCGTAGCCCGCTGACCTTCCAATCTATTTTGGGATGGTACGAGCAGCTTAAAAATGAAACCCTGCTGCTACGTGAAGTGATTGATCTTGAGGCGAGTCAAAGTGACCCTGAATCTCCTGAAGAGATGGAGGATTTAGCATCAGAGGAGGAAGATGAATCCGATGATGATGCTGAGGATAATGAGGGGGAAGGAAGTGGTAATGAGGGGAGTGGCTTGTCCCTTTCCGCATTAGAGGAAAAGCTTCGCCCCGATATTATGCTGATGTTTGAAGCATTTGAGCCTCTCTACCAAAAACTTATTAAGATGCAGAGCCAACGTCTTGCTGCTTTGATGGAAGGGCGTGAAGCATCCGATACAGATGAGAAAAAATATAATGCATTGCGGACAGAGCTTGTCTCCCTTGTGGAGCGGATGCATCTGCATAACAATCGCATTGAGGAGCTCGTCCAATCTCTTAAAGCGCATGTGCAGCGGCTGAACACCGTTGAGGGGCGGATGCTGCGTTTGGCGGAGACTTGTAAAATTCCGCGTGAAGATTTTATGAATCAATACCGTCATCAGGAGTTAGCTCCAGATTGGATTGAAGGGATTTGCCAGCTTACCGGTAAGGGATGGAAAACCCTGACAGGCAAACATCTCCCCGCGTTGGAGAAAATGCGTGAGGAAGTCGCTGCTCTCTCAAAGGAGGCAGGATTACCTGTTGATGAGTTCCGCCTCGTTTATCAAACCATTTCGCGTGGGGAGCGTGATTCCACCCGTGCGAAGAAGGAGATGATTGAGGCTAACCTGCGTTTGGTGATTTCGATTGCCAAGAAATATACAAATCGTGGGTTGCAGTTCTTGGATTTGATTCAGGAAGGCAATATTGGGCTGATGAAGGCGGTTGATAAGTTTGAATATCGCCGTGGTTATAAGTTCTCCACCTATGCAACATGGTGGATTCGGCAGGCGATTACACGCTCTATTGCTGACCAAGCCAAGACCATCCGCATCCCCGTTCATATGATTGAGACGATCAACAAGTTGGTGCGGACATCACGGCAGATGCTCCATGAGATTGGCCGTGAGCCTGCCCCGGAGGAATTAGCCGAGAAGCTCGGTATGCCGCTAGAGAAGGTGCGGAAGGTCCTCAAGATCGCTAAAGAGCCGATTTCTCTTGAGACCCCCATTGGGGATGAGGAAGATAGCCATCTCGGTGATTTTATTGAGGATAAAACAGCCGTTATCCCGCTAGATGCAGCGATTCAAACAAACTTGCGGGAGGCCACAACGCGCGTTCTGGCATCTTTGACCCCGCGTGAGGAGCGTGTGCTGCGTATGCGCTTCGGTATTGGTATGAACACCGATCATACGCTGGAAGAAGTCGGTCAACAGTTTAACGTGACGCGCGAGCGTATCCGTCAAATTGAGGCGAAAGCTCTGCGTAAGCTCAAACATCCAAGCCGTAGCCGTAAACTCCGTTCCTTCTTGGATGATTAAGTGACGTCTTGCTTTTAAGCGGTTTTTATGATCTAAGGCCGCTTTCCCTGCCGTGCGCTATGGCGGCGCAACGGCTATACCCGGCATTGCCTATGGAGGCGATGTGTTCAGGCCAGCACTGGGTTGGTCCGGGTTGACCTTATCCGAAGGGAGTTTTCATGCCACTTTATGAGACCGTGCTGATTGCACGTAATGATGTCTCTCAGGCTCAGGTTGAAGCCTTGGTCGAGACCATCTCAACACTTCTTGGCGAGCATGGCGGCACTATCCGCAAGCGTGAGTTCTGGGGCCTGCGGACCCTGGCTTATCGTATCAAGAAGAACCGTAAGGGCCATTACGTCCTGCTGGGGATTGAAGCCCCGGTTGAGGCGATGAATGAGCTGACACGCCAAATGGGCCTGAATGAGGATGTTCTCCGCCTGATGACGCTGCGTGTGGATGAGATTGACGAGACACCGTCTCCGATTTTGTCCCGCAAGGATGATCGCGGTGGTGAGCGTGGGTCCCGTGGGGGTTCCCGCAGTGGTGGCCGTTATGAGAGTGGCCGTGGCGGCCGTCGTCAGAACGAGTCTTCCGAGACGCGTGATCACGTGGATGAAGCGGAGTAAGAGAGCATGTCAGAGACAAACACGACACAATCTGTCAATCCCGCTACACGTCGTCTGGCTGTAGGGGCACGTCGTCCTTTTTACCGTCGTCGCAAATCCTGCCCATTCTCCGGGGCGAATGCACCGAAGATCGATTATAAGGATGTGCGCTTGCTCAGCCGCTTCCTTTCCGAGCGTGGCAAGATTGTCCCCAGCCGCATCACGGCAGTGTCGGCTAAAAAGCAGCGTGAACTGGCGCAGGCGATTAAGCGCGCCCGCTTCCTCGCTCTGCTCCCCTATGTTGTAAACTGAGGAGCGCGACATGTCCCAGACATCATTGATTCTGCTTCAACGTGTGGAAAATCTTGGCCAGATGGGCGATGTCGTCCATGTGAAGCCAGGTTATGCGCGTAACTTCCTTCTGCCTAAAGGCAAGGCTCTGCGTGCAACAGAGGCTAACCGTGCGCGTTTTGAGACAGAGCGCGCTCAGCTGGAAGCTCAGAACATCCGTAAGCGTGAGGAGGCCGAGCGTCTCTCCGAGCGTATGCACGGCTTGAGCGTGACGTTGATCCGTCAGGCAGGTGATAGTGGCAGCCTTTATGGCTCTGTCACCCCGCGTGATATTGCAGCAGCCGCTACAGCAGCTGGTTTGACGGTTTCTCGTCAGCAAGTTGTGTTGGATGAGCCCATTAAGGTGCTTGGCCTGGTAGAGGCACGTATTATCCTTCATCCAGAAGTGTCCATTCAGGTGACTGTTAATGTGGCACGCTCTGAGGAGGAAGCGGAGCGTCAGGCACGCGGTGAGGTTATCGGTCAGGAAGAGGAAGAGGATAATATCCTTGGTGAGCTTCATGCCGAGCAAGCCGCTGAAGAAGCTGCCGCTGAGGCCGCCGAAGCTGCTGCTAAAGCTGCTCAAGGCGAAGTGGCAGAGGGCACAGGTCACGAGGGCTAATGGGCTTTCGGCTCTTTTAAGAGACCTTATAGAAACCCGGCGGAGTATGCTCTGCCGGGTTTTTTATTTTAGGAGGACGATGGAAGAGGGCTTGTTATCTTTCCATATTGTGCAAATATTAATGAACTCGGTTGGGACTATATGTCTCTATAAAATAAAACTGTTTTGATCCGGATTGGGATGGAATAGCGCGATGAAGTCGGTTCTTGATGCCTTGCTAAAGCGGTTCATCTATTTTGGGAGCTTGAGCGTCACTTATAGCGATGGAACGAGGCAGCATTATCAAGGGAAGCAGCCTGGACATGAATCCGCTATCCGTATTTTATCAGCCGCGGCAGAACGTGCTTTAGCCTTGAAGCCAGCTTTGGCTTTCGGGGAAGAATATATGAACGGGACGGTCGTCCCCGATGGATGTTCTCTTGAGGATGTGTTGTGGACACTTATCCCTAATGTCGAACGTGGTGGGCTGTTAAGTGAGGATATTAGTGGTAAATTGCGGTATGTTAGCCGCGTTTTGCGCCCTCTTAATTCGCTAAAACGCTCCCGTACCAATGTAGCGCATCATTATGATCTTAATGGCAGCTTATATGAGCTGTTTTTGGATAAAGACCGGCAATATTCCTGCGCTTATTTCGAGCATGATGACATGTCGCTGGATGACGCACAAATTGCTAAGAAGCGTCATATCGCCGCAAAATTGAAGCTCGATCATGCCGGGCTGGAGGTCTTAGATATTGGCTGCGGTTGGGGTGGGATGGCCCTTACGCTTGCGCGTGATTATGGTGTGAAGGTAACGGGCATTACCCTCTCAGTCGAGCAACTGCAAGTAGCGCGGCAACGGGCGAAAGATGAAGGGCTAGAGGGTTTGGTCTCTTTCGAGCTGCTGGATTATCGGACGCTGAATAGGCAGTTTGATCGTATCGTCTCCGTGGGGATGTTCGAGCATGTGGGGGTACGGCAGTACGAGAGCTTCTTCAACCATATCAAGCGGTTATTACGACCAGAAGGTGTTGCGGTTATTCATTCCATCGGGCGGATGGACGGCCCGGGTATGACCAATCCGTGGATTTCGAAATATATCTTCCCCGGTGGTTATTCTCCCGCTTTAAGCGAGACGCTTGCCGCGTTGGAGCAGACAGGCTTGTGGCTGACAGATTGTGAGGTCTGGCGGTTGCACTATGCGAAAACACTCGCTCATTGGCGTGTGCGCTTCGAGGCGAATAAGGATAAAGTGCGAGCCTTATACGATGAGCGTTTTGTGCGGATGTTCGAGCTTTATTTGCTCGCCAGTGAGCTTGCTTTCCGCATCCAAGGCCATATGAATTTTCAACTTCAAATCACACGGGATATTGAAGCCGTGCCTCTTACGCGGGATTATATGTTTGTAGCCGAGCAAGCCCAGCGAGCAAAGGACGAGGCTTAAGCGCGTGCCCTCCGTTTAGGAGGGGCGTTGTTGCTGGCGTAAATGGCAATGGGCGAGTGTGTCAAACTCGGCAATGGTGAGGGTTTCGGCCCGGCGTGTTGGGTCGATGCCTGCTTCTTCTAGCAAGATGCTCCCTTTGATGGGTTTAAGAGCCGCCCGTAGCATTTTGCGCCGTTGGCCGAAGGCGGCAGCCGTTACTTGCTCCATGGCTTTAAAAAGGGCGGGTGCGGGCTGCTCAGCATGGGGGATGATGAGGGCCACAGCAGAATGAACATTTGGTGGGGGGGAGAAGGCCCCCGGCGGCAATGTCAGCGCGATGGAACATTCTGCGCACCATTGGGCGAGTACGGCTAACCGTCCATAAGCGGCACTGCCTGGCGCGGCGCAAATGCGCTCTGCGACCTCTTTTTGGAACATCAAGACCATGCGCGACCATTGCGCGGCTTGGCGTAGCCAATTTATCAAAAGGGGTGTAGCGACATTATAGGGTAAGTTAGCGATAATTTGCCGTGGTGCGGGGGTAAGCTGGGTAGCATCTAGCTTTAGGGCATCTTGCCGGACAATATGTAGCTGCTCAGGATAATGGGCCTGTAGCTCTTCAAGGAGAGGCCAAGCGCGGCGGTCAATCTCTACAGCATGAACACTCTGTGCGTTGGAGTCTAGCAATGCACGGGTCAGCCCGCCGGGGCCGGGGCCTACCTCTATAATATGCGTTTTGGCGAGATTACCCCCCAAAGCGGCAATACGCATACAGAGGGTTGGGTCGAGCAAAAAATGTTGCCCTAGCGCTTTAAGAGCATCCAACCCATGATGGCGGATGCTCTCACGCAAAGAAGGGAGCGCGGTTGGTACTGCCATCAAGGGGTGAGAACAGTTTTAGCCGCCGGGCGGATTTTGATGATGGCTGTCCGGCGTAATGCGCGTTGGAGCTGCTGGGAGGCTTGTTCAACACGCTCATTCATCAACTGGTCCGCAATTTGACCAGGAGTTTGCTGGGCTAAGTTGCGTTGCTCGCGGGAGCAAACCATGAGCAAGGCAATGCCATCTGGGGCGATGAGGGGGCGGGATGTATGACCTGTAGCGATTTTATCAACAACGGCCTTCATCTGGGGGGCGAGACGCTCCTCAACTTGCAAACCTGGGTTACTGGGGCGGCTATTGCCCAGTGAGGTATTGAGTGCCTCCATCTCCTCACATGTTTTGATGGTCTGTGATTCATGAATCGCTTTTTGTAGAGCGAGTTTTTGCTGGTCGGTGGGGTTGGAAGGGTCCAGTTGGGTGCTGAAGGGGAAGAAAGCCTGCCTCATATTGAGGATTGTGCCCATCTGCTTACCAATTGTCCGGCGTGCAAGGACGGTGACAATCTCATAGCCCCCCGGTACCTTAATAGGGTTGGAGATAGCATTTTCCGGCATTTTCTGGACGATAGGGAGGACTTCTGGCTCGATATTATCTTCCTGCATCCAACCGCGAGAGCCACCTTGTAGGGCGGATTGGTCCTGGGAGAATTGCGCTGCTACAATCGCAAATGGGGCCCCATTACGTAATTGGTTGATGATGGTTTGGGTAAAGGCCAGCTCTGTAGCGTCATGGCGAGGGTCATTTACAGGGACGAAGATCTCGCTGATGAGATATTGCGGGCGTCCGGCCTCGCGTTGTAGGGCTTCCTCACGCTGGGTGATTTGCAGTGGTGTAACGCGGCTGCGAGCCCCTAGCTCTTCACGCAGCACTTGCATCCATCCAATTTGAACGCGGATTTGGTCGATTAAGGTCGTAAGCGATACGCCATCAGCTTTAAGCCGGTTGCGAAGGGCGTTTTCTGGCATGCCATTGCGTGTCTCAATGGTGCGGATGGCTTCAGCAATTTGTTCCGGCTCGACATTGATATGCCGGCGGAGGATTTCTTGCATTTTCAGCCGCTCGTTAATGAGCTGTTGGATGAGCTGCCCGCGTAAGCGTTCCATCACATCGGGGTTGGGAGCAAGGCCAGTGGAGATAACAAAAAGGCGTGCCCGGTCCTCAATATCGCGTTGGGTGAGGATTTCCCCATTCACGATAGCAATAATTTGGTCTTCCGTGGCGAGTGTGGGGGATACGGCGTCTTGATGCGAAGGTGCAGCTTGTATGTGCGACTTTGCACTGGCCTGACTACCAGTTAGAGCGGTTGCAGAGGTAAGAAGAGAGAGTAAAACAAAACGCGAAAAACGAGAGTAAAAAGCCATAACGAAGTTAGTTTCCGAAGGTACCAAGAGAATTGAACGTGACGCTGAAGCCAACGGTCACATTAGGACGCCGCCCGCCGATATAGGTGTTTTGACGTGATGCGTAAATATTAAGGGTGAGACAGTCGTTAGAATAGCCGACTGTGCCCCCATTGGCCACAAATTGCTTACGGGCAATGCTGCGCCGGGTATAGTAGGCAAAGGAATATTCTCTCCACCGCCCGGTGACACCACCGCTAAGTTCGCTAACTTTGCCAAGGAAGGGGTTATTAACGCGAGAATGCTCCATGCGGCTCGTGCGCGGGGTGTAGTAATAGTAATAGGCTGTTCTGGGTTCATAAACATAGCCAGCCATAACGCGGAAGATGGGCAAGCCAGCAGAGACGAGCCCCTCACCATAGTCAAAATGCTTGCTATAGGGATTAAAGCGCCCACGTGCCGTTACGTCAAAATAACGTGAAGGGGTCATTTGAATACGACCGACAGGGTCGGAGAAGGTGTGATTGACGCCAGAATACATCATATAAGCTGGCCCCCCACGGGTGGGATGCTGGATAAAGCTTTCCCCAATTAACATATCGATAGAGCGGCCATTCCAGCTCCAATTCTGATGTAAGCCAACATTGGCGCGTAAGCCACCATCAAGCCTGTCTGTTCCCATGTAACGGTTGAGGGAGAAAAGGGTCGCATCGGTAAATTCGTAAGCGAAGCTATCCTCATTAGGTAATTGCCGATGTAGGGCACTACCTGTATTGGGGGCAGCAATGAGCTGCACAATAGGCTCAAAAATTTGCGTAGCATGGCCTTTAGCAAAGCTGCGGAGGAAAGGCCAGTTCATCTTTAATGCAAGGGTTGGTTGGACTTGCCCACTCACATGCGAGCCGGATTCCTCATAGAGAGGTTGTTCGTGCATACGTGTGGCATGATACACCATAGAATCAACACGGGCGGTTAGAACCCATTGCTGGCCCCAGTTATTGGTCCAAGGGCGGTCCCATTGGAGGGCGAGTTCCCCACGTTGGTCATTCGCACCGCGATCGCGTAGAATGACAAAATCGGTCGTATGGACTGTAAGACGCCCTCCAAGGGCATCTGGCTCTCCCTGGAAGTCGTACGTAAAGCGTGGAAGAGAATAAGGGAGTTCTTTATTATTAATAATACCTTGGTTAAGGCCTTGATAAATCTGCGTATCCAACCGCAGATAGGAGCCAACACCAAATCCTTCTAAATAGGCATTGGTATTGAGTGTGTCATTACCATAACCTGGGATGCTGTAATCGCGCATATAGTTAGCAGCTGTAGCGCGATTGGCATTAAACCCAACCCGCCAATGTGGCGAGAGGTTGAATTCCCCCTGGCTGGAAATATAGGCTTGGGCCCCATGTTCTTTCCCCCCATAGCTACGCTCACCAAAGGCGTTATAGAATGGCTCGTTACGTAATGAATCGTAGGCTACACTACCGGTGAAATTTAAATAACCATTATTGAGTCGATTACGATAATTGGCTGTTAATTGTGGCCCAGATTTTGTGCCTATGAGGGGTGTGAAGGTAGCGTCCTGATGGCCATCAATCACCCAGTAGTAAGGTACACTGAGTACCGTACCAAGATAATGGTCATGAGGTCTAACATCAAAATTGAGCAACCCGCTATGGCGGTCCGAACTTGGATCGGTGATTGGTAAATATGGGAAATAAAAGACCGGGAAGCCTAGGATCCGTAACCATGCGTGGTTGAATTCAAGATTTTGGTTATCTTTATCCTGTGTAACATTGCGTGCAGTGAGGGACCAGATGGGTTGACGCTCAGGGTGCTGCGCACAAACAGGACAAGCTGTATAAACAGCGTTGGAAAAATCCGTTATTCGCCCATTACTACGTCGCATCCCACTGCTGGACATTTTGACGTTGCCTTGCATACGTGCATAAGAGGCGGAGCTGACATCATCTTTCATCCCGTGGGAGAATTCTGCGCGGTCTGTATAGGCGATAGTGCCATCAGGTTGAGTAAGGGCGACGTGATGAAGTGCCGTGATCGTGCCAGCCGCACGGTCATAAATGACTTTATCGGCACGGAGGGCTTGGCCACCTTGCCAAATACGGACATTGCCTTGCAGGACGAATAAACCGGTTTTATCGTAACTTTCATGGTCTGCTAGGTAGGTAACAGGCTCAGAGTTCGATACGCCCCCATTAGAGGAGAGGGCAGGTTGTTTCCCCGCAGGGAGGGGGTGGGCATTAGGTGGTGCCGTCCTCTTGCTAGGGGAAGCCGAGGCAGGAGATGTCCCTTCTTGAGAGGGAGGTTGTGTTGAATAAGGAGCTGGGGTTGCTAGAGCGGGAGCAACGTGGAGTATTGCCCCTAATGCACTCCCTGCAAGAGCTTGGCTAAGCAGTGACCGGGGCTTTCCAACACGTCGTGGCGCGGTACGCAACAGCCCAGCACGTAATGGAAAGTCAACAGACAGTGGCATCAGCCATCCTCCAAATGCAACAACAAGGCCGCAGCGAGACACAATCCTATACCTGCTGGAGCCCAAGCAGCAGGTAACGGGGGTAATGCTCCGGACTTCCCCAATTGTTCGGCGATTTTAGAAACCGCAAACAAGGCAAAACCAGCTGTTACACCAATGCCGAGCATTCGCGCAATGCCACCACGCCCTGCCGGACGCATGGAAAAACCGGCCGCAACGAGCACCATAGTAACTGCAAGCATAGGAAGGGCTAAAAGCCCCTGGAAGTGGAGTTGATAGGGTATCGTAGAAAAACCGGAATGATGCAACAATTTAATGATATGAGGCAGGGCCCAAAGCGAGAGTGTATCGGCAGGGATAGCCCGCCGATTGAGGGTTTCTGGTGTAAAATCAGACGGTAAAGTAAGGTCATGCGGTGTATGAGGCATGCGCGTATTAGAGAGGGTAAGTGCGTTATGGACTCTCCAATACCCATGGGAGAGGGTGCCCTCTGGGGCTTCAATCCGCTCTAAAAGATTCATAGCGCGGTCTAGTCGGAAGATGGTCAACTGTTGCGCTATCAACACAGTATCCTGTTGGTGGAGTGTCCCGATATGGAAGATAATATCCCCCCCAAGGCCGGGAATATTATCGCTACTGCGAAGCCATAAATCGGTAAAGAGCGTGCGTGGCTGGGGGTTAGGGCCTTGTAGCCACTGGGCCTCTAATGCGACAGCATGGCGGTAGCTTGCGGAGGATAGAGGCGACAAAGCAGCACTCATAAAGGCCCCCAAAAGGGCTGCACACAAGCTCGGGCTGAGGAGAAGTTGCCATACGGAGAGGCCAGCGGCACGGGTCACCACAAGCTCGGAGGAGCGCGCCAGGCGAGAGAAGCAGATCATCCCGCCCAATAAAACGGCAAAGGGAAGAATGTAGAGGCTGTAATAAGGGATATGAAGTGCGGCGATGTGTAGAACAGGTTGTATGCCCGCCTCTGGGTGGGCCGCGGCGCGGCGGAGGAGGTCGATAAAATCAAAGAGGGAAATGAGTCCGGTGAGGGCGCATAGGGTCAGTATTGTGGTGAGGGTAAATGCCCGCCCTACATAACGGGCTAATGTGGTGGAAAAGCCAGTATGAACCATAAAATGCCCTACCTAGCCATGGAGGTGGATGGGGTTTTATGGTGCATACTCGCCCATAAGAGGCTTCCCCCGCCCATGAGGCTAGGGAGCAGAACCTCAGCCCATAAAAGAGGCATAAAAGCAGGATTTCCCTCTGCAAGATGTTTTAGGATGAGGGAGAGAATCATCAATAACACCACAATGAGGACAGCGAGCGTAGGACGAAGGAATGTCGCATGACGGCTGAAGCGGCTTTGTAAGACGCAGAGGAGGGCTATCATAGCATAAGAGAGGCAAGCGAGCGGGTTTGTCAGGCGCGTCCAACCCTCAATGAGCAATTTATTACGGCTATGGCGGGAGAGATTACCTTGTGGGAAAAAGAGAGCCGAGAGGGGAAGCTCTGCGACATCAGGGGCAAAGGTTTGATGATGAGCAGACCCAATATCGACTGTTTCGAGCTGGAAATAAAGTGTGCTGATCTGGCCTGTATGGCGGTTTAGCGTATGGCGAGACCCATTATGAAGGACTAAGCGCAAAAGGTCGCCTTGTGGTGTGGTCAGGCCATCTTCAGCGAGAATAGTGACGGGATAAGCGGGGTTACGGTCATCCTCAATCATAATGCCGTCAAAGCTATCATCGCTGCGGCGTTCATGGATATATACGGTCATCCCCTTACTTACGGGGGTAAAGACGCCTTCCTCCAGCAAGAAAGCTGTTGCGCGATTGCGGATTTCTAGCTCATAGCGGTGGAAGTGATGATAAGCGAGCGGTGCGGCCCAAAGGCTAAGCCCGTACCCGGTGAGGCAGGCCAGCCCCGCCCCAATTAGTCCCGGCCGGGCGAGGCGGAGGGGGGAGAGGCCCATAGCCTGCAAGACGGTGAGTTCCCGGTCCCCTGCGAGCCGATGGTAGAACCATAAGGTGATAAGAAATGTCGTGACGGGGAGAATGACACTGATGAAGGAAGGCACCATTAGGAGGGTGAGATGCAAAAAGGCGAGTAGGGAAAGCCCATGTTGCACCACCATACCGATAAAATGGAGCGATTGTGTTAGCCAGATTAAAGCTGTGGCCCCGCCCGTGAGGGCAATAAGCCCCATGAGGAGATGATGGAGGATGTAGCGGTCCAACAACGCTAAGGATGTAACATGGCGAAATAGGGGGGGTGGAGTGTGCTGTAGGGCCATGTTTTAGGCAGGGCGCGGGGCCGCAGCACGTTTAAGCCTATCCTGCAAAGCACGGCCTAACCCATCATGCGGCAGGGGAGCTACAGCGATGGCCGTGAGGTTATGGCGTGCAGCAGAACGATCTATCTGCCGTAAGGCTGCAAAGAGACGGTGAGCGGCTTCTTCCACATTACCCTCTAGGCTGAGATTGACGTTAAGAGCTGGGGCGGCTCCCTCGGCTATATAGTCGCCAAAGGTAAGAAAGGCCTCACCCGGGGAGAGATGCGTTGCATTTAGGCGGACTGGTAAAGAGGGGGCATAATGGGACGCTGCTTGCCCCGGCGCGTTGGGCTGGCTGTGCGCGCTCATATGGTCCGCTACGTTAATTGGGCCACAAAGGCCCTCTAAAGCTTCTAAGGTGATGCCACCGGGGCGGCGGAGGATGGGTTGTGTGCCGGTAAGGTCTAGCACGGTGCTTTCTACCCCCACAGCGCAAGGGCCAGTATCCAAAACAGCATCAATCCGGCCATCCAGCTCTTCCAAAACATGCGATGCTTGGGAAGGGCTCACTCTACCAGAGCGATTGGCAGAGGGTGCAGCGATAGGCTGCCCAACATGCTGGAGTAGCTCCTCCACCGCACGGCCTTTAGGAACACGAATGGCCAGAGTCTTTAAGCCCGCTGTGGCAGCAGGGCAGATGCGGCTTTCTGCATGGCGGGGGAGGATGAGGGTTAGCGGGCCGGGCCAGAAGGCTTTGGCGAGTGAGCGAGCCATTTCATAAAGAGGGGCTGTCTCATCAATCTCTGCAAATGCGGCATCAGCAGTGGCAAAATGGCAGATAAGCGGGTTAGAGCTTGGCCTGCCCTTGGCTTGAAAGATGCGCTCCACCGTATGAGGGGAGGTCGCAAGCCCACCCAGCCCATAGACGGTCTCCGTCCCGAAGGCGACAAGCCCCCCTTGTTGTAACAAGCGGGCAGCACGGCGGATGCCGTCATAATCATGGTCGAGCCGTTCTGTCGTGTGGGAGGGGGCGTGAGGCATAGGCATAATATGTGGTACCAAGATGTAAGAAAGGGCGGGGATTAATGTGGGGTATAGCCTGTACAGAAGAAGGGTGGGTTCAACCATCCTTTCTTCCCATAACGGAGGGGTTGGCCTGTTTCATCCAATAAATGACCGCCCGCAGCTTCTAAAATCGCGTGCGGGGCAGCGGTGTCCCATTCCATCGTAGGGCCAAACCGGGGGTAGAAATCCGCTTTCCCCTCGGCAATATGGATGATTTTTGCCGCAGAGCCTAACCGTGTGATGCAATGAATGTGACGGCCATCTGACCATTTCCGCAATAGGTCTTCTGATGTATGGCGGGAGGAGGCCATAACGCGTAAGCCTTCTTTCCCCACTGGGGCCGTCCTGATGGGGTGGCGTTGCTTTCCAATAAGTTGAAAAGCCCCTAAGCCTCTGCCCCCACCGTAAATCCCATATTGAGCAGGCAGGGCAACCGCCCCAAGAATGGGCTGATGGTCGCGAATCAACCCGATATTGATGGTAAAATCATGGCCCCCAGCGGCAAATCCGCGCGTGCCATCTAGCGGGTCTATCAACCAATAGCTGTTGCCCGGCTGGATATGGATGCCTGCGGCATGTTCTTCTTCAGCAATAGCGGGGATGGTGGGGCAGGCATCCCGCAACCGTTTGAGGATATGCGCCTCGGAGGCTTTATCAGCCTCTGTTACAGGGGAGGAATCCTCTTTTATGTCTGTCTGAAAGCCACGTGCGCGGACATCACGCACAATCGCGGCGGCTTCGCTAATCACCTCTAGGGCGAGGTTTAAAAGGTCACAATCTTGCGGGACAGGGGCGGAGGAAGCGTTCATGTGGGTGATAGTAACGTATTATTGGTCATTCGTCACTTCTCCTCTTCTCTGATATAAGGGGGGAACAAAGGCCTTTCTCCTGATTTATGCAGGGCGTGGGGGGCTAGTTTTCAAAGATAATGATGTAGGGCCATGATGTTTGATATTTCCTTCACTACAGAGCGCCAAGGGCAGGATAAAGCCGGTCTTTCTGCGTTGTTATTGTGCCATGGGGCGGGTTTTACCAAGGGCGCGTTATTTCAGCATTATGATAAGATGTTAGGCGGGGCTTTAGCGCGAGCGGCCTCTTTGCGGGCATTTGCGGGGAAGGTGGGGGAGAGTGTTAGCCTCATCGCCCCAGAAGACTCGATAGCGCAATTCCATCTCATCGGTTGTGCCCCGTGTGATGATGAGCCCCAAACAACAGCGCAGGCGATGCAGTTGGCAGGCGGCAATGCGCTGCGTCTTTTAGCCCATAGTAAAATTAAAGCGGATAAGGCCAGCTTGTTGGTCGAGGCGGAGCAAGCCCCTCTTGCTGCGGAGCTTGCTTTAGGAGCCCGTTTGGGGGGCTATCGGTTTGACCGTTACAAAACAGTGAGCCAAAAATCGCAAAGCCTTAAGGTACTTCACATCGTTGTGCCCTCTACAGGGGCGATAAAGGAGCTTGAGGCACGTTGGGCCGAGCTGGAAGGCTTAGGGGAGAGTGTGTTCCTTACGCGTGACCTCGTTAATGAGCCTGCAAATCGTTTAACGCCGGCTGTGTTTAAGGACCGGATTCAGGAGCTCTCCGCCCTTGGTTTGGAGATTGAAGTGTTGGACCGCGCGCAGATGGAAGCCCTCGGCTTTGGGGCTTTGCTGGGTGTAGCACAAGGCAGTGAGCAACCGCCCTTTACGGTGATTATGCGCTATCAGGGGGCCGCTAAAGCAGAGACGGCACCGCTGGCTTTTATCGGTAAGGGCGTGACATTTGATTCTGGCGGTATTTCCATCAAGCCCGCAGCGGGGATGGATGAGATGAAGATGGATATGGGCGGGGCTGCTGCCGTTGTGGGTGTGATGAGCGCATTAGCCCGCCGTAAGGCCGCAGTGAATGCCATTGGGGTTGTTGGGCTGGTGGAGAATATGCTCTCCGGTGCGGCGCAACGTCCGGGTGATATTGTTAAAAGCCATAGTGGCCAGACCATTGAGGTGTTGAACACGGATGCAGAAGGCCGCCTTGTTTTAGCAGACCTCCTCTCTTATACGCGCCAAACTTATAAGCCTGCGTTGATGGTGAATCTCGCGACCCTAACCGGGGCCATCGTTGTAGCGTTGGGGAATGATATTGCCGGCTTATTTAGCAATAACGACCAGCTTGCTCAGGCTTTAACAAAAGCAGGGGATGAAACAGGAGAGGCTTTATGGCGTATGCCGATGGGGCCTGCTTACAACCGGCGTATTGATTCCGACATTGCCGATATGAAGAATATCGGTGGCCGGCCGGGTAGCTCTAGCTTGGCAGCGGAGTTCCTCAAACGCTTTGTCGGTGAGACCCCTTGGGCGCATCTGGATATTGCCGGTACGGCATGGGCTGAAAAAGCAACAGCCTTAACCCCTAAGGGGGCGAGCGGCTTTGGGGTGCGTCTGTTGGACCGCTTTGTTCAGCTTTACAGTGATACAGCGTCATAAGGTAAGGGACGCGTTATGGAGCATCAGGCGGAGGGGATGGGTGAGCGCGCGCCGCCAGAGCGTGCGATGGTCGGGTTCTACCACCTTACCCGCACCACTTTGGAGGAAGCCTTACCCGCTTTGTTGGAGCGCACCTTAGAGAGCGGGGCGCGGGCGGTTGTGCGCTGTGAGGATGCCGCTCAGGTTAAGGCCTTGGATGAAGTGTTATGGAAAGTCCCTCCCTTGATGTGGCTCCCGCATGGTTATGCAAAAACAGGCCAGGCACATCGCCAACCCATCTGGCTTACAGAGTCTGACGAGCGACCGAATGAAGGGACGTTCCTCTTTCGGCTCAACGGGGCGTGGGATGGCGATTTGGTAGGTTTTCAACGTGTGTTCGACCTCTTTGATGGGCGTGATGAGCAAGCGGTTCAGCAAGCACGTCAGCGGTGGAAAAGCCTGAAACAAGCCGGTTACGGCATGACCTATTGGCAGCAGCAGGCCAAAGGTTGGGCGAAGAAGGGGTAGAATAGTCTATGCCGTTTCATGATCCCTTTTTGCTCTGCTTGCTGGCATTATTAGCCCTATTGCTTTGTGGTGATGGGGCTGTGCGCGTGTTTGTCCGTGGGTTATGGCGGTCTGTTCCTGTTGTTACATGGCGGCAAGGGGGCTGCCATATGGCGGGGTTCCTCATGGCCTTTGCCGCTTTAGGGCTGGTTGGGCATGCGGGGGCTGCAGCGTGTTTGGTGGCTCTAGCCCTGCTCTTTTTTGGCGGTGGGGCGGCTTTTCGCCCTATATGGGGGGTACCTGCGTTATTAGGGTATGGCCTCTCTCCAACCGGGCTAGGCGGGCTGGGGTTGATGGCCTTGTGCCTTTGGGCGGCAGGCCAAGCGCAGATGAGCCGGGTTGGGCAGGTTGTAGCGATAGTGCTGCTTATAGGGTTGGGTCATGGGGGCGCATCAGCCCATCCATTATTATGGCTGGGTGGGAGCGTTGCCCTTGTAGCGATAGGCCTTTTAGTAGAATTAGGGCGCGATTGGGAGGTTTTGTTACGCTCTTGTCGTTTGCTGCGGCCGTTAATGCTTTTAGGTCTTATGGAAATCTCCCGCCAGCAAGGCCTATCAATAGGGGTAGAAACAGCATTTTGTGCCTTACTATTGGATGTAACCTGCCAAACTATCGCGGCTATTTGGCCATTTGCTGTGTGTTTGAGCATCCCCGCCCCACCCTTGCCGGGCTTTGTTGTTGGGTGGATGGGGTTGCATACCGCATTGGGTTTGAGCGGAGGAACCGAAGGCTGGGCTGTGATAGGGTGTATTCTAGCCATTATGGTGATGGGCTTATCATTAGGGGATGGGATGGTTAGCCTCCGTGAGGCTGCCTCTATCCAACCATGTAAGCGGGTGGAATGGGGGATAGGCCTCATCATAGCGGCTCTTTTACCGTCCCTATGTGGGTTTGTGACGCAATGGATGCCCGGTGAGGCAGGTCATAGAGGGGCGTGGTTTTATCGCCTCCCCGGTGGAGATGGGAGCATGATAGCCCTCCCTCTTTTCTGGTTGGTAGTATTTGTGGTGTGGTGGGGCCTCTCACGCGGGCGTGTTAAGACGTGGCAGTCGCGTATTAGGATGGACGTGTTAGCAGTGGGTATGCAGGCTACCCCGCTGCGTTTACGGCCTATAAGACGATTATTAGTACGTGGGCAGCAACAGCTACGTCTGCTTCACAGCGGTGGTGCAGCGTGTTTATCCGCTTTGCCGTTGCGTGACCCTGGCGCGGCGTTCTGGCTGGTCTTTTTGGGAGGTGTGCTGGTTGTGTTGGGGTTAACCCAATGAAGAATGCCATGATGCCATACCTCATAGAGGGCGTGCGCCTAGGGTTAGAGCTTGCGAGCCAAAGTGTGGTGTTGCTTGTTTTAATACCCTTTATGGTATGGGTGACGGAGGATCTACCTGCTCTTATGATAGGGCGTGCAGTAGCCCCATTGGGTAGTCGTTATCGGCGTTTCGGGCATTTTGGGCGGGAGATTTTACGGCACGGTATTGATGTAGAAAGCGGGTTGATGCTGACGCTTGCCCTTTTAGCCCTGCTTATTTTAGCGGGGATGTTCTTTTTTACACCGTCCTGTTTAGGGCTGGTAGGGGCATGGCTTGCAGACCCGCTTTTGGTGGGGAGCCTCATTTTAACAGGGGCTTTATGGGCTGTGCCTGCTTATTTTGGGCAAGTAGTGCGGTGTTGGTTTGTTCTGTGTTTGATGGAATCTTTCCTCGTCCTTGCCGCACCGGGCGTGACGGGTTTTTTGGGGGTGCATCATCTCCTTATTGCCGCCCCCGGCTCTAGTTTGGCAGGGACAGCTTTATGCTGTGCTGTGGCATTGGCTCTCCTCACCCCTGTGCCGCGCCGTGAGGTTCTGGCTGCTGAGATGATAGAGCAGGCTTGGCCGCCCAGCCGTGCAGAGCGTGACCAAAAACAGAGGATTTTAGAGCTTTATCGCCTAGGCTGGGTGCTGCTTGTGGGGGATAGTCTTTTACCGGTGCTATTCGGGCTGGAAGGGCTGGGAAGTGTGCCCGGTTTTATAGGGCGGTTTATGGGCGGGGTGGTGCTCATCCTTATAGGACGCTTTACAAGGGTGGCGCGTTACAGGCGTTTTGTTGCGTTGCTCCTAGGTTTAGCTGGATTGATGGCTTTGGCTGGGAGATTTGCCGTATGATGACGGGCTTTGCCTGCGCTTTAGTGCTGGTCCTGATGTCCTTAGGGCGGGATGGCCGCTGGTTACCGCTTTATGGCATTGTTTGTGCGGTACTTGCGGGGACATCAGGGACGAGTTGGGTGGCAGTCTTATGTGTTCTTGTTTTGCCTATTGCTAATTTATTGCTGTGGGGGGTGGTACGGCATTTTACAGTTGGGCAAGGTCGTGTTGCTGCACGGGGGCGTGATGTGCTGCCGGTGGTCATGACGTTGTTATTACAATTTGTACTGGCTTTTTTTGGGGCAGGGTTGGGCTTGGTCCCTACATTTGGCATCGGGTTGGTCCTAGCCGGGTTATGTGCGGCGGTATGTGGGGAGGCTCTGTCCCAATTTTGTGGATTAGTGATGGCCGTGGATGGGCTGTTGGTTCTAGCGAGTATTTTGCCATCTTGGGGTGTGTTTGTGATGGGTTTAGCCCTATGGGGTGTGTTGGTGTTTTTGGCTTTGGTTTTGTTGCCGCGTTTAGCGTGGTGGCGTGTGGAGGATGATTAATGGCCCTTGTCGCTACAGCGTTTGCGCCGGGCTTATTCGCCTCGCCTATTTTACTGGGGCTATTTTGTTGGCCTTTTTTGGTAGTGTGGGTTCTCTGGGCTGCAAAACGACCAGAGGAAGCCGGGGCGATGGCGTGGCTTGGCGTGGGGTTGAGTATGCTGGCTTTGCTAGGGTGCTCCTCCCATATAAGTTGGGGGCAAGCGGTTTGTCTGGGGCTTGAATCCTGCATAGCTGTCATCATTTTGGCTGGGCGTAAGGGAGAGGCTCGCCTTCTTGATGAAAAGAATAAAACGTCTTTTCGTAATGCTAGAGAGTTCTACATCCCATTTTTGGTGACGGGCTGTATTTTTATGGCTCTGCTGTTACGTCCGCCCTTAGCTGCGTTGTTTTTTGATGCTGCTGGGACGGTCTTACTGGCATGGTGGGATGGGCGTGCCACAAGGCGTGCTATGCCTGCGTGGGAGGTTGTCCGCTTACGGTTAAGTGGTGTGGTGCTAGCCAGTGTAGGGTTAGTCGTGATGCGTGGGGGGAGTATATTCGCCACGACGGGAAGTGCCATGCAGGTTGGACAAGTCATGGCGCTAACGGGGCTGTGTATGATGGCTGGGCTAGGTACTATGGTCTCTAGCCGGGCAGAGTTGGCTTTGTTGGATGCTGGGTTACGCTTTATCCCGCTCTTTTTGCTGCCTTTAGTGGGGGTTACCCCACTGGCACGGTCTTTAATGGTTCTTGCTGGGCTTTTAGCCCTTGGGAGTGTGGCTGTAAGCAGGCGGGGGCGTGTCTCTTTATTATCATGGATGATCGGCTTTGGTGTGCTGGCTGTCGGGACGGGGCAGATGGTGGTGCTTTTATTGCTCTATAGTGCAGTCTTATTAGCGGCATCTTTGCGTGTGGCGTGCGAGAGGGTATCCGTTACCAGTGTAGGGGCAGGGCATAACAAGCTGCCTCCCGGAGGGTTAGCGGTCTTACCGATGCAAATGGCCTTGCCGCTCCTTATGGTGGTGTTAGTGGTGCTGGCATCTTTGTTAAGGCCCTTTGCTTTAGGTGGGCTGTTTTTGTGCCTATTGGCAGGATTGTGGGGGTTGGAGCTGGAGACCTTGCCACGGACTTTAATAGTCGTATGGCGGTGGGGTGATATTCTTATAAAAGGGCTTTTATTGCTTTTAGGAGCGTTAGCATTATTGGGGGTTGTTTTATTAGCCACAGGTCTCATCCCAGAGCCTGTCCCCTTTACCATGAAAGGGCCCGTATGATGGTAGAAGCCCCCATCTTGGAGGGAGGGGAACGGGTAGGGCTGTTCCATTACCGTGTATCCGCGTCAGGCTGGTTACATTTCCTCCAACAAAATGAACGTAGAGTGGCTTTATTGGCCTTTTGGGCCGATGAGGCTTGGGCAACAGCTTTGTTCCTATGTGCGGGGGAGCAACCTTTGCTGGTGAGTACGGCTATAGAGCAGGGGCATTATCAAGCTGTGTCGCCTTATTTTCCCGCAGCACAATGGGGCGAGCGCATGGCGCGGGATTTATGGGGGGTGGAAGCATGGTCCGCTCGGGATGATAGCCCTGCCCTTGATGATGGTAGTTGGTTTTTGACAACACCATTAGCCACGCACCCATTGCCTGTAGCTGATGGGGGAGGGCAGCCGTTGCCTGCGTGTCGGATGGAGCCATCACAGACGCAAGTGCCGGGTTTGTTGGCGATTGATTATGCTCTCTCTGAAGGTGTGATGCAGCAAATAGAGGTGCAGATTGCTGCTGGGCATCGCGGTGTGCTCTCCCGTTTGATAGGTTTGAGCCCTCAAGAAGCATTGCCGCTGATAAGCCGCATCACTGCAAGTGGGTTTGTGTCACACCCTTTGGCCTTTGTAAGGGCGTTAGAGCAAGCAGAAGGCCGTCGCCCTAACCCGCAAGAGCGGGATAGACGTCTTATTCTGCTGGAGGTGGAGCGCATCGGGGCACATCTTTTTGACCTCCGGCAAATAGCGCATTCTGTTGGAGGTGGGTTGATCGCAAGCTTATGCGATCATGCGCGGGAAGCTCTTGCTGCATTATGTGAGGAATATGGTCTGTCCCGACGTTTGACCGATAGTATCGTGCTAGAGCGAGCGTCTGAAGAGACAGGAATTTTACCTTTTGTACAGGCCTTATTATTGATGGTGCGCCCCCGCCTTATGCAGATCAAACAGGTCATGGGTGTATTGGATAACCGGCTGAAAAATAGTGCTATCATCCCTACTGGGCTGGCATGGGAGTACGCTTTGGGCGGGGTGGTTGGCCGGGCTAGTGGGCGGTATGTGGATTTCCGCCTGATGGATGAAGGTATGCGCGTGCAGGCTTTAGGTGGTGCGAGGCGGCATGAAGGTGATGCCTGGGCACGGTATCGCCAGCGCATTGTAGAATGTGAGGAATCGCTTCGTATTATGGAGCAGATTGTCGCATCATTTGGGCAAGATAGTGGGGGGGAGGTTATCCCGCGCACAGATGAAGGGCTTGGCGTTGCGGAGGGTGCGTATGGGGACGTATGGTACCATCTTCAGCTTGAAGCAGGGCGTATTACAAAGATACAGATACGCGACCCCGTTTTGCCCCTTCTGGCTGTTTTGGGAACAGTGCTGGAAGGACAACCGCCAGAAGAGGTGGAGGTGATGTTAACGTCTCTTGGTATTTCGCCCGCTGGTGCTGCGTTGTGATGGGGTTGATGGGGCTACCGGTTGTGGGGGGGCAATAATTTTTAAGAGGGTTGGTGCGCTTGTAATGCGCAGTGGTGTTACCCCGCGAAAATCTCCATCACTTTGGGCAGGGATGGGACTGGTGTGATCACAGATAATTGTCTCTCCGGTAAGGATGGTAAAAGCGGGGTTGGAGGAAGGGCGTCGTTTAAGCCGCATCATGATCATCTGCCAGATGATAAGCAACGGGTTAAGCCGGTGGAGGAGCAAAACAGAAAATGCGGGTTGGTGATGGAGATTATGGCGGAAGAGCGCAAATGGTCCCCCATAAAGCCGCCCTTTGGAAATGATGCTTAAAACAGTGCGATGAGAGATGCCATCGACACGTGTTTTAAAAGGCGGAAGGGGGCGGGAGAGGGCAAGCTGTAAGGCTGCAATAACATAAGCTACGCGCCCTGTGTGTTTTTTGAGCATCGGTGAGAGATTTTGGACAATCCACCCATCTAGCCCAACCCCTGCCATTTGGAGAAATAAGGTTGGGGTTGTTTGTTCAGCCGTTGTGATTTGACCAGGCCAAACAGTTCGTCTCGTGCCACGGGCGAGGAGGGCTGCATTTTCAGCATCATCAAAGGGAATATGGAGCTCCCGCGCTAAGACATTAGCCGAGCCAATTGGCCAGAGCGCAAGAGCGCAAGGAGCCTTCATCATCGCTTGAGCAATTTCGGCAATGGTGCCATCGCCGCCGCCAGCAATGATGATATCTGGTGTATTGCGGGCAAGATAGCTTCGGACAATCTCGGTACTATGTCCTTGGCGGCGGGTGAGTTCCACCTGCACCTCACATCCTATATGCTCAAGCTGTTGAACAAAATTGGTGAGTCTTTGTTCCGTATAATGACCAGCAGTTGGATTGACCACCAGTAGGAGATGACGGCCGGCTGATTGACTCATGAGCGGGGACTTCCTTTGGGGACGAGATAATTGAGTGTATAAGGGGAGTCTACACGTTGTTTTGCAGGAGAGCGAATATAGAATGGAATTGGCACCTTTGACGATGGTCCTCGCTTTCTTGGATGTACAAAAATGGCGGCCTCATGCCAAACAACGTAGTGGACGATCTATCCGGCTCTTTACTTTGGAAACAGGCAGTTGTGAAGGCTGTGCAAGGGAGTTGATCACTCTGGGAGGCAGTGCCTATCCGCTGGAGGCGAGTGGCTTTGAGCGCGTACAACACCCTCAAGATGCTGATTGGTTGCTCGTAACAGGGGCAGTGACGCGCTCTAGCGCGGGGGGATTAGCCAGCGCGTGGGAGGCTATGCCCCCCGGGCGCAGCCTGATTGCTATAGGGGATTGCGCTTATAATGGCGGGCTGTGGGGAAGTAACTATACAACGCTAGGTGGGATTGCTGCCCTTAGCCGTGTATATAGCACTATCCCCGGTTGCCCGCCTTCACCAGAGGCTATTCTTCACGCCTTGGTGGAATTAGCAGAGGGCGGGTCATCCTCTACAGTCTCCCAAGAATCCTCTGCCTCGCGGCGTAGCCGCCAATAAGAACGGCGTGAGAGAGGGATCATAATAAGGTAAATTATGCCCGCAGCGGCTAAGGCCCCCCAGGGCTCTGCGATCAGAATGGCTGCATAAGCGCCCGTGCCGACCAGCATAGGCAGAATATAGCGGGAGGGGACCTTGAAGTTCTTAAACGACCAAATAGGCAAGGTCGAGACAAGGAGGAACGCCGTTACAATCAAGCAGGTAGCGGCCAACCACGGGGAGTGAGCAAAACGAGCAACCCCCTCTAAGTGGTTGCGATGGGCTTCCAACCCCAAAAAGACGGGGAAAAGAGCAAGCCCCGCCCCGGCAGGGGCCGGCACACCGGAGAAGAAGTTAGCGGCATATTCCGGCGCGGTATCATCATCCAAAGCAGAATTAAACCGTGCAAGGCGTAAGGCCATGCACACGGTGAATAAAATGAAAGGGATGAAGGAGAGCCGCTCTGTCGCAGGTAAGGCCCATAGCATGAGGATAAAAGGCGGGACGACACCAAAACACACAAAGTCCGAAAGGCTATCAAACTCCGCCCCAAAACGGGATGTCCCTTTTAAGAGGCGGGCAATGCGGCCATCTAGCCCATCCATACAAGCGGCGATGAGCAAAGCCGCTGCTGCGTGGGTGAAGTGCCCCGTCATGGAGAACTTAATCGCGCTTAGCCCCGCGCAGAGGCCGAGCATGGTAAGGATGTTCGGCACTAGGCGATTGAAGGAACGGCCATGAACACGGCGGCGTTTGCGCCGGTAACGGCGGACCATGATTTTACCAGATGTAGGTTTTTGCATGGCGAACTCGTTAGAGCCGTGCGATGATGGTTTCACCACCAATCATCGTCTGCCCTTCTAAGACTTCAGGGGTGATGCCGGGGGGAAGGTAGATATCCGTGCGGGAGCCAAAGCGGATGAGACCGAAAAGCTCGCCCGCTTTTACGCGCTCACCTTCTTGCACATCACAGAGGATACGCCGTGCGATGAGACCAGCAATTTGGACAACGGCAAGCTGACGGCCATCATCAAGTGTAATACGCAGCTCGTTCCGCTCATTATGCTCGGAGGCTTTATCTAAGCTGGCATTGAGGAACCGGCCTGCATGATAGGCAATTTTAGAGACAGTCCCGCTAACGGGCATACGATTTACATGGACATCTAAGACAGAGAGGAAGGTAGAAACCCGCCATACAGGGGCATTGCCCATCTCCAAAGCAGCTGGAGGTGCAACAAGAGAAACGCCCGTTACGCGACCATCAGCACTAGAGAGGACGAGATTATCCCCCTGTGGGGATGTTCGGCGTGGGTTGCGGAAGAAATAGAGGCAGAAGCCCGTAAAGGCGAATCCGGCGGTGCCTACCGCACGGGTGAGACGCCACGGTGTCAGCCGCCCGAGAATGGCTGTCAGCAGGCCCGCTGTCAGGAATGGAGTAGCCGCACGGTGGGGCGGCGCAAGAACGAGTTTGAATGATTTGATGAGTGACATATCATTACTCATACGTCACCTATCGGGTGGGTCAAGTCTTTCTATGAGGTACGCTGCATAAAACAATGGTGGAGCGGGTGTTGTCACCTAGGGAGGCGACATCCATTTTAAGGGCTGATGGTTTTGGAGAGGTAAGGGCCTTATGACGGTAGAGATTAAGCCGCTTTGCGCGTTTAAAGATAATTATGTGTGGTGTGTGCGTCAGAGTGCGACCATGCCTTGGGTGGTGATTGACCCTGGCGAGGCGGCCCCTGTGATGACCTTGTTGGGAGAGCAGCCTCCCGCTGCTATTTTATTAACGCATCATCATAATGATCATATCGGTGGTGTTGCAGCATTGCGGGAGCGTTATCATGCGCCCATTTATGGCCCCGCTGATATTGCCGAGATTGATCATCCCTTAAAGGGTGGGGAGAGGCTCTCACTAGCGGGGCTGAGCTTCCATGTTTTTGCAACGCCGGGCCATACGCTGGACCATCTTTGTTATAAGCTAGAAGGGGAGTATTCTGCCCTCTTTAGTGGGGATACGCTCTTTAGCGGGGGGAGTGGTCGCCTCTTTGAGGGCACAGCCGAGCAGCTTTTTAAAAGCTTTCGGCAGTTTGATGCCCTCCCTGATGAGACCATGCTATGCCCCGGTCATGAATATACGCAGGGTAATTTAAAGTTCATCGCCTCTCTTGGGCAGGATAGCCCTGCCTTTCAGGCGCGTGTGGCGGAGGTTGCCCGTCTGCGCGAGGCTGGGCGGCCATCTGTCCCAGTAACGTTAGGGGTAGAGCGGCAGACAAACCCTTTCCTTACCGCTCCATCGGTAGAGGCCTTAGCGCAGTTACGACAGCAGAAGGACCAATTCTAACAAAAGGGGTTAGGCGGTGGTGATGTCGAGCCCAATATCAAGGGCGGTGACGCTATGGGTCAACCAGCCGAGGGAGAGACAATCCACCCCGCTTTCTGCCATGCTACGGGCTGTAGCTGGTGTAATCCCGCCGGAAGCCTCGGTAATAGCGCGGCCTTGGACCATACGCACAGCCTCGCGCAGCATGTCCGGTGTCATATTATCCAGCAAATACGCATCCGGCCCATAAGGGCATGCAAGGGCCTCGGCCAGTTGAGCGAGGGAGTCGACCTCTAATTCAATCTTCATGAGATGCCCAGCCCGTTGGCGTGCTGCTTTTAGGGCTGCGGGAATGGTGCTGCCAAAAAGGGCAAGGTGATTATCTTTGAGCATAATCGCATCATCAAGCCTATGGCGGTGATTGCTCCCCCCACCAGCGCGGACGGCATATTTTTGCAAAGCGCGTAAGCCGGGGAGTGTTTTGCGTGTGCAGCATACCCGCACGCCTGTACCCTCAACGGCTTCGACAATCTGCTCTGTCATGGTTGCAATGCCACTAAGGTGAGAGAGGAGGTTAAGGGCGACGCGCTCACCCCCTAGCACGGCACTAGCAGGGCCTTCTACCTCGGCAAGGACATCGCCTTTTGCAATGTGGTCACCGTCTTGCTTGAGCGGGGTGAAGCGTGTGTCCTTATCTAGCAAGGAGAAGGCCAAGCGGGCACCGGGGAGACCGGCTAATCGTCCTGCTTGCCGAGCAACAAAGCTGGCCCGTAAGGATGGTTGCCCGGCAAGGAGTGATTGGGTCGTTACATCACCCCCCGTGCCGAAATCCTCCCGTAGGGCGGTGGTGATGACAGGTTCCCAAAGGAGGTCGGGCAGAAAGAGAGTTTCAAGAGCCATGAGGAAATCCGTTTTATAAGGGGAGGTCGTGTAAGTGCCAGTCATAATGGCGGGCAGGTTGGAGGCCGGGGGCATCATCACGCCAATGCGCGCCGCGTTGCTCTAGGCGGTGCAAAGCCCCCCACGCGATGAAAGAGGCTGTAAGGGCACATAGATTATGCCGTGCAAGAGGGAGGGTCCGCTCTAAGAGTTGCTCTATCCCCGTACGGGTGCGGAGGATACCAAGATGGTGCTGCATCTCCACCCGCAAAGGCCAATCCGTTGAGGCGGTAGGGCAGGGTGGTGCGGCCATGATGGTAGGGGACGCATCTGCTACACACGCATTGACATCCTGCCCTGCCCATTGCCCGCATAAGAGAGCCTCGAGCAATGAATTGCTGGCGAGCCTATTGGCCCCATGTAGCCCCGTGCAGGCCACTTCCCCACAGGCCCAGAGGCCGGGAAGCGTGGTCCGGCCTTTATGATCCACCTTTAGCCCGCCCATGTGATAATGCATGGCTGGTTGAACAGGCAGCATTTGGTTATCAGGGTCGTATCCTGCGGCGTGACATGCCTGCGTAATAGCGGGGAAGTGCGCACTAAAGGCCCTGCCCGATAGGGTGCGGCCATCCAAAAACACGCGGTGGCCTTGCTGGAGCTGTGCAGCGATAGCACGGCTAACAACATCGCGCGGGGCGAGTTCTTCTGTAAAGCGGGAACCATCTTCCAAACGCAGTACGGCTCCCGCCCCGCGTGCGGCTTCGCTAATGAGGGCGAGGCGGTGCGTGGGTTCTGCTGCGATAAGAGCGGTGGGGTGGAATTGCGTAAACTCCATATCCCGTAATGTGGCCCCTGCCTGTGCGGCAAGTGCGAGTGTAATGCCACGATTTGCTAATGGGCTGGTGGTATGTTGATACAACCCGCCGCAACCACCGCTGGCTAAAATACACCGGCCTGTTGGGATAAACCCGGCGGAACTCCATACCCCTTGGAGGCTACCATCGGGTGCGTAAAACCCTTCTAGCGTGCCTTCAAGCCAATGGATGGTCTCTTTTTTGCGGGCGGCTTGGAGTGTGTGATGCAACATCACGTGCCCGCTACGGTCGCCCCCGGCAAAGACAATTCGCTTACGGCTATGGGCGGCCTCTAAATGCAGGGCGAGTTGACCTGCCTCATCACGTGCGAGGGGGACATCAAGGCGGAGCAGCGTTTCAACAGCGTGCGGCCCGGCCTCGGTGATGCGCTGGACCATGGCGGGGTCACATAAGCCTGCCCCGGCTTTGAGTGTATCTGCGGCATGGAGGGCGGGGCTATCCTCTGGGCCAATAGCGGCGGCCATGCCTCCTTGGGCAAGGGTGCTGGCTGTGCCTTCCCCTGTGAAGCTGGGGGCGAGGATGAGGCATGGCTCCTCAAGCTCCAACGCGGCCATAAGCCCCGCCAGACCGGCCCCGATGATGATGGGCCAGCCAGCATAGCGGGAGAGGCTATCTCCCTGCATGGGACGTGCCCTCACTTAATGGCCAACATGCGCTCGACTGAACGGCGCGCCGGGGCTTGGAGGTCGGCTGGGATGGTGACTTCTGTGCTCATGGTCTCTAGGGCCTGACGAATATTTTTGAGCGTGATGCGCTTCATATGCGGGCAAAGATTACAGGGGCGGATGAAGTTGGTTTGTGGGTGCATCGCAGCGAGATTATCGCTCATCGAACATTCGGTGATGAGCATGACCTTTTCGGGCTTATGTTGGGCGATATAGTCCATCATGCTGGCAGTGGAGCCTGCATGATCGGCCTCAGCCACAACATCGGGGGAACATTCTGGATGGGCGATGATATGGAGCGGGCCATGCATACGCCGATATTGGCGGATTTCCTGCGGGGTGAAACGCTCATGCACCTCACAACGGGCGGACCATGTATGCATCTTAATGCCCGTCTCCCGCTCGATGTTCCGTGCGAGGAACTCATCGGGAATCATGATGACTTCTGGCACGCCGAGGCTCTCCACAACACGCCGCGCATTGCCAGAGGTACAGCAAACATCCGTCTCAGCCTTTACTGCGGCGGAGCTATTTACATAGGTTACAACGGGCACACCGGGGTGACGCTCCCGCAAGGTGCGGACGTTTTCTGCCGTGATGCCTTCAGCTAAGGAGCACCCCGCCAAAGCATCGGGGATGAGGACGGTTTTTGTAGGGTTCAACAGCTTGACCGTCTCAGCCATGAAGTGAACACCAGCCATGATGATGACATCTTGCTCCAGATTTTGGGCCTCACGAGCAAGGGCTAAGCTATCCCCACGAATATCGGACACGCAGTGAAAGATTTCCGGCGTTTGATAATTATGAGCGAGAATGACCGCATTATGTTTGCGTTTGAGCTCTAAGATCGCCTCAATATCCTCGGCAAAGAGCCGTTCCCAGTCCTGCCGAGCCATAAGAGAGGCCACAGGGCTGTATAACGCCGCACGAGAGGGAGACGTAGCAACGGCCTGCATCATGGAGAGGTCCTTATATGATTTATACTCACTATGAGCATAATAGGGGGCGCAATAGCTTCCTTGCAAGTGTTTTATAGGATTTTATGGTGTGATTAATGCGCTGCCTCTATGGGGAGGAAGGCCGACCCCAGGTAACAAGAGGCCATTGCCGCAGGGCGAAACTGGTAGAGCTTGGCAGGTCGTCCGGCAGTAAAACGCTCATAAGCTCCGGTTTCTTCCACGAGGTTTTGATGCAGCACAAGGCGGCGGAAGTTTGGCTTATGCATAAACCGGCCAGAGAGTGTTTCTATCGCTTGTTGGAGTTGTAAGAGTGTGAAGGCCTTAGGGAGGAGCTCAAACACTGCAGGGCTATAGCGGATGCGGGCGCGCAAGCGGGAAAGAGCCGTAGCGAGGAGGCGGCGGTCATCCCCGTGTGGTGTGGTGTGTGCTGTAGGGAGTGTGCGTGGCACAAGGCCGGATTCCCACAGCAGTTCGTAGCGTTCTAGGACGCGTGTATCATCCCAGGGCAGGTCATATAGCCCAAAGGCGGGGGCGATGCGGCTTTGGCGGCCTGGGTGGTGTGTGGCCCATTGCTCAATAGCGGTGATGAATTGCGCAAGTTGAGCATTGCCCGTTTCACTCCGGCGGTCCTCCCACGGGAAATGTTGATAGAGGGAGCCGTGGCAGGCGTGGGGATGGCTGGGGCTGAGAGCGAGATAAGTAATGTGAATATGCGGTATCGCCCCCTGCATGGGGAAGGAGCTGAAGGTATAAAGCTGCTCCATATAGCCAATCGGGCAGTGTGTTAGGGTTTCTGCCCAATGGCATAGGCTTTGTTGGAGGGAGTGATGACTTTCTTCAAAAGTGGGGGTGTTTTGGTCGTGCCGTAATAATGTGACATGAGGGGCCTCATGGCCGAGGGTCATTAAAACGGTGATGAGGTCAGTCGGGCAGAGGGTTTGGTATGTCATCAAGGGGTTGGGTCTAGTTTGCGTAAATGCTCTGCGAGGGAATGTAGCCTCGTAGAGGAGGATGATAAACCAGGGGGTACGCCATGGTCGAGCGGGATACTCACAGTGAGCGGGCGGGTGGCTAAGGTTTCCATCCGCGGGCTGGTCATGAGATTGTTACATAAAGAACGTAAGCTCATCGGCACATTTTGTTGGAACCATTGGCTTTGCATCAATAAATGCAGCGGACTTTGCCAATTGGTCAGGCTGACAGATATGACCCCAGAGAATGAAGGAACATAGAGTGTCCCCCCAAGGGAGAGATGCGGGGGTGGGGTGTTTTGTTCACTAGCAGCGAGGGGGCGGAATGTCGCGCTGAGTTCATGCAAGCGTAAGCGGAGGAGCAAATTGGGCTGGGCTGTTGGGGAGGATGCGTGTGACGCAGCAGAATATAGGTTGGGTAAAAGGGCAAATTGAGTGCGTAAATGCGTGATGTCGAACTCTTTGAGCATAGTATCGGGGTAGGATAAATGCTCTGCTGTGATAGAGGCGGAGAGCAGGGCTCTATCTTGTAAAGCAGGGTCTGGCCTTACGAGGGATTGCGGGGCGAAGCGAATACTGCCTGTAGGGCGCGATAGGGTTACGGTATAAGGAAGATGCGAGGCGGCGATCTCTAATTGCGCTATATGAAAATAAGCGCGGTAGAGGGGCATTGTGTGGTTGTGGCAGCGCGCCGTTAAAGCAGGGCATGGCATCATGCTTTTACTGATGAGCAAGCGTGTTTTGTTAAGCCGTAACGTCAGGCTATTTCCATTACGTACGAGGCGTAGAATGGTGCTTTGTGGCATACGGAGGGGGAGTTTGGTTTGCGTGGTGATGGTCCGCGCCCAGTCTAGCCAATTGCCTCCGAGGATGAGGGTCGGGGTCGCCCCTACAACATCCGCCCCATTAAGATGAGTATGGAAGGAAACGCCAGAGAGCTCCCGCCACGCGCCAAAAGGCCAGCCCTTAGCACGGGAGAGGCGTATGTTTAGCGTAGGGTCTGGCCCGTCAGAGGGGAGGGATTGCACGGCAAGTTGGTCAAGCTGACGAGTCAGGACAGCCTGTGTGTGATGATATAACCCCCAAGACGCTGCAAGACCTAAGACAATGGCGCCGCATAAAAAACGGATAACACGATAAGGCGGCCATTTACGGCCTATTGCTTTAAAATAAGAATACAAAGAAGGGGAGATACTCATTTGTCCCCAGCCTGTTTTCTAGCATCTATACAGTAATGCACCTGTTGTGGATGGCTGTGGGAAAAGAGGGAAAGAACCATAAATCCTGCAAAAAACGTTATATTTCATGGTGTTATGGTGGGTATCAGAGGCTCGTTTTTAAAGGAGCATTACTTTATTAAAGGAGATGATTACAGAGGGGCGCTTTTTACATCCACAGAGTTTTCCACAGGGCTTAGGGGAAGGTTATGCTCTTGGGAAAGGTGCGTCCATGCGTCTGTTATAGCTGGTATTAAGGCGCGCCCTGCCATTGTGGGGGAGAGAGGCGGGCCAATGATGACCTCCAACGTGCCGGGATATTTCCGCCATGGGGAGCGAGGCCAAAATAGGCCCGAATTCGTAACAACAGGGATGATAGGAGCTGTTGCTTGGCGGGCAAGAGCGACCACACCATTTTGGAGGGGGGCTGTCTGGCCAGGTTGGGTGCGTGTGCCTTGGGGGAAGATGATAATCTGCCGCCCTGCTGTTTGGGCTTTGGCAACAGTCTCCATCATCCCACGCAGAGCTTTGGAGCCACCTGCGCGATTAACGGGGATCATCCCGCTCAACACAAGCATAGGGCCAACAAGGGGGATGGAGGTGAGCTCTTTTTGATGACATAAGCAGGTAAGGGAACGAGATTCATCCACACAAATCCATCAAAGAAGGATTGATGCTGGGAGGCAATCAAAGCCGGGCCATCAGGCAGATTCTCTTGCCCTGTAATGACAATGCGGATGGAGCAAAGCCGCTCTAACCCCCATAGGACGGCACGCGACCATAGTTTTGCATAAGCAAGGGCCGCATCGCGCCGGTTGAGCAGGCGGATAGGGAAGGCCACAACCCCCATAAGGAGGGTGAGGACCAACAAATAGAGATTAAACAAAAAGCCGCGTAAGAAACTCATCATGAGTCCTGTTCATGACGTAGAATCTCCCTTTAGAGCAAGGGAAATATGCATCCCTCATCACGTAAGGAGCAGATTATGAAGGCGGGGGCGGGCGGAATCCTTCTTGGGCGTAGTCTGTTTGGCGTAAAATTATAACGCGGAGCAACGCCCCAATTAATTTGCCATATTGGTTCATCATGAGGAGAACCGTATGGAAATGCAATGGCGGACTCATTGCGGGGGGCTGCACCCAGTAAGGGGTTAAGCGTAATTGTGGGGCAATATCGTGGAACTCCAACAAAGAGCGACGCATATGATAGCCCGCTGTGACGATGATGAGATGATGGAGATGCTTTTGCGCAGCCCATTGCGCTGTCTCCCACGCATTGCCAATGGTGGTTACCGCTTGGTGGCCTAAGCTGATATGCTGGGCTAAAGTAGGTGGGAGTGGTCCTGTCCCTGTGGCAGAGAGGATATGGCCTAGCTCCGTATGCGGTGAGACGCCTGAGATAAGCAGTAAGCGTTGTGGTTGTTGTTTAAGCAGCGCAATCCCGGCTTCGATACGGTTCTTTCCTCCCGTAAGGGCGACAATCCCGTCACAATCCGCGGGGATGTTTTGGAGGTCCGGCGGGGGGCGGAGTGCATCGGCACAAAAATAGACAAACCCGCCAATCAACACCCAGCTTACGATAGTGGCCACGGCAAAACAGCCGCGCCCTATTATGGCGAGGGCTTGCTTCATGATGTTGTGCGGTCCTGCATGCGGCAAAGCAGGTAAACGAGGCCCCCGCTAAGGCACATTATAAGGACCGGCAAAAGGGCTAGGCTCCCCCATAATATAGGGGGAAGCAGGGTTGTAAAATGGAGTGGGTCTGTAAGGGGAGGCAGACGCAGGAGAGGGCGTAATGCCCTAGTGAGGGCTATGAAGGTCGGCAGGAGCAGGGCTATGCCTATGAGGCTCCCAAGACCGGAGATGAGGGCAAGACGCCGCGCAAATATATGATGCAGCGTGGTAGGATTACCGCCTAATGAGAGCAGCAAGAGGCGTTGTTGAGCATTAGCGAGAGCGGTCGTGCGTGCCATGAGGTACAATAAGGCTGGGGCGATAAGGGCAATAGCGCCGCCCATAGCGAGCGCAATATGGCAAGCTGCTTGGCGGATATTTGCTAAAAATGGCGCGAGCTTCTCAAGCTGATGTGGTGGTGGGATGACCATCGCATCAGGCTCATAACGCTGCGCTAGTGTGGTAAGCGTGGCGATGTCCCCCCGATAATGGAGGGTGATGAGGGTAGGGAGCGGGCCGGGCCATGGTGTGGACCAATGAGCAAGTGTTTGTGCAACCTCTTGCTCCGAAAGACGTGTTACCTCTGTGCCGGGGAATGTGGCAGACACGGCATGTTGTAGTGCATCAATTTTGTCATTTTGTTGCGGTAAGGCGATGACGACATAAGATGTAGCTTGCTCTTCCCACTGGTGCGTTGCACGGCTTGTCCCGTAAGGTAGAGCAAGGCTTAGGCCCAAAAGCCATGTAAGAAGGCATACACCAATCAGGAGCGACCAACTGCTTGGCCATGAGAGGGCACGGGCAAGACGTGTCATGAAAAGCGTCCTTCATAGGTAGGAGCCATGGGGGTAAGCGGGGCAAAGAGAGAGGGAGGTATTTCCTCTTTTTCGCCTTCTGTGGGGGCAGGGGGATTATAAGGCAAGGTGAGGGTGGCCTCTGGGAAGGAGACTTCTGGCGGGCGCGTGCGGATTGCAAAGAGGGCCGTTGCCCCGTTTTGGACGAGGTCTTTTATGGTGGATAAAAGATGTTCTCGTAGCTCTGGGCATAGGGTGAGAGCTGGTTCATCGACTAAAATCAAGGAAGGATGGGTAATTAAGGCACGCGCACATGCAGCGCGGAGGCGGGTTGTGTGGCTCAGTGTGGTTGGGAGGGCCTGTGCATGGTCTTGTAGGCCGAACCATTGCAGAATTGCCTCCGTCTCGCGTTGGATTTCAGCATGTCGAAAATGGGCTAATTCTAGGGGGAGGGCGACATTATCGGCAAGGCTGAGGCGGTCCATAAAGAGGGGATTTGCATCAATATAGCCAATGCGCTGGCGTAAGCGTTGGCGCGTGCGGGCAGGAAAGCGCGGGTTTAGTGGCTCATTTAAAATAGTTGCAGGACCAGCAACAGGGCGGCGCAGGGCTAAGGTATCAAGCAAGGCTGTCTTGCCGGATTCAGCTGGCCCAACGACCCATAAAGCCTCCCCTCGTTGGAGTTGAAGGGAGAGGGATTGCATTCCCCCTTGTATGAGGGCCGGGCTTGCGGGGAGGGAGAGGTTATGGAGTGTAATCATACCTCATTTCCCCCCATGCAGCGAGGGCGATTGTATAACCCGCATGACAATGTAAAGCCTTAGAGACGCCGTGCTAACCATGCTGTTGCTGTGGAGGAGGCCGCTGCAAGGGCCATAAGCAATAGGCCATCCATAATCAGGCTATGTGGTGTGAAGAGATGCCCAGCAATGACGAGTTGGTTGGGAAGCGTGTGAGAAATATGGCTGACAATATCATGGGTCTGCGGGTCCTCGGTTAGGGAGCCGAGATTAGCACTGGCGAGCGCAATGAGATGCGGGATGAGCGACCAGCCCACACCAATGATGAGGAGGATGGGGGCAAAAAGTTCTGTCAATTGAATGAGGAAACTGAAGATGAAATGGAAGATTGCCCAGATCACGGTCAGTACAACACGCCCGAGGATAGGAAGGCCCCGTTGAGGGGTACGCGCATTAGCAGCAAGGCGGTCATGGCGTGGGGGGTGTAGTGGTGAGGGTGATGTATTCATGAATGTTTTGGACCTTCCATTAGGATAACCATGTGGATCATGACATAAAAGGGATGAGGCAGGACAGGTGCGTTATAATTGCCTCATTCTATCTTCTATGTCTGCACCTAGCTTCTAGAGAGGCGCAATGCAAATCTTACCCACTATGGATGAGAAAAATATCCGTATCCTTCTATTAGACCCGGCAGGGTCAGAGCAGAGTCGCGTTTATAATGTGTTGCGTGACAAGGGGATGGAGGTTGTCTGTCGTCAGGGGGCGGAAGCCATGCTGGAGGTTGTACAGCGCGTGGGGCGAGAGAAACGGATCGATATGGTTATCTGTTGTACATTGCAGCGTGGGATGAGTGCAGGCCAGTTTGTTCGTCGCGTAAAAGAGATTCCAGCGATGGAGGATGTCCCTGTTTTGATGCTGACAGATGATGCATCGCCTCGTGTGGAGTTGGATGGTTTTGAGAGTGGGGCTGATGCGTACCTCTCCAGTACGGCGCATGCTGATCTATTGGTCTTGCGGGTGCGTACACTTTTACATCTTGCTGAGGAGAAGCGGCACCTACACCCGCAATGGCAGGCAAAGCGGGCGCGTGTGGTCATTGTTCGTAAAGCGGATGATGAATTCTTGCAGAATTTTTGGAATGATCCTTCCATTCCTGAATTTAAGCATGAATGTGATGGTTCTGCGGAGGCAGAGACCCCGGAGTTGGGCGAGTTGTTGTGGCGTGATGGACATACAGTGACAACGGTTTTGCGCTCCAGCGAGCTTTTGGAAGGGGAATGGCTAACCGCACCTGATGGGCCAGATTGTATCGTTTTAGAGGATATGCGGGATAATGAGGAGGATATCGCTTTTTGTCACCTGCTAGAGCAGCGACGGCAAACATTACGTACGCAAGGGAATGTCCCATTTCGCATGTTAGGGATTATCCAAGCAAAACGCTTTCGTGGGGAATCGTGCGTGGCGTTTTTAGAGGCTGGGTTGGAGGACCTCGTCCCAAGTGATATGCCGCCTGTTGTTTTAGCATTACGTATTCGCGCGATGGTGCGGCGGCGGCGGGAAAATGAAGCCTTTCGCCAGCGCGAGATGGAGCGTCAGCAATCAGCTTTGGCATTACGGGCTGCCCAAGCGCAAGCGTCTTTAGCGGAGGCTCTCGCTCAGGCGAATAGTGAATTAGCACAAATGAATGATGAGCTCGTACAAACACAAGCGCGTCTTGTTCAAACTGCTAAGATGGCATCTTTAGGGGAGTTGGTAGCGGGTATTGCTCATGAAATTAATAACCCGCTCGCTTTTACGCTTGCTCATGCTGAGACGGTGGAGCGGTGCCTTAAGCATTTGGAAGGGACCGAACAAAGTGACGGGCAATCTAACATTCAACGGATCCTCCATCGTTTAGAAGCTATGAAGACGGGTTTGGGGCGTATTCGTGACCTTGTGGTGCGGTTACGCCGTTTTTCTCGTTTAGAGGAGGGGCATTGGTGTCGGGTGGATGCTGAAGAGGCGATAGAGACAGGGCTTGCCTTAGTAAGACATAGGCTGGGTAAAACCATTACAGTGGATTGTCAGCTTGAGGCCCCTTTACAGCTAAATTGCCAAGAAACCTTATTTCATCAAGCGGTTATGAATCTGATTGCGAATGCGGCTGATGCGTTAAATGAAATAGATCGTAAAGGTTATCTAAATGGGCAGGGCTTAATTCGGATTAGAACAAGTCTTCATGATAATATTTATGAAATCATGGTGAGCGATAATGGTCCAGGAATCGAGGAGAGCGTTCGACCGTGGATTTTTGATCCGTTCTTTACCACAAAGGCACAAGGAGAGGGGACGGGGCTAGGATTATCCATTGTACACGGCATTGTGCAAGCCCATGGGGGGACAATTGATGTTATGGATACATATACAGTGGAGGAAAGTCAGCAGCGAGGCAAGGGAGGGCGTGGTGCCTGTTTTGTCATACGCTTGCCTGTGGAAGAAACGCCAGAGGGTTGGGCAGTACGAGAGCCGAAGAGCTGTAAGGTGTAGGGAAGCGAAGGAAAAGCATGACCAAGCTTCGTGATGTCGAAGAGCGGCCCCATGTTCTTCTAGTGGATGATGAGGAGGAGATTCTCGTCGCATTAGGAGATTTGTTGGAGGATAGCTGCACGTTATTGACGGTTACGAATCCCCGTGATGCTCTTGTTTTATTAGAGACGCATACGGAGATTTCCGTCATCATCTCCGACCAACGGATGCCGGGGATGACGGGTGATCAGTTTCTCCAGCGTGCGCGCGAGCTTTCCGATGCTCGGGCGATTTTGCTTACAGGCTATGCGGATTTAGATGCTGTAGTGGCGGCGCTCAATCACGGGCAGATTGTAGCGTATGTGCATAAACCGTGGGAGGCAGACCATGTATTAAGCTTGGTCCATGAGGCCCATAGGACGTGGCAGGCGCAACGCGCGTTAAAAACAGAACAAGCATTGCTACGAGGCTTGATGGATAGCCTGCCCTTTGGATTGGTGTTTTCGGATGCTGAAGGCCGCTGTATTCGGAGTAATCGTGAGTGCAGAAGTGATCAGGAGGTGGATCATTATCTGCCAGCACTACAAGCGGTTATTGCGCGTATGCGCGAGGCGGTGCAGCAAGAAGGTCAAGCTGAAGAGTTGTTGGAGGTCACAACTGAGGAGGGACAAACAGTTTGGCATGAGATTGCACGCATTGCCTTAAAATGGCCGGAAGGAGCCACAATGGCCGAAGCGTGGCAAGTGAGTATGGACCGCGACGTTACCCGTCGTGTTTTGATGGAGGCACGGCTTAATCAAGGGGAGCGTTTAGAGGCCCTAGGCCGTTTAGCGGGTGGGATGGCGCATGATTTTAATAATCTTCTCACCATTTTAACAAGTTGCTTGGATATGTTGGCAACACTCAAGCCAGCAGAGGAAATAGAGCAGACAGCACAACAAACTTGGTTAGAGCAAGCTCATGAGACCATAAAACGCGGGGAGAGTCTGACGCGGCGATTGCTTCAATTTGGTCGTGCAGGCAAGAGTGAGCGCGCGGTAAGGCCGTTTGATTGCGCGGCTTTTTTAAAAGAGCGGGCTAGTTTGTTCCGGCAGAGTTTTTATGGCACGAACCCAGCGATTCGCTTTGTGTTAGAACTCCCCAGCGACCCTCTACCGCCTGTCGTTACATGCCCAGAGCAGCTTGAGATGGCCTTGTTGAATTTATGCGTCAATGCACGGGATGCGATGCCCGCAGGGGGGATAGTGACTTTAGTTGCTCATAGAGTGGCTTATTCTTTGCCCGCGGCACCAGCGGATTGCGAGGCAGATCATGCTTTGGCATTAGAGATTCGTGATGAGGGAATAGGCATGAGCGAGGAGGTCCAACGCCATATTTTTGAGCCGTTTTTTACGACAAAACAGGCGGAAAAGGGGACTGGTCTTGGGCTGGCAGGGATTTATAGCTTCGTTTTAGCTCATCATGGTGATGTGAAAGTGGAAAGTGCGCCTGGGAAAGGGACGGTCATGCGTCTTTTGCTGCCTCTGTTGCAGGATTAAAGACATCCTACCAGCGGGGAAGAGGTTTCTATTTTACGAGAGCTGGGTATGATGTGCTTACTCATGACGCATTAGAGGGAATGAGAGGCATGGCCGATCAAACATCCTGTTTCGTCCAAGCGCAGGAAGATACTGCCACAGACGCTATTACAGCGATTGGGGATGAGTTAGCCCTTTTTGATGATTGGATGGAGCGCTATCAATATATTATTGAGTTGGGACGCAAAATTCCCCCGCTACCAGAAGAATGGCAAGATGAAGCGCATCGCATCCCAGGGTGTCAAAGTCAGGTTTGGTTAGAGGCGGAAGAACGAGAGGGGCGTTTGTTTTTTGCAGGGGCCTCTGATGCAGCGATTGTACAAGGTTTAGTAGCTTTATTATTGCGTGTTTATTCTGGCCGTACACGGGAGGAGATTTTAGCCACGTCTCCCACTTTTCTACATGATTTAGGCTTGGTGAAAGCTCTATCAGCCAATCGCGGTAATGGGGTAGAGGCCATGGCACAGGCTATTCGGCAGAGAGCGTCTGTGTGAGTTAGACGCGGTATATCCCGTAAAAAAAGCCCTTTGGAAAAGTCTTCCAAAGGGCTTTTTTATAAAGAGATAAAGTAAGAAAATTTACTGTGCTGTAGAATGCGCTGGCGCCATTGGCTCTGCTGCATTTGGGGCCGGCATATCGGACTTCATGGGATTAGCACTGTCTTTTGCAGCGTCGGCTGTGGCAGCGTTAGCTTTTTTATTTGCACATTTAGCGAACTGCCCTTTTTCGTTACGGCAAGGCTTTGCTTTGGGCTTCTCGCATTTAGCAAACTGGCCTTTTTCATTACGGCAGGGATGTGCTTTCCCGTGTGGGGCAGCAGCAAAAGCGGCTTGGCTTGTTAGGGCACTGGCGATAAGGGCGAAAGTAGCCATACGGCGGAAGGTCATGAGAGCATTTCCTTTAATAAAGGGGGTGGGAATGTTTGTTCGTACTTTATACAAAACTGCAAAAAGGTGATAGTGACGTCTATGTTATTTTTCAATAATTAAGATGGTTTATTACTGCCTGTTAGTCTTTTCTTTAAAATCTTGTTCTTCCTATAAAAGAAGGGAGGCTCCAGGTAAGGAACCTCCCTTCTTTTGTGTAATAACAATCTATATCAGATCATTATTTTTTAATGTCTTCCTCTGGCAGAGCATAGGCGATGAGGTAATCGCCCATTTTGCTGAGGAAAGACCCATGCCCACCAGCATAAGTGACGATATATTGCCGCCCATTAATACTGTAGGTCATTGGGGAGGATTGTGCCCCAGCAGGGAGGCGATCCTTCCAAATGACATGGCCTGTCGTCATGTCATACGCACGGATGTAGTAATCCTGCGAGGAGGTTAAGAAGGCCAGATTCCCCGCTGTAGCGAGTGGCCCACCTAAGCTTGGGACACCAATTTTGATAGGTGGCAGTGGCATGGGCAGAGCGGAGCCATGTAAGGAATCGCGCAATGTCCCGTTACGATGCTGCCAGACAACCTTGTTTGTCCGTAGGTCGATACCAGCAACTTCACCCCACGGTGGCGTGCGGCAAGGAATGGGCAGACCAAGCTTCAGCAAAAGCGGATCCAAGAAGGGGTGGAGGTTAATAGCGTAGGGGATGCCATAATTAGGCTGAACACCCGTCTCACCACCGCTGCCACCTTTTTGATTCGGCTCTGGCCAACGGGGATTCCCTGGCCCACGAGGCACCAAGGTGGAGACAAATGGAATAGAGATGGGGTTTGTGAAAGCCACCTCACGCCGTGGGTCCACAGCTAAGCCGCCCCATTCAAACATCCCTAAGTCGCCAGGGAAAACCAGCGTACCTTGGGTGGATGGTGGTGTGTATGGTCCTTCATAGCGGAGGCTATGGAAGTAAATACTACATACCATTTGGTCAAGGATCGTAGCCCCCCAAATATCTCGGTCAGAGAGAGGGTTTTTAGGCCGTAAGCTTAGCTCAGAATGAGGCTGTGTTGGGCTTGTATAATCGCCCGTTGCAGCGCCACCTGGGGCTGGTTTTTCAGGCGCAGGGACAATAGGTGTGCCGGTACGACGGTCTAGGACAAAAATATCACCACTTTTGGTAGGGACATAGATGGCCGGGACGAGGGTACCGTCTTTTTGTGTGACATCCACCAGGTTGGGTTGGGCAGAGACGTCCATATCCCAAAGGTCATGATGAACGGTTTGATAGGACCAAACCAACTTCCCTGTATCTGCATTAAGAGCAATGATGCCCGGCGGATAACGCTCAGCATCTTTATCGCGATACCCACCCCATTGGTCAGGTGTGCCAACCCCCATGGGGATGTACACCATGTTCAACGCCTTGTCGTAAGAAGATACGGACCAAGAGTTAGGGGAGTTGGGATGAAAATGCGGATGCTCTTCACTAGGCATTTCGTTCGGGTCAGGATTGGCGGCATCAAATACCCATACCAATTTTCCTGTATAAACATCGTACGCGCGCGTTGCCCCAGAGGGTTGATGGACAGAGCCATTATCCCGCACGGCACTGTTGACGATGATCAGCTTATCCGTAACGACTGGCGGAGAGGTCGGAGCGTATTCCCCAACAGTTGTGTAGGGTTGGTGGGAGAAGCGGAGATCCACTTGCCCATCTTGCCCAAAACCTTGGCAGACCTGCCCAGTCTGAGCGTCAATTTCGATAATGCGACCATCATTAACCATAGCGATAATGCGTTTTGCACAATCGGTTGTTGTGACGGGCTGACCATCGCTATTGAGGGCATTGGCGGGTGTTGTATGCGCACTCACCCCACGGCATGTTAGATGCTGGAAGGTCGGGTTGACGTTAATTTTGGGATCGAACACCCATTTCGTTTTCCCTGTTACAGCATCAACAGCAAAGACCTTTTGATGCAGGGAGCAAAAATAGAGCGTGTTGTCGAACTCAAGCGGCGTGGCTTCATTGGTTGCCTCGCCCGGATCGCGGGATTTATCAAGGAGATCGCCCGTGCGCATGACCCATGCGACTTTGAGCTTATTAACATTATGGATGTTAATTTGATCCAGCGGTGACCAATGATTGCCATCTTGCGTACGTGCGTAAGCGGGCCAGTCATTATCAGGAACATTTTCCGGATTGGCCGGGTTAGCATTAACCTGCTCGGTAGGGAGGGAGCCGCTGATATTGTGCGGGTCCATAAAGGCGGAGACAATCAATGCTAAGGCTGCAAGGACAACACCGAGGCCAAGCGGGCCTGTTGCGAAGTGATTAGCCGCTAATGGACGCCGAACGAAGGGCAGTAGCAGCACAATACCGATGATGAGAACAACATCAAGGCGGGGTACTAAGCTCCAGAAGTCGAGCCCAACAACGCACAGCGCCCAGATAATGCTACCGAGTAGCACGACGGCATAAATAGCAAGGGCAATGGGATGTCGTTTGAAGAGATAGATTGCGCTAAGCAGAATGCCTAGCCCACTGAGAAGATAGTAAAGGGGACCACCTATGCAGAGAGAATAAATTCCCCCAGCAATCAGCAGTAGGCCGACGATTGCCATCGCAATGGCAACCAGACGGGACCAGATTCCCCCCGCGTGGGACATGGAGGACATGCAGAAGCCTCAGTAATTGTTAATGGTTGTTTGACCGTGTAGCATGGTCCTTGTTGCTTTGTCTGCATCGGACCATTGTTCAATCGTCTTTAAGCACAGGGAAAGGGCCAGGGGTCAAGCACCTGAGTGTAATAAATTTGGGGATTAGAGGTAGCTTTGTCATACTATTCACAATTATCTGATCTTTCGTGTACTATATTAGCAATCGAGAAAAAAACATGGTGTTCTTGCGCGCTTTTCTCTTGAGGAGGGGCGCAGTTGCCCCTATAAGCGCGGGAGGTTGTACACGCGTCCGGGCCGATGATGAGGCATGCCTGGCCGTGTAAGTTCTCTTTGACCATGCAAATGACAGAGAGAGCGGCTGAATTGTAAGGAGATAAAAATGCCCAAGATGAAGACGAAGTCTTCGGTCAAAAAGCGGTTCAAGATCACCGCGACCGGTAAGGTAACGTGTGGTCCGGGTAACAAACGCCATGGCCTGATTAACCGTCCGCAGAAGATGAAACGTAGCAACCGTGGTCCGCAGGTTATGACGGATATGGATGCACGCACCATCAAACAGTGGGCACCCTACGGGCTGTCATAAGGAGATAAACGACCATGGCACGTGTTAAACGGGGTACGACCACCCACGCCCGTCATAAAAAGGTTCTGGACCTCGCTAAAGGCTATCGCGGGCGTTCTTCCACCAATTACCGCATCGCGTTGGAGCGGGTCGAGAAGGCCCTGCGTTACGCTTATCGTGACCGCCGCAATAAAAAGCGTGAGTTCCGTTCTTTGTGGATTCAGCGCATCAGCGCAGCCGTGCGTGAGCATGGGCTGACCTATAGCCGCTTCATCAATGGCCTTAATAAGGCTGGGATTGAGATTGACCGTAAGGTCCTTGCAGCAATCGCTTATGATGATGCAGCTGCTTTTGCTGAGATTGTGCGTAAAGCTCAGGCGGCTCTCTAATTAAGAGCCGTCCCGCTAGTCCCTTAAATGCGAGGGAGAGGCGGGAACGTAATGATTAGCGGGCTGCTCTGATTAAGTCGGGGCAGCCCGTTTTTCTTACAAGCTGCTTCAGAGATTTTTTGCCCCAACGGGGATAGGAAAACTCTTTGAAACAGCTCGTAGAGGGTGAAGGACAGGCTATGGCCAACGACCTTGAAAATCTAAAGAATGACACAATCGCGGCCTTGCAGCGTGCCAGCACACATAGTGAGTGGGATGCTGTGCGGGTGGGTACATTGGGGCGGTCTGGGACGCTAACTGGTCTGTTGCGTCAGCTTGGTTCCTTCTCGCATGAGGAGCGTAAAGAGCGCGGGCAGGCTCTTAATCGTTTGCGGGATGAGCTAACATATCTTATTGAGCAACGCGGACGAGAGATTGAGGCTTTGGCTCTCCAGCAGCGTTTAGCTGAGGAGACGGTGGACATTACGCAACCTACCCCTGCGGCCCCGGTAGGGTTGATTCATCCCATCAGCCGTACGATTGAGGAAATTACAACCATTTTTGGGGCTATGGGCTTTCATCTAGCAGAAGGGCCGGATGTTGAGAGCCAATGGCATAATTTCTCAGCCCTGAATACGCCAGAGCACCACCCCGCGCGGACGGAGCAAGATACATTCTACCTTCCTGCCCTAGAGGGTGAGGAGGAGCTGCGTGTTTTAAGGACGCAGACCTCTGGCGTGCAGGTGCGTACCATGTTGCAGGAAAAACCACCTATCCGCATCATTGCCCCGGGGCGGACTTACCGTGCCGACCATGATGCCACCCATTCCCCGATGTTCCATCAATGTGAAGGTTTGGTGATTGAGAAGGGCATTACCCTTGGCCATTTAAAAGGATGCCTGACCGAGTTCTTGCGGGCCTTTTTTAATCAGCCTGATTTGCCAGTGCGCTTCCGGGCCTCGTATTTCCCCTTTACCGAGCCTTCTATGGAGATTGATATTGGGTGGTCGCGCGAGACTGGGGCTATTGGTGCAGGCGCGGATTGGCTAGAAGTCTTGGGGGCGGGGATGGTCCATGCCCGTGTGCTGAGCAATTGCGGGCTGGACCCGGCAGAATGGCAAGGTTTTGCCTTTGGTATGGGCATTGAGCGGCTCGCTATGTTGAAGAACGGCATTGCTGACCTACGCTCTTTTTATGAGAGCGATTTACGCTGGTTGCGTCATTATGGCTTCTCAGCTTTATCCCCAGCGACTTTGACGGAGGGCTTGTAACATGAAGTTTTCACTCTCATGGTTGCGGGAGCATCTCGATTTTACAGCCTCTTTGGAGGAGATTTGCGCAACATTAAACCGTATCGGCCTTGAGGTTGAATCGGTTGATGACCCGACAGAGCGTTTATCAGGCTTCCGCACGGCAAAGATTGTGGAGGCCACGCGCCATCCTGATGCCGACCGCCTCCAGCTATGCCGCGTGACAGCAGGCGAGGGGTATGAGGAGGTTCAGGTCGTTTGTGGTGCGCCAAATGCGCGTACGGGGCTGCATGTTATTTTTGCTCCACCGGGCACTTATATTCCCGGTAGTGATATCACGATTAAACCCGGCAAGATTCGGGGGCAGCTCAGCAATGGGATGCTCTGCTCCTTACGAGAGCTTGGCATTGGTGAGGACTCTGATGGCATTGCCGAATTGCCAGAGGGTACGCCTCTTGGGGTGGATTATGTCCGTCATGCCAAGCTGGACGACCCGGTGATAGATATTGGCATTACCCCCAACCGGGGGGATGCGTTGAGTGTACGCGGTATCGCGCGGGACCTCGCAGCGGCGGGGCTAGGGCATTTTAAGCCATGGCTTGTCCCTACGGTGGAGAGCGAGGGGGCGAGTCCTATCCAGTGGGTGTTGGACCATCCCGCTTGCCCATATGTTACAGGGCGTTTGATTCGCGGTGTGAAGAATGGCCCAAGTCCGGCTTGGCTCGAGCAGCGGTTAGAGAGCGTCGGGCTACGCTCCCAATCAGCGTTAGTTGATATTACAAATTATTTGATGATGCATGTGGGCCGCCCGCTGCATGTCTTTGATGCGAACCGTTTAAAAGGGAACAGATTACTGCTCACCTCTGCCACGCGGGAGCAGTTTCGTGCGCTAGATGGGCAGGATTATGTCCTTGGTACGCATGACCTTGTGATTGCTGATGAAGCCGGGGTGCAGTCCCTTGCCGGTATTATTGGCGGTGAGACCAGCGCGGTTACGGATGACACAACGGATGTTTTTGTTGAATCCGCTTTGTTCGACCCCGTACGCATTGCCCTGACAGGCCGCCGTCTTGGGGTGCAGACTGATGCTCGCTATCGTTTTGAGCGTGGGGTGGACCCCGCTTTGGTGCGCACAGGGCTAGAGGCTGCAACCTCATTAATTGTCGAGCTATGCGGCGGCATACCGAGTGAGGTGACCGAAGCCGGAGCGGAGCCAGACTGGCAGCGTACAGCCACTCTACGCTTTGCACGGCTTGCGACGCTTGGCGGGTTGGAGATTGATGCGGATAAGGCCGTGACGATTCTTGAGGCTTTAGGCTTTGAGGTGAAAGAGCGGGGGGAGGGCCAGGCTGTCTTTTCCGTTCCATCATGGCGCAATGATGTGGCCTCTGGTCGGGTCCTTGCACAGGCGCATAGTCTGGATAAAAGCGTTGCAGAACGTGCGGCTGCCCATGTTACGCAGATGGAAGCGGAAGCAGACCTTGTTGAGGAAGTCTTGCGCATCAGAGGGTTGGATGAGGTACCCGCTCAGCCCCTGCCACAACCTCATATGGTCCCCCCCGCTGCGGTGACGGCAGAGCAAAGCCGCGCTGCACTCTTACGCCGCCTTTGTGCAGGCCGGGGCTTGATGGAGACTGTTGGCTTCTCCTTTGTGTCAGACCAAGATGCCGCTTTGTTTGAGGAGGGGCGGGAGCAAGACCGCTTGCTAAACCCGATTGCAACGGACCTCAACCAGCTTCGTCCCACGCCGGTTATTAATCTGCTGCGGGCGTTAGGGCGTAATATTGCTCATGGGCAGGGCTTTGCGGGCGATGCTGCCTTCTTCGAGCTTGGGCCGTGCTTCGGGCAGGAGGGGGACCGCCTTATCCTTGCTGGTGTGCGTGGTGGGGTGAGCGCACGCGCCCCCGGCCATGTAGCTGAGGAGCCCTCATGGATGGAGGCCAAGGCTGATTTATGGTCGGCTCTGCTCACTCTTGGCATGGCAGAGGCGTCTTTAAGCTGCACAGCCGATGCACCAGACTATTATCATCCGGGGCGCTCCGGTGTGGTGCGACAGGGGCCGAAGCTTGTTCTTGGTCGTTTTGGAGAGCTGCATCCCCGTGTGGCACGTCATTTCGGCCTGAGTGGGACAGTGGCTCTGTTTGAGCTAAATGTCGCAGCGGTGCCCCAGCCGAAGATGAAGCGCAAAGCCGCGCCAGCCTTATCGGCTTTGCAGCCTGTGCGGCGGGATTTTGCCTTCCTTGCTGATAAGGCGGTGCAGATTCAAGATGTGCTTAAAGCCGTACGTATGGCGGATCGTAAATTGATTACTGATGTTCGGCTTTTTGATATTTTTGAAGGTGGAACCGTGCCTAAAGGTCAACGCTCTTTGGGGGTGGAGGTTGTTCTTCAACCACAAAAAGAGAGTCTGACAGACGCACAGCTTGAGGGTGTTATGGCTGCGGTGGAGGCGGCCGTCCATAAAGCGACTGGCGCGACATTGCGCCGCTAAGCCACAGCGTCACACGAGACGAAGGGAGCGGAAATTATGGTAGATGCGGGCCCTCCTGTAGAAGGTGATGTCCCCCTTTACCAGCATGGCCGTGTCATCTGGATTCTCGCGGGGGAGCCGAGTGGCGATAGCATCGGGGCACGTTTGATGCAGGCTCTGCATCGGATAGACCCGATGTTGGTTTTCGCAGGCGTAGGGGGAGGGCGGATGGAGGCGCGCGGCCTCCGCAGCCTTTTCCCGATGGAAGACCTCACAGTGATGGGGTTTATGGAGGTCCTCCCGCGGTTGCGTCTGCTTTCGCAACGTTTGGTGGAGGCAGAGCAGGATATTGAACTCCGCCGCCCTGATATTGTCATTACGATTGATAGTCCCGGCTTTGCGTTCCGTCTCCTGCGCCGCGTGAGGCGGCTGAAGGTGCGGCGATTGCATTACGTTGCCCCTCAAGTCTGGGCATGGCGGGAAAAGCGGGTGAAGCATTATCGTGGGCTATGGGATAGTTTGCTTTGCCTCTTCCCCTTTGAGCCAACATGGTTTGCTGAGCGGGGCTTTCATGCTCATTTTGTAGGGCATCCCATTTTGCAATCGGGCGTGCCACATGGTCGGCCAGAGCGTTTTTATAAACGCCATGACCTTAGGCCAGAAAGCCCGGTTTTGCTGCTTATGCCGGGTAGTCGTAACTCCGAGGTGCCGAAATTACTGCCTGTTTTTGAAAAGACGTTAGAGCTTTTATATAAGCAATTCCCGGACCTCCAGCCGGTTATCCCAGCGACATCAGGCATGGCCCCCCTCGTGCGGAAGATGGTGCGGCATTGGGCTGTTCATCCCTCTATTGTGACGGATACGGAGGATAAGCATGACGCCTTCCGCGCGGCAGATTGTGCTTTAACAAAATCTGGCACCTCGACTTTGGAGCTCGCCATTGGAGGCGTGCCGATGGCGGTGACGTATAAGGTCAATCCGCTCTCTGCTGTGTTGGGGCGGTTCTTGCTCAAAGTGCCATATATCTCGATTGTGAATATTCTTGCCGGGCGGGAGATCGTGCCGGAGTTAGTGCAACATAATTGCACACCGCAGAAATTAGCCGAGGAAGTAACAGCCCTGCTCACAGACGAGGCCAAGCGTAAGGCTCAGCAAGAGGCCTTTGGTACCGTGCTGGCTATGTTACAGGCCCCCGAAGGGGATCTCCCCGCTATGGCAGCGGCAAAGCAGGTTCTAGCTTTGATGGAGACCCCACTAGATGAGCTACGTGCTCACGAGTAAGCGGCGGTCTTAACGTAGGAAGCCTACGAGTTTTTCCGCCTCACTGACAATCGGTTCAGACACGGCGCGGGCCCGGTCTGCCCCTTGGCGCAATACATTGAGAAGATGGCCCTTATCATCCATCAGGCGGCGCGTTTCCTCCGCAACGGGGGCTAGTGTCTCTACCAACAGGTCCGCTAAGGCTTGCTTAAAGGTCCCAAAGCCTTGGCCTGCAAATTGGTTTAGGACATCCGCTAAGGATGTGTTGGACATAGCAGCATAGATGGTCAGCAAATTACGGGCTTCTGCGCGGCCCTCTAGCCCCGCTTCCTCGCTTGGCAAAGGCTCTGCATCGGTACGGGCTTTGCGGATTTTCTGCGCAATTTCGTCCGCTGTGTCATTCAGCACAATGCGGCTTTGGGCCGATGGGTCGGACTTGGACATTTTCTTACTGCCATCGCGTAAGCTCATCACACGGGCAGCATGGGGGGGGATGAGAGGCTCAATTTGTGGGAAGAACTCAACGCCCATGTCATGATTAAACTTTTGGCCAATATCGTTAGCTAATTCCAGATGTTGGCGTTGGTCGTCCCCTACAGGCACGCGCGTAGCATGGAAGGCGAGAATATCGGCCGCCATAAGGTTGGGATAGACATAAAGCCCTGCGGAGTGATTCTCGCGATTCTTTCCCGCTTTATCCTTAAATTGCGTCATGCGGTTTAGCCAACCAAGGCGGGAGACGCAGTTAAAAATCCAACCTAGCCGTGCATGGGCACTAACGGCAGATTGATTGTAAAGGCGGGTTGGGTCGATGCCAGAGGCGAGTAAGCAGGCGGTGGAGGCTAAGGTCTGCTCCCGCAAAGCTTCTGGTGACCATGGCATGGTGAGGGAGTGCATATCCACGAGGCAAAAGAGGCAATCATGGTCCTTTTGCAAGGTAACCCAGTTACGAATGGCCCCAAGATAATTACCAAGATGGGGGATACCTGTCGGCTGAATCCCTGAGAAAACGCGCTGCATGAGCATGGTCCTGAATTAAAAAAGGGGGAGGAGACGATAAAAGCCGCCCCGCTTGGTATGGAAGGGGGCGGCAAAAGCTCTCATTATGGTGCTGATAAAGGATAGGCTTTATTATTGTAAGCCTGCATCATCCTCAACACCGAGAAGCTGGATTTTGAAGATGAGCGGGCTATTGGGGGGGATAACCCCCATGGAGCGTTTACCATAGCCTAATTTAGGCGGTACATAGAGCTCCCACACATCGCCAACACGCATAAGGGGAAGGCCCTCCATCCATCCCTCAATCACACCATCAAGGGGCATTTCCATATAAGCGGCCCCTGTGTGCATCTCTGAGGAATCGAAAATGCCACCGTCAGGTAAGCGGCCTTCATAGATGATCATCATCGTGCCCCCTTTTTGGGGGTGAGGGGAATCTTTAGGGCCAGATTTTAGGATTTTATAGGCCAGACCATCAGGCTGCTTATGCACACCGGGTTGTTTATAGACCTGATCCATAAACTGCTGAGGGCTTAATTCCTGTTTTGGTTTGCCTGCACAGCCTGCCAACCCAATAAGGCCCGCGAGGATACATATTGGCAAATAACGGAAGAAAGAACGCAGGGAATGGGACATAAAATGCCTCTCTACAAAGACGACCAACAAGGACATGGCTTAGGGGGTGCCGCCGCGCCGCCCTTTATTCGCGCCCAAGCGCAAGCGTAGCGCATTGAGGCGGATAAAGCCTTGTGCATCGACCTGATTATAGGCGCCTTCATCATCCTCAAAGGTAACAACACGGGCATCATAAAGGCTATCGGGGCTTTCCCGACCCACGCAGATGACATTCCCTTTATAAAGCTTCAGCCGGACGCGCCCATTAACGGATTTCTGGCTGCTATCAATCAGGGCTTGGAGCATGTGACGCTCTGGGGAGAACCACAGGCCGTTATAAATCAGCTCTGCATAGCGCGGCATGATGCTATCTTTGAGATGCGCAGCTTCACGATCCAACGTGATGGATTCCATAGAGCGATGAGCTTGGAGCAGAATCGTCCCACCGGGTGTCTCGTAAATCCCACGGGACTTCATGCCGACAAAGCGGTTCTCCACAATATCAAGGCGACCAATACCGTTAGCTTTGCCAAGCTCATTGAGGCGGGCCAGCAAGTTAGCCGGGGAGAGGGCCTCACCATTAATAGCGACCGGGTCACCATGTTTGAAGTCGATGGTGATTTCTGTTGCTTTATCCGGTGCAGCCTCTGGAGAGATTGTGCGTTGGAAGACAATCTCATCAGGCGGGAGGGAGGGGTCCTCTAGAATCTTCCCTTCAGAGGAGGAGTGCAGCAGGTTCGCATCGACAGAGAAGGGAGCTTCACCGCGCTTATCTTTTGTGACAGGGATTTGATTCTTTTCGGCGAAGTCGAGCAGCTTCGTGCGGGAGGTTAGGTCCCATTCCCGCCAAGGGGCGATGACTTTTACATCAGGCTTAAGCGCGTAATAAGCTAGCTCGAAGCGGACTTGGTCATTCCCCTTGCCGGTGGCCCCATGGGCTACGGCATCAGCCCCCACAGCCTCGGCAATCTCAATCTGCCGTTTAGAGATGAGGGGACGGGCAATGGAGGTGCCGAGCAAATATTGTCCCTCATACACCGTATTAGCGCGGAACATGGGGAAGACGTAATCCTTAACGAAGGTCTCCCGCAAATCCTCAACAAAAATCTCTTTCACGCCGAGGGATTCAGCCTTACGGCGGGCGGGTTCTAGCTCTTCACCTTGGCCAAGGTCCGCTGTGAAGGTGACGACCTCGCAGCCATAATGCTCTTGTAACCAGCGGAGGATAACTGATGTATCCAACCCGCCAGAATAAGCCAGAACAACTTTCTTAATGCCTGAGGCTTTGCCCATGATTGCTCTATATCCTCTGCTAAAAAAACAGAAATCAACTGTCGTTACGCGATAACGCTCTTGTAACAGGTGTCAGGCCGTTGGGCCAGAGGCTAGCCTTTTAAGGCGTGGCCCGGGCCTGTCTTTGCCGCTCACTTTGGGTTTTAAGCTGCCCACAAGCGGCGAGAATATCCTTCCCGCGCGGCATACGGATGGGGGCTGCATAGCCTGCATCCATCACAATTTGGGCAAAACTAGCCAGACGCTCCCTCGTAGAGGGGCGGAACTCCGACCCCGGCCAAGGGTTAAAGGGGATGAGATTCACCTTGGCAGGCAACCCACGGATGAGCCGTACTAACTCCTGCGCTTCGGCATCGCTATCATTGACATCGCGGATCATGATATATTCAAAGGTGATGCGGCGGGAGTTTGAGGCTGCAGGATAACGATGGCATGCCGCGATAAGCTCTTCAATCGGGTATTTCCGATTCAGCGGGACAAGTTGATCGCGGAGGTCATTGCGGACAGCATGGAGGGAGATGGCAAGGTTAATCCCCAGCTCATCCCCACAGCGATCCATCATCGGCACCACACCAGAGGTTGAGAGCGTAATGCGCCGGCGGGAGAGGGCGATGCCTTCCCCATCCATGATGATTTTCATCGCTTTGGCAACATTCTCATAATTATAAAGCGGCTCGCCCATACCCATTAGCACAATGGTGGAGAGCAGACGCGGCGTGTCACCTTTGGGGCTGGGCCATTCCCCATAACTATCCCGTGCGGCCATAAATTGCCCGACAATTTCCGCCGCTCCCAAATTACGGACGAGCTTTTGTGTCCCTGTATGGCAAAAGCTGCAAGAGAGCGTACATCCAACTTGGGAGGAAATACACACCGCACCACGGTCCTCGCGCCGGTCGGGGATGTAAACCGTCTCGGCCTCTTGCCCATCACGGAAGCGAAAGAGAAACTTACGCGTATCGTCCTTAGAGGTTTGCTGCGTTGTCACGCTGGGGCGACCAACGATGAAATGCTGCTCCAACTTTGCTTGCAGGGGCTTGGCAATGGTGGACATGCGGGAGAAATCCGTCACACCTTGATGATATATCCAATGCCAAAGCTGCTTAGCGCGGAAGGGTTTCTCCCCAATCTCGACCAGCACGTCTGCTAGCTCCTCCCGCGAGAGGCCAACAAGCTCGCGGCGGCCATCTTCTGTGATGGGGGTAGGCGGGGCAAAGAGAGCGGATTTGGCCTCGATGCGTTTGCGCTCACTCTCATTGAGGGCAGCGATAGCATCAGAGGCAAGGGGGGAGGGGGGGGCCGGGTGAGTCATGGTGGTGGCTCATAACATGGAGGGGCCGGAAAGGGCCAGATAATTGACAGGGAGTAAGAGGCTAAGAGCGGGCGGTTTAGCTGGCCTCTTTACGGGCAGCGATGAGGAATTCTTTATTCCCCTCCGGCCCAGTGATGGGGCTTGGGACAAGGCCTAGAATCGTCCAACCGGGGAGGGCAGCAAACCAAGTGTGAATCTCTTGGCACACGCGCTCATGCACCGCTGGGTCTCGCACAACCCCTTTAGGGCCAATATCCGCACGCCCGGCCTCAAATTGCGGTTTGATGAGCGCAACAGCCCACGCGCCGGGCTTGGCCATCTCTAAGGCTGGGGCAAGCACGGTTTTGAGGCTAATAAAGCTGGCATCGCAAACGATAATATCCGGGGCCTCTGGGATATGCTCTTTGCTGAGATGACGAGCATTGGTTTTCTCCAACACAACAACACGCTCATCAGAGCGGATTTTCCAAGCGAGTTGGCCATGGCCTACATCAACAGCATAAACACGCGCCGCCCCATTGTGGAGCAGAACATCAGTAAATCCACCCGTTGAGGCCCCTACATCAACGGCGATTTTCCCCTCTGTGGAGAGGGGGAAATGCTCCAAGGCGTGTGCTAATTTCAGCCCCCCGCGCGAGACCCATGGATGGTCCTGCCCTTTAAGGGTTAAAGCCATATCTTCGGGGAGTTGGTCTCCCGCTTTTTTGACAGGCTTATCCCCGTGTGGCCCTGCATAGACCAACCCGGCCATGATGAGGGCCTGCGCGCGGCTGCGTGTTTCCACCAATCCTCGCTCAACAAGGAGCTGGTCGGCACGGCGTTTGGCCATTAAGCTTTGGCCTTCCCAGCGAGAGCGTGGCGTGCCAGCTCAGCAATATGATGAGCTGTAAGACCAGCTTCTTCATATTGGGCCTCAGGCGTGTTGTGGTCGATCCATGTATCAGGCAATGCCATGGGGCGGAAGCGTACATGGTCTAGCAATCCAGTTGCGGCGAGATGTTCCACCACCTGCGTGCTGAAGCCACCGGGCGCGCCCTCCTCTAATGTGAGGAATACTTTATGTTGGCGGGCGAGGGCCTCAATTAAGGCGCCATCAACAGGCTTAGCAAAACGAGCATCCGCTACGGTAACCGCAATCCCTTCCGCAGCGAGTGTATCAGCAGCTTTGAGAGCCTCTTGCAAACGTGTGCCGAGGGAGAGAATGGCCACACCTTCCCCCTCAGAGGCACGGACAATGCGTCCCTTGCCGATGTCTAAAATCTGGCCTTCCTCTGGGAGGTCTAGCCCTAAGCCGGCACCACGCGGGTAGCGTAGAGCAATCGGCCCGCTATCATGCGCCCATGCGGTGGCTGTCATATGCAAAAGCTCCACCTCATCAGAGGGGGCCATGACAGTCATATTAGGCAGGCAACAGAGGTAATTGAGATCGAAAGACCCGGCATGGGTTGCCCCATCCGCACCGACTAGCCCAGCACGGTCCACCGCAAAACGGACTGGAAGATTCTGCAAGGCGACATCATGCATGACTTGGTCATAAGCACGTTGGAGGAAGGTGGAATAAATGGCACAGAAAGGCCGCATCCCCTCGCTAGCCATACCCGCAGCAAATGTGACAGCGTGTTGCTCTGCAATGCCGACATCAAAATAACGCTCTGGATAATGCTGGGCCATTTTGTCGAGCCCCGTGCCAGAGGGCATAGCCGCTGTAATGGCTACAACCTTTTCATCCTGCTTGGCACGATGCAGCAACTCGCGGGAGAAGATATTGGTATAAGATGGCGGGCCAGCAGGGCCTTTTTTCTGCTCACCTGTCTCGACATTAAAGCGGGAGACCGCATGATATTTATCACCAGCGGATTCGGCAGGCTTATACCCACGCCCTTTTTCTGTGATGACATGGAGGAGGACAGGCCCTTTATTTTCGGCATCACGGAGATTGCGTAAAATCGGGACAAGTTGGTTCATGTCATGGCCATCAACAGGGCCGACATAATAAAAACCAAGCTCCTCAAATAGCGTGCCACCCGTGATCATGCCGCGGGCATATTCCTCCGCACGCTTTGCGGTCCGCTCAATGCTGGAGGGGAGGCGTTTGGCAAGCTTACCGGCTAAATCCCGCAAGGTGAGGAAGCGGCGGGAGGACATGAGCCGGGTCAGATAATTGGACATCGCCCCAACAGGAGGCGCAATGGACATCTCATTATCATTGAGGATGACAATGAGACGCTCTGCCCCTTTGCCCCCCATAGCCCCGGCATTATTCATGGCTTCATAAGCCATACCGGCGGAGATAGAGCCATCCCCGATGATGGAAATAACATTCCGCTCCCGATAAGCGGGATGATCCTCTGCATAAAGATGATGAGCCACAGCCATCCCTAGCCCTGCGGAGATGGAGGTGGAGGAATGTGCTGCACCAAAGGGATCGTAAGGGCTTTCGGAGCGGCGGGTAAAGCCGGACAAGCCACCCGGTTGGCGTAGAGTACGGATATGCTCGCGCCGCCCTGTGAGAATCTTATGCGGATAAGCTTGGTGGCCCACATCCCAGATGATGCGGTCATCGGGCGTGTTAAACACAGCATGGAGAGCCACAGTTAGCTCGACCACACCGAGGGAGGCCCCTAAATGCCCCCCCGTGGTGGAGACGGCGTTAATCGTCTCCGACCGCAACTCATCCGCCAAAGTGCGGAGTTGCTCGGTGGAGAGATTCTTCATGTCCGCCGGTGTGTTTACCCGGTCCAAAAGAGGATAACGGCCCATGGTCGGGATGGAGGAAGACATGCTCATGGACGATTAATTCCTGCGTTCAACAAAATAGGCGGCAAGGGCGCGGAGTGTATCAGCTTGCGGGCCAAAGGAGGAGAGAGCCTGGCGGGCTTGCTCGCTGAGACGGTGGGCTTCTTTACGTGCCCCTTCAATGCCTAACAAAGCCACATAGTTGGATTTGCAGGCATCTTCATCTTTACCAGCGGTTTTGCCAAGCTCTTCCGTGCTGGCGGTGGTATCGAGAATATCATCAGCGACTTGGAAGGCCGTACCCAAATCCGCCCCATAGCGGATGATGGCCTTACGTTGTGGGTCATTAGCAGCAAGACCGGCTAAAATCGCCCCCGCCTCAGCAGAATAGCGGATGAGCGCACCGGTCTTCATAGCATGGAGGCGTTGGACCTGCTCTAGCGGGAGGGCTTTGCCTTCCCCGCGAATATCAATAACTTGGCCCCCAACCATCCCAGCACTGCCAGAGGCACGTGCGAGAGCAAGGGCGAGGTCAGCGCGGATGGCAGGGTCTGGGCTGGTAGCAGGCTCTAAAAGGACCTCAAACGCGCTAGTTTGCAGAGCATCGCCAGCGAGGATAGCAAACGCCTCATTAAACTTTTTATGTGTAGAGGGCTGGCCCCGGCGAAGGTCATCATCATCCATGGCGGGGAGGTCGTCATGGACGAGGGAATAAGCATGGAGGAACTCTACAGAGGCCGCAACGCGTAAGGCTGCCTCACGCGATGCCCCAAAAAGGGCGGCTGTTTCTAACACTAAGAAGCCCCGCAGGCGTTTCCCCCCATTAAGGGCCGCATAGCGCATGGCCTCTATGAGTAAGGATTCATCACCCGGTACAGGGGGGAGGAGTGCATCAATGCTGGCCTCAATATCCTGACAGGCCAAGCGTAAAACATCCTTAAGAGGGAGGGCGTGGCTGTTGGTCATGAGGGGGTCTCCTTGCGGGAATGGGAGGCTGGTTGGGACGTGATCTCAAGGGATTCTTCAGAGAGAGACCCATCAGTGTTTTGAACAATTGCTTTAACGCGCATCTCCGCCTCGCTTAACCGCTGTTCACAATGGCGGCGCAGGGCGGCCCCTCGCTCATAGGCAGAAATAGCATCCTCTAGCTTCATCTGGCCAGTTTCTAGCCCGCGCACGATCTGCTCAAGCTCGGCTAGGGCCGCCTCAAAGGAGAGTTGATGGAGCGGTGTGGTGTGCGATGGAGCAGATGTCATAAAAGCGGGCACGATTATCCGAATAAGGGTCAGAGCATGAAACTTACAGGCCATTACAGGGATATGGAGATTTTTTCCACCCCCCATCCTCTGTCTGTCGTAAGATCAGATGATATTTAATGTGTGTGGCTGATGATAATGCGTGAGGGGGGGGCTTTGGCAAGGCTTGAAAGATTTTTATTTTAATTGGTCTTAAAAACGGCTTTGCAGCACCATGTAACATAAAAATGCCGCATCTAACCCTAAGACGATAGGGGTGAGGCGTTGGCGTTGTTTTTTAACGAGAGCAATGGCGGTGTATAGGAGCATCCCACAAGCAAGGGAGAGCATAAAATTGCCCGTTACAACGGTAATGAGGAGCATACAAAGTGGTGGAAAAGCCTCTTCCATATGGGAGGGGAGTTCCCTTAAATGGCCCAGCATTGTAATGCCTACAAATATTAGAACGGGAGCCGTTGCTAAAGCAGGAATGGCAGTTAAGAGCGGCCAGAACACGCAGGACGCAGCAAATAGAACCGCTACAACAAGCGCACTTAGGCCAGTACGTCCCCCTGCTTCAACGCCTGTTAGGCTTTCTAGATAAGCTGAGACGGTACATGTTCCAAGCAGTGCGCCAATCACGCTGGCAGCACCATCAGCACTAAAAGCGCGTGGGTTGAGGTCGGGATGATCTTTTGTTCCACATAAGCCTGCGCGGTGGGTAACGGTGAGCATTGTGCCTGTCGCATCAAAGAAATCACTGAGCAGGACATAAAGCGTAATGGGTAAAAGGAGTCCTAAATGGTGGAAAAATTCTTTAAAATCAAAGGGAAGTAGAAGATGGCGTGGGTAATGGGGCCAGTCTAGCATATGGGTGGGGAGTTGGGTGATTGTCTGTCCAGCTCCATTAGGGGTGATGATCCCTATGAGAGTGAGCGTTACGATGGTGATGAGTAACCCTGCAGGAATACGCAAAAGCTGGAGCAGCAAGCATAGTAAAATCCCTAATAAGGCAAGGATAACAGAAGGATGGGCGAGTGAGGCGAAGCTAAGCCCGTTGGAGGAAGGGACAGCCACGCCAGCGGCGATGAGGCCGATCCGTGCAATAAAAGCCCCAATAGAGACTTGAATACCAAGCATGATGCTCGCAGGAAAACTGCGAATAATTGCGAGGCGTAAACGTGTAAAGGAGAGGAGCGTAAAGCACAGCCCACTAAAGAGGACAACTGTAAAGGCTGTAGCAGGGCTAACATGCGCTTGTTGAACGATGACTTGGGCAAAAAGGACATTGCTGCTCATGGCCGGGGCGAGGGCAAGGGGGAGTCGTGCCCATAGGGCCATGATGAGCGTCCCTGCCACAGTTCCGGCAATAGTGGTCATGACCATGTCATGACGGGCCAGCCCTGCTGCTGCGAGCACAGCGGGGTTAACGGCCATGATATAAGCCATAGAGCCAAATATGGTCAGTCCGGCCACAATCTCTCGTGGAATGGTAGAGTGGCGTTGACTGATATGGAAAAACCGGTCGAGAGACGATCGAAGCACAAGCGACACTCCGCCGAGAGGGAAAATTAGCGTTTCCCGCCGTGAAAGAGCTGATACAGGATAGGTGAGAAGAGCCCGTGGGCTTCTTCTTCTGGGAGATGTGCGTAGATGGCCCCAATGACGGAGGGAGAGAGCCACCGGCTGCGACGAATAGTGCTCTTTACTCCATCTACAGTGAAGCCCTCAGCGAGGAAATGATGAAAACTAGCCTCTATAGTATCAGGGGTGGCTTGGTCAGGGAGTGTATGGAGGGTGAGCGGGAGGGGAGCATTTTCAGGAATGATCTGCCCCGTTGGGAGGAGTTTTAACTGTATGCTCTCTTCTTGAGAGGTGATGTGAATAGGCAAGCAATCTAGTAAATTTGTGACATGGAGAGCATGAGGAGCGCAAATAGGTAAATAAGATGTGGAGGAAGGCACCTCCGTATAAAGCCACCCTATGTTGGGTGAATCCGCTAGTTGGAGAAGGCAGAGGGGAGTGAGTTGCTCATCGCGCTGAAGGGCTTCAGCATCATAAAAGCCAAGTTTACGATGCCCCTTATGGAGGGCGAGTGTCGAATCCCCATGGCGAATATGGGACCGCTTAAAGGAAGGCTGTTTATGCGCATGAGAGGAGGGGGCAGGTGTCTCTAACCCATCCTGATTTTGCAGTGTGTAACATGCACTTAAAATGAGCCCTTGTAAAAATTGTGCGGCAATTGCCATGCTTTGGGGGAGATAGCGTTGCCCCTCAGAGATACGGTGGTCGTTACGGTCAAAATAACGGCGTGCTTGAGGCGTGCGGCTATTAGCTGCGGCATCATGCAGGATGCGCGCTTGAGACCAATCTGGTGGCGTTTGTAGCTGTGCAAAAGGATCAGGAAGTGTTTGTTGAGCCGTAGGGCGGAAAAAATCTCGCGTAATGCGATGGTCGGGGAAGTCCTCTGCTGCATGGGTGCTGAAGAGCGCACGGGGATGTGGTGTAGGACCGTCCCATTGTTGGGTGTCTATTTTCCCTAAGCCCATAATGCACCAATTGACAGGGATAGAGGTGGTGTGGAGAAACGCCTCCGCCCCCATATGCTGTTCTATATCAGCAAAAAAGGCGGAGAGGGTCGCTTGGGTCGGTAGGAAATATTCATCAATCGCGAGGGGGAGCATCCAATCAAAATGTTCATGCTCGCGTTGGATGAGGCTGTTGAGCCCTGCCTTACGGCGGTGTAGCGCATCAGTATCCTGCGCGTCTGTCTCTATAATGCGAATATCATAATGGCGCGCGGCTTGTGTGAGCAGCTCTCGGCTACCGTCGGTGGAATGGTCATCACACACTAAAAGGGCAGAAAAGCCTAATGCGAGGTGATGTGCCATCCACCAAGGAAGTCTCTGCGCCTCATTATGGATGCAAAGGAGAGCGGCCGTGCGGGGCATGGGCTAATCCATCTTCAAAGCAGCGAGGAAGGCACTTTGTGGGATTTCGACCTTCCCGAATTGCCGCATACGTTTTTTCCCTTCCTTTTGCTTCTCCAACAATTTGCGCTTACGGGAAATATCACCGCCATAACATTTAGCCGTTACGTCTTTAGACAACGCCCCCAAAGTCTCACGCGCAATAACCTTGGAGCCAATAGAGGCTTGGATGGCGATTTTAAAGAGCTGGCGGGGGATGAGGTCCTTCAATTTCGCACAAATAGCGCGGCCACGGGATTCCGCCACTGTACGATGGGCGATGAAGGAAAGCGCATCAACGGGCTCATGATTAACAAGGATGGAAATGCGGACGAGGTCGCTCTCCTCATACCCATCCATTTGATATTCAAAAGAGGCATAACCGCGCGTGAGGGACTTCAACCGGTCATAAAAATCAAACACTACCTCATTGAGCGGTAGGCGATACACCGCCATTGCTCGGTCCCCCACATAGGTGAGGTCTATTTGCACACCGCGCCGCTCGGTACAGAGGGTGAGGACAGAGCCTAAATATTCATCCCGAACAAGAATAGAGGCCTTAATCCATGGCTCCTCAATATAATCAATCTTGCTGATTTCCGGCATATCAGCGGGGTTATGCAGCTCTTCGACAGAGCCATCATTCATGTGCATTTTATAAACAACAGAGGGGGCTGTTGCGATGAGGTCGAGATTAAACTCACGCGAGAGACGTTCTTGAATAATCTCTAAATGCAGCAAACCGAGGAACCCGCAGCGGAAGCCAAACCCCAAAGCAGCCGAAGTCTCTGCCTCAAAATGGAAGGACGCATCATTAAGGCGCAACTTACCCAAGCTTGTGCGTAGCTTATCAAAATCATCCGCATCGACAGGGAAGAGCCCACACCACACAACGGGGATGGAGGGCTTAAAGCCGGGGAGAGCTTTCTCCGCCGGGCGGTTATCGAGCGTGATGGTATCGCCCACATTGCAATCTGCCACAGTCTTAATCGCGGCATTGATGTAGCCCATCTCCCCCGGCCCTAAGGAGTCCACAGGCTTCATTTTGGGGAGGAACACACCAACCTGGTCCACATGATAGGTGGCTCCCGTTTGCATCATGCGGATTTTATCGCCGCGTTTCAGCCGCCCTTCCTTAATTCGTACCAGGATAATCACACCGAGATAGCTATCATACCAACTATCTACCAATAGCCCTTGCAAAGGGGCTTCCGCATCGCCTTTAGGGGCAGGCAGACGTTGGACGAGGGCCTCCAAAACGCCCTCAATATTCAAGCCTGTTTTGGCACTAATCTCCACAGCATCATCAGCGGGGATGCCGACAACTTCCTCAATCTGGGCGCGTACACGCTCTGGCTCTGCCGCGGGGAGGTCAATCTTATTAAGGACGGGGACAATTTCATGGTTAGCATCAATGGCTTGATACACATTGGCGAGTGTTTGTGCCTCCACCCCTTGGGAGGCATCAACCACCAAAAGCGAGCCTTCACATGCCGCTAAAGAGCGGCTGACCTCATAAGCAAAATCCACATGGCCGGGTGTGTCCATGAGGTTGAGGACGTAAACATTGCCATCCTTTGCCGGGTATGTCAGCCGGACGGTCTGGGCCTTGATGGTAATGCCACGTTCTTGCTCCAGCTCCATAGAATCAAGAACTTGGCCCTTCATCTCGCGTGCGGTAAGAGCCCCACATGCCTCGATAAGCCGGTCCGCCAAGGTAGATTTACCGTGGTCGATATGCGCGATGATGGAAAAATTACGAATGAGAGAAAGCGGTGTGTCGGTCATGACGCCCTAATTAGGTGATTGGGAGGCTTCTGTCAGCATTTAAAGGGAGGGGTTAGCGGTCTGTAAGGCGGAACTCAATCCGGCGATTACGAGCTAAGGCTTCAGCGCTGCGCCCTTGGTCTAACGGTTGATAGTTAGAGAAAGCCGTTGCTGCGATATGGTGCGGGTCAATCCCGTTGAGGATTAAGGTTTTCACCACTGTAATAGCCCGCGCGGCAGAAAGCTCCCAATTACTGGTAGAGGTAGAATGAATTGGCTGGCGGTCAGCATGGCCATCCACGCGCAGAATCCACGGTATATCAGCAGGAATGGTTGCGGCAACCTCGCGGAACGTATGGGCAAGGGTCAGAATCTCCCGCCGCCCTGCTGGTGTTAGCTCCGCACTGCCACTAGGAAAGAGGACTTCAGAGCGAAAGACAAAGCGGTCCCCTACAATCTCAATGCCTGGTTGGTCTTTAAGGAGGTCACGCAACCGCCCAAAAAAGACAGATCGATAGCGTTGCAATTGGTTGACCTTATTTGCCAACGCGATGTTGAGTTTTTGTCCTAAAGCGGCAAGCTGAGCATCTTTATCCGCCTCGTTCTTTTTCTCTACCTCCAAAGCCGCTGCAATCGCTTGGAGTTGATGCGTCAGCTCTGTCACTTGAGAGGATAGGGTGGCAATACTGCCAAGTTGTGCCCCTTCCACAGCACGCGATTGTGCCTCCATCGCGGCCATCGCATGTTGTTTTTCATCCAATGTGGTATTGAGCGTCGCGATAAGCTGCTTTTGCTCTTGGTTCGCTTTATTGAGGGTTTGGACCTTCCCTTCACTAAGGGAGAGCATCTCGCTTAACTTAGTAAGGTCTTGGCGGAGGCTATCCAAACTACGCTCTTTTTGGGCAATGGTAGCGGAGAGGAACTCTTGCCCCAAAATAAAGACGAGCAAAACAAATGTGACGACCATCAATAACGAGGACAGAGCATCTACATAGCCCGGCCATGCGTTGATGGCACCAAGGTGACGTCTGCGGCGGGCCATGGCTTAATCTTCCCTACGCTGGGTAGAGCGCGTTTTATGATCCCGTTGGAACAAATGAACAATATCGCCGCGCAAGCTTGCTAATTTTTGACCCATTTCTTGAATGAGATGAGCCATAGTGGGATCATCCATCTGATGTTGTTTAAGATTACTGGTCAGATTTTGTAATGTCTGTAACGTTGCCTGATTTTTCTCATCAAGCTGATAGAGCATATCTTCAAGCGGTGCGAGGGGTTGACGTAATGGCTCGCGGACTTGGCGCAACGTGGCGTTCAGCTCATCCAGTTTGGCGATAATGGCCGCATTGTTAGTACGCATTAGCTCTTCCATATGCGCTGGACTATAGGCAGATGGAGAAGGGGTGTTAACAGGGCTATCGAGGAAAGTAAGATCAGCCAACCATTCCTCGATTTCATTGGCGAAGCGATTTTGCGCTTGTCCCGATGTAAGGTCTAAAAAGCCGAGGATTAACGAGCCTGCCAAGCCGAACATAGAGGCCGAAAAGGCGGTGGACATTCCCACGAGCGGCTTTGTTAAACCCGTCTTTATATGCTCAAACATGCCAGCAAGGTCCGCCCCGCCAGAGGGCATAGCACTAATCACATCCGCTACAGAACGCACCGTGAGGATTAAGCCATAGAACGTCCCTAAAAGCCCCAAAAACACAAGAAGTTGTGTGATATAGCGAGAGATCTCACGCCCTTCATCCATGCGAGCTTCTAGACTTTCTAGCATGGCACGCGTCGTTTGGGGGGAGAGGGCCAGCTTTGGGTCTTCCTCCCGCCGTGCGCGGAGGAGGCGGGCCATAGGGGCCAAAAGCAGCGGGGGCTCCGGCACACGCAAACCTTCACGCGGTTGCTGGAGAATATTGACCCAGCGAACCTCTGGGATAAGCCGTATGGTGAGATGGAGATTCCAAGCAATCCCGAGGAGCAAAATGGCAATAATCACACCATTAAGGCCAGGATTTACCATAAAAGCGTGAAGCAATACGCCACGTAAAGCAAAGACGATCCCTAAAATGATAAGGAGAAACACGCAAATACGAACAAGATAACGGGTAGGACGTGTCATGGTGTTGGTACTTCTTTCGCTGCAGGAGTCTCTGTCGGGGTGGGAGTGTCAGTTGCAGGTGGATTGCTTTCAGGAAGGATATCAAGCCGTTCAGTCGGGGCTGTATCGGTGGCATCAGGCCGGCCATGGGCAATAGGGTAGATTCGTGTCGTTGCTATGCCATTTTGTACAAGTAAACCACGAATAGCGAGCGCGCGCGAGAGCGCTAGCCGCCGCGGCATGGAAATATCACTGCCTGGTACATTGGCATAGCTATGGAGAATAAACCGCACCTCAGTTTTGGGAGCCATGCTCTGGGCAAAATGGCGAACAGCATCAATCGTGGATTCATTAAGATCGGTGCTATTGGGGTCAAATAACACACGCAACGCGTTGTTAGGCAAAGGTTCTGCATGGCTGTGGCTTGTGGCAGATGGCACAACCGTCGCAGCGGGAACGGGCGGATGAAGGGTAACAGGAAAAGGCGGCGGTGTGATGACCGTGGGGGTAGGGGCTTTAGCGGGGATGTCTAACGTACGGGAATAGCCCGCTGGCGTGGCCGGTGGAGGAGGCTTAGCAGGAGCATGCGTGGCTACGCTGTGTTGTGAGTGGCCCGTATTGTTCTGGCGATGTTCAAGCGGTGCGTGAGGGGATGATGACGAGCTTGCAGCCGGCAAAGCATCTATATTGGTCGAAACCTGCGCCCATGCGGCGGGGAAGAGACCGCTTGCAATAAAAAGCGCATATAAGAGGGAGGGAAGGATAGCCAGCCTATTTATCATATCAATGGCATCTTATGCGGGGGAGCCACATCTTGCAATCTTTATACGGCAAGCATAGGCCGGCTCCCTATGTAAAGCACGAGCGGGTTAGGATTGTGTAATAGCGTTATGGACCAATTCCCGTAGGGGGGCGTGGAAGTGTTGGTTTCCTGCCACAACATTTACATCATCATCAAGCCCACCGAGGTCACGCCCTTGGTCATCAGTTGCGTGGCCACCCGCTTCACGGACGAGTAAAAGCCCCGCCGCGCAGTCCCATGGCTTTAGTCCCAACTCCCAATAGCCCTCATAGCGGCCTGCGGCGAGCCAAGCGAGGTCCAACGCCGCGGCCCCACAACGGCGGATGCCCGCTACCTTTGGCATAAGGCTGCTCAGAACACGGCCAAAAGGCAACCGATGATGAGCAGGGACTTTAGCAAAGGGAATCCCCGTAGCGAACACAGCCTCAGCCAGTTTGCGCCGTGCAGAGACACGGATGCGCCGCTCATTGAGATACGCCCCAATGCCTTTTTCCGCCCAGAACATCTCATGAGAGGCCGGGTTATAGACCACAGCAGCCACAAGCTCGACCTCCCCATGGGGATGGCGGCGTTGCAGCGCGATGGAAATCGCCCAATGCGGGATCCCGTGGAGGAAGTTTGTCGTCCCATCCAACGGGTCAACAATCCAACGCCATGTCCAGTTCTCACCACCTGAGGCCCCGCTTTCTTCCATGAGGAAGGCATAGCCGGGGCGAGCGCGGGCCAGCTCTTCACGGATGGTCTTTTCAGCGCGCATATCGGCTTGGGAGACAAAGTCCCCCGGCCCTTTAATGCTAACCTGAAGTTGTTCAACCTCGGTGAAGTCACGCAGGAGAGAACGCGCAGCCTTTTGTGCAGCATTCTGCATGACGGCCATATGGGGAGAGAGGCGCATGATCAGTCCTTGGCACGCTCAACGTAAGTGGCATCTTCTGTACGCACAACAATGCGCTCACCCGCTTCGATGAAAGGCGGAACCATGACCTTCACACCGTTGGAGAGCATAGCCGGCTTGTAGGAGGAGCTTGCCGTCTGGCCTTTTACAACAGGGTCAGCCTCGGCAATTTCCAACGTGACTTGCGGCGGGAGTGTTACAGCCACTGGGTCGCCTTCTACCAGCTTGACGCTGATGGTCATGTTATCTTGCAAGAAGGGAAGCTGGTCACCCAAAATATCCTTTGGCAGCATGGTTTGCTCAAAGGTCTCTGGGTCCATCAGGACGATGTTATCGCCATCCATGTAGGAATAGATGTAGTCGTTATCTTCTGTAATCAGACGCTCGACTGTATCAGCGGTGCGCCAACGCTCGTTGCTCTTATTGCCACTTGCAAGGTCGCGCATCTCAACCTGAATAAAGGCACCACCTTTACCCGGTGTTAGAATCTGCTGTTTAAGGACGGTCCAACGGCGGCCATTATGTTCAATGACCTGCCCGGCCCGGATGAGGTTGGCTTGCTGTTTCATGTCAGCTCCTGATGTGCATGCAAAAGATCAAGTCGTGTCGTGATGACTTCTAGCCGTGCCGATGGGGCGGGGCAAGGGTTTTAGGTGAAGGGATATTGTTTTCCATCCACCCCACGTGCATGAGGGTGATGGTCTGGGGCAGTGGGGATGAGGTAATCCGGCCCTAAGGGAACCTTCCCTTTCCCTCCGGGAATATCCACCACATAAGTCGGCCATACTAACCCAGAAACGCGCCCCCTGAGTCGTTCAAGCAAAGCGCGTCCTTCCTCAACAGGGACATGGAAATGGGCCGTACCGGGGGCAGAATCGAGATGATGCAGATAATAAGGCTTTACACGCGCAGCAATTAAGGCCCGGAGCAATCCTTCTAAAGCCTCTTCAGTATCATTCACCCCACGCAGCAAAACCGATTGGGATAGTACAGGGATGGCCCGCCCTAATATGTGCCGAATAGCGTGGCGAGCCTGCTTTGTTATCTCACGTTCATGATTAGCATGGATGACTACCCATAAGGCGCGGTCTGTCTCTAAAGCATCTAACAAAGCGGGGGTAATACGCTCCGGCGCGGCTACGGGAACACGGCTATGGAGCCGTATAATCTCTATATGCTTGATGTTAGAAAGCCGCTGAATAATATGCGTCATCCGGCGCGGAGAGAGCATGAGCGGGTCCCCCCCGGTGAGGATGATTTCACGAATGGCAGGATGTTCCTCAATCCAGCGGAACGCCGCTTCTAACTCGGAATCGCTTAACAACCCACCATCGGGGCCAACATGCTCTCGCCGGAAGCAGAAGCGACAATAAAGAGGGCAAATGAGCAAAGGCTTGAGCAACGCTCGGTCCTCATAACGGTGCACAATACCCGGCACGGGGGAGAGGGCATCATCCCCAATCGGGTCAGCTTGCTCATGAGGCTGGGTTTGCAATTCCCGCTCATCGGGGATGACTTGCCGAGCAATCGGGTCATCAGGGCTTTGGATGAGCTGTTGGAATGCAGGAGGAATCGCTGTTGCATAATGATGCGCCACAGCTTCCAGCCCCTCTTTTTGGGCAGCTGTAATTAAGCCTGCTTCTAGCAAAGCATGTGGGCTGCGGAGTGTTTTATCTGAGGGGGTGGTAGGGTCAGGCATAATGTTGCTCTAGCGAAGGCGAACGGATTCCGGCAAGATGGGAGCAAGGCAATCATCTCATAATAAGAGGGGGCATCATGGGCCAAAGCACTGCCCAGATTAGAGAGCGTCTGCCCTTTTTGCAGCGGCGGTCCCAGATGGTTCGTGCTGTTCGTGCCTTTTTTGAGGGACGCGGCTATTGGGAGGTGGAAACCCCTTACCTTGTCCCAACGCCGGGGGAGGAGGTGCATCTACGCTGTTTCCGCAGCTTGTTGGAGCATCCAGATAGCACAGCGGAGCCACGCTACCTTCACACGAGTCCCGAATTCGCGATGAAACGCCTTGTCGCTGCTACGGGGCAGCCTTTGTTTCAGCTTGCGCGTGTGTGGCGCAATGGGGAGCGCAGTGCCACGCATATGCCGGAATTTACCATGCTAGAATGGTATCATCCCGGGGCGGGCTTATCGGCTTTGATGGATGAAACAGAGCAGCTCTTACGTGCAGTTTTGCCGCCTCATCTTCCCTATAAAGATGGGGTGTTAGACCTCACCCAGCCTTTTGAGCGTCTCACCATGCAGGAGGCTTTTGCCCGTTATGTGGGGGTGGATGTATTAGCTACGGCTGATGATGCTGCCCATTTAGCGCATGATGCTGGCGTGACGTTACGAGAGGGTGAAACGTGGGAGGATCTTTTCTTCCGCCTTTTGTTAGAAAGAATCGAGCCTGTTATTGGGCGGGAGCGGCCTACCTTCCTAACCCATTGGCCTATCGCACAAGCCGCCCTTGCTAAGCGGGACGTGGCAGACCCACGCGTGGCTTTGCGCTTTGAGCTTTATGCTGGTGGGATGGAATTAGCCAATGCGTTTGAGGAATTAACCGACCCTCACGAACAACGAGCGCGTTTTGAAGCCGACCGCACGCGGCGTTTAGCCCTTACGCCAGAGCAAGATTGGCCGTTAGATGAGGCTTTCCTCGCGGCTCTTGCTGATATGCCGCCGACATCAGGTATCGCCTTAGGGTTTGACCGGCTCGTGATGTTGGCAACCGGGGCCCCTCGTCTTGAGGCGATTCTTTGGCTAAGCTGTTAAGTAATGCATGTTATGTGATGATGATTATGTGATGGGTAGGGGGCATTATGAAGCTTTATAGGGGGATGTTGGTTGTTTTAGGGGCAGGGCTTTTATTGGCCGCCTGTAGTACCCCTGAGATTCAGCGGCCAAAAGTGTTGAATGCTATGATTGGGCAAAGCTCGGTTGATGTGATTCGCCGTTTTGGCGTGCCAAGCCGTGGCTACCAAACACAGGGCCATAATTTCTTATCTTATATCGAGACAACAACCCAATATTCCCCCGGTACAGGCGGTTGGGATTGGGGCTGGGGTGGCGGCTATGGGTACGGCTATGGCGGCTGGGGTGGTGTGGAAATCCCCCCCAGCTATTATAGCAGCAGTTGCCAGACCACCTTCGAGCTTGTGTCTGATCAGGTTGTGGGGTGGAAAATGCATGGGGGTGGATGTTGAACATGCGCCGGATTCTACGGTGTAAAACACCGTTATTGATTGGCTCTTTTGTAGCATTATGCGCTGTAGCAGGCTGTAGCGATAAACCCGACCGCCAAGACCCGTTGGATGTCTCAGCCTCTACACATGGGACCTTCCTGCCAGAGGCGGAGAGCATCCATGAGCGATATAAACCTGCTGGCCCTGATGAGCCACCTAACCCAGCCAGCGCGTATCATGTCCCGCCAGTCATGTCGTATGAGGATCGCCCATTGAGCGATAATATAGCCAGCGCGATTGAGCTTGCCGATTATGCAGTTGTAACACAGCGGGCAGGTTATTGGCAGTATTTGGAGGGAGAGGATAATTATACGGTTCTTGCTATCCCTAATAAGCCGTTTGAGGCCTATTACCGCGTTCAAGTCGCTCCTCTTGCAGAGGGTCCACGCCATACTTATGTTCGCGAGCTGATTGGCCAGACAATCATTAAAGGGTCGTGGGATGTCAAGAAAATCCGCCGCCGGGCTGCTCAATCACAGGATGGAACAGTGCGCGTTAAAACCCTCTCGGGCCCGGATTATGACCTGCTCTTTAAGCCCTTGCCTGATGGGCGTATCCAAGTCATCGGGCGTAATGGTTCTGCGACGTTGAAGGGGAGCGAATATAAGCAAGCAAACGGCATGTTGCTTGTGATTGATTCAGTATTGCCGCATCGGTGAGGGGTGGGAGGCTCTTTTTAAGAGAGAGCCTCTTTTATCTCGACAAAACGGGTAGTGATGTCCTCTGCATTATGCAGTGGAATTGCTAGAAAATCCGCTCCCGCTTTGGCCGCTGCTGCCCCGTCCTCCACGGCTGTAATATGCTCTGCTACAATAGGGAGTTCCGCAAAGAGGCTCCATTGCGTAATGGCTGTTAGGGCCGTAGCGGGGAGGCTGATATAATCTGCACCTTGCTCCCCAGCACTCATTGCATCGTCTAATGTGAGGCATGAACATCCTAATTGCAGGTTTTTAGGTTTATCCTTGCGATTAATAAGGGTCTTTACCTCTGCAGGACGGGAGAGATGCAACCCATCAATCTCTGTAAGAGGAATATCGCAAAGCAACCCAAGGTCAGATGGTGCGAGGATGAGAGCTACATTATAGCTCCACACCATTTGACGAAGGGAGTCTAACAGGCTGTGTTTTAAGGTTCTATCAAAACATAAACGCACAGCCGTTACGCTCTCCATTTCTAAAATAGGCGGCAGCCGGTCTTGAAGTTCCGTCAATAGTTGGAGCGAGGGCAATACGGGGTAGAGGTCAGGCATAGTCATAATATACTAGATGTGGCAGATCATAGTTTGTTTTGCCAGTAATTCGTCTCGGGAGGGCGGATAGTAAAGAGGCGTCCTCGCATTGCTGGTGGTAAAACAGAGTGGAACTCTCGGCAAATAACACCATCTACACCGCGATATAGGGCTTCCATAGCGAGGGCGGCATTAGCGCCACAGTCCAAGATAGAAGGGCGTGGGATGCCTGAGATGAGATGTAACCACCAAGGTAGCCCTAGGCTCGTCCCAGCGTGAGGGGGGGAGAGGATGGTAAAAGGGGCTTTGTTCACGTGTTGATGAATGGTTAGTAATACAGGCCGGGTGGTAATCGTGATAAAGGGATGAGGAAAACGGGCAAAGATGCTTGACGTGTCGTGAAGATCAGTCATGGTGGTCTCACATGGCGGATGAGTGTATCTTATTGGATTATAAAGGGGGAGTGTGTCAGTGCCAGAGGGGAACTTACCAATTATCATGCAGAAAAATCCAGACCTTGAGCAGTTAGAAACGGCTCTCGTGCAACTTGGTTTTGCTTTGGAGCAGCAAGAAATTCAACATGAGGCCGAACGCACCCAGCAGGAGGAGATGCGTAGCACTCTACTCAAACGGATTGAATATTTAGAAGCTCAGCTTCGTGACTATCTTAAAGGTTGTGAGGGCACCTCTCTAAAGGAAGAAAAGGAGTAACATTATGGCTCAGGTAACACTTCCATTAGGGGGAGTTAGTTATACAGTTGGCTGTCAGGACGGTGAGGAGGAGCATCTAAAAGCTCTGGCTGGGTCTATTAGCCAACGATTGGAGGATGTGCGCAAAACATTGGCGCCACGTGGGGATAAAGAAGCACTTTTTCTTGTTGCTCTGTTAATGGCTGATGAGCTTTATGAGGCTCAAAGTAAACGCATGACAGCAGAAGAGCGTGCGCTGCTTTCTCGCAGTCGTCAACTAGAGGCAGTGCAGGAGCAAATCTCTGGTCGTCTGGCTGATGCTGCTACAATGGCTAATAATTTGCTCCAACGGGTGGAGGCGCATCTCCAAATGACTCAGCAAGATACTAGGCTCACGAGTAAATCGACAGCGCCTTCCAAACAATAATTTCAGTAAAGAAACACAGGGTCTATGCTTGTGATCTCTGGCCAGTAATGCAATATGAAGGGCGAAGCTGCCTAGCGCGTCAGGCAAGATCAACCTCTGGGCCGATAAGCACTTCCAAGGGAACTGGCTCTGTCGTGGCTGTGGTCACGTTATTACCGGTGCCCACCTGCCCTAGCAGGTCCGGGAGGGCTGATGAGACCAACGGCTAAGGTGGCTTCACGGAACAAGCTTATGCCCGACAGCATTACATCTTTCGCACAAAAACAGCGTATTCGGCAGGCCTGCCTTGCCGATAGACTATCTGTCACACCACGGCAAAATCGGCAGCTTATTGCGCGTCTTGCACAGCTGGTACAGGCTATACAACCAAACATAGTGGCTGCCGTATGGCCCTTACCCGGGGAGGTGGATTTACGTCCCCTTTGTAAACAGCTTGCGCGCGCGGGGTATCAGGTCGCCCTCCCACACACCCCTCCTAAAGGACAGCCTCTTATATTCCGCTGTTGGACAGAAACAACGCGCATGAGGCGAGGTCGTTTTGGCACGTCCTTTCCCACAGGGCGGCGCTGTAAGCCGGATGTTATACTCGTTCCTCTTGTCGCTTTTGATAGAGCAGGGGGGCGGCTTGGTTATGGCGGGGGCTATTATGACCGCACCTTACCGCTCTACCCGCAAGCGCGCTTGATAGGGTACGGTTTCTCTCAACAAGAGCAAGCGCACATTCCGATGGATGAGCATGATCAGCCCCTTCCCATGATCGTAACAGACTCTGAAATCATCCAGACAGCCAGCATGAAGGACATGTTTTGAGACTTTTATTTTTAGGCGATATTGTTGGCCGTAGCGGGCGTGATGCTGTCTTAGCTGGTTTGAAGGATTGGCGAGAGCAGCTATCTCTTGATGCCGTAATCGCGAATGCCGAAAATGCCTCCCACGGCTTTGGGCTATCTCCCCAAATTGCGCGTGATCTTTTGGATGGCGGCGTTGATGTCATCACACTGGGCAATCATGCGTGGGACCGTAAGGATTTAATCGGTCAATTAGATCAACTCCCCGCGGTTGTACGTCCTGCAAATTATCCAGAGGGCACACCAGGGCAAGGGGGTTGCGTGCTAACCCTACCATGCGGGCGGAAAATTTTGGTCATTAACGTAATGGGCCGCATCTTTATGGATGCGCTGGATGATCCTTTCCGCGCTGTAGATGCAATCCTCTCACGCCATCGCCTCGGTGGGACTGTTCATGCTGCCATTTTGGATGTCCATGCTGAAACAACAAGCGAGAAGATGGTCTTTGGTCACCATTATGATGGCCGCTTCTCCCTGATAGTGGGGACGCACACGCATATTCCCACCGCCGATCATCGTATCTTAAAAGGGGGGACCGCTTATCAAACCGATGCAGGCATGTGCGGGGACTATGACAGCGTTATCGGGATGGAAAAGGAAAATGCCATCCGTAAAATGTTAAAGAAAGTCCCAACAGATCGTTTCCAACCGGCAACAGGCAAAGCCACCGTTACAGGCTTGATGGTCGAGACGGACGATCTTACAGGCCTTGCTATTAGGGTTTGTCCTTTTCGGCATGGTGGTGAGCTTTTGCCCTCCATGCCGGATTTTTAATTTTTTTGTAGCGTTCGCTACTTTTA